>NZ_CP095390.1:2400000-3337253 GCF_023008585.1 Natribaculum breve | reverse complement strand
ACTGTTGGAAACATAACGAAAAGATAAAACAATTTCATTGATACTTCCGATCAAGAAATGCCTTCACTCCCGAAATCGCATAAGGAATTGATCGAACCGTATATCGCAAAAAATGAAAAAGCAATCGACGGTCACTCGATAGTCGATGAATCAGAGTCCAAGAAAATTGGTGAGAAGACATATCTTTTGACTGAAAAGAGATTTCTGATATTGGATAAGAAGGAGAAATCTGAGAACGTACTCGTTAACTCGATTTTTCTGGACTCGCTCGGTGGAGTCAAAGTCACTCAAATTCCAGACCAAGGACCAGACGAGAATTCACTGATTGTCGGTGGTCTACTGGCACTGGTGGGGATTATCTCTTTTGGGCTTCTCGGACCGATCGACCACAGCATAATAATTCAATTTCTTGCACTGACTGGAGTTGCAACCCTCATCATTGGCGCTGTGATGTTCTATGAAGCGTTTCAGACTCCAGATGGACGTGTTTCGATCACTCTCCAGACTCCAGAAGGGAAAAGCGTGATGAGTGTGACCTTCGGAGAAGAAGCTCTCGAGTTCGCTGAAGCGGTTTCGAAACAGGCAGCAGAAGTTCACTTGAGTACGAATCGACCGCAAAAAGTCACCTCGTAGCCTTCTTCACGCGGAGAAACAGCGGTTACTTCATCGCCATCGACTTTCGACACTCGTCCGGTATCGAAGTCCGAGGACCGACGTGTTCGCGATCGCCTGGATCGTCTCGGGATCGACCTTGCCTCGAGCGTCCTGGATGTTCTGTTCACTCTCGAGGAGATGGGTCAACGCCGCGTCGATCACGACAGACATCGGCGGGTCGTCGTACTCGTCTACCGCGACGATCGCGCTCGCCTGCTCGAGCTTGCGCTGTCGTTCGTCGGTGAGCTTCAGACTGGTTCGCTTGGTCATGGTTTAAACGAGTGTATGCACGGGGGGTCGATTCGCGTCGGTCGTGGGTGACCGACCGGTCTGTTCTTTAAGTACGGGGGCCGGGCTGCGGCGTGATCGGCGCGGGTGCCGGTTGGATCGGTGCCGATTCTATGCACCTCACGAGCCAATCGCCTACGGCAGGGTGCATACATCGAGGATCGCGTATACATCTGCGTGCAACCCCAGGGGGTCGGATCTGAAGACCCGGTTCCAGATGACTCGCTCATTTCTCGCTCCCAAAGTCGAGGAGTTTCAGTGTCCACATTCCTTCACCCTCGTAGTTGACATATGCGTGGTGGTCTCCGTCGAGTTGCCCATCCTCGTCGAGAACATCCTCGAGGACGAGATCGTCTTTCGGGATGGTCACGCCTGTCGATCCGCCACCGATTTCCTGCAGTTTTCGAATCGCCATACCCGGCGGGCAACCCGTTACCTATTATACTTAATGACTACCCAAATAGCTGAGATATTAGACGGGCGGGGTCGACCGCTCGAGCGTTGCACATGGCAACCGCAAACCTATTCGCTGGAATGAAGAAGAACAAGGGCGTCGACCTCATCGACGCCGTACTCGCGCCACTGTTCGTGGCTGCGACGTTAAGTCTGTCCGGGCTCGGCACGATCGGCCTGGACAACCCGATCACGTTCTACATGAGCGACGTGCTTTACAGCGCGTCGGGAACGGAAATCACGTGGGGCTTCGTTTTCTCGATGGTCGCTCTCGGAGTGGCCTGGTTCAGTAACGAGGCTCGCGACTTCTCGGACTTCTCGCAGGAACAGGCGGCGATCGTCGCTCTGATGGTCGTTTTGAATCTGTTCTCGGCGATCGTCCCGGCCGTCTCGAGCGCCCTCGAATCCTACTGGTTCGCAGGTGTGTTCCTGCTGTTCCTGAACGGAGCGGGCTACTACCTGATCGCCTACTACTAACGAGGCTATCATGAATTTTTCAAAAACCACAACGACGGTTGTAGTCTTCGCGCTCGTCGCGCTCGCGCTCGCGTCGATCAGCGCGAGCGCGGCGACCACGGAGATGGCCAACGAGACGGTCACCTTCGACAACTCGAGCAACCTGACCGTCTCCGTCGACTGGAACGAGTCGATCACCGACCCGGCGAACGCGACGGCCGACGTCGCGATCTACAACGCGACCGAGTACGACGACGACCCGGCCAACGCAACGCTCGTGCTCGAGGACACGATCGCGTCCGATCCGGACAACACGACCGACACCGAGTACACCGAGGCGGACGGGCTCGTCGACGGCGACGACTATCGCGTGCTCGTCACTGCCGACGACCTCGAGGCCGACAGCGTCACGATCGACGACGGATCACTCGGGGGCATCTTCCCGGGCTCGGATTCCGGGACGTCGTCAGGGGTGCTCGGTATCGTGATTATCGCGGCCGCGATTGGGTTCGTCGCCTGGCGCACGAGTAACGGTGGTGATCGGTCGTGAGGCCCATTCAGCCCATGTCCATCGCTTGCCAAGTGACCACGCTGCTGCTTGTCGGGCTGCTCGTCATGTCGGCGATCGTGCCTGCTCCGGCTGCAGCACAAGCCTCGAACGAGACGTGCCTCTACGAACAGGCTGGTTTAGAGTGGTTCGTCTTCGACTGCCAGCCTGAGGCGACACACGACACAACCGATTTGGACCGTGAGCAGGCAATGGTCCAACTCGATTTGAACAATCTGGCGGTCTCTGAGCGTGAGAACGCTGAGCAGATTCGTCAGATCATGGAAAATTACGGCCAGGACACTGGCACGCTTGCCTCGCTTGAGGCGCGTCACGCAATCGCGTCTGCCTACGAAAACGGCACTGATCCCTCGATCGCAGACTCGAATGCAAAGGCTGCGATCGAGGATTACTACGCACAACGACAGAAAAGCACACTTGCTGCGTCCAGCAAGCACGCTGCCCAAATGGCGTATATCGCCAACGCCTCACAGCAACACAGCGAGATCCCCGATGACTACATTCGGGCGCTCGACTACGACCTTGAAACTGACAACACCGATTTAGACCCAGTCGACCACACGAGGCTGACCGGGACCACGACGCCAGTGAATGCGACGCTCGTCAATGGCGAGCAGTACGAATACCAAGGACTTGATGTGTGGTTCAATGCCACTCTCAACGACATGGGTCATTCGGCAGACTTGAACGAGACTGTCCGCTTAGAGCACTTCAGAGGCAACAAAACGAGTGATGACTTCTTCTACACTCTGGAATATGGATCTCACAATTACAACAATCTGAAGGAATACGACACACAGGTCTCTGGCGATATAGTCGCATGGGTCTTCGGTGGCAAACTCTACATCGACCCATCTAATTACGACACTGAGTATCCCATTGAGGACGGTCAACCCGGGACGGTTCCGCTCAACATCAACGACTATGCGTACCTCATGGACATGTGGCAGAACCAGTCTGATGAGGTCGTTGCGAACTACCAGAACGGGTTAGCGGCTGATCTGTACGACGCGCTTGATGCTGGCCAGATCACGACTGCCGAGCTACGGAGTGCGGAAGGGCAAGTCCGCTTCATGTCTGGCGAGTCGGAGGTGACGAGTCAACGGTTCCGCGTGGCGCTGCTGAGTACTCTCGATCTGAATGGCGTCGATCTACAGAACGCTTCGCGGATGACTGTCAGCTACACTGGATACACCGATGTAGACTGGAACGTCACTGAAACGTCGCGAGAACCGATCTACTCCGGGTACGTCGATAACAGATCTTATGAAGGTCTGTTGTTCGCTACGGACACGCCTGATGGCGGCTTCGACAAAGGCGTTGAGTACAACGTCTCAGAACTGAATGCGACCGTGCTGATGCAAACGCAGAACGGAACGCAAGTGCCGTTCGCCAAGGGCAACTTCACGATCGAGTCGATGACGGATGACGACGGCAACGAGGTCGAGAACATCGGCTGGGAGCAACCCCAGTACGACACCTATGACGTATCCCAGTTCCTACGGTACCTCAACGACTCCAAAGAGACCAGGGAGATAATCGTCAACATGGACGATGGGAATGACGACCCAGTAATTGGATTACCAGGATTCTCCGGACTCTTAGATAATGGCTCGTTCGCCGGTCTAGCGATTATCGCAATCGTGATCTTAGTCGTTCTCTCGTTCGTGACCGATCTAGTCACTCCAGGTCGATAACCATGAGACGAATTCTTGTCTTTTCGATGGTCGCAGCAGCGATGGGCATGGGCTTCATGGGCCCGGTCGTCGCACAGGACTCAACCGCGAGCAACGCGACGAACGCGACGGACGGCCCGACGATCGCCCCGGACAGCTACGACACGCAGGCGATCGATACGAACACGCGAATCACCGACTGGCGGTATTCGAGCGGCCGCTTCGAGATCGACCTCGAGGCAGACGAACCGACGACAATCAGCATGACCGAGGCAGGTGGCTTCGAAGAAGGAACTGGTAGCTTCAACTATCGCGAAGTCCGGTTAGACGAGGGAACGCAGACGATCACGTTCAACGTCGCCGATCGGAACGGCGCGGCCGTCGCGATCGCGACGAGGCAGAGCCTCGAGCAAGGGACCGGGGCCGTCGTTTCGACTGGACAGGTCGAGAAGAACCCGTTTCGTCATTTCGGCGGTGAAAGCGGCCTGTTCACGGGCGTCATCATGACGACCGTCTTTGCGGCGCTCGGCGCAGCCTACGTGATCCGTTCGGAAGACAACGGGGTGATCGAGGCGTGAGCGACAAGACGAGCGGGACGTTCGGCGGCTGGGCCGACCGGCTGACGTACGTCGCAGCTGAAGGCCAGTTCCTCGTCTTCGGGCTCGCCGTTTCGCTCGGCGCGGCGCTCATCTGGTTCCGTCCAGAGATCCCCGGCGTGCCACCGATCGCGAAGGGCATCTTCGCCGCGATGCTCTTGCTCGGGCCGCCACTCCTCGGGCTGTTCGTGACCGGTGCTCGCAAGCTCAGAAACCGGAACATGGTCGACGTCTACCACATCAACGGCGTCGACGACACCCGCCGGAAGCTCTACGTCGCACCCGAGGTGTGGAACGAGAAGGTCGTCGAGGGACCGTCACCGTACGTGTGCAACGACGGCGACGCCTACGAGGTGCGCGAGTTCACCTACCACGAGGACACTGGCCGACTCGTCGTGCGCGGGTGCTACATGTCCCAGCTGGCCGACTCGAAACTCGTCACCACAAAGGCCATGCTCGAGGACGTCCACGGCGACCTCGTCGACGCCTTCCTCGAGTTCAACCGACTCCGGGGCCGGATCTCGAAGATGGGGCTCCAGATCCAGCGCGACGTCGTCAACGAGGAAGCCGAAGCCGACGAACGCGGGTTGATGAACCCGCGGACGGCGGTGAAGGATCGCTTCGAAGCCGCGAAAGAAGACGTCGAGCAGCGGGACGTCGACGAGATCAAGGACGTCACCCAGTACGTCGAGGAGTACACCGACGAGCACGGACCACGCACGCCGGAACCGGCCGAGGGATCGACGATCAACCAGGCGGCAACCGACGGAGGGACGAACCGATGAGATACATCCACGACGGACAGCTACGTGACCCGACGGTAGATCCGCCCGTCGTGTTCGTTTTCGACGAACCAGTGACCGACGGACGAGGGCGAACCGATACGGCGGCACTCATGGCCGACCTGCTGACGAAGGTCCGTCGAAAGGACGTCTCACCGGTGATCGATCACGCTCGAGACGACCCGACCACCTGGAGGTGGACCGATCGATGAGCGACGAACAGGACAACTACACGGTCGGTGGCTTTCGCGAGTACCAGGACAACAACCACGAACGCGATCCCGACGAGGTACTTCCGCACTCGGGGTTCGTTCGCGACGAACAGATCGATCGCCAGCTGGCGGTCCGGGCGATCCACCACGACCCGGATCGCTGGCAGGGCAAGGCCGCCAAGGATTACCTCGCGGTCCAGAAGAACCGGGACATCCTCACGGCTGAAGGTGGCCACACGGCACGCCAGGCACTCGAGAACGGCGACACGGTGACGCTGAAACACTACATCGGCGACCCGAGCCAGCAAGCTGACCTCGCGGGTATCAAGGCGATCACGCGCCTCCAGGAGATCGTCGCGGGTCCGGCTCCGGTGATCGTTCTCCTCGGCGAGATGGGAAACGGGAAGACCGACTTCGCCGGCTTGCTCGGGCAGCTGCGCGAGCGGTGGGTCGACGGCGATCTCCTCGTCGCGAGTAACATCCGCACCCTTGATCGCCTCGATTCGTGGGTTCGCGATGACGGCACCGTCGACGACGGCTGGATTCCGCACTACCCGCTCCTCGAGGAGTGGGTGCAGCAAGACGGCGATCCCGTCACCAACCCCCAGCAACCGAAGCTGTTCATCGGCGACGAGTTCTCGACGAACGCTTCGGGCACCGGCGCGGACGGCCACAAGGTCCGCCAGAAGATGGGACCGCTCGTGTTCAAGATCCGCAAGTACGGCGGGGCGTTGATCTACATCGGCCACGACGAATCGTCGATCCACCCGATGCTCTGGCGTGTCGGGACGATCATCAAGAAGACCTCGAAGAAAACCGCGGTCGTCGCCGATCGCATCTCCGGTGGGAAACTCCGCGACGTCGATCCCCGCCCCCTTGAGGGCATCCCACCGACCGACTGGGGATTCGACACGAACGACGAAGCGGACTGGTCGTGGTCGGCTCCCGAGGGCGACAAGGGAGACGACCGTCCGCACATCGAGGAAGAGGACGTCAAGAGGGTCGCCATGTGGACGATCAAGACCTGCGTCGACGAGGGCATGACGCCCAACCAGGCCGCCGAGTACGTCCCGTACTCGAACACGACCGTCTACAACTGGTTGAACGATTACGAGGACGGCGACCGTGAGAAGCGCGAATGGGTTGAAACCGTAGAGCGGGCAATCGCATGACGGCGACGAGATCCACACCGTTCAATCTTCAAGCAACCCCCTCGAGAGCGGCCCATCGCCCACAGCCCACCGCCCGGCTCCGGCCCGATCGGGCCGGACCCGGCGACGCCGATGGGCGCGCGATCGCTCGCGAGCGGAGGCGTATATATATCGGCGCGCGACGCGCGTGGTGTGCGTGAGTCGACCCCGATCGCGGTCGAAGCGGGCGAACCACTTCGGCACGATCGTCGAGAAGCGCATGGCCGAAAAACGTCGGTTCGACCTCGAGCGCAGCTCGTGGCACGACGCGAGGTTCGGCAACGGCACGCCCGTCGAGATCAAGAGTACGATGCTCAAGCACGCCGACGGACAGCCAGGCAACTGGAAGGTCTACCGGAAGTACCACGAGAAGCTACGCCGTCACGACGGCTGGTACTGTTTCGTCGTCTACCGGCCGCACGGTCGGTCTGGTTTGACGATTCTCCGGGACAAGATGGTTCACTCGAGTGACCTCCCGCTACTCCGGTGGCACGGGGGTGGCGATCACCGTGGAACCGAACAGGCGAAGATCTCGATCGACTCCGTTTTCTGACCCCGCCTAAGCGCTTCCGCTAGTGCTAGTTAGCACGGTCCTGCCCTCTCCTACCACCACTGTAACGTCTCTGCACTGTCCGGTATCGGCCAGTTTGACTTACCGCCAGCGCGGCGCGCGCTCTGCGCGCCGTGCAATTGCCCTGCCCTCTTAGGGGAATACTCGTGAACTGGTCTAAGATCAGTCACCGCCCTGACTCAGGTTATGTGAACTTTGTCAGAGACGTCCTGGTAACCATGGGCGAGCGGTTTTCCCCTCCCACTTTTTGTGATGTTTTCGGCAGAGCGTCACCAAGTTAGATGTCTTGTGTGCCGCTTCTTTCTCATCAAATCCTCTGAAAGGTGAAATATGATGGACATGAAGACTCTGACTGTGTGTCTCATTATGACTTTCCTCTGTCATTCCACAATCTTGGCATCGATAATTATCCCGTAGTTGGATAGCGACCCGCCGTCAGACCGATTTCGTAGCAGTCTCATGAATGGTCTCTCAATGGTGAACCAAGTGTGTCGCTGGGGATTGGCGGATCGTCGGAATCGATAGATTCCGCGATCCGCACTGAGGACAGTACGCATCTCCGCCAGCAACTCGCAATTCAAAAGCTCGAGAACCGCCTTCTCCGTCGTCAACTCGCTGCACAGCAACGGCAGATCGAACAACTCGAGACTCGCCTCAAGCGGTACGAAAACCCAAACACACCACCCAGTAAGCAGGGTGGCGCGGCTGGATCACCTGGCAACGATGGCAGCGACCAAGAAGAGAACGAAGACCAAGGGGACGACGCTGGCGGCGACGCTGACGCCGCCAGCGACTCCTCTCCAGGACGTGACGAAGGTCACGAGGGAACAACTCGACCGCCTCCGGAACCAGAGGAGACTATTCGAGTCGATCAGGGATATTGCCCAGACTGTGAGCAGACTCTCTCTAACCCGGACAGCTACGTCTCACGCACGATTATCGACATACCCCTTCCCATTCCAACGACTGTCATCGAGTACGAACTCGGCAAACACCGCTGTTCCTGTGGAAACGAAGTCGTTGCCGAACATCCTGACTGCCCGGAAACCGGGCGGTTTGGGCCAAATATCATGGCCCAAACCGCCCTCGGAAGGTTCCATCAGCGACTTCCAAACCGAAAGCAGGCAGAGCTGTTTGAGTGGGAGCTTGATCTCCCCATCTCCCATCGGACAATCTACAACCTGACCAAGCGGGTCGCAGACCGGCTGCGACCCGCGTATGAAGACGTCAAAGCCAGCATCCGGGAGAGTGACGTCGTCTACTGCGACGAAACGGGCTTCCCGGTTGATGGAGAGCAGCACTGGGCGTGGACGTTCGTGACTGACGAGGACGTGCTGTTCTGGGTTGACGAGAGTCGTGGAAGCCAGGTGTTAGAAGACGTCCTCGGCGAGGAATTCGCCGAGGACTCGACGCTCAGCTGTGACGGCTGGTCGGCGTACCGGAGCTATCACACGAAACTCCAGCGGTGCTGGGCGCATCTGTTGCGGGAGGCGGAGTACGTTGCTGAACGGTATGAGGAAGCAGAGTGGCTCTCTAGGCAGTTGCACGATCTCCACGACGACTTAACGGCGTTCGACGAAGGGGACCCGTCCGCCTCCGCCCGCGAGCAGATGCGGGCGGAGGCGTCGTTACACCTAGAAGGGCTGATCAGGGAGGAGTATGAGTCACAGGAGGTTCAGAAGCTGATCGAGAAGATCAGGAACGGGTTAGGCCACTGGCTGACGTTCGTGACAGAGCCAGACGTTGATTCGACGAATAATCGCGCAGAGCGCGCTCTGCGCGAGCAAGTTGTCCTGCGGAAGATGTTCCGGACTCTCCGCTCAGCTGAAGGGGTCCAGATTCACGAGACGATCACAACCATGTTGGCCACGTGGAAACGGCGAGGACTCGATCCACCTGAACAGCTCCAGTCCATCCTCGGTGGGCAAGAACTCAGATCAGGATGAGAGGCATCACTTATCGATGAATCCTGGTCACGCTATCCAACTACCTTATCCCTTTCAAGGGCCTCTTCTCGTTTTTCCTCCCAACTTTTTCCATAATAGTATTCTGAACTACCATCCTTCCAATTTGGATTATGTTGGCCAGACTTATCAAAATACATCAGGCCAGCTGATTCTATCGCTTCTTGCCAAGAATCAAAGTGATTCTCATAGACACCTCTGGAATATTGACTAATATCTTGTACGTCAGTTGACCTTGGTGGTCGTCCTAGTTCTACTGCTAAACGTCTAAGTTCCTGAAGAAGAAGATCAGGGTTTATTCGGCTTGGCTGTGGTTTATTAGCATCTTTTGCGAGCCCTGCAGCTTTTCGAGCTTTTTTAACGGAACCGAACCTTCGTACATATGTACTAGTGGAGTATTCGCAACTTCTATTAATCTCACTAGCAGTTGGTGGTCTTCCAAGCTGCTGTGCCAGATCATACAGTGCAAGAATTAGTGAATCGGTCTCCACTTTATTTATTTCATCGTAATCTGGATTTCGTAATAGGCCTGCAGCTTCTCGAGCGTCGGCTGTTGAACCATACCGCTGACGGTAGGTCTCAGGAGCAAACACACTTTCATTACGAATATCTAACTCTGACGGAGGACGACCAAGATCTTCCGCCAGTTCTCGAAGTTCTCTTTCAAGATAGTCTTTAGAGAGGCCTTTGGCACGATTAGGCTCAAACCCGGCTTCAACAAGCGCATTTGTCCAGCCGTCGAATCGTCTCTGATAGGTTGCAGATGAATATTTTCCATCAGAGTCCATGTCTGTCATCTTGGGTGTTCTACTAAGCTTTTCACCTAGCCTTTGAAGTTCACTTAACAGTTCATCCTCAGATATTTTCATGGGTTCAGATACTACTGAGCAAGAGGTGTGTATTAGTAATATTTTCTCCATTCTGTCCTCTTATGTTATGATGTCATTGAACACAGGGTCAACCCCTATTTCATGTGCTTCAACTGGAGATTTTCGCGCAAAGGTGGGGAGGGGGCGCTGTATTTTTTGGCGCTGTCGCCTTGGCGACACCCGCCAAGGGGCGGTTCGCGCGAAGCGCGAATCCGACCCGCAGGCGTCGCGGCGCGATCGCGCCGGCGAGGGTGGCCCCGCCGCCTAGAGAACAACCAAAGTTGCATACACTCGCCTCTAATCCAATCTGACTTTCTGAAAAGAAGTAATCGAAAAGCGTTGCCACTACTGGGGCCGGTTTAGCGGTCGGCGACAGCGCCGACGAATCCGGCTTCGGTGCCGCCGCCTGGCGTCTTCCAGGTCAGCTGCGCCCGGCGAAGAAGTGCCGGATCGTTGCCCGACTTCGTCCACTTCTCGAGGGCTTCGGTGGCGATGGTCTGGATGTTCTCGAAGCTACTGGACTTGAGCCTCGAAAGGATCGTGTCGATTCGAATGCGCTCGGGGTTGCCCTCCTGGTCGAACTCGAGGTCGGCGCCGTTCTCGGCGAGCCACTTTTGGAAGGGTGAGGATTCGGCGATGTGATCGGCGAGGCCCATCACGTGCTGGATGCGATCGGCGAAACTCTCGATCGCGTACTCGGCAGACTCGACGAGCGCCCGGAGTTCGTCGCGATACTTCCGAACGCGAAACGAGACGTCGCCCTGGTCGAGTTCGAGAATGTCACCGAGATCTTCGATCGCCCGGTAGATCGTCGCGGGGTGTTTCCCCAGCTGGTCGGCGAGATCGTCGACCGTCGCCCCGCCGTCGACGGCGACCGCCTCGGTGACGTCGCGGGCGGTCTCGCCCATGTCTCGCAGCGTCGTCACCAGGAGGTGGTCCGTCTTCGCCTCGAGGCGCGGCGTCGGATCTTCGTAGAGTTCGACGCCGTCGTCTCGCCCGGTGGCAGCGAAGTGAGCGTCAGAGACGTAGACACCGTTTCCGTCGGGACCAAGCGGGATGTCTTCCCAGTGAAGCGCGTTCAGTAGCGTCTCCTCGATCTGCTCGGTCACCTCGTGACGATCGGCCCATGCCCATGCCTGGCCGTCGTTCATCGACTTGTTCACCAGGACTTCGACCTTCGGGTGATACGACGGGTGGTCTTTCGACACCGCGTCCGGATCGGCCAGCTGGTAGATCTCGAGTTTGCGGCCGTAGGTGTGTCCGGGGAGGAGTTCGTTGGCCGCCGTCGGACCTAAGACGAGGCGGTTCTGGTGGTTGATGACCTCCTCGTTGTCGATCTTCAACTCGGCTTTGACGCCCTCGAGGTCGGAGAGGTAGTGCGTGACCTTCTGGAGGACACCGGCCGACGAGAGTTTTCGCGCCCACCTGCGACGGATTCGGACGTACCGCTCGTACGCCCACATCGTGCTCGCGGGGTGCGGGTCGGTCCGGAAATACTCAGGGTGAACCCGCTCGCCCGCGTGGTCGAACACGGCTGCGACGAACTCGGGGAGGAGCTCGAGGCCGCGGTCGGGTTCGATGTTGCTCGTGTGGAACTCGACGTCGACGCCTTCGACTTCACCGACCTGATTCTCCCACGGGAGTCGCAGCGGCTCACCACTCTCCCAGTGGCGCATGTTCGGAAACCGCGGGGAAACGTTGTACGATGCTTTCCGCTCACCGCGGCCACGGCCGACGATGTCCCATTCGTAGAGGCGTTCGGCGTTGATCCCGTCCGACAGCCGGGGTGCGATCCCCGACTTGCTATATCGGACCTCGAGGTGCCAGGGTTCGCCGTCGACCTCAACGTCGATCTCGAGGTAGCCCTCGAAGGGAGTGCCAAGCATGACCGACGAGAGCGCGTCGTAGGGACCGCGGCCCCAGTCGGGCCACTTCCAGCGGCCCTCGATCTCGTGTGGCGTCGTCTCGACTTGCGACACCGCTACTCACCTCGTTCCAACTCCACGAGGCCAGTGAGCACCGCGACTGGATTCCACCAGGTCGCTTCCTCGCAGCGATGACAGACGTGCTTGAACGAGGTGAGGTCTTCAGCCTCCAGGGTGGTGGGATCGACCTGGGGATGCTGGCCCATCTCCTCGGGATTCGCGCGCTTGACGCGCGTCTGTCGGCAGCCCACACAGATCGCGTCGACGGGAATGCCCACGTGACCGGCAGTTGCGCTCTCGAGTTCTGCCTCGAGGTCGCGCTCGTCCTGGTCGGCGTGCTCGACACCGGAACTCACGCTGGCTCACCTCCGGACGTGAAGTCGGTGAGCTGCAGCTGATCGTCGCGTTCTTCGAAGCGACAGTGAGGATAATGCGCCAGCAGGTTCTGGTCGAACGTTTCCCAGAACGACGTCTTGTGAGGCTCGATCTGCTGCCAGTGTCGCGCTCGAAACAGGGCTTCCTCGAGGCGGTGTCGCTCTTCGCGAGGCCAGTCCGGGCGTTCGACGCGACGGCTCACGCCGACTCACCTCGGACCTCGAGGGCACGCCGGACGTCGTCGTCGCTCGCCTGTCGGGCAGGGTGAGCGATCCGGTTCCCGCTCCGGACGTCGTAGAGGCGACTCGCGGGGACGAACGCCTCACGCATCTGGCTCACCTCCGTGACGGCCGGGCGACGTCTCCGGGTCCGGGATCGCGACGTCGACGCCAGCAGCGGACCCGCGGTTCAACCGAGCGTAGCTATCGCACTCGCCACAGCGGTGGGCGCGGTCGCGATCGTCACCGAAGACGCGCCGGAACCGGTCGGTGACGTGGGCTCCACAGTGGAGGCAGGTCGAGTGGTCCGTCGACGGCCACGGTGAGACCGTCACGCCGACCACCCCGCGTTTGTGAACAGAATCGCACGACGTGACGGGGCCGCAACCCGTTCCCCGTTGGGATCAGATTCTGGCCCCTCTCGATCACACACCGAATACGTTGAAAATCGATACTCTGACCTCTCTACAGGGGAAATAGAGTTAGTTGAGAACCAAGCCGTCTGCGAGTGGGCGCTGCAGGATTTGAACCCGCGACAACTTGGTCCGAAGCCAAGCACTCTGTCCAGACTGAGCTAAGCGCCCTGCACTGCTTACTCTGGTGAGGAGTATTTTAAACTCATTGGTTTCCACCGCCAGTGTCCCCCGCTCTCGAGTCGCGCACTGCCAGTGGTTCGCCCGACTCAACCTCACTCCGTCAGCGGGACCGACGTACCGATTCCCTCCGTGCGGGCCAGGTCGTAGACCGTCGTCGCCGCCGCGAGGTCGAGGACGGCACTCCCAACGCTCTCGAGGAGGACGTAACCACCCTCGAGCGGTTCCGCCGCGTCGTCGGCGAGCGCGTCGCCGAGCGGGTCGAAGTCCGCTGCGGCGTACGACGTCCCCGCGACGTCGCCGGTGGCTGCAGCCTCGTCGGGGACGTCCGCGACGAGTCGCGTCGCTCGGTCGACGACGGCGGGTTCGAGTTCTTGCATTGCTTCGGTGTACGCGCCGACGGCGACGACGAGTTCGGCGTCCGAGAGCGCCGACGCGGGAAAGACGGGGTCGGTGCTCGTCGTGGCCGTCACGACCACCGTCGCACCGTCGACCGCGTCGGCGGCAGTTTCGGCGGCTGTCGCCGGGATACCCTCGTCACGAAGCTCGCTTGCACACTCGCGTTTCGACTCGCTGGGCGAGTAGATGCGGACTTCCTCGAGCGTGGACGTCGCCGCGATCGCGCGCGTCTGCCAGCGTGCCTGTGCACCGGCGCCGATGACGGCCAATCGGACTGGATTCGACGCGAGCGTCCTGGCGGCGAGACCGCCGATACACCCGGTACGACCGTTGGTGATTCGCGTACCGGCCAGGAACGCCACCGGGCGGCCGGTCGTCGCGTCGGTCAGGACGATCTGTGCCTGAACTGTCGGGAGGTCCCGCGATTCGTTCCCTTCGTGGACGCTCACCAGTTTGGTCGCGTAAAACCGCTCGCCGTGGATGTACGCGGGCATCGTCAGCCCCGTCCCGAGCGGATCGTCGGACTCGAGTCCAGCGCCGACGGAGAAGTGGGGTCGATCGGGTCGTTCGACCTCTCCTGCCGCCTGTTTGATCAACGCGTTCTCGACCGGGGCGAGGAGCATCTCGACGTCGAACACCGCCGCGACGTCGGCCTCGCTGAGTATCGTTACCATGTGGTGGTGGACAGGGTACGACACCAAGTCTTTTCGGCTCTGACGGCGCTTTCAGCTCCGATCTGAGAGCGAGGCGGACGGAATTCGATGTGTTCACGCCAGGATCAATTCAACGCGAACGACAGCACTCGCCTCGATTTGCTGGTCGAACTCCGCGAGAAACACGATGTGAAAGACGCTGAAACGCTGTGTTTCCTGTCGGTTCAACACCGGAGTTCAACGAGTGCGGTCATACCAACGGGAATCTTTCGGTAGAGCCGCTGTTACCGATTCTCTCGCTGCTCCACCTTGTTCAGTTCGATGAGCAGCCGGAAGATCGCTTTCACGAGGTTCGAGTCGACGTCGAAATGTTCGGCGTTCTCGCCCGCTCGTTCCATCACCCGTTCTTCCTGTTTCTCGTCCGTCGTCGGGAGTCCTCGAGCCTCCTTGACATGTGCGATCGAATCCGCGACGTACGTCCGACGCGCGATGAGTTCGACGATGTCGCGGTCGATCCCTTGGATCTCCTCGCGCAGGTCTTCGAGGTCCATCTCGTCTGTGTCCCAGTCTGTCGATTCCGCGTCAGTCTCCGTCGTGTCTCGAGTCATGTCGTACGTGTTCCGTCCGTTCGCGTTCGAAGTAGTCGCGTCGTTCCCGCGCTGTCGTCCCACCGCTCTCGAACCGTCTCGAGTGGCTCGCGTTCGCCGATGGCCACGTAACTCGGGCCCGTTCCCGACAGCGAGACGCCGTCGGAAAGCGGGAGCGCGTCGATCATCGGCCCCGTCGGGAACTCGAGGGCGGCCGAGAAGGCGAAGCCGTTGACCGTCATCGCCTCGCCGTAGCGACCGTCGAGGGCGAGTTCGGCGACGAGCTCTGCCATCGGCGCGATCCGCTCGCAGGCGTCGACGTCGGTGTCGGCGCTGTAGGCCCGCTCCGGTGGCGTGTACACCAGCGCGTGCCAGTCGACGGGCTCGTGGGCGAGCAGTTCGTCCGTCGTGTTGTCGGTCACCGTCACGCCGCCGAGCATGCTCGCGCTCGCGTCGTCGAACGCACCTGTCACGGTCACGCCCGCGTCGCGAGCCGCCTGCACGCCGAGGAGGCAGGCGTCGATACGATCGACGGCGTCGGCGATCTCGAGGGCGTCGAGGGTGGCGAGCACCGTCGCGTTGGCGGCGGCGCTGGAACTCTTCAGGCCCGACGCCATCGGCACCTCCGTCTCGGTGCGGACGTGAGCGCCGACGTCTTCTGCCTCGAGTCCCGCACGGTCGGCGTAGCGCGCGACGGTGAGTTCGACGCAGCGTTCGATCAGCGAGGTGTCGGCGTCGGGGTCGTCGGCGATCTCGCCCGAGACGTCGCCGTCGCTGGTCAGCGAGACGGTTGCGGTCGTCTCGAGGTCGATCGCGAACGCCGATCCCGTGCCGGTAGCGAGTGCGTTGAGCACCGTCCCGGCAGCGGGGGCGACGGCTCGGCCATCCATATGCAGACTTGCTCACAGCGGCTATTTACGAGTGGCGATCCGTGCGGTTATAGCCGCAGTCGGGGCGGTCCGGAACGGGACGGCAGGAGAACGGTCGGCTTTTGCCAGTTCGCGTGCAATCGCCGGCTATGAGTACGCGCTCGAACGTCGCACCCAGCACGCTCTCGGTCGACCTCGTCGAGGGTGGCGTCGTCGTTCAGTACCTCGACGGACGGGAGACGTTCTACAACGGCGTCCCCGAACCCGTCGAGGGAGCGATCAAGACGCCGCCCGGCAAGGAAGTTCACGTCCTCGTCACCGACCCCGACGGCGTCGAGGGCGTCATGACGTACGTCAACGACCGCAACACCCACGACGACATCCTGGAGTCGACCGGCGTCGGCCGGGTCATGCTCGAGTCGGACGACGAAGAGGAGCTGTTTCCCGGCGTCACGGTCAGCACCGAAGCCTACTCGGTGCTCGTCGAGGCGGACCTCGAGGTCGTCGACGGTCGCGTCTTCGTCTTCGCGGAAGACGAGATGAGCGAGCACGCCTACGAACTCGTCGCGGAGGAGTGACGCCGATGCCGCTTCGAAAACAGTGGCGCGACCTCGACCGGGAGACCGTCGCCCGCGCGCCGGATCGACCCGGCGTCTACGAACTCGGGGACGGGGAGGGGACCGTCCTCGCCGTGGAGTCGGGTATCCTGCGTGACGAACTCAAGACGGCGCTGGCCTACGGCGACGGCGAGCAGGTGCGCTGGGAGGAGACGCACACGCGCCAGCAGGCTGCCGACCTCGCCGCCGACCACCGCGACCGCCTCGAGTGATTCGTACGGACTGCTGGAATCGTCACAGCAGGCCGTATCACTGGATGTACGACGGCTCCGACTCCTCACGCCGATTCTCGCGCTGTGTCGCGTCCGACCGGCCGTCGAACAACAGCCCCGAAAGCAGCCCACGGGTTTCACATTCGTACCACGTGGCGTCGTCTCGCTCGGCCTGGACCGCCATGGACGACGTTCCACTGGCCGTCCGCAAAACAGTTTCTCCGGCGGTCGAACGATCGGTTTCGTGAACAGTACACTAGATACTGATTACCTTGGAGCGACAACTGTCAGGGGCACACTGAAAGGTGTGCAGTATGCGAGGTGTACACCACCTACCGTCCACCCTCGCATACCCGCTTCCGGACGCCCGGAAGCAGGATGCACTTCGACAACGACGTTCTTAAACACACGGAAGGTAGCGGCTGCTGCAATCACGCTGATCGCCGACGTCCGCGGCGTCGACGGGGCAATTCTCAAGACGACCGGGCCGAAAGGAATCGATATGAGCGAGTCGGACGTCGGCGTTACTCTCACCGTTCGCGCTGCCGAGAAGCGCGACGCCGGCCGCGGCGTCGCCCGCATTCCCGAGATGGCACGGCGAAAGCTGGGCGTTCTCAGCGGCGACACCGTCGTCATCGAAGGCGAAGAGAGCACCGTCGCCAAGATGTGGCCCGCAGATCCCACCGTCCCGGAGAACGTGGTCCAGATCGACGGCGACACTCGAGCGAACGCTGGCGTTCACGTCGACGACACCGTCACCGTCCGCGCCACAGATCAGTCCGCGATCCGGGAGGCGAAGGCGGTGACGCTGTCGCCGCCGCCGTCGCTGTCGGCGGCGGAGTCGCGACTCGCCGAACGCGTCGCAAACCAGAAACTTCGGAACCGGCCGATCCGAGCGGGCGAACAGATTCGCATCGAGGGCGTCGCCCCGGAGCCGTTTACCGTCCTCGAGACCGACCCGGCTGGTGACGTTCGCATCACTGGGTCGACGACGGTCGACGTCTCCGGCACCGAACGGACGGGCGACCGCACAGGGAGCGCCTCGAGTTCGAGTACGTCCCCGTCGGTCGACCGGAACGTCGACGCCGAAACCGATTCGACGACGTCGGGCGTCACCTACGAGGACATCGGCGGCTTAGACGAGGAACTCGAACTCGTCCGGGAGATGATCGAACTGCCGCTGTCGGAGCCCGAACTGTTCCAGCGGCTAGGGATCGATCCACCGTCGGGCGTCCTGCTCTACGGCCCGCCGGGGACCGGCAAGACGCTGATCGCCCGCGCAGTCGCGAACGAAGTCGACGCACACTTCGTCTCGGTCTCCGGGCCGGAGATCATGTCGAAGTACAAAGGCGAGAGCGAAGAACGGCTCCGCGAGAAGTTCCAGGAGGCGAGCGAGAACGCCCCGTCGATCCTCTTTTTCGACGAGATCGACTCGATCGCGAGCACTCGAGACGACGACGGCGACGCCGAGAGTCGCGTCGTCGGACAGCTCCTGACCCTGATGGACGGACTCGACGCTCGCGGCGAGGTGATCGTCATCGGGGCGACGAACCGCGTCGACACGCTCGATCCGGCGCTGCGTCGGGGCGGCCGGTTCGACCGGGAGATCCAGATCGGCGTCCCCGACGAACGAGGCCGACTCGAGATCCTGCAGGTTCACACCCGCGGCATGCCACTGGCCGACGACGTCTCGATCGAGAAACTCGCCGCGCGGACGCACGGATTCGTCGGGGCGGACCTCGACGCGGTCGCGAGCGAGGCGGCGATGGCCGCGATCCGGCGGCGACCGACCGACGCCGAGGAACGGGCCGCGTGGAACCGCGATCCCGCGGTGACGAAAGCCGACTTCGACGCGGCGCTCGCGTCGGTCGAACCCTCCGCGATGCGCGAGTACGTCGCCGAGTCGCCGGAGACGGACTTTTCGGACGTCGGCGGCCTCGAGGACGCGAAAGCGACCCTCCGCGAGTCCGTCGAGTGGCCCCTGACCTACGATCGGCTGTTCGAGCGGACGAACACGAACCCGCCCTCGGGCGTCTTGCTCTACGGCCCGCCGGGGACCGGCAAGACGCTGCTCGCACGCGCGCTGGCCGGCGAGACGGACGTGAACTTCGTCCACGTCGACGGTCCCGAGATCGTCGACCGCTACGTCGGCGAGTCCGAGAAGGCGATCCGGAAAGTGTTCGAGCGGGCCAGACAGGCCGCCCCTTCGATCGTCTTCTTCGACGAGATCGACGCCATCGCGGCCGCACGCGGTGAGAGCCACGAGGTGACCGAACGGGTCGTCTCACAACTGCTGACGGAACTCGACGGGATGAGCGAGAACCCCAACCTCGTCGTCCTCGCGGCGACCAACCGCAAGGAGTACATCGATCCCGCGCTCCTCCGGCCGGGGCGACTCGACACCCACGTCCTCGTGCCCGAACCCGACGCCGACGCGCGAACGAAGATCCTCGAGGTCCACACCCGGGGCAAACCGCTTGCCGACGACGTCGACCTCGCCGACCTCGCGGCCGACCTCGAGGGGTACACCGGGGCGGACGTCCAGGCGCTGGTCCGGGACGCCTCGATGCAGGCGATCCGCGAGGTCGCGAGCGAGTACGGCCCCGAGGAGGCGAACGACCGGGCCGACGAGGTCGTCGTCGAGCGCCGCCACCTCGAGGCCGCCCGGGAGGCGATCGACGCGAGTCGCTGAGCGACGTCCCGTCGACCGGTCGGCTCTCGGGACTGTCCGGTTCGACGTAAACGCCATATTTTTCCCTGGCCGACGAGGGTCCGGCATGGGACGAATTGCCCGACTACTGGGCGTCGTGGGTGGACTCGTGGCGCTGTGGATCGGCTGGGGGCTGTACGTCAGGGAGACGACCGAACGAATCGAGTACACGACGCTGCGGACGCTCGACGGCGTCGAGATCAGGCGCTATCCCGCGGCGATTCTCGCGGAGACGACCGCGCCGGACTCGCGGACGGCGTTCGGCCGACTCTACCGGTACATTACGGGGACGAACGCCCAGCGATCCGAGATCGAGATGACGGCTCCGGTGCGCACGGAGAGCGCCCGCATCGCGATGACCGCGCCGGTTCGCTCGAGTTCGGCAGACGACGGCGTGACCATGGGCTTTTACCTCCCACGGGAGTACGACGGCGAGTCGGCACCTGCCCCGACCGATCCGTCGGTCGACCTGGTTCTCGAGGAGCCAAAGACCGTCGCGGTCCGGCCGTTCTCGTGGTACGCGACCGACGAGCGCGTCGAGCGGTACGAGCGGGACCTCCTCGAGACGCTCGCGGCTCACGACCTCGAGCCGGCAGCCGAGCCGTTCGTGTTGCAGTACAACGACCCGTTGACGCCGCCGTTCTTGCGGCGAAACGAGGTCGGGGTCGTCCTCGAGTGAGTACTACCGGTACCAGCCGACGCTCGTCGCCCTGTGGCGGGCGTCGTAGGCGTCGAGCCCTTCCCCGAGGAGCCAGCGAAGGCGGAGGTCGTCGTACAGCGTCGAGTGGGTGTAATCGACGAACGTCACGGGGACGACGAGCGCGCCGTCCTCGCGGATCGCGCTCGCGACGATCGTGTAGACGTGTTTGTGTCGGTCGTCTTTGACGTAGCCCGCGAAGACCGGCGTGGTCTGTTCCGTGGCGGGGACGGCCTGGAGCGCGTCGACGGACCGACGGGTGAGCTCGTAACAGAACAGGCCGGTGTTCCCGTCGACGATCGATCCGAAGTCCGTCGGCGACTCGAAGTACTGGCGGAGGTCGTGCAGACCGAAGATGACGTTGTCCTCGATCGACCCGGCGGCGTACCGCGGCACGTCGTAGGAGGTGTGCTCGCGAAAGCCGTCGACGAGTCCTTCGACGATCGCCTCCGGATCGGCCGGGTCGGCGTTCGCGAACCCCTCGATCAGCGTCGCGTTCACGGAGCGCCGACCCCGGAGCGCCGACACGGTGTAGGGACGATCCTCGCTCGCGGCGACGAGATCGAAAAACTCGGGGTAGCTGTCGTAGCGAAACTGTACGTCGCCCGCCTCGAGCGCCCCCAGGTCGGCGACCAGTTGCTCTAACGGGCCGTCGGCGAGGCCGAGGTCCTCGTCGACTGCGGCGGCGTCTTCGGGGTCGGCCGTCGACGGGTCGAACGACGCGAGCGACTCGTCGCCATCGCCGTCACCGTCGCGGATCGAGACGACGCCGTCGTCCTGTGTAATCCGATAGCCGTCGACCGTCGCGACGCGCTCGCCGGAGGGGTACAGTCGCTCGGCGACGAGCGGATCGAGGTCCTGTCGTTGCAGGTTCGTTCCCGTCAGTCGGTCGTAGCCGAGAAAGACGTTGTCGACCGCCTTCCCGCCGCCGACGACGACGCCGCTACCGGCGACGGCCGCGAGCAGCTGTCGACGCGTCAGGTCCACGAACGTTCACCGTCGTTCGATTTATCGTCGTCGCTCAAATCCGTTTCGTCGGACACGTCCTCGGGTCCGGTTTCCCCGTCGTCCTCGAGGACGGAGTCGACCGCGAACCCGGCGTCTTCCTCGAGGACGATGGTCTCGCCCGCCGTTACCTTCTCGCCCAGGTCGACGGCGACGTCCGCGCGGTCGACGGACGGTGGAAAGAGCACGTCGACGCGGCTTCCGAACGCGATGTGGCCGAGTCGCTCGCCCCGCTCGAGGTCGTCGCCGGGTTCGACGTAGGGGTGGATGCGACGGGCGAACGCGCCGGCGATGAGCGTCACCTCGTGGTCGTCCTCGTCCCCGTCCCCGTCGCCGGCGAACTGAACGCGAACCTTTTCGTTCCGGTCCGAGTCCTTCGAGAACGCGGGCCTGTGCGCACCCGGCGAGTGGTCGACCGCCTCGACGGTGCCGCCGAACGGTGCCCGGACGACGTGGACGTTCCAGACGTTCATGAAGACGCCCAGGCGAACCCGGTCGCCCTCCTCTCTGACGACCGAGACTTTGCCGTCGGCGGGCGAGACGATGCCGGCCGGTGGCGGCGAGCGCTCCGGATCGCGAAAGAACGCGAGCGTCGCGACGCCCAGCGCGAGCGCCACGGCGCTCGCGGTCACGCTGAAGACGAACGCGAACGGCGCGGCGAGCAGGGGGAAAACGGCGTACCGCCACGCCCCGGGTGCGAAGTTCATGCTCGAGCAATCGAACCGGAGTGGTTTGGCAGTTACGGGATTGGCGTCGACGACCGCCGTCCCGCTGTAAGAGTTCGCTATCGTGACTCTCTTCGCAACTGATCGGCTCTATTCGCCGGCTACCGACGATCCGTCGGCGGTAGTGCCGGCCTTTTCCGACGGCTGACGGATCTCGAGCAGCCGTCGGCTGCCGGGCGCAATCGCCTGGATCGCCGCCACAGACAGGTTCTGGCTGCGATTCGGCCACGACCGATCGGTTCGTCGCCGTCGGTACCGTCACGAAAGCCGGACAGTCAACTGTACGTTCGAATTTCGGCCCGCCTTCGGCGTCGCCGAACGGTCACGACCGACGAAACTCGAGCGTCGCTGACGGTGTCGCGACGAATACCGTCCCGAAGAGACAGCAGTCGGCGACGAAGACGGTCTGCAGGCGATTACAGTGCGAGTGACGACGACGAGACGGGAAACGTTCGGCCGCGACGGTAAACGACCGCATGGGCGACGAGAAGGTAGACAGAAACAATGGGTCGTCGCGCCGTCCGCTGGATCGAGTTGAGTCCGTAAGGATGATCCACCGATCACTTCGGAACACGTTCTCGTCGACCGCCGGGGCGACCGACGGGGACGACTCGACGGCAGCAGTTCGTCTCGCCGACGTCACCCACGAGTACGGCTCGAGCGGCCGACGGTTTCGCTCGAGCGGCGAGCGATCGGTGACCGCACTCCGGGGAGTCTCCTT
The DNA here is from genome assembly GCF_023008585.1 of Natribaculum breve. GTDB lineage: Archaea > Halobacteriota > Halobacteria > Halobacteriales > Natrialbaceae > Natribaculum > Natribaculum breve. Next base: position 3,314,668 of record NZ_CP095390.1, on the reverse strand, counting down.
CGAGGTGCGGGCGGGTGACGTCGTCGGCCTCTCCGGACCGAGCGGGAGCGGCAAGTCGACGATCCTCCACGCTGTCGCCGGCCTCCTGGTGCCGACCGACGGCACCGTCGAACTGCTCGGCACCGACGTCACCGCACTCTCCGACCGGGAGCGAGCGCGACTGCGACGTCGCCACGTGGGCATCGTCTTCCAGCGCTTTCACCTGCTCCCGTCGCTGTCGGCCCGCGCGAACGTCGCGTTGCCGCTCGTCCAGGCGGGCATCCCGCGATCCAGACGGCGCGAGCGCGCGACGACGCTGCTCGAGCAGGTGGGACTCGGCGATCGCGTCACCCACCTCCCCGGCGAGCTCAGCGGCGGCGAGTGCCAGCGCGTCGCGATCGCCCGGGCGCTGGCGACGGACCCGGACGTGATCGTCGCCGACGAGCCGACGGGCGAACTCGACACGGCGACCGGTGCGGACGTCCTCGAGGTGTTGACCGACGTCGGGCGCGACCGGGCGGTGCTGGTCGCGTCCCACGACGCCGCGACGCTGGCCGTCGCCGATCGAGTGGTCTCGCTTCGCGACGGAGCGGTGGTCGACGATGAGCGGTGACGGCGGCGGGCGACGACGAACGCGGTGGGCCGGCCTCGTCGGCCTCTCGACCACCCGGCTGTGGAAACGCGCCACGCGGACCACGGCGGGTCGCGTCGCGGCGACGACCGGCGCTGTCGCGCTGACGATCGCGCTCTTGCTGGTCGTCACCGGAATCGCACTGGCGCTCGCCGGCGGGGGTGCCGTGGCCACGGACGACGCCGCCGTCCGAGTCGCGCCCGAAGAGAGCGGGACGCTGTCGGCCGTCGACGGCGTCGAGGGGCCGCGACTCGGCGCGACCAACGAACGGGCCGCGGCGATCCGCTCGCGGGCGGGCGTCGAGCACGCCTCGCCCGTCCTCGTCGAGACGGTGCAACTCGAGACGGCAGATGGCGACGCGACCCACGTCCTCGTCGTCGGCGTCGTCCCCGACGAACAGCCACGGACCGTCGCGGGGCTGTCGACGGACTCCCTCGAGTCGGGCGATCCCCACTACGCCGAGGGATCGTACGACGGGCCCCGAACCGGCGAACTCGTCCTCTCGCGTGACGCGGCCGAACGGCTCGGCGCGTCGACCGGCGACGAACTCGCTGCCTCGAGCGTGCGGACGGGCGACGACGCACCGTCGTTCACCGTGACGGCCGTCGACGCCGCGGCGGACGGACGCGATGCCGACGTGCCGGTCGCGCTCGTCCACCTGAGCGAACTCCAGTCCGTGTCGGGCGGTGACGACGGCGAACTGGCCGACTGGGTACTGGTGTGGGGCGAGGCCGGCGCGGCCGAGTCGGCCGCCGCCGACGCGTATCCGGACGCGGCGGTCGCGTCCGAGCGCGGCGTCGATCCAGCGGCGCTGTTCGACGACGGACTCGCGTTCGCGACGAGCGCGATCGCGCTGCTCGTCGGCGTGACGATCTGTGCGTCGTTCGTCGCGACGACCATGGGGATGACCGTCGACGAGGATCGCCGAACGCTCGCCGTCCTCGAGGCTGTCGGGTTCCCGACGCACAGTCGGCTCGCGGTCGTCGCGATTTCGACGCTTGTCACGACGCTGTGTGGCGCGCTCCTGGGCGTCGGACTCGGCGTCGCGGGGATCGCCGCCGTCAACGCCGTCGCCGGCGCGACGGTCGCCCCGGGAACCGTCGCGATCGCCCACCCCCTGTTCGTACCGTACGCCATCGTCGTCGCGTTGCTGTCCGGACTGGTGGCCGTCCCCTACCCGCTCGCGGTCGCCGCCCGGACGACCATCCTGGAGGAGGTGAGCCGATGAGCGTTCGCGGAGCGGTCGCGCGTGTGAGCGCCGTCGTCGGACTCGCGCTCGCACAGCTTCGCCGATCCCCCGGTCGGACCGTCCTCACCACGCTCGCGGTCGCGCTGGCGGTGCTCTCGGTGACGCTGCTCGCGAGCCTCGGCGTCGGCGTCGTCGAGATGGGCGAGGAGGGGTTAGACCGGGCGAACCGGGACATCTGGATCACGAACGACCCGATCGATCCCTCCTCGAGCGGCACGGAGAACCCGATCGTCGGCGCACACGAGATCTCGGCGGACCTCACCGCCCGCGACGACGTCCGCACCGCCTCGCCGATCGCGATGCACGACGTCTACGTCGGCACCGATCCCTCGGAACTCGAGCGCGTGCCCGCCGTCGGCGTCCAGCAAACCCACGACGCGTTCGACTTCGAGGCGGGCCACGGGTTCGAACCCGAGGGAGATCCCTACCCCCGCGAACCCACCGACGAACCGACGCGGGAGGAGATCGTGATCGACCCCCGACTCGCCGACGACCTCGGCGTCTCGGTCGGCGAGACGATCTACGTCGGCACCAGCCGGGAGACGGCCCGATACGAGTTCACCGTCGTCGGCACCTCCTCGTACTACTCGACGTACCTGGGCTCGCCCGCGGTGACGGTTCCGCTCGCGGACCTCCAGGCGGTCGCCGGAACGTCGGGCACGGACCGGGCGACGTTCATCACCGCCGACGTCGCGGAGGGAGCAGACCGGGACGCCGTCCGGGACGACCTCGCCGCGGAGTACTCGCAGTACGACGTCCGAACGAGCGACGACCAACTCGAGTCGATGTTCCGGGAGCGAACCCTCGTGCTCGCAAGCGGCGTGACGCTCGTCGGCCTGGCGGTAGTCGGCGGCGTGGTCCTCACGATCAACCTGTTCGCGCTCGTGGCCTACCAGCAGCGAGACGAACTCGCGGCGCTGCGAGCCGTCGGCCTCTCCAGGCGGGTGCTCGCTGGGACGATCGGCGTCCAGGGGCTTCTGATCGGACTCGTCGGCGGCGTCGTCGGCGTCGCGGCCACGCCGCCGATCGCGGCCGCACTGAACCGGTTTGCCACGTCAGTCGTCGGCTTCGAACGACTCCTGCAGACGCCACTCGAGGTCTACGTCGCCGGCTTCGCCCTCGCGCTCTGCGTCGGGACGGTCGTCGCGGTCGTCACCGGCTGGCGGGCCAGCCGCTACGCCAGCATCGAACACCTCGAGGCCTGATACGGGCTGCTGTCCGTCGGTATCAGTCCCAGAACGACTGGGTCCGTGCGTACTCGCGTTCCTGGCGCAGGATGTCCCGGTAGAAGTCGTCCTCGTCCTCGCGGAGTTTGTTGATGATCCGGGCGGCGTTGTGCGGTCCGACCCCGCGGGCGGCCATCGCGATCACGGCCTTCTTGCCGTGGCTCTGGACCAGGCTCGCACTCCGGTAGGCGCGTTCGGTCAGCCGCTCCTGTTCCTCGTCTTTCTCTTCGGCGCGGACGGCCGCGACCGCCTCCTCGTCCCACGGGTTCAGTGCCGCGATCCGGGTCGAACCGCAGTTCGGACACTCCGGCTGCTCGCGGACCCGTCGGACCTTCGTCTTCGACTGCCACTCCTTGCAGTGGGTACACAGCAGGATGACGCGGTCGTTCCGGATGCGTTCGCGGACCGTCTCGATGACGCTCGCGTCGGCGTTCTCGGGCGCGAGCAGTTCCTTCCCCGCCGAGCGACCGCCCCGTCCGACCGGGGTGTGTCCCCGGGTCGTCGCCACCTCGAGATCACCCTCTCGGATCGCCTCGAGCACGCGACTCGCCTGCTCGACGTCCAGGTCTTCGTGGAACACCTCGCGGACGGCTTCTGCGTACATCGGCGTGTCCTCGAGTGCGGCCAGCAGGCGGTCGTTCGACAGTCGACCGGATCCCTGCCAGCGTTTGAGCGCGCCGAACTTCGCCGACACCTGCGAGAGTCGGAAGGCGAGGGCGTCGGAGCGCTTGAGTCCGAGTTCGACGATCGCCTCGACGTGGTCGGGGTCGGTCTCCTCCAGTACCTCGAGGACGTCGCTCGTCGCGATCGACGTCGGCACCTCGAGTTCGATCCGGTAGGGGTCGATCTCCAGACCGACGGAGGAGCCGGTTCGCTGGCCGAGCAGCGCCGAGAGCACCCGACCGAGCGTCTCGTTGGCCATGTGGCCGAGGTGGGCGTCGACGACGACCGTCCGGCCCTCGCGTTCGACCAGCACCCGGTCGTCGGTCGGCATTGGCGCGCCGCTTTCGACCTGGCGCTCGAGCGGGTCGACCGCCCGTTCGACGGTGTACTCGTCGCCGGGGTAGCGACTCGCCAGTTCTCGAGCGACGGCGGCCCCGTCGGCCCCGGCGGCGAGTTGCGCTTCGGCGACGTCGCGGATCTCCCCAACCTCCCGGGCGACGGCGTACGGGACCGGGATCTCCTGGCCGATCCACGAGGGGATCTCGCCGGCGGGATCCTCGATGGGGCTGACCTTCACGACCCCCTCGTCGTCGTCGACCTCCGCGATGCGCCACATCTCGCCGCGCTGGACGAACACCTCGCCAGGCGTGGCGAAGTTGACGACGAACCGCTCGTCTAGGGTCCCGATCTGTTTGCCCGAGGCGATGTCCGTGACCTCGTAGGTCTCCTCGTCGGGGATCATCGAGAGGTTCGAGTAGACGTACTGCCAGGTACCGCCGCTCGTCTCGATGCGGTCTTCGCTTTCGTCGAACCAGACGATCCGATTGCGGTGGAGTTCCGAGAGGACGTCGCGGAACTGCGCTTCCGTGAGGGTCCGGAAGGGGTACGACCGCGAGACGATCTCGTAGGCGGTCTCGACGAACGTCGCGCCCTGGCTCTGGACGATGCCGGGGATCTGGTTGGCGACGACGTCGAGGCTCCCCTCGTGGATCGCCGCGGGTTCGACCTCGCCCGCACGGGCGCGACGGGCGATCGCCAGCGCCTCCAGGGTGTCGTCCGGCCGCGTCGTGACGATCGTCCCCTCGGAGACGGCGTCCATGCGGTGGCCAGCCCTCCCGATCCGCTGGAGCAGTCGCGTCACCTGCCGCGGGCTCTGGTACTGGATCACGTGGTCGACGCTGCCCACGTCGATGCCCAGTTCCATCGAGGAGGTACAGAGCAGCCCCTCGAGTTCGCCCGCCTTGAACCGGTCTTCGACGTCGATCCGGGCCTCCTTCGAGAGCGAGCCGTGGTGGACGCCGATCGGCAGGTCGAGTTCCCGAAATCGGGAGCCAAGCGCCTCGGCCGTCTGTCGGGTGTTGACGAAGATCAGCGTCGACTCGTGCTCGGCGACGAGGTCGCGGATCAGGCGGACGTGACTCGCCGTCTCGGGTTCGGTCATCAGTTTGCCGGCGAGGCGTTCGTCCTCCTCGGTTATCTCGGGCTCCCGGACCGCCACGGAGACGTTACTCCCGACGTCGATCTCGCGGATCTCGCAGGGCCGAGCGCCCGTCAGGAACTGCCCGACCGCCTCGGGGTCGCCGACCGTCGCCGAGAGGCCGATCCGCTGGAACGGGCCCGACAGCTCGCGCAGGCGTTCCAGGCCGACCGCCAGTTGCGCCCCGCGCTTGGAGGCGGCGAGCTCGTGGACCTCGTCGATCACGACGTGGGAGACGTCGGCGAGCGCCTCGCGCAGGCGTTCGCCCGTCAACATTGCCTGGAGGGTCTCCGGCGTCGTGATCAGCACGTCCGGCGGGTCCTCGGCCTGCTTTCCCCGTCGATACTGGGTCGTGTCGCCGTGGCGGACGTCCACCTCGAGGTCGAGCGTCTCGCCCCACCACTCGAGACGTTCGCGCATGTCGCGGTTGAGCGCTCGCAGCGGCGTGACGTACAGCGCACCGAACCCGTCTGGCGGGTCGGCGACGAGGTCGTCGAAGACGGGCAACATCGCGGTCTCGGTCTTGCCGCTCCCGGTCGGCGCGATCACGAGCGTGTCCTCGCCGGCGGCGAGCGGCGGAATCGCGAGTCGCTGTGGCGCTGTCGGCGTCGAGAAACCGCGTTCGGAGAGGGCCTGCCGAACCGTCGAACCGAGGTGGGTAAACGCCGCGACGTCCCCGTCGGTCATCGGATCCAACTACGGGCGAACGTCGGATAAGACCGTTGTTTCGCACATTACAGACCGCTTCGACCGAATCGGTCGGTCACTCGAGTCCCCACTCTTCGTCCGCGAGTCGTTCGGTCGCGAGCTCGTCTCGATCGCCGAGGACGCGAAAGACGAAGCCGGCGTCGTCGCGCTCGAACTGGAGGTCGGTCGTCGTCACGTCCGCGGTCACCTCCCGGACGATCGGCGACGGCCGACCGGCGGAAGGGGACTCGAGGTCGTAGTCCTCGTAGGCGATCTGCGTCGACGCCTCGATCAGGTCGTCTGCGCCGTAGACGTCGGCGTCGATGCCGTCGCCGGTTTCCATCTCCCGTATCTCGAGTCGGTACGTTTCCATCGACACACTGGTCGGAGTTCGCGTGAAAACAAGGGATTCGGGCTTGCAGGTGCCGTTTCGTTCGGGCGCTACTTCCAGGGCGTCCCCATCACCTCGGCCTGAATGCCGTGGCCGACGCGCAGTCGGCAGTCCGACTCCGGCGTCGCGACGCAGGCGAGGACGAACCCCCGCTCGCGGGCGCGCTCTTTCAGTCCGCGAGGAACTTCGACGTGGGTGACCTCGCCCTCGAGTAGCTGTGCGGTACAGGTTCCGCACGCGCCGTACAGGCAGCCGTAGGGGACGGACAGGCCGGCTGCTTCCGCGGCGTCGACGATCGTCTCGCCCCGACCGACGGCGATCGTCTCCTCGCGGCCGTCGTCCCAGACGAGGGAGACGGCGTGGGCGTCTCGGGTCCGGGAACGGGACACGGAGTCGAGGTCGGGATCGGGGTTGGGATCTGAAGACCCCATCGGCTCACTGCCAGACGTCGCTGGTGCAGTCGCCGCCGGGCCACCGGATCTCGTGGGCGCGGGCGGGGCCGCCGGGCGCGTCGCCGAAGTCGACCAGGAACTCCTCGTCGAGTTCCATCCGGCCCTCGTCGGGGAAGACGTCAGCTTTCAGCATGAGCGACCCTTCCTCGGCGATCTCCGGGTAGAACTGGTTGTCCCACGTCGAGAACAGCGACGTCGTCCAGTAGAGCCGCCGGCCGTCCCGGGACAGTTGTAGCATCTGCGGTGCGCCGCGGATCTCGGTGCCCTGAACTTCCTGTCGGTCGCCGAAGAGGCCGCCGGCCCAGATCCGGTCGACCAGCCGCGGGTTACCCATGTCGCTGACGTCGTACATGCGGACGTCGCCGTGGAGCCAGTTCGAGTAGAACAGGTACTGGTCGTCCAGCGAGAGGACGATGTCGGTGATCAGCGGCGGCACGGGCATGTCCCAGTCCTCGTGCTCGCGTGGCTCCTCGTCGATGGCGACCTCCCAGTCCCAGGTGCCGTCGCTCTCCTCGAAAAAGCGGATGATGTTCGAGGACAGCGCCGCGCCGACGTAGCCCTGGGTCTCCTCGGGATTGTGGCTCATCCGCACCTCGAGTGGGATCTGGCCCTCCTCGCCGAACTCGAGAGTCTGGACGTGCTCGCGGCTCTCCCAGTCCCAGATGTGGATGCTGTCGCCGTACTTGCCCGCCTCGACGTCGTCGAGGTCGAAGCCGGGGTAGTAGGTGTTCGGTGCGGCCCACTCCGTCGAGATCATGACGTCGTGGCGCGGCTGGTACCAGTAGTCGTAGTTCATCTCCATCTCGCCGCGGTCTGCCTCCCAGTGGCCGTCGATCGTGAAGTCGTCCTGGTCGAGCTGGAGGAAGCCACCTGGGAGTTCGCCGTCGGCGTTCCCGAGCATGCTGATGACGACTTTGCCGCCGGGGACGCAGTGGACCGTGTGCGGGGCCGAGAGGTCGTGCTCGAAGATCTCCTCGGGTTCGATCACCTTCACCATCTCCGGATTTCGTGGATCCTCGACGTCGATGACGTGGATGCGCGAGGAGCGCTGGCCGGGGACGACGAGGTACTGTCGGGAGAGCCCCTCGGCGTGACAGGACGACGAGCAGGCGTTCCAGCCGAAGTGGTGGAGTTCGTCGCCCTCGTTGGGCATCTCGACGACGTCGACGAGTTCGCTGTACGTCTCCGACTGCGGGTCGACGTCGACGATGCCGACGAAGCCGGGTCCTTGCTGTTCCATCCCCACCCGCGGTGCCATCACGTACGCGGTCTTCTCGCGTTCGGATTCGGTCCGCATGGCCGCCGGCGTCGGATAGCCCGGCCCCTCGACGTCCGGGTGTTCGTGGGCGTGTTCTGCGTGGCTGTGGGCGTGGTCTCCGGTATCGCTCATAGTGTTACCCACTCGAGATATGTTACCTCGAACCATGGTATTTTCTATACAATAACTGTCACGTTCGTCGGTCGAAACGGAGTCGTCGCGACGCGATTCCCGTCGACGATCGAGAGAGGGAGAGAGATTACGCGGCTCGTCTGCCCGAACGCCGACGAACGTCACTCGCTCCGTTCGTTCAACAGCAACTCCTCGAGACGCTCGGGGTCCTCCGCCGGCGAGAGCGCCACGGCCTCGAGCGTCGCGACGTCTTTCGTCGTCCGGGGACCGTCGACGCCCGCCGCGACGAACCGCGACTCGTGGTCGGCGACCTCGGCGAGCGGTCGACCGTCGCGAAAGAACGCGAGCAGCGCGTCGAGTGCCGTTTCGACGTCGACACAGACCCGGTAGCCGTCTTCCGACTCGACGAGCAGGTGCGTCGTATCCCCCGGAACCGACGCCAACTCGAGCAGCGCCGACACCTCGACGCCGCGCCAGACGGCCGTGTAGTGGTCGCCCGAGTTGCAGTCGATGCGAACCGCTCGCTCTCGAGAGGGGAGCGCCGCGAGGTCGTCGCCCGTCACCGTCACCTCGTCGTCGCCGACGACCGTGATCGGCGACGAGAGCACCGGTTCGTTCGAGCCAGTCATGCTGGTCGCGTGGACAGAGGGTGTCGACCACCCTAAGCGTTGGCAGGCGCTCGAAGCCGGTCAGTACGACATACGACACACCGAAGGCGGCGACCAGGACGGCTCAGACGGACCGATACGGCCCGAGTCGCGTCCCGTCGAGCAGGTATGCTTCGCCGTCGGCCAGCCCGTCGGGCAGAAACGGCGCGAGAAACGACTGCCCCTCGACGTTCACCCACGTCCCGCCGGCGAGGTCGTTGAACGCCGGGACGACGACGAGTCGGGGCGGCGTTCCGCCCTCGAGCCACGGCAGCCCCTGGTAGGCCGACCGCTCGGCGAACGGCGCGGGATCGACCCTGCCTCGCAGCCACGCCGGTTCGACGCGACTCCCGCCGACCTCGTCCTCGAGGCGCACGCACGGGTGCTCGTGACCGACACAGACGACGTCGGCCTCGAGCACCTCGCGGGCCGGCCAGGTGTGGCCGTGACAGACGCCGACGTCGCCGAGTCGGACGCCGTCACCCGGAACGATCTCCACGCCGCCCGCCCGCTGGTCACCGAACCACGTCTCGATCATCCCGTCGTGATTGCCCTTGACCACCGTCACCGAAAGCGTCGGCGGCAGCGACTCGAGCAGGACCTCGAGTTCGCCCCGTTCGGCACCGCCGGGGTCGCCGATCGAGTGCATCAGATCGCCGAGGACGACGAGCCGATCCGGAGCCGTCCGCGCGACGAGCGCCAGTAGTCGCTCCCGACGCTCGTCGGCGCGACTCGGCACGTCGACGCCGCGTTCGTAGCGCAGGCCGGCCTCGTAGCCCGCGTGGTAGTCGGCGACGACGAGCGCCCGCTCGTCGCCGAGCCGTGCCACTGCCGCCGGCTCGTCGGGAACCGGCTCGAGCAGCAGTCCCGGACCGTCCCGACGCGGTTCGTCTCTCATCTCGGCTCGCAGTTCAGATCGCTTTCAGCGTCTCGTCGTCGGGTTCGTAACACTGGCCGCCCATCAGCGCGTCCTGGATCGCCGACTCGACGTCGTCTTCGGTCGCGCCGGTCTCGTCGGCGACCGTCTCGATCACCGTCGAGCGGTCGGCTCCACTTCCGTCGTCTAGGTCGTTCATCGTCTCGACGACGCGGGCTTGCAGGTCGACGTCCTCGAGGTCGGCACCGTCGTCTTCGTCCTCGTCTACGTCCTCGTCGTCGTCGGCGGTCGCGTCGCTCTCGTCGACCTGCTCGTCGACGGCCGCCGACTCGGTCGCCTCCTCGAGGTCCTCGGCCGGTTCGGTCTCGTCTCCGACCGTCTCGACCTCGTCTTCGGCCGGTTCGGTCTCGTCTCCGACCGTCTCGACCTCGTCTTCGGCCGGTTCGGCGCTCTCCGCCGGCGTCTCGTCGCCGCCCTCGCGGTCGTCCGGTTCGGGCACGTCGATGTCCGCCTCGCCCGGGTCGCCGACTTCGGCTCCGGTCGAGAACTCGGCACCGAACTCCTCCTCGAGTTCCTGTCGCTCCTCGTCGTCCATCTCGTACATGCCGTCGTCGAAGCCGCCCGACTCGAAGTCGCCGAGGTCGTCGCCGTCGTCGTCCATCGACCCGTCGAGCACCTCGCCGTCGGTTTCGGCGGCGTCGATCGCCGACTCGGCTGCAGGCTCCGATTCCGACTCCCGGTCGGATTCGGCGTCGAACTCGACGACCGTCTCGGACTCCTCGGTCGACCCGGGCGAGTCCGCACTCGCGTCCTCGGTGTCTTCGCTCGAGGCGGTCGACTCGGTCGCCGCCGGTGTCGTAGACTCCGCGTCGCCGGACGACGTCTCATCGACCGTCGCCGAGGTCGCTTCGGCTTCTGCGTCGGCTTCGACTACCGGCTCGGATTCCGGTGTGGACGCCGCACTCGCAGGTGTCACGTCGACCCCGAGGCTCCCCCGCTCGGCGAGTGCGGCGAAACTCGGGGCGTCGGGGGCCGTCGCGTCGGGCTGGCGGCCGAACGGTTCGACCTGGTCGCGCTCGCCCGCGATCACCTGAACGGCGTCGACCGCGAGGTCGTACAGTCCCTCGAGGTACGCGGGCGTCGTTCCGTAGTGGTCCTGTGCCAGCGGGATTCCCGCGGCCAGTCCCTCCTCGAGTCCACTCTCGAGGAGCGCGTCCTCGAGGGCGTCGCCGTAGACGTCGAGGTCGGCCGCCTGCGCGTAGGCGGCGACGCGCTCGATTGTCTGTTCGGCCGTGCCGACGACCCAGCGGTCGCGGGTGTCGGCGTCGACGGTGGCGATGCTCTCCGGTCGGATGGAGGTGTAGACGCGATCGGAGTCGTCGGGCTGGAACGTGCGGGCCTTGCCCGTGACGGCGACGAAAAGCGGCGGCTCGACCTGCTCTAAGAAGGCGAGTTCGTCGGGCTGGTACTGGCCGGCGTAGACGACGAACGCGCCGGTCGGATCGACCACGCGAGCCCGGAGCATCTCCTCGTTGACCTGCGTGATCTCGGTGAGCGTTCCCACGGCGAACAGCCGGTTGACTCGCGCACCCGTGGGCGTGACGACGTAGTTCGGTGCGCGCTCCTCGTCGCTCTCGGTGTGAGAAAGCGTCGCGTCGTCGTACTCCGCCGCGAACAGGCGGTAGGCGATCTCGCGACCACCACCCTCGACGCTCATGCTCCCACCTCCTCGAGGAAGGCGGCCGCTCGATCGGCCGGATCGTCCTCGCTCTCCTCGAACGACGTCGCGTCGAGGTTCGCACCGTACTCGTCGACCGAGAGGTGCCCGCGCACGCGGTACTCGCGGCCGACGATCCGCTCGCGGATCGTATCGGCGACGGCCTCCTGGTCCATCGCGTCGCGGGCCTCCTCGAGGGCGTCCTCGAGGGTCCCGCCGTAGACCTGCGCGGTGAGCTCGTCGTCCAGAACGACGGTGACGGTTCCCGTCCCGTCGTCGAGGATCGCCTTCACTCGCAGATCGTCGACGCCGTCGACGCTGCCGTGGGTGCGACACTGCCCTTTCTGGATGACGCGGTTGCACTCGGGACAGCGCTGGATGAGCCCGGAGCCGTCGCGGACCGCGATCAGGTTGCCGACGAGACAGACGTCGTAGACGCCGCCCGTCGCGACCGCCTCGCCGACGTCCATCTCCGGCGCTTCGGTGCCGACGTCGACCTCGCGCTCGAGTGGCGCCACCGTGGAGAACTCGGAGACGTTCACCTCGGGGACGCCGCGGAACTCCCGGACGTAGGCGTTCTCGATCCGGACCGACGCGCCCTCCTCGATCGCCGGATCCGGATCCCAGTTGGTAAACGGCAGTCGACCGCTCTCGTCGCCGAAGACGCCGCTCAGGATGTCCGTCTCGCCGTCGCGGCCGTCGATCGTCCGGCGCTCGCACTCGAGCACCGCGACCTCGATCGTCACCGCGCGGTCGCCCGTCCGGAGGTCGGCGAGGTCGGCCTCGCCGCCGATCTCGTATGGCACTTCGAGCCCGTCGTCCACGAAGGCGACCGAGGTGCTCTCGCCTAAGTTGAGTTCGGGTTCGCCGTCCCACTCGCGTACGGAGGCGTTTCCCGCGGTGATCGTGTCGCCGGGCGAGAGGCCGAAGTCCTCCCAGGCGGTGTAGTCGACGACGCCCGTCTCGTCTGCGAGTCGTCCCTCGACGATGACGTGGTCCGACCCCTGGTAGCGGATCGAGCGCTTGCCCGCCGAGAGCACCGTCGCGGTGACGGTGACGTTGCTCGAGTCGGGCGTGATCTCCGCGACGTCGACGGACGTCGGCGTCCCGCCGCCGCCCGCGGAGTCGTCGCCGTACTTTCGTCGCAAGCTCTGTTTGGCCTCGTCGATCGGTACGCTGTACTCGACGAGGTTCGCCAGATCGCTTTTGACCTCCTCTTTGTCGACGCCGAGGTCGGAGGCGAGATCCTCGGCATGATCATCGAGATCCATCACTCGCCTTTCGTCCGGGGGCATAAAAAGCGTTCCCGCAGCGGGGCGAAAGTGGACGGACGGGCGACTCGAGCGTCACCGCGGTTGGTGGACCCGCCCCGTCAGCTCGATTCGTTCCCACCGGTTCCAGACGTGCTCGAGATGCCGTAGAGAAATCTATGAACCGCTGTTATTCGATTCCGGAAGAATTGATCCACCAGAGACAAATTGCGTTCGTCCCGAGGAAATAACTGTTGTTACTCCATCATATACTCTATGGGTGGTGAGGCCGACTGGGGGACCGTGTTCGAGGCACTCAAAAACGTCTATCGACGGCGGCTGCTGGTCGAACTCTTCGAGCGCAACCCCCAAGAAGACCGCGTAATCGTCCCCGAGGACGTTCACGCCGGCGAAAAGGAACTCTCGGCGCTACAGACGGAGTTCGTTCACACGCACCTCCCGCTGCTCGAGCAGGCGGGATACGTCACCTGGGACAGGGAGAGCCACGAGGTCACCAGGGGGCCTCAGTTCGACGAGATTCGGCCGCTCCTCGAGTTGATCGACGACCACCGCGACGAACTCCCGTCGGGCTGGACCTGATACCGCCGGACGAAACGGTTCAAGCATCGATCACACTCGTGGCGCTGTCGTCAGCGACGACAGCCACGACTCTCGTTTGCGATATCGACGGCGCTATCGCGCCCCCGGCTCTGGCCGCTCGTCCAGCGTGACGGTTTCGGTCGTCTGCTCGCCGTCGCGGACGACGGTCACTTCGACGTCGTCACCCGGCGACGTCTCGGTCGCGAGGTAACTGCCGAGTTCCTCACCGTTTCGGATCTCTCGGTCGTCGATCTCGACGATGACGTCGCCGCCGACGGGCACCTCCTGGCCGGAGACCGTCTCGGTACCGGTCGACTCCTCGAGCGCGTCCGCCGACGGTCCGTCGGGGACGATCGCCTGAACGTAGACGCCGTTCGTCCGCTCGAGGCCGTTCGCTTCGGCCAGCGTCGGCGTCACGTCGATCGTCTGCACTCCGAGATACGGGTGAGCGTAGTCGCCGTCTTCGATCAGCGCCGGGACGACGCGCTCGACGAGCGACGGGCCGATGGCGAAACCGAGGTTCTCGCCGCCACCGGCGCTGTTGACGCCGACGACAGTCCCGTCGCAGGTGACGAGCGGGCCACCGCTGTTGCCGGGGTTGATCGGTGCGTCGGTCTGGACCGTGTTCGGGATCAGAAAGCCCTGCTGGCTGGGGATCGAGCGGTCGACCGCGCTGACGATCCCCTCGGTGATCGTCCCCTGGAGGCCGAACGGACTGCCGAGTGCGGCCACCCGTTCGCCCGGCTGGGGCGGTTGCGCGACGATCTGGAGTGCGTCTGCGGATTCGGGTGGATCGTCGACGGCGACGACCGCGAGGTCGCTGCCGACGTCGGTGCCGACGACGTCGCCCTCGCGCGAGACGCCGTTGCTGAACTCGATCGTCACCTGGTCTTGCTCCCTGACGACGTGCTGGTTCGTGACGACGTAGGCCGTCCCGTTCTCGAGGTCGTAGACGAATCCCGACCCGAGTCCGCCGCCGCGGGGGTCGTCATCGGTCGTCGTTCCGACCTGTACCTGGACGACCGACGTGATGGTCTCCTCGTACAGGTCGGTGTAGTTACACGCCGTCGCGTCGTCGCCAGTTACGGTGGCGTTATTCTGCTGCAGTCGCGCGTCTTCGTTCGATACCGGTCGTACAGCCGTACTCGGAATCGTTCCCGCGAAGAGCAACAGCACGGCCAGGAGAACGACGATCGACACGGATCGTTTCATACCACCAAAAGAAGCGCCGAGATCGGAATAAAACGGGTCGATCGTTGTCCCCGGAACGACGTCCGTTGTTCGAGTGTTCCGCTCCGGTTCGCCCCTCGGCCGGGCGAATCGAGTGCGACCCGCTACGGAACGGTTCGCCACGGCCCGGTCGTCGATCGTCCCGCTGCGGATCGCGAAAAATCGTATTACCGCTGGTTTAACACGAGTTTATCTCGAGTCGAGCTCGATTCCCACACCGAAACTGGCTTCGGCGGCGACGACCACCGACCGCGCATGCACGTCGTCGTCAACGCCGCGATGAGCGCGGACGGAAAACTCTCCTCGAGACGTCGCGAGCAGATCGCGATCAGCGGCCCCGACGACTTCGCGCGCGTCGATCGCCTGCGCGCGGACAGCGACGCGGTCGTCGTCGGCGTCGGGACCGTCCTCGCCGACGATCCACACCTCACGCTCGACGACGCCGACCTGCGAACGCGCAGACTCGAGGCGGGCGAGCCCGAACACCCGGCTCGCGTCGTCGTCGACTCGCGGGCACGGACCCCGACGGACGCGCGAATCCTCGACGACGCGGCGACGACCTACCTGCTCGTCAGCGAGGCGGCGAGCGTCGAACGCCGGGCCGAACTCTCCCGGGCGGGCGTCGAGTTCGTCACCGCCGGCGAGACGCGGGTCGACCTCCTGCGGGCGTTCGCCGCCCTCGAGCGGGAGGGACTCGAGGAGGTCATGGTCGAGGGCGGCGGCGAACTGATCTTCTCGTTGTTCGAGGCCGGCCTGGTCGACGAGTGCTCGGTGTTCGTCGGGCCGACGGTCATCGGCGGCCGCGACGCGCCGACGCTGGCCGACGGCGAGGGGTTCGTCGACCGGTTCCCGCGACTCGAACTCGAGGGGATCGAACGGATGGACGACGGCGCGCTGTTGCGCTGGTCCGTCTCGGACGACTGACAATGATGGCTGTGACTGGTTACCGACGCAACCGCGAACCGTCGTGCGGTTGCGTCGGTACAGACTCACAGCTATCGTTACGAGTTTCCGTCCTCACCCCTCCTGACGACCGTCGAAGGCCACCCGGAGCGTCTCGCGAACGAAATCGTCGACGCGCGCCCGGTCGACGCTCCGACTCGCGTGCTCGGCTGGATCGATCGCCGACAGTCGAACCTCGTCCGGGTCGAACAGCCGACCGACGACGGCGTCGCCCTCGCCGCGGCGTTTACGCTCGACGAGACCCCGCGTTCGCTCGACGAACTCCGGATCGAACCGCTCGCCGTGTTCCTCGAGAAAACGCGGGAAGTCGAGCGTCGGGAACGCGTGGGTCTCGCGGACGTACTGCGCGTAGAGGACGGCACGAGCGACGTAGAGGTGGCGTTTGACCGTCCGATCCGTCGCGCCCTCCTCGTACTCGCCGACCGGGACCGTCAGCGCGTCGTGATCGTCGCGTTCGTCTCCGTCGCCCGCCGGCCGAACCAGGTACTCGTCGTCGCGGTCGTCGAGGACGAGGTAGGCGAGGTCGCCGTCCTCGAGCAGTCGCCCCTGGAGGTACTTGCGGTACTGTCGCCGGGCGAGCGACCGGTAGTGGTGGTAGAGTGCGATCGGGGAGAACGAGTCGCCGACGTCGTCCTCGAGTCGTTCCAGCAGCTCGAACTCGCGGTAGCGACGGGGGCTGTGGAGGAACTCGAAGGCGGTCGGGTTGGAGTCGACGACCAGTTCGGCGAACCGGCGGACGTTCCAGCCGTGACACTCGACGTCGCCGACGGCCTCGTTCGACGAGGCCTCGTAGCCGTCGAGGGTCGCGTACTCGAGTGGATGCTGGGCGAACAGCACCGTCACGTCGTAGTCGCTGTCGGCGTCGGCGAGGTTCCAGGCGCGGCTGCCGACGTCGCGGGCGGCGACGACGGCGACGCCGTGACGGGCTTCGAACGTCTCGAGTGCGGCCGTCACCGAGGAGTTGGCCATGCTGTGGCGTGATTCACGCCCGGTGGTGAACTGTCCTGCGATCACCTCGAGCACTCGTCGAGGCGATTCCAAACAGTTTTGTGACACACTTCGAACCGATCGGTATGAGCCACGACCGCGTCCGTTCGATCGCCCGATCGTACTTCGACGACCGAGTGTCGCCGGCCCACGACTGGCACCACGTCGAACGGGTGGCGTCGCTCGCCCGGCGTCTCGCGGCGGATCGGTCGGACGTCGACGAGGGCGTCCTCGAGTTCGCCGTCTTGCTCCACGACATCGGTCGGCCCAAAGAGGACGACGGCGAGATCGACGACCACGCCGCGTGGGGCGCTCGAGAGGCCCGCCGGATCCTCGAGGAGTTCGCGATCGACGACGAGCGGATCGACGCCGTCTGTCACTGCGTTCGGGCACACCGGTACTCGAACGACGTCGAGCCGACGACGCCCGAAGCGCGGCTCCTCTCGGACGCGGACAGCCTCGACGCGCTCGGCGCGGTCGGCGTCGCCAGGGCCTTCTCCTACGGCGGAGAGTACGGAGCGCCGATCCACGACCCCGACCGTCCGATCGACGCCGACAATCGGCGGCCGGACGGACGACCGTGAACCACCTGCGAACGAAGATCCTCGACCTCCCCGAGCGAATGTACACCGACGCGGGTCGAAAGCTGGCCGAGCAGCGACGGGCGTTCGTCCGCGAGTACCTCGAGCAACTCGAGGCAGAACTCACAGGTCGGCGGTGAGAGTTCGGAGAACGATCAGCGATAGCTCGCTCGCCGGTGACGACGGTAGACGACGCCGCCGAGCAGCGAGACGGCGACGACGCCGAACAGCGGACGGAGCGGATCGAAGTACGTCATCAGCGCCGAGGAACTGAACAGCGCGAGCAGGAAGGCGTTACAGGTCGGGCAGGCGACCGCCAAAAAGCCACCGACCGTGCCGGCGTACGCACACCGGTCGCCGGAGCACTCCTCGAGCGTCGACCGCTGGATCACGTAGATGCCAGCCAGAATCGAGGTGAGCACGAGAAAGAGGTAGTCGAGCGGCGTCCGTGGGACCATCCGGACGTAGAGCGGATTCGGAACGAGGTCGGAGACGACCCCGAAGAGCAGAAAGACGCCGACGCTGACTGCGAGGCCTTTCGCGAGCTGGGTGCGTGTGAGGTCCATCGTCTCTCCCGTTCTTTCTGCTGCACGAATATATCGGCTGTGGAAGTCGTCGACGTGACGCGCCTCTGCCACACGGTATCGAATCGAAACCGGCCCGACCTGCCGGGTCGAGAAGGGCTTTTTGCCGGGGTTTACTACCACCCGTAGGTTCTCGTGGTTCGGAAACTCCCCAACCCGTTCCGGCTGGTGATCCTCTGGATCGGGTTCGCGCTCGCACGCCTCGGGCTGATCGAGCGAGAGCGGGCGCGCCGGACCACGGATCTCGCCTGGCCGCGGATCGTGACCGGGCTGGCCCGGATGTCGAAAAACGCCGTCGACGTCGCGATGGTCGGGGTCGCCGTCGGATCGGCGGCGATCGCCGGCGTCGGCTTCGCCTCGCCGTTCTGGGGGCTCGCGTTCTCCGTCGGCGGCGGCGTCGCCGGCGGGACCATCGCGCTCGTCTCCCAGCGCTACGGCGCGTCGACCTACGACGAGCTGGGACAGGCCGTCCGCTCGAGTACCGTCCTCGTCGTCGCGATCTCGCTGCCGATCACGGCGACGTTCTGGCTGTACCCGACGGAACTGCTCTCGCTCATCAGCGACGACCCGGAGGCGGTCCCGCTCGGTGCGGCGTACCTTCGTGTCGTCGGGTTCGGCATTCCCTTCGCCGGGCTCAACCTCATCGGCAGTCGAACGTTCGTCGGGATGGACGACGCCTGGACGCCGATGGTGCTCCGGGCGGGTGGCGCGATCGCGAACGTCGCGATCAACGCCGCGTTGATCTTCGTGCTCGACCTCGGCGTCACCGGGGCGGCGCTCGGGACGGTCCTGTCGAACGTCGTCGTGACGGCGGCGTTCGCGACCGGGCTGGTCGCGGGACGACTCCCCGGGATGGGGACGTTTCCCGTGAAGATCGATCCGTTCGGTCCGTACCTCCACGGCGAGACGATCCGGGACCTGATCACGATCGGACTGCCCGTGATGGGGACCAACCTCGTCTGGACGATGGCCGAGTTCCCGATGCTCGCGATCGTCGACATCTTCGGTCAGGACACCGTCGCCGCGTACGTCATCGCCCGGCGGATCTGGGGGCTGATGAACACCCCCGGCTGGGGGTTCGGGCTCGCGTCCTCGAGTCTGGTCGGCCAGGAACTGGGCGCGGACGACGAGCACACCGCGGAGGAGTACGGCCACGAGATCATCCGGTTCGCCGTCGCCGTCTACCTCGTGTCGGCGGCCATCGTCTTCGTCTTCGCGGAGCCGATCACGCTCGCTTTCACCGACGACCCCTCGGAGCTGTCGATCCCGACCGCGGTGTCGCTCGTCCACGCGGCCTGTGCTGCCATCACGTTACGTGCGGTATCGGGCGCGGCGGCCGGCCCGCTCAACGCCAGCGGCGACACCCGCTGGCCGTTCTACAGCCAGGCGCTCGGGATGTTCGGCGTCGCGATTCCGGTCGCCTACCTCGGCGCTGCCGGCCTGACGATCCCGCCGATCGGCCCGGTCCCGATCCTCGAGGTGACCGTCCCCGGATTGACGATCCCGGCGTTCGGGATCGCGGGTCTCTACCTCGCCTTCCTTGCCGAGACGGCCGTCCCCGCCGCGATCAACTACTACCGGTTCTCGACCGGGAAGTGGAAGACGATCAGCCGGTCGTACCGGCCGGAAGCGCCGGCGGACGACTGATCGTCACCCCGCCGGTGTCGCGGGTTCGCTGATTCTATATGCACGGTTCCGCAACGATCGACGAGATGGACGCATCGGAGACGACTGACGAACGCAACCCGAAAGCGCCCGACGGCGGTCGGACGGTCGACGGCCACAGCGCGACGCGAGTCGGCGTCGACGTCGGCGGCACGTTCACCGACGTCGCGCTGTCGGTCGACGACCGACTCGTGACCGCGAAGGTGCCCACGACCGACGACCAGAGCGTCGGCGTCCTGGCGGGCATCGAGAAGGCCTGCGAGCGAGCGGGCATCGACCCCAGCGAGATCGACGAGTTCGCCCACGCGATGACCGTCTCGGTGAACGCCCTGCTCGAGCGCGACGGCGCGCGCACCGCGCTGGTCACGACCGAGGGGTTCCGGGACGTCCTCGAGATCGGCCGACAGGACCGCCCGGATCTGTACGACCTCGAGGTCGAGAAACCCGAGCCACTCGTCCCGCGGCGGCGTCGCTTTACGGTCGACGAGCGGACGACGCCCGACGGCGTCGAACGGCCGGTCGACACGGAGGAGGTTCGCGACCTCGCGGCGACCCTGCGCGAGCGCGACGTCGAGAGCGTCGCCGTCTGCCTGCTGCACGCCTACGCGGACCCCGAGAACGAACGGCTCGTCGCAGAGACGCTCCGGGAGGAACTCGACGTTCCAGTCTCCGCCTCCCACGAGGTCCTCGCGGAGTTTCGCGAGTACGAGCGGACGTCGACGACCGCCGTCGACGCCTACGTCCGGCCGGCGATCGACAGCTACGTCGGCCGCCTCGTCGACGAGGCGACGGCCGAGGGAATCCCGTCCCCGCGGATCATGCAGGCAAACGGCGGTATCGCCGACCCCGAGACGGTCCGCGAACGGGCCGTGACGACGACGATGTCCGGCCCGGCCGCGGGCGTCGTCGGTGCCGCGGCGACCGTCGCCGACGACGACGTCGCGGGACTCGTCACCTTCGACATGGGCGGCACCTCGAGCGACGTCAGCCTCGTCCGCGACGGCGAGGCCGAGCGGACGACCGACTCCGAGATTGCGGGCCTCCCGATCCGCACGCCGATGGTCGACGTGAACACCGTCGGCGCGGGCGGCGGCTCGATCGCCTGGGTCGACGCGGGCGGGGCACTCCGGGTCGGCCCCCGGTCGTCGGGTGCTCAGCCCGGCCCCGCCTGCTACGGCCGCGGCGGAACGGAGCCCACCGTCACGGACGCCAACGTCGTGCTCGGCTACATCGGCCCCGAGACGGCGCTGGGCGGCGAGATGACCGTCGACGTCGAGGCCGCCCACGCCGCCCTCGAGCGGCTGGCCGGCGAGGCCGGCCTCGAGGACGCACTCGAGGCGGCACGGGGCGTCTACCGCGTGGCGAACGCGACGATGACCCGGACGATCCGCTCGGTGACGGTCGAACGCGGCCACGACCCGCGGGAGTTCGCACTCGTCGCCTTCGGCGGTGCCGGGCCGATGCACGCCGCGGCGCTCGCCGAGTCACTCGAGGTCGACCGCGTCGTCGTCCCGCGACCGAGCGGCGTGCTCTCGGCGTTCGGCCTGCTGGCGGCCGACGAGAGCTACGACGCCGTCCGCACCGTGGGCGTCGACCTCGCCGAGGCCGACCGCGACGCGCTCGAGGACGTCTACGAGGGACTCGTCGCGGACGTCCTCGCCGACGCATCCGACCCCGACGAAGCCGTCGTCGAACGCGCAGCGGACTGTCGGTACGACGGACAGAGCTTCGAGTTGACCGTCCCGGTCGACGAGCCCGTCGACGCGGCGGCGGTCGAAGAGCGGTTCCACGCCGCCCACGAGCGGGCGTACGGCTACGCGATGGACGAGGCCGTCGAGGTCGTCAACCTGCGCGCGGCGGCGACCGTCTCCGGCGTCGAGCCGGTCGTCCGCCACGACGGCGGCGGCGAGGCCCGGATCGGCACCCGGGAGGCGCACTTCCCCGGCCACGGTTCGCGAGAGACGGCCGTCTACGACCGCGATCGGCTCGATCCCGGCGCGACCGTCGACGGCCCCGCGATCTTAGAACAGGCGGAGAGTACGACCGTCGTCCCGCCGGCGTGGTCGGGCGACGTGCTGGCCGACGGAACGCTCGCGATGACTCGCGAGGAGGTGGCCGAGCGATGACGACCGGCGACGAGATCGACCCCGTGACCCTGGAGGTGCTGCGCAACCAGCTCGAGAGCGTCGCCGAGGAGATGGGTCAGACCCTGATCCGCGGGGCCTACTCGCCGAACATCAAGGAACGGCGTGACTGCTCGACGGCGCTGTTCGACCGCGAGGGGCGGATGGTCGCCCAGGCCGAACACATCCCGGTCCACCTCGGCGCGATGCCCGAGGCGGTCGACGCCGTCCGCGAGCACGATCCAGAGCCGGGCGACGTGTTCGTCCTCAACGATCCGTTCACCGGCGGGACGCACCTGCCGGACGTGACGATGGTCTCGCCGCTCGCGCCCGACGGCGAGATCGTCGGCTACGCCGTCTCGAGGGCCCACCACGCCGACGTCGGTGGGATGACCCCGGGTAGCATGCCCGCCGGCGCGCGGGAGATCTACCAGGAGGGACTTCGACTCCCGCCGACCCGGCTGGTCGAGGACGGCGAGATCCGCGAGGACGTCCGCTCGCTCGTGCTCGCGAACGTCCGCAACCCGAGCGAGCGCCGGGCCGACCTGCGCGCCCAGCTGGCGGCGAACGAACGCGCGGAACGGCGACTCGAGTCGCTGTTCGCCGAGCACGGCCGCGAGACGGTCTTGCGGGGGTTCGACGCCGTGATCGACTACTCCCGGGAGCGGATCGCCGACGAGATCGAAACGCTGCCGGACGGAACGTACGAGGCGAGCGACGTCCTCGAGGGCGACGGGATCACCGACGAGGACGTCGACATTTCGACGGCGGTGACGATCGACGGCGCGACGATCGCCGTCGACTTCTCGGGGACCGCACCGGAGGTCGAGGGGAACCTCAACGCGCCGCTTTCGGTGGCCAAAAGCGCCGTCTACTTCGTCGTCCGCTGCGTCACCGATCCCGAGATCCCGCCGAACCACGGCTGTTACGACCCCGTGAGCGTTGACGCGCCCGAGGGATCGCTGCTGAATCCGACGCCTCCCGCGGCGGTCGTCGGCGGCAACGTCGAGACCAGCCAGCGCGTCACCGACGTCGTCTTCACCGCCCTCGCGGCGGCCGCGCCCGACCGCGTGCCGGCGGACGGGCAGGGCACGATGAACAACCTGACCGTCGGCGCGCGAGAGGGCACGTTCACCTACTACGAGACGATCGGCGGCGGCTTCGGCGCTCGCGCCGAGCGCGACGGCATGGACGGCGTCCAGGTCGGGATGACGAACACGCTCAACACGCCAGTCGAGTCGATCGAGACCGAGTACCCGATGCGCGTCGAGCGGTACGCGCTGCGTCCGGAAAGCGGCGGTCGCGGCCGGTTCCGGGGCGGACTCGGCCTCGAGCGCGCCGTCACCGTCGAGACGGCGGCGACGGTCTCGCTGCTCACCGAACGCCGTCGACACGCGCCGAAAGGCGTCGCCGGCGGCGAGGACGCCGCGACGGGCCAGAACCTGATCGACGGCGAGGAGGTCCCGGCGAAGACGACCGTCGACGTCCCCGCCGGTACGACGGTGACGGTCCGAACGCCCGGCGGCGGCGGTCACGGCGATCCCGCCGAGCGCGATCCGGCGGCGCTCGAGGCCGATCGGCTGGACGGAAAACTGACCGACGACGGCGAGACGTGACGTCCACCGACGGGATCAGTCGGCGTGTTGTTCGGCCGTTCCCGACCGGTCGACTCGCAGCGGATCGGTCGACGTCGCGGTCACCAGCCGAAGGAACGTGCCGGCGTTCGTGAGAAGTTTGTTCTCCGCCTTGCGAAGGTGTTCTTCGTACGTCGACCGGGCGACTGCCGTCCGGTCGGCCAGTTCGCGAAGCGACGTCTGTCGCGGCTGTTCGTAGTAGCCGCTCTCGAGTGCCAGCTGCAACGCCGCGAGCTGTCGGTCGGTGAGCCCCTCGAACAGCTGGTCGACCGGAGCCAGCATACTGTGGGGAATCTGCTGTTCCGCGATTGCCGTCTTGGCGAGGACGTCGACGTCCCGGTCGTCCTCGAGGTCCCGGAGCAGGGCTCGAGCGTCGCCCTCGTCGAACGCGATCACCGTGTAGTGCTCCCAGCCCTGGCGGTGGATCGTCGGCGGCTGGTACAGGCAGTTGTACGCCTCGAACCGGTCGATGATCGACTCCTCGAGCGAACAGAGACACGACTGGGTGACGACGTGCAGTCCGGACTCGTCGACCGAGCGGTGAAGGATCGTCCCCAGGCCGTCGATCTCCTCGAGGAGGTCGTCCGTCGGCGCTTCCGCGGAGCTGATCTCGAGCACCTGACAGTCGCTCAGGTACCACTCGCGTATCGTGAGATCCGGGTGGCGTTCCGAAATCTCCCGGTAGGGGCACTCGTGTTTCACCCGGAACGAGGCCTCGTAGAGGCTCATACGACGACGTTCGGCCTCGAGTCGATTAACGGTGCCGGTCATGTCCGGCAGCACCTACATCTGGATCTCGTTCGTACTGGTGGACACCGATGACAGGAGTCCGCGCAGACGAAGCGTCGCCCGACCGCGAGTCAGGTCCGAATTACCGCGTCGTCCATCCTCGAGCGGGGAGCCGATCGCTGCGTCGTCGAGTAACCCATGAGTGAGCAGACCGAACTGAGACAGGGAATCAGCGAGCACCTCGGACAGTTCTCGCTACACGTCCTGCTGGTGTTCGCGACCGGGCTGACGATCGGGTCGGAGCGGACCGTCGTCCCCGTCCTGGGCGAGGACGTACTCGGCGTCGAGTCGTTCCTGGTCATCGGCTCGTTCGTCGTCTCCTTCGGGTTCGTCAAGGCCCTGCTCAACCTCTACGCCGGCAAGTGGGGCGAGGAGTACGGCCGCAAGCCGGTGCTCGTCGCCGGCTGGCTCACCGCGCTGCCGATCCCGGTGATCCTCATCTTCGCGCCCAACTGGTGGTGGATCACCCTCGGGAACGTCCTGCTGGGGATCAACCAGGCGCTGACCTGGAGTATGGCGATCAACGCCAAGATCGACCTCGCCGGCCCCGACCAGCGCGGGCTGGCCGTCGGCATCGACGAGGCCTTTGGCTACACCGGCGTCGCCGTCGGTGCCTGGATCACGGGCGTCATCGCCGGCCAGACGAACCTCCGGCCGGAGCCGTTCTACTTCCTCGCCGCCGTCGTGGTGCTGGCGTTGCTGATCTCGATCGTCCTCATCAAGGAGACCGTCCAGTTCGCACAGATGGAAGGCGACGACGACCACCACGACGCGAACCTCCCGTTCGACGAGGTGCTGAAGCGGGCGACCTACGGCGATCGGACGCTGTTCGCGGCGGCCCAGGCCGGCCACATCGAGAACTTCGTGGACACGCTGTTCTGGATCGCCGTGCCGCTGTATCTCACGAGTCAGGACCTCGCGATCGAAGCCGTCGGGGTCGTCGTCGGCGTCCACAGCGCGATGTACTTCCTCCAGATCGCCACTGGTGGTCTCGCCGACCGTATCGGGCGACGTCCGCCCGTCGTCGCGGGCATGTTCCTCGCCGGTGCCGGCGTCCTCGGAATGGTGCTCGTCGACGGCTACCTCCCGTGGGCGATCATGGCGGCCGCCTCCGGACTTGGAATGGCGTTGCTCTACCCGAACCTGATGACGGTGCCCGGCGACGCGGCCCACCCGACCTGGCGGTCGGCCGGCATGGGCGTCTACCGGATGTGGCGCGACGCCGGCTACGGCGTCGGCGCGATCCTGATCGGCCTCTCGATGGAGTTCGTCAGCGCCGAGGCCGCCTTCTACATGACCGCGATCGCGATGTTCGTCTCCGGAGCGATCGTCTACCTCTGGATGGAAGAGACCCACCCCGACTTCGGCACCCACGAACCGCCCGCACCCGCACCGGAGACGCCGACGCAGGCGACGGCCGAAGACTGATCTGCCTGCTGTGCCTGTCTCCCGGCAGGACACGACGGGGCCGCCTATCGATCACTTCCGAGACGACGAGTTCTGTCAGACAGATTTTTATTGTATTCAACACACATATAGTTCTATGAAGGATTCGAAAACGGCTGTGATCGTTATCGACCTCCAGGAGGAGTATTTCGACGAGGACCGCCCGTGGTACGTCCCGAACGGTGACCGCGTACTGGAAAACTGCCAGCGGATCCTCGAGCGCGCCCGAGAATTAGACGTCACCGTCGTCCATGCTCGCCACGTCCAGCCCACACGGGACGCTCCAGTGTTTGCGTGGGGTACCGAACACTCGAAGATTATCGACGACATCGACATCAGAGACGACGAATACCTGCTGACGAAGACGAAACCGAGCTGTTTCCAGGATACCCGACTCGAGGCCATTCTCAAACGGAACGGAATCGAAAACGTCGTCTGTACCGGCCTCCTGTCGTTCGTCTGCGTCGACACGACTGCTCGGGAGGCCGATGCGCGTGGCTACGACGCGACGTACGTCACCGACGCCACCGCCGCGTTCCCTATCGACGGAATGGATCCCGAAGCACTCACCGAAACCATCGCCACGATCCACGACGCGATCTTCTCGGACGTCGTCGAAACCCGGGACGTCGTCGACCGACTCGAGTCCGACGAGGCCGCCGCCTAGTCGAGCACCTGCTCCGTTCGTGGCTCGTCTTCGTCGTCCCATACCAGCTGCAGGTTTCGACAACATCTCGAACGGCCGTCGAGCAACCGGGCCACTGTCGAAAGGCAACTTTACGGGCACGGAGACCGTCACTCACAGTAGATGACAGACGACGGCTGGTCACCCGACCGTCCGCACCCATCGAAGACGTCTACCCGGGCGACGACGAGGTCTGCGTCGCCTGCAGTCGTCGTCCGTAGCCCGCCGGGGGTGGTCGACCCGTGACCGACGTCAGCGTCGCCGACGCCGTCGACGCGTACATCGAGCGCAAGGCCGTCGGCGATCCCGACGGCCCCGGTGCCGGGGCCTACGTGTCCAACGCGGAGTCGATCCTGCGGCGGTTCAGCGAGTGGCTCGAGTGCGAACACGGCGTCACCTCGCTGTTCGCACTCGAGGTCGAACACATGCGCTCGTACGCCCGCGAACTCGACGAGCGGACCGACCGCGGCGAGTACACGGCCTCGACGGCCAGCACCTACTTCGCCGTCGTCCGCGCCTTTCTCTCCTGGTGTGTCAGCGGCGGCATCCTGGAGACGAACCCCGCCGCGACGGAGGCCGCGACGGAGGCGCTCCCGACCGAGACCGATCGCTCCGAGGGACAGTTCTGGACGCCCGAGAAGCGCCGCGCGCTCGAGACCTACGTCAGAGAGCGCACGCTCGAGGCCGCAGACGCCGACCGCAGCGAGCGACTGCGTCGGCTGCGCGAGTACGCGATGGTCGTGATGCTCGCCCACACCGGGGTCCGGAGCGCCGAGCTCTTTCGCGTCCCCGAGGACGACCGCCGGACAGGCGCGACCTGGGACGACGTCGACTTCTACACCGGCACGATCCGCGTCCTCGGCAAGTCACAGCGACTCGAGGACGTCCCGCTGCCGGCGGCCGCCCGGACGCCCTTGCGCCGGTATCGCGTCGTCCTCGATCCGCCGTCGAACGAGTGGCCGCTGTTCCCGACCCGTCACGCGCCGTCGATCGCGCGGCGCGTCCGATCCGTCCTCCGCGAGCGAGGCCACGACGAGGCGGAGATCGAGGCGCTCCTCGAGGAGCAGACGGCGAGCGAACTCGCCCGCGAGCGGTCGATCGCGCCGCCGGCGATCACGACGGAGGGGGCTCGCTCGATCCTGAAACGGCTCTGTGAGGAGGCGGCCGTCGACATCGACGGCGACTACCTCAAACCGCGAGGGGCGCGGCGCAGTCTCGGTGAAGACTGGTACCGCCGGGACGCGTCGACGACGCGGACGGCGTTGCGCGAGACGATCCACGAGCAGTCGGTCGTCGTCGCCGAACGGCGACCGCCGGGAGCGACCGACGAGAGCAGGCGATCGACCGACGAGCGCGACGAGGAGTGATACTGGCGGTTCCGACCGGCAGTATGAGTCGGGGTCGCGACCGACGGCCGACTACTGCGAGGTGCCGACTGCTCGCGCCCGGGGACGGCGGCCGTCTCGCGTCTGCGAGACGAGGACGTCCGCGACGAACGACGCCACGTCGATCTTCTCCTCGAGGAGACGCTCGCGTCGCCTGCGCCACGTCTCGGCGAGCGTCGGGTCGGAGACGAGCCGCGAGACGAGGTCGATCGCCTCCTCCTCGTCGGCGGTCGACCGGAGCAGTCCGTACTCCTCCTCGAGTTCGACGAAGTTGCTCATGTCCGTCTCGGGGTCGGCGAACGACTGGACGCGGACGGCCGGCGTCCCGAGGACGGCCGCCTCGGTGGCCATCGTCGCGGAGTCGCCGGCGTAGAAGTCGGCGTAGTACAGCAGGTCGTGGACGAGGTGTGGCGGGATCGGCTGGCGGTGCTGCTCGAGATTCGACGGGAGGTCGTCGGAACTGGTGATGTAGACCTCGCCGTAGTCGTCGAGCAGCGAGACGAGACGCTGTTTCCCGGCCGGGGAGAGGCCGGCCTCGCCGACGTCGTGGAGGGCGTCCCACTTCTTGAAGCGCAGCAGGGAGAATCGTTCGTCGGGTTCGACGCCGTGTTCGCGCAGTCGGTCCGGCGACGGGTCGAACCGGTCGGGATGGAGGTACGCGAGTTCCTGGTAGCCCTCGTAGCGGACGTGTTTGTCCCCGTAGTGGTCGCCGAACCGCTCTGGGGTACAGACCACGTGAGCGAACGGCGTCGTGATCCGGTGGGACGTGATGCCCTCGTTGTCGACGAAGACGACGCTGCGCGCGCCGACCAGCGGCGCTACGTGCGAGACGGCGACGCCGCCGATGGCCGTCATCACGTCCGGATCGATCTCGCGCGCCCGCCGAAAGAGGCGGTACTCGTAGGTCGCCTGGACTTTCGCCAGCTCGAGCAGCGAGTCCTGGGGACCCGCGAGCACCTCGTGTGGGATACCGTACTCCCGCAACAGCGGGACCGCGAGGTCGTTCTCGCGGGCGAAGACGAACACGTCGTGGCCCCGATCCTCGAGGATGTCGATCACGTTCCGGTAGAAGTGGACGTGTGCCGGATGCTGGATCGTGACGACGACTCTCATTCGACTCTCACCACCAGGTCTTCGTTTTCCTCGCGGTCGAACGTCATCGCGAGCAGGATCGAGAGCGCGGCGTGGGTCAGGAGGACGATCGGCGTCAGGGGGCTGGTCTCGGTCTCTGCGCTCGTTCGACGACCGAGCGCGACGGCGAGGCCGGCGAGTGCGACTGCGCCGCTCGCCGCCCCGACCGCGTACAGCAACGCCAGCGGGTGGAAGTCGGTCAGCAGGTACCTGACGGACAGCCGTCGGGTGAACCGCCGGAGCAACAGCCACGAGAGCTTCGGAACGAACGACCGGTACCGGATGTGGCTCTCCTCCTCGCCGTAGACCGCCGGCATCGACACGTCGGCGATCCGCACGCCGCGCGTGTTCAGCGCCACCAGCAGGTCGTTCGAGAAGCCGTACTCCTCGTAGAGCCGCTCGAGGTCGACCCGCTCGAGCGCCTCGAGCGAGATCGCCGTGTAGCCGTTCTGGGGGTCCATCATCCGCCAGTAGCCGCTCGAGACTTTCGTCAGAAACGAGAGCGTGAGGTTGCCGAACAGCCGCCACGCCGACATCTCCGAGCGGTCACGACCACCGAGCCGATTGCCCTTGGCGTACTCGGCTCTGCCGTCGACGATCGGGTCGAGGAGCCACTCGAGGTGATCCGGGTTCATCTGTCCGTCGCCGGCCATGACGGCGGTGACGTCGACCTCGTCATCGAGCGCGCGCTGGTAGCCGGTCTTGATCGAGCCGCCGACGCCCCGGTTTTCCTCGTGGCGGATGGGGACGACCGTCTTCCCGGAGCCGTCGGCGACGGCACCGCTGGTCTCGTCGTCCGATCGGGACGTGGTCGAGCCTTCGTCGCTCGTCGACGCCGCGACGGCGGTTCGGTTGCGGCGTCTCGCGTGGCGTTCGATCTCGTCCCAGGTGCCGTCGGTCGAACAGTCGTCGACCACGTAGATCCGGTCGACGAACGCGGGGATCGTGTCGATGACCTCGCCGACCAGCCCCGACTCGTTGTACGCCGGTACGACCACGGCGACGGAGTGTTCGTCGTACATGGGTCCACTCACCCCGGCGGGCCGACCGTCACCCGAATTCGATCGCCGTCCAGAACCGGCACCGTCGTCTGTCGTGTCACGTTCGCCCTCATCTATCCCGGTAGTCCGGCCCTCGAGTGATTGTTATTCTTCACCTTTGCTGCCATAAGTCAGGAATACATTTTCGGGCGGTAGAGAACGTCTCTGCGCCATCTATGTGTGGGAAACGGAAAAGTTTAAAGATCGTTGATAGTACATCGGGCGGCAGGACGGAGGGCGAGTCGATCGCAGAGCGATCGAGTGCGACGGAGCCGGTGTAGTCCCGCCGTACCGGGAGTAGTCGAGGGAAACACTATCGTCTCGCTGACGGCAACTCGAGGAAGAGGTTCTCGTTCGGCGAAACTACCGCCGATCTAGACCAGCAGCCACAGCACGATCGTCAACGCGACCGTGACGAACAGCACCGTCGTACCGATCCCCGCACGCAGGAAGAGCCGCGAGGGACGGCCGCCGTTTGCCACGCGTCGGTCGCGGGTGTCGACGAGCCGATCGGGCACCTTGCGGGCGACGCGGTCGACCGCGACGGTCGGGTTGTTGCCGATCCAGTAACACCGGCGGACGAACCCGACGGCGACGGCGTCGACGGCGGCGAACGTCTCGGTGATCGCCCGCATCGACCCCCGTCCGAGGTGGTACATCGCCGGATTGACGATCACCTCGACGTCGGGGACGTGCCCGAGTTTCGACAGCGGCTTGCGGACGAGTGCGAACGCGACGGCCGCGACGGTGGCGAGGACGACCGAGTCACGCAGGTGGCCGGGGCTGTAGGGGTGGAGGTGGCCTTCGCCGCCCGTGTACTGGAACGCCTGCCCTTCGATGCCGGGGAGGAGGTCGACGAAGCCCTGCCACCACAGGCCAAGGGCGAGACACGCGCCCCCGACCGCGAGCATCGCGACCGTCTGGCCGGGTCTGGCGTCGGCGACCTCGAGGTCGCTCTCGCCGTGGAAGAAGGCGTAGTAGCCGAGTTTGATGAAGGAGAGCAGCGTCCCGACAGCACCGATCATCAACAGCCAGTACAGCACCTCGTACTCGGGCGCGCCGTAGTAGTGGGGGTCGGCGGCGTCGAGCACCATCCCCTTGCTGACGTAGCCGTTGAAGCCGGGGATGGCAGTGATCGAGAACGCGCCGAGTCCGAAGCCGACGGCGGTCAGGGGCATCTCCCGCCAGAGGCCGCCGAGTTCGTAGAGGTCGTTCTCGCCGGTCCGGTAGATGATGACGCCGACGGCCATGAACAGCAGGCTCTTGAACAGCACGTTGTTGAACAGGTGGCCCATCGCGCCGGCGACCGCGAGGGTGCTGCCGATGCCGACGCCGGCGACCATGTACCCGAGCTGTGCCTGGATGTGATACGACAGGAGCGCGCGCATGTCGTGCTGGAGCAACGCGAAGGTCGCCCCGTAGATGGCCATCAGGCCGCCCATGTAGGCGACGTACAGGTTCCCGTCGTCGGGGAGCGCCCGGTAGAGGATGTACGCGCTGGTCTTCGTCGTGTAGACGCCGAGGAACACCGAGGCCGCGAAGTGGGGCTTTGGGTAGGTGTCGGGCAGCCACGTGTGCAGCCCGATGAACGCACAGTTGATGCCGAGCCCGAGCACCGCGAGCAACAGGGGGAGTCCGGTGGTGATGCCGTCTGCGGTGTAGGCGAACGAGCCGACCTCGGCGTAGTGGGCGACGACCGCAAAGAGCAGGAGACTGCCGCCGATGCCGTGAGCGATCGCGTAGCGAAAGCCCGCCCGGACGGCGTCGCCGCCGTAGTCCCACACCAGGAGCGTGCTCGTCATCGCCATGATCTCGGCCATGAACACGAGCACGAGCCAGTCGCCGGCGAACGCCGCTCCGACCGCCGACGCGACGTACGCGAGCGCAAACGCCGTCATCCGCCGGGTGGCCTCGCTCGAGTAGGCGTAGACGACCGCGAACGCACCCAAAAAGCCCATCACGATCCCCAGCATCCGGGTGAAGTCGTCGACGAGGAACAGGGTGGCCTCGAAGCCGAGGAAGCTCCCGGTGAGGTGTGCACCCTCGGGGGTAAGCCACGCGAG
Source organism: Natribaculum breve (assembly GCF_023008585.1). Taxonomy (GTDB): domain Archaea; phylum Halobacteriota; class Halobacteria; order Halobacteriales; family Natrialbaceae; genus Natribaculum; species Natribaculum breve. Next base: position 3,283,126 of record NZ_CP095390.1, on the reverse strand, counting down.
GGCGATCACGGCGAGCAGGCTCGCCGACCCGACGGCGAAGCCGGCGATCCGGGGCAAGACGAGCACGAGCAGCGCCGCCGCGAAGACGACCAGCGGCGGGTAGACCATCGTGAGCGCCTCGAGTGCCATCAGAGGATCACCTCCCCGGTGACGACCTCGACGACGTAGCCGGCGAGTTCGAGGAAGACGGCGCGGTCGGGAACGATGCCGAGGACGAGCGCGCCGGTCGCGATCACGACGATGGGCACCAGCATGAGCCAGGTGCTTTCGGTCAGCGGCGAGTGGCGTTGCCAGCCCTCGGCAGGCGGGCCGCCGTGGTGGCCCTCACCGTGGTCGTGGTCGTGGCCGTGGTCGCCGTAGGCGGCGTGGTCGGGTTCGACGGCGTGCTCGCCGTCTCCCTCGTCCTCGTCGGGCACCGTGTGGTCGCTTGGATACTCGTCGACGGCGTACTCGTACTCCTCTTCGCCTTCGGACGTGCCGCCGTCGGCGACTGCCGGAGCGGAACCGAAGTACGACTCCCGGATGCCCCCGATGGGGAACTCGAGCAGCGGTTTGGCGTCGTGGCGGTCCTCGCTCTCGAAGAAGGCGGTGTAGACCACCGGCCAGAAGTACGCGATGTTGAGGACGCCCGAGACGAGCAGGGAGAGCGCGAAGATCCACCAGTCGGCACGGAGCGCGCCGATCAGCATGTAGAACTTGCTGACGAAGCCGGCGACCAGCGGCATGCCGGCCATCCCCGCCGCACCGACCGTGAACGCGGTCATGGTCAGCGGCATCCGCTTGCCGATGCCGGCCATCTCGCTGATGTAGTCCGTGTGGGTCTCGACGTGGATCGAACCCGCACAGAAGAACAGCGTGAGCTTCCCGAACGCGTGGGCGGGGATGTGAAACAGCGCGCCGAGGATGGCGTAGGGATGTAACAGCGACAGCCCGAGGACGATGTACGACAGCTGTGCGGTCGTCGAGTACGCCAGCCGACGCTTGAGGTGGTCTTTGCGCATCGCGATGATGCTCGCGGCCACGAGCGTAAACGCCGCCAGGATCGCGAGCGGGACGTTCACGCCCAGGTCGCCGGCGAGGTCGGGGCCGTAGACCTCGAGGATGAGCCGGGCGATGCCGAACGCGCCGGACTTGACGACCGCGACCGCGTGGAGCAGTCCGGAGACGGGCGTCGGCGCGACCATCGCGTCGGCGAGCCACGAGTGAAGCGGCATGACGGCGGCTTTCACGCCGAAGCCGGCCGCGAGCAGGAAGAAGGCGGCCTGCGCGTACATCGGCTCGGCGTTCGCCGCCTCGGCGAGCGCACCGATGCCGCCGGCCTCGAACGCGAGCGTCGGGTCGCCCACGCCGGCGGTGAGCCAGTAGACCAGGACGGTCCCGGCGAGCAGGAATACCCCGCCGCCGAAGAACGTGTACGTGACGTACTTCCGGCCGGCGATGCGCGCCTCTTCGTCTTCGTTGTGGGCGACAAGCGGGTAGGTCACGAGCGAGAGTAGCTCGTAGAAGACGAAGATCGTCAGCAGGTTCGCGGCGAACGCGATGCCGACGGCCGTCGAGAGACTGGCGGCGAACGCGGCGAAAAAGCGCGTCTGGGCGTGCTCGTCGAGTCCGCGCATGTACCCCGTCGCGTAGAACGACGTGAAGATCCACAGGAAGCTCGCGAGCAGCGCGAACAGCATTCCGAGCGGGTCCGCACGGAGCGCGAAGTCGACGCCGGCGACGAACGTGCCGAGACGCCACTCGTAGACGACGCCACCGAGGACGCCCGGGAGCATACTCGCGACGAGGCCGAACTTCGTCACTGCGGCCAGAACGGACCAGCTCTCGCGGATGTTCGGACGACGATGCGACGCGACGATCAGAACGACCGCGACCGCAGACGCCAGCACGGCGGCGATCGGACGCGGATCGGAGACGACCTCTACCATCAGTTGAACACCTCTTCGACGAACGGCTCGAGCAAGTCGTAGAACGTTCCACCGGCGAAGCCGAGCGCGACGACCAGCACGGCCGCAGCGACGACGAGGCCGATCATGCCGACGGTGACGCGGTCGGGGTCGTCGGTCTCGACCGGCGAGCCGCCGTCAGTCGCGGCCGCACCCGGGGGGACTGGACGCTCGGTCGGTGCCGCCGGCGTGAAGTACATCTTCTCGAGCAGCCGGGCGGCGTACGCGAGCGTGAGCATCGTGCTCAGGAAGATCACGGCGGCGACCGGCCACAGTTCGGCCTCGACAGCGCCGAGTGCGATGTACCACTTGCCGACGAAGCCGACCGAGGGTGGGATGCCGACGAGCGAGACGAGCAGGACGGTCATCGCCATCGCGGCGACCGGCCGTCGCTTGGCGAGGCCGGCGTACTCGTCGACGGTGCGAGCGCCGGTGCTCACCGAGACGACGGCGACGGCGGCGAACAGCCCCGCTTTGGTCAGCCCGTGGCCGACGAGGTGGACGACCGCGCCGACGAGGCCGGTCTCGGTGACCAGCCCGTAGGCGGCGACGATCAGCCCGAACTGCGAGACCGACGAGTACGCCAGCATCCGCTTGACCTTCCGCTGGATCACGGCGAGCGTGCTGCCGGCGAGGACGCTGATCGAGCCGACGGTGACGACGACTTCGGACGCGTAGGGCGTGGTGGCGAGGAAGTCGGCACCGAAGACCGTAAACGCCACCCGTCCGAACGCGTACGCCGAGACAGTCGAGACGAGCGCGGCGATCAGCGGCGTCACGCCGTCGGGCGCGTGCTGGTAGGCGTCGGGCTGCCAGGTGTGCAGCGGCCACTGGGCGACCTTGATCGAAAAGCCGACGAAGACGAACGCGAAGGCGACGCGAACGAGGGTCTCGCCCTGGCCCTCGACGTCGGGGAGCGCCGTCGCGAGTTCGGCCATGTTGAGCGTCCCCGTCGCCATGAAGAGAAAGCCGACGCCGAGTAAGTACATCGACGCGCCGACGGTGCCGAGGATCAGGTACTTCAGGGCCGCGACCGCCGATTCGGGGCCGTCGCCGCTCGAGATCATGGCGTACGTCCCAAGTCCCGTGATCTCGAGGAAGACGAACAGGTTGAACACGTCGCCGGTCATCGTCAGGCCGAGCAGGCCGCCGGTCAGCAGCAGGTAGCCGGTGTAGAACGTGTTTCCACGCGGCCCGCCCGTGCGGGTGTACGCGAGCACGCCGGCCGCAACGCCGGTGACGAGCAACGCGATCAGCGTCGACAGTTCGTCGGCGACGAGTTCGATGCCGTACTCTTGCGGGAAGTCACCGAGCGCGTGCGTGACGGTCGCCCCGTCGCCGTAGACGACGGTCGCGAGGAACGCCGTCGCGGCGAACAGGCCGGTCGTGGTGAGCGCGGCGATCGACCAGCCGACGCGATCGAACCGAAGCCCGAGCGCGATCGGGAGCGTCGCCGCGAGGATCGGGGTGGCGATCAGCAACACCGGGACGAGGTCGACGCTACTCATCGGCGCGCACCTCCGTCAGCGTGTCCTCCCGGAGCGTGCCGTACTCGGCGTAGATGCGCATGACGAGCGAGAGCGCGACGGCCGTCAGCGCAATGCTGACGACGATCGCCGTGAGCACGATCACCTGCGGCAGCGGACTGGCGACGACCAGTTCCCCGGGGGTCTCGTCGGCGGGGACGATCGGTGCCGAGCCGCCCTCGACGTAGGCCATCGAGATGAAAAACAGGAAGATCGCCGTCTGGAACAGGCTGACGCCGATCACCTTCTTGACCAGGTTCTGGTTGGCGATGATCATGTACAGTCCGATGGCGATCAGGACGAACATCAGCGCGTAGGCGTAGTGAGTAGCGAGTAACTCGAGCATCAGTCGTCACCTCCTCGATCCGCATCCGTCGCTGTCGGGCCTCGTTCGGCCGTGAAGCCGGCGGCCATCGCGAAAAAGAGCGTGATCACGACGCCCGAGACGATCAGCGAGACGCCGCCGACCTCGATGGCTTCCATCCCCCACTTGCCGGCGATGCCGATCTCGGAGAAACGATCGTACTCGAGGAAGTTCCCGCCGAGTGCGATCGTCGCGAGGCCGACGCCGGTGAAGACGACGACGCCGCCGGTGACGAGAGAGACCAGCACGGAGTTGCGGAGCCACCGGCGGGTCGGTTCGATGCCGAAGGCGAACGCGAGCATGAGGATGGTCACGCCGACGATGGCCCCGCCCTGGAAGCCGCCGCCGGGCGTGTCGGCTCCGTGAAGGGTCATGAACATCCCGTAGGTGAGGGTAAACGGCGCGATGACCTTCACGGCGGTCATGATCACCTGGCTTTCCGTGTACGTGTCCGCCACGTCGTCGGCCATCAGACGAACACCTCCCGTTTCAACACGAGCAAGACGGCGACGCCGGCGGCGAAGACGACGACCGCTTCGCCGAACGTGTCGAATCCACGGTAGGCCGCGAGGACGGCCGTCACCGCGTTCTGGGCGTGCGTGTCGGCGTACGTGTTCTGGATGTAGTACTGGGAGACCTCGGCGTTCGACCAGACGGGGGCGGTCGGGTCGCCGACGGCCCACATCTCCGGGAGCACCTGGGTGCCGGCAACCAGCAGGAACGCCCCCACAGCGACGACCGCGGGTACGTCGAGCCGTTCGAACAGCTGATCGGGCGACGGACGGGTCGTCCGGGCGATCGTCAACAGCAACAGGACCGTCGTCACGCCGGCCCCGATCGCGGCCTCCGTCATCGCGACGTCGGGTGCGAGTAGGTACGTGTAGAGGATCGCCATCCCCAGACTGTACGCCCCGAAGACGACGATCGTCGACAGCACGTCGCGAAACAGCGCCGTCGCGATCGCCGTCGCGAGGACGAACGCCACGAGCGCGTACGCGAGCGCGCTCATCGGTTCTCACCCTCCTCGTCGGTCAGCGGTTCGACGCCGGTCTCGGCTGCCGAGCGGGCGATCGCGTGTGCCGCCGTCGGGTTCGTGAGGAACACGAAAAACAGCAACAGGACGGTGTAGATCGTCGCCGACTGCCAGCCGAGCGCGAGCGCGACGCCCGCGAGCGTGAGCCCGGCACCGAGGGTGTCGGCCTGCGACGCCGTGTGTGCCCGTGCGTAGACGTCCGGCAGGCGGAGCACGCCGACCGTCGAGACGAGCGTGAAGAACAGCCCGCCGGCGACGAGGACGACGATCGCGCCGAAGCGGATCGTCTCGATCACAGGACACCACCCCGCTCGACGGTGAACTTCGAGATGGCGACGGCCATCAGGAAGTTGAGCAGCGCGTAGATCAACGCGATGTCGAGTACCCACGGCTCGTCGAGCGCCGCCGCCAGCAACACGAGGATGACGACGGTGTTCGTCCCGAGGACGTTCACCGCCAGCACCCGATCCTGGGTCGTCGGACCGGCGACCGCGCGGTAGAACATCGCGATCGCGAGGACGACGAACAGCGCGGCCGCCGTGAGCAACACGTCGTCGAGCAACTCGGCCGTCACCACTCGTCACCCCGAATGATCTCGGCGTCGCCCCGTTCTTCGGGCGAGGCGATCGCGGCCGCCTCGCGACCGTAGAAGACGAAGCGAACCGCCCGCTCGAGTCTGCCCTCGAAGAGGTCCTCGCGGGCGTCCTCGATGAGCGTGTGGACGACCAGTCGCTGGTCGTTCGCCCGGACGGTCAACGTTCCCGGCGTCAGCGTGATGCTGTTTGCGAGCGACAGCAGGGGCAGGCCGCCGCTGACCCGTGCGTTTATCCGGGTCAGCTTCGGCTCGATCGGCATCGACGGCCGGAGGATCACGAGCGCGACCGCGACGTTCGCCTTGACGATCTCCCACAGCAACAGCGGGACGTACAGCGCAAAGCGGACGGTCCGGATCGGCGACTCGATCCTCCGTGGCGCGATACTGAACGTCACGTGCGAGAGCGTGATCGAGACGATCGCCGCCACGACCACGCCGGTGACGAGGTCGAACCAGTAGGTCGGATCGCCGAGCAGGAGGTAGAAGGCAAACGAGATGCCGAACATTCCGACGAAGCGGTCGAGACTCTCGGCGCCGACCAGCCGTTCGCGCCGGGCCGGCCGCTCGACCGGTGCTTCGTCGTACGCGAGTCCGACCGCGGCGAGTTCGCGCTCGAGCGGCTGGAGCATCGGCGACGTCGCTCCGGGCAGGTACTCCGGATCGAGCACGACGCGGTCGACGTCGTTGTCGTCGGCGTAGGCGGCGAACGATTCGGCGTAGTCGCGGGGACCGAACAGGTACTCGTCGGTGCCCAGCACCGCCGTCTCGACGGACAGCGCCCCGTCGTCTGCGTCCTCGTTCGCCCACGTGCGAGCGCGCTCGAGCAGGTCGTCGGCCTCCTCGAGGTGACGCGTGTCTCCCGACATGCCCGCGTCGTCCGGGACCGCGACGACGAAGTGGAGTTCGGCCGGCCCGTCCCCCTCGAGTGCCGACCGGACCGCGTAGCCGACGGTCTGGCGAACCGTCACCGACGTCGACAGCGGCACGAGCAGCCGCTTATCCGCCACGGGGTACACCTCCAGGCGACCGGCTTTCGTGACTCATGGCTCGAATTCTGTTAGTCGAACCAAGCGGTACCCGGAGGAAAACTATTTCGTTCTCCGTTAGTCTCCGTTCCGATAGACGAATCCTTCTGGTCGTTTTTTCGGCGTACGGAAACCGATCGTGGGATCGAACTGACAAAGGTCACGTTCTCCGCCCACACGACCCGGGCCATTCGGGGACTTTACGTATCGGAATCCCCGACGTACGGCCGATGACGATCTACTCGAGGCTTCGCCCGCTCGCGTTCAAGCTTCCCGCGGAGACCGCCCACGACCTGGGCAAGCGGACGCTCCGAGCGGCGGGGGCGACGTGGCCGACCAGGGCCGCACTCCGGTACGCCTACCGGTACGAGCACCCGGCACTCGAGGTCGACCTGTTCGACGCCACCTTCCCGAACCCGGTCGGCGTCGCGGCGGGGTTCGACAAGAACGCCGAGGTCACCCACGCGCTGGCCGCGCTCGGCTTCGGGTTCGTCGAGGTCGGAACCGTGACGCCGTACCCCCAGTCCGGAAACGAACGGCCGCGGCTGTTCCGACTCCCCGAGGACGAGGCGATGATCAACCGGATGGGGTTCAACGGCCAGGGGATGGAGCGCGTGAAAGCGCGACTCGAGCGCGAGGGGCTTCCGTCGATCCCGATCGGCGTCAACGTCGGGAAGATGAACTCCTCGAACGAGGAGGAGGCCGTCGAGGACTACCGGCGGGTGTTCGATCGCCTCTCGCCGTACGCCGACTACGTCGTCGTCAACGTCTCCTGTCCGAACACGCCCGACGAGTTCGACGAGGCGTCGCCCGGCCACCTGCGGGCCGTCTTCGAGACGCTCGAGGCCGAAAACGACGCAGACAGGCCGCTGCTGGTGAAAGTCGGCCCCGACTCGCCAGCCGAGTCGCTGTACGACCTCGTCGACATCGTCGAGGAGTTCGACCTCGACGGCATCGTCGCGACCAACACGACGACGAGTCGCGAGGGGATCAGATCCGACCGGCGCGAGGAGTGGGGCGGGCTGAGCGGCAAACCGCTCGAGGACCGATCGACGGACGTGATCCGCACGCTCGCCGAGTACACCGACCTGCCGATCGTCGGCGTCGGCGGCGTCGACTCGGCCGAGAGCGCCTACGCGAAGATCCGTTCTGGGGCCTCGCTCGTGCAACTGTACACCGGCTTCGTCTACAACGGTCCGTCGACCGCCCGGGAGATCAACCGCGGTCTGGTCGACCTGCTCCAGCGCGACGGCTTCCGGTCGATCGAGGAGGCCGTCGGGACCGACCTCGAGTGACCGTCACCTCGAGTCGCGACCCCCGATTTAGGCCATCCTAAAAACCAGTACGTTTACAATGTTTTAGGTCTGCCTAAACCGTATGGGCTCCAGTAGACGTCTTCCGCCGTGGATCGACGACGCCGCGTACGCGACCGGCGCGACCGTCGGCCGTGACGGGCGGCTCGATGGCGAGAGTGAATCGATCGGAAGCGACCGCGAAACCCGCGCGTCGCCGCGAGGCGAGTGACGAGCATGGACGCGACGACGCTCTCCGAGATTCGGACGACGATCGAGTCGCTCGCGAGCGACGACGGCTCCTACGTCGTCGTCTGCGAACGGACCGGCGAACGGCCCTTCCCCGCGACCGGAAAACGATTTCCCGACCGAGCGACAGCGGAAAAAGCCCTGCAGGCCGTCGTCACCTACCGAGAGACGCTGCGTCGGTACGATCCGCGAACGTACCGATACGATCCGACCGTCGCCGAGACGCCCACGTCGGTCCGGCGGCCGAGACAGGGACGCTCGACGGTCGAGGATGGGACCGACCGCGTCCCGCTGTCGCACTCGACAGCCCGGGGCGACCCACGACCTCTCTCCGTCCCCGACGATCGAACGAACGACCGATGACCGTCACGACGACCGTCGATCACGCGCTCGAGCGAGTACGAACGGAACGGGAGGCAGTGCAGGACAAACGGGCGGCACTCGAGCGGTTCGTCGCTCGCGTCGAAGGCGTCCCCGTCGATTCGACGCCGCCACCGACGCGAGCCGGCACCACGGCCGGCGGCGGAACGCTCGCTGCTCGTTCGTCGCCGACCGACGGCGGCCGTCACGAGGTCAGAACCGCGTTCGCCGAGACCGTCCGTCCACACAGCGTCGACGACCTCGACGACGACGAGTCGCTTCTCGAGACGATCGCATCGGAGCTGTCCGACTCGATCGCGACGGCACTCGGTTCGACGACCGACGGAGCGTTTACGCCCGATCTGAAACGAGCAGTTCTCTCGAGCACTCGAGATCGGGTAGACGAGACGCAGGTCGTCGCCGCGGCACTGGATCGGGAGGCGACGCACCTCGCCGACGTCCGCGACGAGATCGCGACGATCACCGACTGGCTCGTCGACGCCGACGACACGCCGCTGTCGGAGTGCGAGTTCGACGAACTCGCGACGCGCCACGATCGGCTGGCCGCCTACCGAGACCGATGCGATCGTCTCGTACGCGACCGCCAGGCGCACCTCGCCGAGACGACGAGCCGGGCTGCGAAAGGTGCAGTCGCTCACCGGACGCTGGTCACGTACCTCTACGACGACTTTCCGGTGGATTATCCAGTGCTCGTGACCGTCGTCCGACTCGACGACATCTGTGCGGACTGCCAGCGAGCGGTTCGCGATCACCTCGTCCGGCGAGCGTAGTCGCCGCCACGATCGACGCCAGGAGTCGACTCGAGGCCAGAGACGGAGTCGACTCCGAAAGAGGCATTCGAACGGGTCCACTCGATACGGCTACTGGTTCGAATGAGCACGTCCCAGTTGTCGCGGTTCGTCCGAGAGCGGATCAGTCACCGTGACGTCGCCGTCCACCTGGTCGTTCCCGTCACGCTGGTCGTCGTCTACGTCTCGCCGGTCACGTTCGAATCGGTACTGTTTCGACCGGGAGTGAGCGGGTGGCAGGCGGCGTACCTCTCGCTCGTGGGTCACGCCGACCTCGCCCACCTCGCGGGGAACGTGTTCGGCTACCTCGTCCTGTCGCTGCTGTCGCTACTGCTGCTCGCCGGCGTCTCGCGCCGTCGTTTCTACTACGCGTCCGTCGCGTCGATTCTCGTCTTCGTGCCGCCGCTGTCGGCACTGGTCTCGGAACTGTACCTGCGACGGACCGCCCCCGAGGTGATCGGTTACTACCGCGGGGCCGGTTTCTCGCTCGTCGTCGCCGCGCTCGTGGGACTGCTCGCGGTCGCGATCGCGATCCACCAGCGCGAGCGGTTGCGGTTTCCCGTCCCGCCCGGACCGACCAGCGGCTGTCTGTTCCTGATCGCGACGTTCGTCGCGCTGGCGTACGCCGGCTGGACGGCGCTCGTACTCACCCCCCTGGGCGCGTCCGGACTCGCCTACCTGTCCCTGTCGGGCTGGAACGTCAAACGGACGCTTCGCGACCCGAACGCGGCGCTCGACGTCTCGCTTTACGTCTCCGGCGTGCTCATCTTTCTCGGCTCGACGAGCGACCTCTTTCTCGCCGTCCGTGTGACCGCGGGCGTCCACCCCCACCTCGTCGGCCTCGTCTGCGGCTTCGTCGTCGTCTGGTCCGTCCTCACCGCCAGTCGGCTTCACTCGAGCGTTTCGGGTATCCTCGAGTAGATCGACAGGCACTGGTGAACTGCTGACGCTCGCGTCCGTTCTCCTGGGGCTGACAGTACTTGAGTGGAACTCGAATATAGCAAGGATCAACCGATATTCAGTATCGAACTAATACTTCCTACTCGGCTCATAACTAATCGAATCTGACGTAAAAGCCGAGGTGATGGGGCGAAAGACGTACTCGAGACGGTACGGAGACGCACGAACGCGACGACGCCACGACGTGACGATACGTCGGGCACAAAGGCCGCAAGCGAGGCCGTCGACCCGAGAACGGACGCCATGAGTTCGGCGAAGCGTTCGGCGGGGGGAGGCGGTCAGAACGAAGGCTCTCCGACGATCACCCAGGACGACGCCTTCGAGATGCTGAGCAGCCGCCGCCGTCGACACGTTATTCACTACCTGAAACAGCACGAGGAGCCCGCCACACTACGGGACCTCGTCGAGCAGATCGCCGCCTGGGAGAACGGCGTCTCACGCGAGGAGGTGACGTACGAACAGCGGATGCGCGTCTACACCGCCCTTCGCCAGTCGCACCTGCCGAAGTTAGACGACGGCGACGTCGTCCAGTTCGACGCAGACCGGGGGACGATCGAACTCACCGATGCCGCCTCGGACCTCGAGGTGTACCTCGACGTCGTTCCACACGGCGACATCCCGTGGAGCAGGTACTACGCCGGATTAGGCCTCCTCTGTACGGGGCTCGTAGTCGCACTGTGGAGTGGGCTGCCGCCGTTCTCGTTCGTCGCGCCACTCTTCTGGACGACGGTCGTTACTGCCCTGTTTGCGATCTCGTCTCTGTTCCACGTCCGGCACGATCGGCGAATGCGACTGGGAACCGGCTCGCCACCGGATCGATCGAAAACTGACGACCAATGACACTCAACGCTCGAACAGCAGTATACACGGTTGGTGGTATCGCACTGATAGCTATCCTCGTCCTCGTCGGGATCGTCACGTTCCCGGGACTCGTCGGTGGTGACGACACCTACATCGTGATGTCGGACAGCATGAGTCCGACGATCGAGTCCGGAGACGTCGTCATCACGAAGAGCGTCCCGCCAGACGAGATCGAGTCCGGAGACGTCGTCACCCTCCACCCCGACGACGACGACGCTGCGGGCGGATACGTCACCCACCGCGTCGTCGACGTCCGCGAGGAGGACGGCGAACGCTACCTGCAGACGAAAGGCGACGCGAACGAGGATGCCGACGCGGGATACGTCCCAGCCGAGTTCGCCCGGGGAAAACTCCACCTGCACGTCCCGTACGCGGGGCACCTGCTCCTGTTCGCCCGTTCGAGTCTCGGGTTGCTCTCGTTCGTGATCCTGCCGGGGCTGTTCCTCGTCGCCTCCGGTAGCTGGCAGCTACTCCGGGAGTTCGGCTACGCACCGGCGGGCGATTCCGTCCTCGAGTCACTTCTCGGCCCGGACGACGTCGACCCGCCCGAACTCGAGTCAGCGTCGGACGACCAGCCTGCACTCGAGTCGAGCACCGACGAGGTTCCGGAACTCGAGTCTGTAGACGACGCCACCGACCCGGAGGGAGACCAATGACTGGGCGCTCAGTCGTGTGGTTCGTTGTCGGCGTCGCAGTGGTCGGAACGATCGCCGCCAGCGTCTCGTTCGCGCCGACCGCGGCGCTGTTCTCGGACGCGAGCACGTTCGAGGACAACACCGTCGGGGCCGACGACGAAATCGATCGGATCTCAGTCGAGGCAACCGCACCCAAGACGGCCTCCGTCGGCGAGAACGCGACGCTCGAGATCACACTCGAAAACGACGGTGCCGGCCCCGCCGTAGCCGAGTACGAGATCGTCGTCGACGAGCCCGTCGAATCGGAGTCGGTCGTACTCGAGGGCGGCGAGGCCCACTCCAGTAACCACGGGTTCGACACCGCCGACGACGGCGAGATCTACTGGGAGGTGACGGCGAACGGCGACACGGTAAACGGCACGCTGAACGTCACGAACGACTCCGCCGAAATGAACGCCACGTCGCTCGAGGGAACTTCGATCGACGACAGCGAAACCATCGAAAACGAGACCGGGACACAGAACGACACCGACGGAAACGTATCGACGTCCGAAACCAGCTCGGAGAACGACGAGACGATCGAAAACAACGACACGGCGACGAACAACGGGACGTCGACGACGGAGAACACGACCGACGGGTCCCAGGACGGCGAGACGACGGGCGACGGTGGCGACGAGACCGAGTCGACGTCTGGAGGATCGGCCGTCGAAGCAGCGGATCGAGAACACGACGTCTAGCTTCTCCCACGACGGTTCTCTGGCAGACTGACGATCGACAAGCACAAGCGTCACCGAACCGGTGGTCACTCGCAGGTCGCCTCGCTCGAGTCCGACATCCTCGACGCACTCGCGTGGCCGTGGTGTGCGAGCAAGAGCAGGAATGCGCCGACGAACACGACGTTTTTCAGGACGAACGCGCCGAAGGTGTCGTAGGCAAACGGGATCGGTGGCGCGAACGCAAGCGAGGGGACGACTGCGAGCGTGAGAAACGTGACGAGGTGGTGGGGGACGAACAACACGGTCGCCACGCCGAGCCGGTTTCTGAGGAAACACAGTCCGAGTATCACCTCGTAGATCCCCACGAACGCGGGCGTCAGCGCGACGGGGACGACCGTCGTAACCTGGCTCGCGTCCGCGACGGCCATGATCGGCTCGTCGACGGGAGACGGTCCCGGGACGAGGAACTTCTGTACCCCGAACGTCAGAAAGACGAACGCGAACGCATACCGGGTTGCGGACGCACCGTATGCTCGAGCGAGAGTGGCCAGGCGTCGCGTGAATCGGTCGTCGTATTCTCGGAGGCGTGCGCGGAGTGTACCGACTCGAGTCATGTTCGATCGACTATCGGTACGGTTTTACTTGAGAAACTACTCCGGAGAAAGCGTTAGCTGTCGCGTACAGTCGGCGTCGAACTACCGTCTCGAGCCGTCGACTCGCGTTACGAAACTACTTCGCGGCGGCCCGTCGCGCTGCGACGAGTTCAAAAAAAGCGGCGTAAGGGACGGGGCAGTCGGCAACTGTAGACGTCACACTGGCCCCGGGGGGGAGATGGTGGCGATTACTCCTCCTTTTTGGTATGGGAGACCCCGACGGGCTCGGTATCGTCCTTTGGACGCATACCGGACCCATCGTTGTGGCGGCACTGCTCGGTGTAGAAGCCGAGGTCGAACTCCACGGAGTCGGTCTGGATCTCGTTGGCGTGGTCGACCGGCAGCCACCACGAGAAGCCGACGTAGTAGGTCGTCGAGTTCTCGAAGCACTCGCGGTCGCCGTCGGGTTGCTCTTTCAGGTCGACGCAGAAACTCACGTTGCTGATGTCCTGATCAGTCGGCGGGGTGAACGTGCCGTCATCGCCACTGCTTCCGTTGCTGTCGGCGTCGTAGCTGTAGATGTTCGCCCCTTCCCGACCGCCCTTGACGATGACTTTGGAGACGCAGAACCCGTCCTCGTCGTCGAGTTCACCGTTGGGTGTGGCGTCGGTATCCCAGGACGTGATCGTCCCTCTGTCGGAGGTCGTGATCTGGACGTCGCCGTACGGCGTCGTGTACGTCTGGGTGCCGCTATCTGGGAGGTCTGCATCTTCGACTTTGAGCGCTTCAACGAGGCCGAAGTCCGAGCAGAACGGATTCATCTGCTGGCGCATCGTCCCGTCAGGGAACGCTTCCTCGCCGGTCTGTACACTGTCGAAGTCTTCCTCGAGACAGGTTCCTGGTCCGAAGACGGACCCGTCACCACCGCCATCAGGATTAATCGGAATCCCAAGGCCGCCATTCCCTGTCTCCAAGAGCTTAAGCGCCTCCCGCAGCGAGATAGGGGCCGGGAAGAGCAACTCCTCGCCATCGTCGGGCTCGTAGACGTTGTCACCGTCGTCGATCCAGAACTGCGTCTTGATCTCGTCGAGGAGCTCGACGACGTCTTCTTCTTCGTCGGGGTCTTTTCTCTCGGGTTCGGTGAGACCGTTCTCCGAGGCGTCTCGTAGCTTGCCAGTTAGCCAGACGTAGCCGGGGTTGTCACACAGGTGGAAGCTGAGCGTCAGCTCACCGAAGTCACCCGGCTTGACGTCGCTGATGTTGATCAGCGGATCACCTGGCATTGTCGTCTGTGGATTAGGTTCACCACCGATCCCACTCCCGTTCCAGGGCTCGTCATTCGTATTCGTCCGCAAGTCCGAGCTAAGGACGCCATCCCTCTCTTTATTCGTGTCGGCATCCTGTTCACAGATATCCCAATCATCTGGGAAGTCCTGAATGCCGTCGTTGTTGAAATCTGGATAGGCCTCGATAGCCGTGCTCCGCAGGAAGTCGTCGGCGTAGTCATCGTGCACCCAGATAAGAGGCTCATCTGCCTGTGACGGGAAGCCAATGTAGCCCTCCGGATTGTCGGGCTCCTCCATCAGCACCTCGAACCTTTCACCCGTCTCGAGCTCTTCCTCGTCACCCGGCGGCGCGAACTGCAAGTCGTCGTCGTAGATACTGCCCTCAACAGGCTCATTATTCACACCTTCGTCGTCGCTCCAGTCGCTGTAATGCTCCTGCCAGTCGACCTTGAGATCGAGTGCGCCGGCGACCAGCTTGTTGTTCGGGAACGTTTCCTTGTCGCTGAAGAACGCACTCGTGCCTGCACCAGCGAGTGCGCCCCCGACGCCGATCGCGCCGAGTCCAGCGAGTACGTTTCGTCTCGAGATTGAGTTCTCGTCTTCGGTCATGTTTGCACCCCCCATTCGGGGGAGGCCCACCGGCGGAGTCGAACCGCCGTGCTCCGAGCGGGCACGTCCCCGCTGTCGGCTCGAGGCCGCCGGGAACGTACCTCGGGCTACCTGACGAAGGGGGGTATATATACACAGGCTCAGAAACGGTAGCGAGAGCCCCGAAAACCGTAAACTGGTGACTACCGGTGTGTCGAAGCCGGACGCGTCGCTGCCGCCGTCACGCGAGTAATCACGCCACGGAGACAGTTCACGCTCGATGAACGATCGACGACCGAGAGAAAACGCCGTCTACTCGGGGGTCGACGGCCGAATCGGCAGTCGGTCGGCGGAGGTCGACAGCCTCCCGGCGAGACGGCCACTCGACAGCGAGACGTGATGCTGCCGGACAAAAGTCACTGAACACTCGATCGCGTCTCACGTGCCGTCGCCGCTGGCGACGGCCGTTCGAGTGCGATCGATGTGAGAATCGTTTTGTCCAGTAGTATGAGAAGGAAAATGAACCGACGTGACTAGTCGACGTCGACTCGAGTGCCGTACCCCGACTCGCCGACCACGTCGCCGTCCTCGTAGACGACCTCGCCGCGCACGACGGTCGTCGTGGCTTTGCCGACGAACGACTCGCCCTCGAAGGGCGTCACCGTGCTCTTCGAGTGGAGGTCGTGGCGGTCCTCGAGCGTCCACTCGCGGTCGGGATCGACGATCGTGAAGTCCGCGTCGGTGCCGACCTGCAGCGAGCCCTTCTGCGGGTACATCCCCCAGACCTGCGCCGGACGGGTGGCGTGGTGGTAGACCCACTCCTCGAGCGTGAGCCGTCCCTCGTCGACGAACGTGAGCATCGCGGGGACCTCGGTCTCGAGGCCGACGAAGCCCGCGGCCGCGTCCCAGGTGTTGCCGAAGGGGTCGTCGACTTTCTTCTCGTCGTCCGTGTGGGGTGCGTGGTCGGTCGCGATTGAGTCGATCGCGCCCTCGTCGAAGACGTCCCACAGCCTCGTCCGTTCGGCCTCGTCGCGGATGGGCGGCTGGATGCGGGCGACGTTACCCTTCTCGCGCACGACCTCCTCGGTGAACCAGAGGTAGTGCGGGCAGGTCTCGGCGGTGACGTCGACGCCGCGGTCTTTCCCGCGGGCGACGGCCTCGGCACCCGACCCCGAGGAGACGTGGTACATGTGGATCTTCGCGCCGGTCTCCTCGGCGAAGGTGATCATCCGCTCGATGGCCTCGCGTTCGGCGATCACGGGGCGGGAGTGGGAGTGGTCGATCGGGTCGTTTCGTCCCGCCGCTTTGACCTGCGCTTCGTAGTAGTCGATGATCTCGCCGTTCTCCTCGTGAAAGCCCAGCCGTTTGCCGGTCTCCCGGATCCGCTTCATCGCCTCGAGGACTTCCCCGTCGCTCGGCGGCGGCACGTCGCCGACGGTCGACCCGAGGAAGATCTTGTACCCCAGGGCACCGGCCTCGTCGAGAGCCGGGATGCGATCGATGTTCTCCGAGGTCACGACGACGAAACTCTGGAAGTCGACGTGCGCCGACGCCTCGCCGCGGTCGAACTTGAGCTGGAGGTGCTCCGGTCGGTCGACGACCGGGTCGGTGTTTGGCATCCCGACGACGGTCGTGACGCCGCCGGCCGCCGCCGCACGTGTGGCGGACTCCCAGTCTTCTTTGTACTCGAGGCCGGGTTCTCGGTTGTGGATGTGGGCGTCGACGATCCCCGGGACGAGGACGTTCCCCGCGGCGTCGACGGTGCGATCGGCCGTCGGGAGGCGGTCGCTGCGACCGACGGCGACGATTTCGCCGTCCTCGACGGCGACGCCCGCGTCGGGAACGCGACCGGCGGGCGTCACGACGGTACAGTTCTCCACGACGAGGTCGACAGACATTGCCGTGGGTTTCCGAGCGGCGCGGATATAGCTTACGTTGCCTGCGGCAGCCACGGCGAGTCCTTTGTGCCTGCAGGTCGTGGTAGCCGCCATGACCGTGGGGCTGCGACTGCTTTCCGTCGTCTTCGTCCTCGGGGCGATCGTCGCCCTGATCGTCTCGATTCCCGTCCTGTGGGGAATCGTCGAGGACGCCCGAAAGCGCCGTCGCGAGCGGCAGACGGGCGAACTCGAGCCGTACGAACTCGCCGACGAGACCGGACGGCGGTCGGCGTCTGACGACGACACACGCGGGTCGAACCAGTCGACGCGGATCACCTGCCGACACTGCTCGACCGCGAACGATCCCGCCTACACGTACTGTCGGCACTGCGTCGAGAGGCTGTGAGAGCGCACCCCGTCGTCGACCGCAGACGAGACGGCGTCTGCGAAGCGAGTCGGCGGTAATAGCACATTTCTCGCGAGACGCGCACCCGACGAACCACGGTACGAGTCGGATACTAAACGTTCGGCGGCTGGAAGCGCGAGCGATGACCCCCCCATCGATCCGCGATCGGACGATCCTCGTCACCGGCGGTGCCGGCTTCATCGGCAGCCACCTGGTCGACGCGCTCGTCGACGACAACGACGTTCGCGTCCTCGACGACCTCTCGACGGGCGAGCGCGAGCACGTCCACGACGACGCGACGCTCCTCGAGGGCGACGTCCGCGACCAGCAGGCACTCGAGCGGGCGACCCGGGGCGTCGACCTGATCTTCCACGAGGCGGCCGTCGTCGGCGTGACCGCGACCGTCGAACAGCCCGCGGAGACGAACCGCGTGAACCTCGAGGCGGGCCTCGAGCTGCTCGAGCAGGCGCGTCGCGAGGACGCCAGAGTCGTGCTGGCCTCGAGTGCGGCGGTCTACGGCCACCCCGACGAACTGCCGGTTTCGGAGACGGCTTCCACCGATCCCACGTCGCCGTACGGCGTCCAGAAACTCGCACTCGACGAGTACGCGCGGCTGTACGCGGACCTGTACGACCTGCCGACGGTCGCGCTTCGCTACTTCAACGCCTACGGGCCGCGCCAGCGCGGTCCCTACAGCGGCGTCATCTCGACGTTTCTCGAGCAGGCGCGGGCCGGCGACCCGATCACGGTCGAGGGCGACGGCGAGCAGACGCGCGACTTCGTCCACGTCGAGGACCTCGTCCGGGCGAACCTGCTGGCGGCGACGACCGACGACGTCGGCGAGGCGTACAACGTCGGCACCGGCGAACGAACGTCGATCCTCGAGTTGGCGGAGGCGATCCGCGCGGCGACCGACGCCGACGTCCCGATCGTCCACCGCGAGCCCCGGGCGGGCGACGTTCGACACAGCAGGGCGGACGTGTCGAAAGCCCGTCGCACGCTCGGCTTCGAGGCGACGATCGGCCTCGAGACGGGAATTCGCGATCTCGTCAGCCGCGAGTCTCTCGAGGAACCCGCGACGTCCGATCGGTAGAGCGGATCGCACGGGTGAGACGCCCTCGAGTGTGCAGTGACTGTTGTCCGGCAGTATCGATCGCCCGCAGCCGTCTGGATCGTGCCACGCACGGCTCCTTTCCGGGATCAAAAACGAACGGGGCCGTTCCAGCGGTACTGAGGTGTTTCCGGGACCGGGACGAACCGTCCATCACGGTCACGTGAACGTTGGCGAAACGTGGACCTACCGATAGATAGCGTTGCGGTGGCTAGGACACCGATAACTATCGGTAGGTCCCGCGTTCCCCTGCCCATGGCGCTCATCGATAGCATCATCGTATTCGCCGTGAGCCTGCTGATCGGTGCACTCGGAATCTACGTCGGGGCGAGTCTCATCGTCGACGCACAGGACTACACGTACGCGGTCGTCACGGCGCTGCTCGGGGCGGTCGTCTGGGGGATCGTCGGCTTCTTCTTCGGCTGGATCCCGCTTCTCGGACCGATACTCGTCCTCCTCGCGTACCTCGCCGTGATCAACTACCGGTACCCCGGCGGCTGGGTACAGGCGCTCGGGATCACGCTCGTCGCGTGGGTATCGGTGTTGATCGTCCTGTACGTGCTCGCAATCGTCGGAATCATGGCGTTCGACGCCGTCGGCGTTCCGGGGGTCTAGCCCGGAACGTACGGCGGACTCACCGTCGGCAACGAGACCAGGTACAGGCTCACGATCGTAAAGAAGATCATCACGACGATCAGCGGGTACTGGCTGCGGATCGCCTGGAGACGTCCCGGGAAGAGTTCGAACGAGACCGTGTGTGCGATCCAGACGGCGAGGACGTGGCCGAGGAGAATGCCGGCGATTTCGACGTACCCGAACCACGACGGAAGCGCGAGCACGGTCGGGTTCGACGGCGGGGAGAGCGGTGCAGCCACCGTGTCGACGAGCGACGGCCACAGCGAGATCGAGAAGCCGACGTAGTGTGCGAAGTGATAGCCGGCGGCGATCGCGAGCAACGGCGGCGCGTACCGGATCGCGAGGTAGCGCCGCGAGACGTACGTCTCTGCGAGTTCGCGAGTGTGGTCGACGGCGTACAGGTACACCCGGTAGAAGAGCACGAATCCAGCCACGAGCAGCCCGAGGTAGACGAGCGCCGGTGGCACGCCGACGCCGACCAGCGTCTCGATCGTCGCGACGCCCGGCGGCGTCACGACGAACCCGCTGTATGTCAGTTCCCAGATCAGCGCGAGGACGAACGCGACGGTCGAGCAGTCGGTGACGAGGTCGTCGTCGCTCAGCCGGGCTCCCGGCGGACGGACCTCGAGGCCGTCGTCGGTCCGCTGGATCGGTGCGACGGCACCGTAGAGGCGAAACCACACCGAGAGCGGATCGGCTCGTCGAAACCACGTCTCGGGCGAGAACGCGACCCCGCCCACGATCGTCAGCACCGAGTAGCCGAGGACGACCGCCACGAGCGCTCGCGACGACGAGGTCAGCGGTGCGACGAGCTCGAGCCAGACGAACGCGAGCAGCGCGGCCACGGCCGGCCAGGCGTCGAGCCCGGACGGATACGACAGGTAGCCGTTCGGGAGCACCGACGCGATCCGCCGCCAGGGGTTGATCGCTCGCCAGGGACTGCCGACGGCGTACGCGACGATCGTCAGGATCGATCGAACGCCGACGAACGTGAGCAGGACGGCCGCGCTGAGCGAGCCGAGTCTGGGGCCGACGAGGCCGACGACGACCACGAACGCGAGGGCGGCGATTCCCACGGTTCCGAAGACGAGCGACCCGGCGCGACGGATCGCCTCGAGCGAGAACAGCGCCGACCCGCCGTGGTAGCCGTCGATGACCTCGCGGTCGGTGACGAGCATCGTCAACAGCGCCGACGCACCGATGACGCCGCCGCCCGTCGCGAGATACAGCCACGTCGGGACGGAGACGTCGCCACCGGACCCCGACAGACCGGCGACGACGTTGCTCGCGGCGACGACCCCGGTACCCACCGATAGCGCTGCCAGCCCGACCGCAAGGGCGGTCGCGACGAGACGACCGATCGCCGAGACGACGCTCCTCGTCTGCCCCCGTCGAAGCGAACGCACATCCATCGTCGTTCTCGCTTTATCGGGGGAGAAGGTATAAGTGCGTGGTACGAGATGGCATCACTAATGGCGAGCCTTCGAACCTATACACTGATCTACGTCGCGTTGCTGGGGTTAGGAACCGGAAAGTTCGTCTTCTTTACGTTCGACCAGTACTTCACCTACTGGATGGCCGCGGCCGGCATCCTCGTCCTCGCGATATTCAAGACGCTGCTCATCACGGGATACTACCAGCACCTGATCGAAGAACCGCGATCTGTCTCGTACCTGATGGCGCTGTCGCTGTTTATGGTGTTCCTGCTGACAATCGCTGCAGGATACTCGATCCAGTGATCGGCACAACCAGCGCCGACACTGATCGACGCGGTCTCTTCGGAAAACTACTCAACCGTGTGATACGGACCGCCGTACGTCGTTACCGGGGCGACCGCCGACCGTCTTGCGGTTGCTCCGGCACACGGTTACAGCAGACCGTATGAGCGTACAGCTACGGCTGTTTGAACTCGATTTCGCTCTCCTCGTGTGCCTCCTCGCCGTGTTCTTCTAGCGCTTGCTGTGTCTCGAAGGTTTCACCGCAGACTGGACAGACGAACTCGTCCGATTCTTCGACTTTCTCCTCTTCTCGTGGGTCAGTTCCGACGTTTTCGCCCGCTTCGACTCGCTCCTCTTCTCGTGGGTCTGGTACCATGTGAGAACGTGGGTCGTCACTCGTGTTAACAATCGTCGTTGCACTTGATGGGAGCGGAGGTCGTACCGATTATCAGCACGCCGACGTGGAGTGGAGCGTCGAACGCGAATCGACGACGACGCTGTGTGGCTCGAGTCGGTGGCGACGTCACGGACGGAGCCCGCGTGACCCCACGGTGTCGAAGACGGGCCCCCGTTCGGCGCTGTACTGGCCGGGCAACCCGCCAGCGGCCAGGACCTCTCCCTCGAGGCCGATCGTCGCGGTGACTCGAGCGCGTCTCGGGGTGGAAAGCCCAGATCGACGTCGAGTGCGAGGAACCGACAGATCAGGCCAGCAACAGCATGACGACGGCGCTCAGCAGTACCACGAGTCCGATGGTAACCGACGCGACGGCGACCGCTGCTGCGGATTGACCGATCCGTTCTCGAGCCGCGAAGTACGAACCGAAGAAGACGTATCCGACCAACACGGCCGCTCCAACGGCGATGATCGCCGTTCCCAGGACGCCGCCAGCGATGGAGACGTCTGCGATCAACAGTACCGCGCCCGCGAGGAAGACGAGCGCCAGCGTGACGAACGTCACGCCCCAGACGACGGGTTCGTTCGCGAGTCTGACGAGACGGCTCGACGCGTCGTCCGCCTGTGGCGACCACTCCCTGTAACTCCGTTGACCGCCGGAAACGCCAGCGCCGCCGGCCGGTGTCGCTCGCTGTCCACTTCGCGTGACGAAGAACGCGACTGCGATCAGGAGTACACCCATCAGGAGCGTACTGATCAGGTATATCGATGTCATTGGGCAACCCTTGACACACAATGTGTCCTCAACTATTTATATCCTCATCCTCGAAAGCAGACATTATTCGCTTCGCCGGGACGGCATCGGTCGATGGTGACCGGTTAGGCGCTCGTTGTCACGACAGCAGTCGGCAAAAAGAGATTCGAGAGACGGGGCGGGCCGACGCGCGCGACGGCACCGTCGAGCCCATCCAGCAGTAGCCGGGTCGACCGCCTGACGAAGCTTTTTCTCCGCGTCTCACGTTCATCGTTACCGTATGACGCTGGAATTCGACGTCCTCGAGACGACGATCGACGAGATCCACGACGCGATGGAGGCCGGCGAGGTGACGAGTCGCGAACTCGTCGAGCAGTACATAGAGCGAATCGAGGCGTACGATCGCGACGGGCCGGAACTGAACGCGATCGTCACCGTCAACCCGGACGCCCGAGAGCGAGCCGACGAGTTAGACGAGAAATTCGCCGAGAACGGCTTCGTCGGTCCCCTCCACGGCGTTCCCGTCCTCGTGAAAGATCAGGTCGAGACCGCGGGGATCACGACGACGTTCGGCTCCGAAGCCTTCGACGACTACGTCCCCGAGCGGAACGCGACGATCGTGACCCACCTCGAGGAGGCGGGAGCGATCGTCCTCGCCAAGACGAACCTCCCTGACTGGGCGTCCTCGTGGTTCGGCACCTCGTCTGTGATCGGCCGGACGAAAAACCCGTACGCGCTGGATCGAGACCCCGGGGGCTCGAGCGCCGGCACCGGCGCGGGCGTCGCCGCGAACCTCGGAACCGTCGGCATCGGCGAAGACACTGGCGGTTCGATTCGCCTCCCCTCGAGTTTCTGTAACCTGTTTGGCATCCGCGTGACGACCGGGTTGATCAGCAGAACGGGTCTCGCACCGCTCGTGACGCGCCAGGACACCGCCGGTCCGATGGCGCGGACGGTTCGCGATGTGGCGCTTTTGCTCGACGTGCTCGTCGGCTACGACGCCGAAGACGAGTGGACCGCCGCGACCGAACTGGCCCGCGTCGACGGCTCGTACACAGACCACCTCGACGAGACGGGGCTCGAGGGCGCACGGATCGGCGTCCTGCGCGACGCCTTCGGGTCGGACGACGACCCCAACGCCGCCCCGGTGAACGACGTCGTCGAGACCGCGATGGAGCAACTGGCGGACGCGGGTGCCGAACTGATAGACCCGATCACCGTCCCCGATCTCGACGGACAGATCGAGGAGACGATGCTGTACGTCTTACAGTCGAAACACGACCTCGATCAGTTCCTGGCGGACCGCGAGGACGCCCCCGTCGACTCGATCGAAGACCTCTACGAAGCGGGACAGTACTACGAGGGGCTGGATCTGCTCGAGGCGATCGCCGAGGGACCGGCGGATCCGACCGACGACCCCGGCTACTGGCGGAAAGTCGCCGCCCAGGAGTCGTTCCGGCGCGACCTGCTCTACACCATCGCCGACCACGACCTCGACGCGATCCTGTTCCCGGACGTGCAGGTGGTAGCGCCGACCGACGCCGAACTCGGCGAGACGTACACGACGGCCACCTTCCCGACGAACACGGTCATCGGCGCACAGACGCTGTGTCCGGCCGTCTCGATCCCCGGCGGGTTCACCGACGACGGCGTCCCCGTCGGCGTCGAACTCCTCGGGAAGCCCTACGACGAACCGCGACTGCTCGAGTTGGCCTACGCCTACGAACAGGCCGTAGACCCACGACGATCGCCGGAGACGGCCCCAGCGCTGGGCGAGGAGTGACGCGGGGTCGACCACGACCGATGGCAGTCGAACTCGCGTCCGGAATCTGGTGGTTACGCCTCCGGGGCGTCAACGCCTACCTCGTCGACCGCGACGACACGACGCTGATCGACGCGGG
Source organism: Natribaculum breve (assembly GCF_023008585.1). GTDB lineage: Archaea > Halobacteriota > Halobacteria > Halobacteriales > Natrialbaceae > Natribaculum > Natribaculum breve. The sequence goes on along the minus strand of NZ_CP095390.1, from coordinate 3,259,488 downwards.
AACCCCCTGGGACGGCGACCGGATCAGGGGCGAACTCGCCGATGCCGGCGTCGAAGTCGCCGAGATCGACCGCGTCCTGCTCACACACTACGACCTCGACCACGTGGGCACGCTCGCCGGGCTAACGCCGGACCTCGACGCGACGGTCCACGCCGCCGGCAGGTTCGACGCCGAGATCCTGGCGAACCGGCGCAAACCGCCGTGGACGAACCACAAGGGTGCCCTCCAGCGCGTCCTCGGCGTGGCGAGCACCCACCCGTCGCTCGCGATCGAACCCGTCGCCGACGGCGCCGCCCTCGGTCCGTTCACCGCCTACCACACGCCCGGGCACACGCCGGGCCACGTCGCGTACGTCAGCCGCGACCTCGAGGTCGCGATGCTGGGCGACCTGGTCCGGGAGTCGGGCGGCGACCTCGAGGCGTCGAGCTGGTTCGTCAGTTACGATACGGACGACGTCCGCGAGAGCATCCGGCGGCTGGACGCCGACGCGCCGTCGTTCGAGATCGCGTGTGTCGGCCACGGGGAACCGATCTCTCCAGGCGGTAGCGAGGCGTTTCGTCGGTTGGCTTCCCTGCTGTGAGCGGTCGTCGATGGCCGCGCGTGGACCCGCGCTTTCGAGGACGACACAGAGTCACCTACAAACACGAGCACACCGACGGGATCATACTGCCGGACGTAAGTCGTGAAAGATTCTCGCCGTCCCGGGGTGGCGAGAATCTTCACACAGTTACTTCCGATAGTATCAGTCGTCGGCGATCGACGATCGACGTCTCGCTCGCTCGCGAAGCGCCGGCGACATGGCCGGGACGTCCTGGGTCGAAACCGCCTCCGCCTCGAGTTCGGCGAGCGACTTCGGGAACGTCCGCAACTCCTTGTGGAGTGCGATTCCGGCCTTCGCGCCCTGACCCATCGCGACGGGAATCTGGCTGTGTCCCGGCGTGAGGTCGCCGACGGCGTAGAGTCCGTCGACGGTCGTTCGGCCGTGATCGTCGACGACGACGGCACCGCCATCGTCGCGTTCGGCACCGAGCGCCGCGGCCAGGTCGTCGTTGTAGTCGGCCCCGTACATCGCGAAGCCGCCGGTGTACTCACGTCGCGTCCCGTCGGCGAACTCGAAGCCGCCGAGCCAGGTCGGATCGTCGTCGTCCGAGAACGTCGCGTCGATCTCGGCCTCGACGACGTCGACCGGATGAGCCCGGAGCAAGGCGGCAGTTTCCTCGCTCCACGTCGGCTCATCGCCGCGCAGGAGGAGGTCGACGTCGGCGGTGAAGTTGAGCATGATCATCGCGACGTAGGCAGCGCTCTCGCCGTGACCCATCACGTACACCGGCTCGTCGACGAACTGGTAGGCGTCACAGTGCAGGCAGTAGTGCAGTCCGCGGCCAGTTCGGGGCAACGGCGGGTCGGGTCGACCGTCCGAGAACCCCATCGCGAGTACGACCCGATCGGCGACGACGGAGCCGTCGGTCGTCTCGAGTTCGAACCGCGGATCGTCGCCGCCACGGCGCTCGATCGCGGTCACGAACTCCCGACGGTAGTCGGCGCCGTAGGACTGGATCTGTTCGACTGCCGTCTCGAGGAACTCGTTGCCGGAGACGGACTCGGGGACACCGAGGACGTTGTGCGTGTCGAAGATCATCGCGGTGCGACCGCCGCCGCGGTCGATCACCGCCGTTTCGTGGCCGAGTCGAGTCGCGTAGAGCGCGGTCGTGAGGCCCGCCGGGCCGCCGCCCACGACGACCACCTCGTAGCTGTCGGTGTCGGATTCCTCGTCGGATGGGGTCACGTGTTGGGTCACCATCTGTAACTGGGTTACCTCCGGTTAGTAATAAGCGTCAGCTAACCGACCGGTAGTCGGGTTACCGGACGGTAATCAGGAACACAGCGGTCGTCGAGTGGTGGGTTCTGACGAGAGCGATCGCGGTTCCGGCGAGCGGCGATCTCGACGGCGGATCGTCGGCGAACGAACTCGAGTCCCGCCCGTGTCAGTTCTCGCGCTACCGACGTCGCGACCGACGCGTCACGACACGATAACTATACGTAACCTGATTTCTACAGGTAACTATTTGGGCGTCGGACGCGACGAAAGCGTATGGACGAAAGTCGACCACGAGTCGCCGTCTGGTGCGAGGGCGAGGAGTGGTGCCCGCTCACCTCGACGGCGACGCTCATCGGCAAGAAGTGGCACTGCGTGATCATTCATCGGCTGCTCGTGAACGGTCCACTGGGCTTTAACGCTCTCAAGGAGGAAGTCGACGGGATCTCGAGTAAGGTGCTCTCGGACGCGCTCGACGACCTCCAGGAGAAACAGCTGGTCAACCGAGAGATCGTCAGCGAGAAGCCGGTTCGCGTCGAGTACTCGCTGACCGAACTCGGCGAGTCCCTCGAGTCGGTCGTCGCGGAGATGCGCGACTGGGGACTCGAGCACCTCGAGCCGGCGAGCGACAGAGACAGTTCGATCGCGTAGCGTGCGGTGCCGATCGGTCACTCGCGAACGCGCTCGAGTGCGACGGAAAACGCTCGTCCGAACGGCACGACGGACGGAATCTCGAGGCGGTCGTAGACGAGCGGCGGAATGCCGACGTCGCCAAGAAAGAGTTCGCCGACCGTCTCGTCTAGGCCCGTCTTCGGGAGCGCGAGCGTGAGGGTCCGATCGGGATCGATCGCGACGCCGGGCGTCTCACCGGTCGTCGCGTTCGTTCCAGTGGGGACGTCGAGCGCGAGGACGTCGGCACCCGACCGATTCACCCACTCGACCAGCGACGCGGCCGTCCCACGGGGCGTTCCCTCGAGACCGTAGCCGACGAGCGCGTCGACGACGAGCGACGGGTCCGACGCCTCGTCGGCTACGGTCCAAATCGGGACGTCCATCGCGTCGAGGATACCGTGCTGGGTCGCGGCGACGCCCTCGAGATCGACGGGATCGCGGTCGAGGACGACGGTGACGGACCGTCCTCGATTGCCGAGGTGGCGAGCACAGGCGAGTCCACCGCTCCCGTTACCGCCGCCGCCGGCGAGGACGACGATCGGCCCGTCGTCGAACTCGAGTGCGTGACGAGCCAGGGTACGGCCGGCGTGTTCGACCATCTGTGCCAGCGAGAGCCCGAGGTCTTCGGTCGCGATTCGGTCGACGTCGCGCATCTCGTCGGCGGTGACTGCCGGTACGCCGACTCCGTCCGGCGTTCGGTACGCGTTCGGTCGCATACCGCTCGTACGCGGTCGACGGTAATCGGTCTGTGCCCGCGACGGTACGGTGCTCGACACTCGCGACCGGCCTCGGGTCGCGTCTCGTGGTCCCCCCGCTACTCGATCGGTTACGAGTGCGTGACGGCCTTACTCGTCAGTTAGCACTCAGTTATCGTCCACGGACTCGTACCGTCGAGTGGAGGCACCCGACGACGAACACGGCGAACTCGCGACCGGCCACAGTAGTGCGGTTCCGAGCCGCGTCGAACCACCAGAGAACCCACCACCGATAATGCCTGCTGTCGCTGGGTTCAGGACAACCGCCGAACGGTCGCGGTTGCGCCGGAAACGAGTACAGCAGTCGTTACGATCCGTCCGTCGCAGTTCTCCCGGACTCGCCGTGTCCGATTCCGACGCGCCGTCGACGCCCGAACCGAAGCGCCCGCCGGGACGCATTTGCCGTGTACACGTCCCGTGTCTCCTCCCCGTCGCCGATCTATCATGACCACGACCACCGACTTCGAACTCCCGAACGTCGCGACCGGCACCGACCCGTTTCGACTGTCCGAACACGCCGCAGCGTCCGAGACGGACGCCGTCGTCTTGCTCTTCCAGCGAGACTACCACTGTCTCAAGTGTCGCGAGCAGGTACAGACGGTCGCCTCGAGGTACGACGAGTTTCGCGCTCGCAACGCGACGGTCGTGTCGATCCTCCCCGAGCCAGTCGAACGGGCCCGGCGATGGCAACGACAGTACGACCTTCCGTATCCGCTGCTCGCCGAAATCGAAGACGACGAGCGACCGGTACGATCAGCCGACGCGCTTTGGCGTCCTCGGTTCGATCCACGACGTGGTCGGCCGGATGCCCGAAGCGGTCGTCGTCGACGCGCGCTCGGACGCGCCGACGACCGAGTGGATCCACCGCGGGAGCCATCCGGCCGATCGACCGACCGTCGACGATCGCCTGGCGCGGCTCGACGACCTCGCGTGACGGTCGTGTAGACGCGACGCCAGAGCGGCGAAGCGACTTCGACGTCTCCGCCCACCCGTCGAACGTGACACACGCGTCCGACCGACTCCTCGAACCCCCGCCGAGTTCGAAACTCGTGGTCAAAGTCCTCGAGGTCGACGGCCCCACGACACAGGGGGCGATCGCCGATGCGACGCTCCTGAACCCGCGAACGGTTCGGGATGCCCTCGGTCGCCTCGACGACGCCGGCATCGTCGGTGAGGACGTCTACTTCCGCGACGCGCGCAAGTCGATCTACGCCGTCTCGAGTCCCCCGGCGAGCGAGCCGTCGACCACCAGCGCCGACCGACTTTCCCGGCGGTAACCACCTTACTGCGAGGTGTGCGAGCGCTTATGAGTTACCACACGTAAGCTAGTGCTGTAGGGTAACCTACGAGGGGAGAGAAACCATGACACTCGACACCCGCGACCACACCGATCACCATCCGTCCGTCGGCGTCGACGCAGTCTCACTCGAGTACTACTCGGCCGTCGAGACCGACGACCTCGAGTTGATCGTCTACGACGAACGGGAGGAAGACGCCTGGATCCAGTCAGATAGCTGGGCCGACGCCGCACTGATGGCGTAACTCGATTTTTCGAACGCAAAGCGTCGCGACGCTCGAGTACGCGACCGACGAGAAGCGAAGAGAGAAGCCGTTACTCGTTGCCGAACATCTGGCGCATCATCGGGTGCATCTCCATGAGCTGCTCTTCTGCGATCTCCTCGTAGAGCTTGTAGGTGATCGACACGGCGAGCAGCAGCCCCGTCCCGGTGACGGCCCCGATGGTGCCGAGCATGTTGGCCATGACCGCGAGCAGGCCGACGAGCGCGCCGCCGATGACGGTCACCTGCGGGATGTACCGCTCCATGACCTTCTCGACGACGCCGACGTTCTGGCGGAAGCCGGGGATCTGCATCCCGGAGTTCTGGATCTGTCGTGCGGTCGCTTCCGGACCCATGTCCGTCGTCTCGACCCAGAAGATGGCGAAGATCGCGCCGCCGGCGACCATGACCGTCACGTCGATCGCGACGCGGATCAGTACCATCCACCACTCCTGGGTAACGGCGCCGGTCCACCACATCCAGTCCTGTGGGGAGTAGATCGGTGCCAGATAGTAGAAGAGCCCACTCACGGGCTGGCCCTCGGAGTAGACTCCCAGCCAGGCGGGCATACCGGCCCACTGACTCTGGAGAATCTGACCCATAAACTGGACGTTCGCCTGCACCGCGCGAACGAGGATCATCGGCAGGACGCTCGCGTAGATGAGCTTCACGGGGAAGCGACCACGAGCGCCCTTGACCCGGGCGTGACTCAGTGGGATCTCGACGCGGACGGACTCCGCGTAGACGACGATGCCGAAGATCAGCACCGTCGTCACCAGCGCGACGATCTGTCCCTCGCCGAGCAACAGCGTGCTCAGCCCGTCACCACCGACGATCGATCCGACGGTGATCTGGCCGGTGATGATCGCGTACCAGTTGTAGAAGAACCCGCCGGTACTCGGCTGGATCAGACCGGTGACGAGCTTCTGACTCACGCCGGCGATGATGAACAGCCCGATACCGCTGCCGACGCCCCACTTGCTGACGACCTCGTCCATGTAGAGGATGAGGACGCCGCCAGCGAAGATCTGGGCGAACAGCAACAGCTGGACGCCGGTCTGGCCGAGCGAGAGCCCGCCGAGCTGGAGCGACGACTGGGCTGGGAGGAAGCCGCCGGCGAACACCATCGGCAGCGCAGTCAGCACCACCATCACGATCACGAGCAGCTTCTGCAGGCCCTGGTAGAGCACCTGATCACGCGGATCGTCGGTGTCGAGGCCGAGCAGGTTCGCCCCGCCGAGCAGTTGCAAGACGATGCTCGCCGTGACGATCGGTCCGATACCGACCTGCAGGAGCGAGCCCTGCTGACCGGCCAGGATCGAGCGGAACTCTCCGAAGAGGTCGCTCGCTTCGCCGGTCTGCAGACCGAGCAGCGCGATGTTCGTCAGGAAGAAGTACAACACGAGAATGCCCGCCGTCCACGCCAGCTTGCGCTTGAAGGGGACGTGGCCCTCCGGGCGACGAACTGCGGGCATCCGCGTCAGGACCGGTTCGGCAGCTTCCTTCCATCCCATAGTTTACTCCTCGTCCTGTTCTGTTTCGTCGGCGGCTTCTTCCGCTTTCTCGGCCCGGTCGGAGAGGACCGCCTCGCCACCGGCCCCCTCGAGTTTCTCGCGGGCCGCCTCGGAGAAGGCGTCCGCCGTGACCTCGAGCGTGTTGCGGACCTGGCCGCCGCCGAGTACCTTCACGACGTCGGCCTCGTGACCGTCTTCGACGACGTCACGGGCGTCGATCCGGTAGCCGTCGCCGGTCTCCTCGGCGAGGCCGTCTGCGGCGTAGAGGATCGCGTCCTCGTCGAGTTTCTGGACGTCGATCTCGAGGACTTCCTCGCGAATGTCCTGTGGCCGCTTGAAGCCGTGTTTGCCCTTCGGTTCGTAGTTGTGGAACTCGTGTTTGCTCCGCCCGGCGCGACCGCGTCCGCCACGGTGGCCTGCACCACGGCGGTTCTTGTGGGTGCCGCCGCTGTGCGTTCGCGAGCCGCGCTGGCGTCGTTTCTTGCTCGTCATGGTTATCGCATCGAGTCTAGGAGGGCGTTAATTTCCTCGGTTGTATGCTTTCCGAGTTGGCCTCCTTCGACCGTGGGGTGTTTGATGCCGTCGTGACCGCCACGCGGTGGGTGCAGTCGCAGCGTCGGCGACAGCCCCTGCTCGCGAAGCGTCGTCTCTTCGGCCAGCAACGCCTCGGCGAGGTCGGCAAAGTCGTCGTAGTCGGTGTTCTCGGCGAGCCACTCCTCGTCGACGTCCGACTGTCGACCCTCGAGCGGTTCGGCACGCTTCGCGAGCACCGTCTCGAGGACGTCCGCGCTGGGTTCGCCGTAGGCGACGTAGTCGTTGACCTTCGTGATCATCCCGCGGTAGGCGTCGGTGTCCGGGACGACGGTCGCGTGGTTGACCTTGGGGACGTTGAGCATGTCGAGCGTGTCGTCGACGGCGCCGGATCGGTCGACTTCGCCGCGAAGCTGGACGATCGCCTTCATCGTTCGACCACCTCACGCGTCTGCGGTCGGCGCGACTGCGAGGCGTTCTCGAGTGCGTTGAACGTCGCTTTCGCGAGGTTCACCGTGGTCCGGGTGTTGCCGTGGCTCTTGGTCCAGGCGTTCTCGATCCCGGCGAGCTCGAGGACGGCGCGAACGGTGTCGCTCGCGGCCAGTCCCAGCCCTTCGGGTGCGGGGATGAGCTCGACCTCGACGGAGCCTGCCTTCCCGGTCGTCCGGTGGGTCAGCGAGTGCGGTCGGTCAGAGCGGTCCTCCCAGGACCCGGAGCCGCGGGGAACCTGGATCATGTTCAGCTTGGCGATACCGATTGCCTTCTGGATGGCAGACCCGACCTGGTCGTCGCGGCCTTCGGCGTAGCCGACGAATCCGTCGCGGTTGCCGACGGCGACGACACAGCGGAACTTCACTCGCCGGCCGGAGTCGGTCATCCGCTGGACCATGTTGATGTCCAGCACTTCGTCGTCCAGTCCGGGGAGGAGCTGGTCGACGATCTCGGGTTCCTTCAGCGGGAGCCCCGAGTTGAGGGCGGTCTCCATCGTGTCGATCTCGCCCTCCTGTACCTTCCTGCCGAGTCGGGTGACGGGCTGCCACCCGTCGTCGTAGTCGTTTCCGCTCATGATTCTAGGATTGCCTCTCGCACTTCGTCGAAGTGCTCGGGTAGTTCGGTGGCGTCGAAGTCACCGCCGTACAGCGGCTCGTCTAACTGTTCTGCGTACTCGGCGATGTGCTCGCCACGGGTACGCGACCAGTCGGCCAGCACGCTGTCGTTGTGCGGGATCTCGAGGCCAGCGTCGATCGCTCCTTCCTGTACCGCGAACACCTTGTTGCCGGGCGTCGCCGTGTTGAGACCGATGTCGAGGACGGCCTCTTCGACGCCCGCCTCGAGCGCTCGCTTGCCGGCCAGCAGGCCGGTGAGATACGCTGCCGGGAGGTTACCCGTCGGGGCTTCCCAGCCGTACTCTGCGAGGTCACTCGAGTGTGCGCTCGCGTGCGTCTCGTCGCCCTGGAGGCCGGGGGAGATCAGCTGCGCCGTAGTGTGCTTGTTGCTCTTGCGAGCGACCAGCCGGGGCTTGCCCGATTTCAGCAGGCGCAACCTCTGATGGTAATCCGTCCGGACCTCGCGGCGACGGCGCATCGGCACTTTGTATCGTGGTCCTGTCGCCATTATTCGTCACCGTAGTTGTCGTCGATGTAGTTCAACAGGTACCGGACGCTACGGAACTCCCCGCCGCCCGCCTTCCGGTAGAGCTGGCGGTACTGCGTCGGCGTAATCTCGCCTTTGTCGCGGAGTTCTCGGAGCTTCCGGCGCTGTGCACGAATCTGGTTTTGCCACTGTTCTTTCTGGTTCTGGCGTGCGCCTTTCTTGCCGCGGCGCTTGCCGGGGCCCTTCTGGTGCCCGTAGGCGCGCTTCTCGTTTCGTTGGCGGGCGCGACCGCGCGAGTTGCCGCTGGCGTCTTTCGCCTTGATGAGGCCGTCGTCGACGAGATCGCGGATCTCGTCGCGCGTGATGGCCTCGGCGATGTCGGCCTGGGCGTCGGGGTCGAACCAGACGCGGTTCTTCCCGACGTCCAGGACGTCGGCCGCGAGCCGCTTCTGTGCGCTCAGGTCAGTCATTCGTCAACCTCCACTTCGACGTAGGTCGGGTTCAGGACGCGAATGCCCGCGTCCTCGGCTTCCTCCTCGATCCGCTCGCGCTTGCGCGCACCGACCGAGGAACCGATACGAACCGCCTCACGAGAGCCGTCGACGCCTTCCAGGTCGTCGACGTTCTCGACGCGGACCTCCTCGAAGCCGCTCGGGTGCTTGCCGCGTACTGCTTTCGGCGTGCGGTAGCCGGCTTCGACCTTCGGGCCCTTGCCTTTGATCCCGCGGCGCTGCTTCGAGAGCCCGCCACGGGGGCGACGCCACGACTCCGGCGTGCGCTTTTTCATGTGGTAGTCCTGACGGTTGAACTGCGGTTTGCCCTCGCGCTTGCGCCGATCGAGCAGCCGCTGTTCGTTCTCGGAGAGGTCGGGCGTCTTCTCGGTGAGCCCGCGCGGACGGAGTTCCGTCTCGACTTCTTCCTCCGGCTCCGCCTCCTCGGCGGCCTCGTCTTCGATCTCGGCCTCGGTCTCCTCGGTGACCTCGAGGTCACCGACGTCGGCTTTGATACGGGCGGCGAGTGCGTTACCGATGCCGTCCGCTTCGGCCAGGTCGTCCTGGGACGCCTCCTTGACGTCGTCGATGGATTCGAAGCCGGCTTCGCGAAGCGCCTCGGCCTTGCTCGCGCCGACACCGCTTATGTCTTCTAGTTCCTGTGGTCCCGATTCCTCGGCACCGTTTTCGTCGTCAGCCATCTATCAGGCACCTCCTTTCTGTGGCTTCTGGGTGATGTAGACGCCGTCCTGGAAGACGCGGGTGTCCTTGCCTTTCACCTTCGTCAACTGCTCGATGTCGGCGGCGGTCTGCCCGACGTGCTCTTTGTTCGGGCCAGACAGCGTCAGCTGTTCGCCGTCGACGGAGACGTCGGTGTCACCGTGGATAGTCGTTCGTCGCTCTGCCTTCTCGCCGAGGAAGTTCTCGATGACGACCTCCTCGCCTTCGACGCGGACCTGCATCGGGAAGTGAGAGTAGAAGACTTCCATCTCGTACTCCCAGCCCTCGGTCACACCGTGGAAGGCGTTTTCGACGTGGCTCTCGAACGTGCCGACGGTCGAGTTCGTCTTCGCGTCGTCGGCGTCGCTCTCGATGACCACGTGGTCGTCTTCGACCTCGACGGAGACGTCGGGGTACCAGAGACGGCGCGTGACGCTGCCGTTCGGTCCCTCGACGGTCAGATCGAGGTGGTCTACCTCGGCGGTTACGTCCTCGGGTATTTCGAGTTCAACTCGCATGGTTAGTAGACGTACGCGATCACCTGGCCCCCAATCCCCTGCTCTCGGGCCTCGTAGTGGCTCATGACGCCACTGCTCGTCGTGACGACGAGCGCGCCGAAGTCTCGAGCCGGGAGGTATCGCTTCTCCCACTTCTCGAAGTCGTCGGCACCGGCCGAGTAACGGGGCTTGACGGGGCCGCACTCGTTGATCGCTCCTGTCAGTTCGACCTCGAATCGACCGGCTTTGCCGTCGTCGACGAACTCGAAGCCGTCGATGTACCCGCGGTCGTAGAAGACCTCGAGTACGCTGCCGATCTCGTTCGAGGCGGGCTGTACCTCGTGGGTGAGATGCCCGACACTCTCGGCGTTGTTGAGCCCCGAGAGCGCGTTGCTGAGTGGATCGTTCCCTGTCATCTGTACTTCTTGAATCCCATGTCGCGGGCGATCTCGCGGAAGCACTGCCGACAGAGGTTGATGTCGTACTTACCGACCAACCCCTGCTTGCGGCCACAGCGTGGGCACTCTTCGTCCTGGCCCGTTCGCTTCGTGGCGTGTTCGCCCGTCTGCTCGTTCTCGCTTTCGCTCATTCTGTGACCTCCACGTCGAAGTTCGCCTCGAGGAACGCGATCGCGTCCTCGGGAGTGAGTCGGTGTCTCGACGGAATCGATCGGGACGCCTTGTCGCGTTTGGTGACGCGGTATCCCGGGCGCACCAGGTTGACGGTGACGTCCAGTCCGTAGATCCCGACGTTCGGGTCGTACTCCTGGCTCGGGAAGTCCGTGTGCTCCTCGATGCCGAAACTGAAGTTCCCCGTATCGTCGAACTGGTTCGACGAGAGGTCCGCAAGCGGCAGTGCGGTCTCGAGGAACTCGGAGGCGTCCTCGCCGCGAAGCGTGACCTTCGTGCCGATGGGGTCGCCCTGGCGAATGCCGAAGTCGGGTTCGGTCCGCTTCGCCTGGGTGCGGACGCTCTGCTGGCCGGTGACGTCTTCGATGATGTCCTCGGCACGGCCGAGGTCGCGGCCACCCTGACCGACGCCCATGTGGACGACGACCTTCTCGACGCGCGGTTCGCGCATCTCGTGGAAGTCGACGTCGGCTTCACTCATCGTCCTCACCTCCGACGAAGTTCTCGTCGATGACGACGACGTACTCCTCGATCGTCTCGAACTCGCCGTCGTCGGTCTCGATGGTGACGGTGTTCGAACCGCTACCGAGCGTGACGTCGATCGACGCGATTTCGCCGATCTTGCCGGCGTGGTTGCCACGCACGGCGGTCACGAGCGCCCCCTCCTCGTAGGGGAAGTGGGCGACGATCTCTTTGTTCTCGTTGTCGATGACGACCGAGTCTTTCGCGCCGTACTCTTCGGAGTCGACGGTGACGTTCGTCCCGTCGTGCAGCGACAGCTGCGTGTCGCCGCCTTTGACCTGGCGCTTGTCTTCGACCTTGCCGAGGCGGCTGTCCGCGGCGTCTGCGTCGATCGGCGTCAGCGCGAGCCGTCCGCCCTCGTCCGGGAAGACGCGGTAGTACTCCTCGAGTCCCTCGAGCGCGATGATGTCGAACATCCCGATCGGACGCCCCTCGTCGCTGACCGGCTGGCCGTTGACGAGGATCGCGTCCTGACTGAGCGCGTAGCGCGCTTCCTTCCGGGAGTCGACGTGGCCGAGCACGTCCCGCAGCAGGATGAGCAGCGGGACGCCGTCCTCACCGTGTGGGCCGGCGCCGGCTTTCACGGTGAAGGTGTCGGTCTTGCGCTCGACCGGCCAGGACTTCGGTACCGAGAGTCGCTTCTGGTGGTTCGTCATTCGTTATCACCTTCGAGGCGTGCCTCGCGACGGTCGTCCTCGAGGTCGAGGTCGACGATCCGGACGTTCGACGGCTCGAGCGGCCGGGGGACTTCCTCCCCGTCGGCCGTCTCGATCGTGACGTCCTCGACGTGGATGACCTCCTCTCTGAGGTCGACGTTCAGCACTTCACCTTCCTCTCCGGCGAAGTCGCCGCGCATGACTTCGACCGTGTCGCCCGCGTTGACGCGGGTGCGACGCGTGTCGTACTCCTCGCGGAGCTCCTCGGAGAGGGTCGCGTGAAGCTGCTTCTGTCGCTGGTGCAGCGGGGCACGCTCTGCGTTGTTTCGCTGTTTGCGTGGTTGTCGGGTCATACGATCATCGTGGCTGTACTCGCGATTGCTCCGAAGCGCTCTGCGACCTCGCGGGCGATCGGGCCCTTGATCTCCGTGCCGCGGGGCTCTTCGTTCTCGTCGACGATGACCGCCGCGTTGTCCTCGAACTTCAGCCGCGTGCCGTCGGGCCGGCGGATCGACTTCCGCTGGCGGACGACGACGGCCTCGAGGACCTGCCGGCGCATCTCGGGGGTACCCTTCGTGACCGAGACGGTCACTTTGTCACCGATCCCCGCCTTCGGCTGGCGGTTCTTGGTGCCGTGGTAGCCCGAGACGCTGATGACCTTCAGCTCTCGTGCGCCCGTGTTGTCGGCACAGGTGACCAGCGAGCCCTTCTTCAGACCCTGCGTGACGTCGGCTTTCATCGCCTCCATCACTGATCACCCGCTTCCTCGTCTGCGCCTTCGGTGACGTCGCCACTCGAGAGTTCCCGCTCGGGTTCGGCCTGGCGGGTCAGCTCGGCGATGTCTTCCGCAGTCGCTTCTTCGGTTACTTCGACGACCACGTGCGATTTGGTCTTCGACAGTGGTCGGCACTCTGCGATCTTGACCGTGTCACCGACCGAGAGCGGCTCGAGCACGCCCGGCACGTGTGCCGGAATGCGCGAGCGACGTTTCATGTAGCGGTTGTACTTCGGAACCGCCACGTCGTACTCTCGTTCGACGACTACGGTCTTGTCCATGTCCGTCGAGACGACGGTGCCCTCGAGGGTCTGACCTCGAACGGACAGCTCGCCGTAGAACGGACACTTCTCGTAGTCGTATTCCTCCGGGTTTTCAGGTTCCGGAGGGGTTTCTACGTCCAGTCCTATTGCCATGGTGAATCACCGTTCGTTTCGGTGCGTCGGGCGGGTCGTGAGAGCAGCCGCGATCCATCGACCGTAACGTAGGCCACGCCCTCGCCGGCTCGGTCCGATTCGTCCGAATCGTGTTCGGACGAATCGGGTTGGGAGTCGGCCAGTTTGGACGTGGTCCCCGATCCCTTCTCGAGATCGGCGGCGTCATCTGTGATCGCGAACTCGAATACCGAGCCCGATTTCGACACCTGTACGACCCGAGAGCCGCCGTCGTCACGGACCTCTATCTGGAGGGTGTTCGTCGTCTCGATGACGACGATCCCCTCGAGTCCGACCGTCCCGGGGTCGTCGCTCTCGGCGACTCGCACGGGCAGGCCGTTGAGTTCGTGTCGCGGCAGCGTCTCGGGTGTCAGTGCCATATTATTCGTCTGCTTCTTCGAAGTCGCCCTCTTCGCGCTGGATCGTCTTGATCCGCGCGATGGTGCGTTTCAGCTCGCCGATTTCGCCCGGATTCTCCGGTGCGCCACCGGCCGCGAGGACTGCCTTGGCGTTCAGCAGTTCCGTCTCGAGTTCCTCGAGTTCCGCCTCGCGTTCTGCGGGCGTCATGTCGCGGATCTCTTCGGTGTGGAGAATCGCCATCAGTCCTCACCTCCCTCGGCTTCGTCTTCGTCTTCCATCTCGGCGACGAGTTCTTCAGCTTCGGCCTCGACGTCCTCTTCGAGTTCCTCGAGGTCCTCCTCGACGTCCTCGTCGGTCGGGACGTCGACGTCCTCGAACTCCTCGTCTTCGTCGCCCTCGAGTTCTTCCTCGATGACTTCTTCGACGACTTCCTCGTCGGCGGCTTCGGCTTCCGCTTCGGCTTCGGCTTCAGCTTCGGCCTCCTCGGGTTCGGGTTCGGGTTCGGCCTCGAGCAGCTCCTCGACACCCTCGTTGGCCTCGACGGCCTCGGGGACGACTTCCTCGGGGTCCATGTCCTCGTGGATGCGGAAGTCGTCGGGCAGCTCGGCTCCCGGCGGGATGATCTTGACCGTCACGCCGATGGTCCCGAGCTTCATGACGGCGACGCCCTGGCCCTCGTCGACGATCTCCTCGGCGGGTTCGCCGTTGTGCTTGATGTAGCCCGCGTTGAACTTCTCGACGCGCGAGCGCGCACCCGTGACCTTCCCGGAGAGGACGATCTCCGCACCGAGAGCGCCGGCGTCCATGATCCGCTCGAGCGTGGTGTGGCCGGCCTTCCGGAAGTACCAGCCGCGCTCGAGCGCGTTCGCCAGCCGATCCGCGACGATACGCGCGTTCAGGTCGGGCTCGTCGACCTCCTGGACGTCGATCTGCGGATCGTCGAGGTCGAATCGCTCCTCGAGTTCGCTGGTGACCTTCCGGATGTTCTCACCGCCTTTGCCGATGACCATCCCCGGCTTCTCCGCTTTGAGGACGATCTGGGTTCCCATCGGCGTCTTGGCGACGTCCATACCGCCGTAGCCTGCGCGACCGAGTTCTTCGGCGAAGAACTCGTCGATCTGCGACCGCTGCAGGCCGTCCTGGATGAACTGGTGTTCGTCTGCCATTAGTCGTCACCCTCCGCTCGTTCGTCCTCCGGCTCCTCGACGACGATCTCGACGTCGACCTGCGGCGTGTTCCACGCCGACGCACGCCCCATCGCGCGGGGCTTGCGGCCGACCGATTCGCCGACCTTGTGGGCGGCGACGTGGGCGATCTCCATCGACTCGCCGTCGAAGCCCTGGTGGTCCGCGTTGGCGGTGACGTTCTCGAGGAGTTCGAGGAACGCCTCGCTCGCCTTCTCGGGGTACCGGCCGGCGTCCCAGCCGTCGACGTCCGATCGGTGCCCGACGCCGCTGTTGTGCGACTTGAACGGCACCGAGCGCTCGCCGGCGACGACGGCCTCGAGGTACTCGACGGCCTCGCCGACGGTTCGCCCTTTGATCTCGCGGGCGATCTCCTTGCTGTGCTTGTGACTCATGTGACGCTCCCGGAGCATCGCTTTCGCGGTGGTGTCCGGGTCCGCGTCGACCGAGTAGTTGATTCCCATGCGTGGATCACTTCAGTGGGACGAACTTCGACGAGCGAGTCGCGCCGATCCCCGCCTGTCCGTGTTCGACGGACTTGCGGGTCAGCTGGAACTCGCCGAGGTAGTGGCCGATCATCTCGGGTTCGACTCTGACGCGCTCGAAGGCCTGACCGTTGTACACTTCGAAGGTCAGTCCGACGAACTCCGGCAGCACCGGCATGTCGCGCAGGTGCGTCCGGATCGGCGAGTTGGCGGTCTCTTGCTCGTCTTTCTCGCGGGCCTTCTCGAGCAGCTTCTGGTGCTCGACGCCGAGCCCACGTTCGATGCTTCGCCGCTTGCGTGCGGGCAGCAGTTCCGCGACTTCCTCGAGCTCCATCTCCTGCAGCTCGTCGAGCGTGTAGCCGCGGTAGGTGAACTCCTCACCTTCGCGGCCGGTTCTGTACTCCTGACTCATTTGTTACCACCTCGGCCGGTACGGCGCGAGGAGATGTCGCCGACCTTCCGTCCCGGCGGGGCGTCCCGCGAGACGGACTTGGGGCGACCGGGGTGCTGGCGACCACCGCCACCGAAGGGGTGGTCGACGGCGTTCATCGCGACCCCGCGAACGCGCGGCCACTTCGTGCCGCGTGCACGCATCTTGTGATACTTGTTCCCTGCCTTGACGAACGGCTTCTCGGTGCGGCCACCGCCGGCGACGACGCCGATCGTGGCGCGACACTGCGGGTCGAGTCGCTTGACCTCGCCGCTTGGCAGCTGGACGACCGCGGCGTCCCGATCGTGGGTGATCAGGTCCGCGTTGACGCCCGACGACCGGGCGAACTTGCCGCCGTCGCCAGGCTTGGACTCGACGTTGCAGACCGGTACCCCTTCGGGAATCTCCGCGAGCGGGAGCGTGTTACCCGGCTTGATCTCCGCGGAGATGCCGACCTGGATCTCGTCGCCGACCGCGACGCCCTCGGGAGCGAGGACGAGCCGCTGGTCGCCGTCTTCGAACTCGACGGCCGCGACGGGTGCCGAGCGAGCGGGGTCGTGCTCGATGTCGACGACCGTGCCGCGCACGACGTCGTCGTCTTCTTCTTTCTTGTGGTCGAGCTTCGCCTTGTAGCGGTGCGACGGTGCCCGGAACGTGGGCGTGCCGCGTCCGCGCCGTTGTCCGAGGATGCGTCGTCCCATCGTTAGAACACCCCGATCCGCGAGGCGACTTCCTGGGCGTCGTCGTCCTCAGAGAGTCTGACGGTTGCTTTCTTCGTTCCGTCCATCGTTATCTGTGTGTTGACCTTCTCGACCGAGACGTCGAACTGCGACTCGACGGCCGCTGCGATCTCGGGTTTGGCAGCGTCGACGTCGACGATGAACTGGAGCTTGTTCTCGAAGTCCATGTCGTTCATCGCCTTCTCGGTCACGAGTGGGTAGTCGATCACGCTCATCGGTCTGCCACCTCCTCGAGTGCGCTTTCGGTCCAGACAGTCAGCCGACCCGGCTGTGCGCCAGGTGCGAGGTCTTCGGCGTTGACCTCCGCCGCCGTCGCGACGTCGGCTCCGGCGAGGTTCCGGGCCGCCTTCGACGGGCCGGTCTCGCTCGAGGTGACGAAGAGGATCGACTTCGGCGTCTTGTACTTGCGACCGCGGGTCTTCCCGCGACCCGCGCGGACGCTGCGACCCTCGTCTGCGCGTTCGACGTCGGCGTAGAGGCCGGCGTCCTCGAGGAACGCGACGACTTCCTTCGTCTTCTGGAGGTCTTCGAACTCGTCGTCGACGACGACCGGCAGTTCGACGTCGCCGTCGAACTCGTGGCCGCGCTCGGCGACGAGGTCGGCGTCGGTCGTCGCAGCGATGGCGCTGCGGACTGCCAGTTTCTTCTCTTTGTCGTTGAGCGATTCAGTCCAGTCCTTCTCGGCTTTCGGCGGGTGGGCCCGTCGCCCACTGACGGTCTGGGGGACGCGGCGACCGCGCCCGTTCTGTCGGGGGACGTGTGCCTGACCGCGACCGCTGCCGAACGACTCGGCCGGCGTTCGAAGGCCGGCGAACTCGTCGGCGCCGTAGTCCTGTTTTCGGTTGGCCTGGGCGGTGCGAACGGCGCGGGCGATGAGGTCCGGGCGATACTGGGTCTCGAAGATCGCCGGGAGCTCGACCGTTCCCGCGTCGGCACCGTCCAGGTCGCGTACTGTTGCGTCCATGGCTTATCCCTGGTTAGATGCGGTGGAGACGTACCGAACCTCGGGATCGAGGCGCGGCTGGTCTCCGGGTCGGATCGCCGGGCGGAAGCGCACGAGGCGCTTCTGTGGCCCGGGGAGCGAGCCCTTGATCAGCGCGTACGGGCCGTCGACTTCGCCGTAGTTGACGAAGCCGCCGTCGACCGTCGCGTCCGCGCCGTCACCGATGTCGATGAGGCGCTTGTTCAGTTCCGTCCGCTGGTGGTAGCCGGTCTGCCCCTGCTGGGGGACCGTCGAGCGGACGCGGCTGGGGTTCCAGGGGCCGAGGTTCCCGATGCGGCGGCGCCAGCCCTGCCGGGCGTGTTTGCCCTTGCGTTTCTGGACGCCCCAGCGTTTGACGGGACCCTGGGTCCCTTTCCCCTTCGTGACGCCGCTCGCGTCGAGATACTCGCCGGCGCGGAACACGTCGTTCATGACGTGTTCGCCGCCGTCGGCGAGAACCTCGAGTGCGAAGTCGACGCGCTCGTCGATCGAGCCGCCGCCGACGCGAGTCTCCATCACGTCGGGTTTCTTCTTCGGCACCGACTGGATCTCGCCGGGGACGGTGTGGGTGATGACCCGCACGTCCGCGACGCGACCCTCCTCGAGGTAGCCACGGAGTTCGTCCTCCGCGGCGTCGGCGTCGTAGTCGTCTCCGGGAAGGTCCAGGACGCGGTCGAGTTCGGGTACGAACTCGTCGGTCCAGACCTCGGTTAGCGGCTTCATTCCATACGGCGTGTCTTCGTACGCACGCAGGGCGACGGCGCGCATCGGCGGCGTCTCCACGATAGTGACGGGGACGGTCTGTTCCATCCCTTCAGTCGGCGAGTTAGCCTCGTCGTCGATCATCACCACGTGGGTCATGCCGGCCTTGTAGCCCGCGAAGCCCTGGAGCGTCGGCTGTCCTTCGTCGTCCGGCCACGAGTTGAAGCGTGGGACCTCGCTGGTCGCCCGCTTCCGTGGGCCGAACCCGAGTGAGCCTTTGCGTGGTGCGTGTTGTTGTGGCATTCTATCACGCTCTCAGTGAGAGAGCAGCGAGGGTGGCGAACATCGCTTCCTCAGTTCGCACCACCTCGCTGCCCTGGTTCGGAACCGTATTCAACCAGAGGTCGAACCCCGGATCCGCTGTGGGTTCGACGCTGCTGTCGTCGCCGTCTCGTCGCCCCGCTGGGTCGACGCCGACGGTCGACGCCTCGATTCCGAGGATGTCCGGCAGCCCTCGCTCGGGCGCGCCGAACGCGACGGTCATCCCGTCGCGGTCGACGCGTCCGGCCAGCGTCTCGAGCCGTCCCACGGTGAGTTCCTCACCGAATCGGGAGGCTGCGATGCAGACGCCGGCGTCCTCACGGCCGAGTGCTGCAGAGAGGTCCGTCTGCTCGACTGCAAACCCCGGGAGGGGCTCGTCGACGAGCTTCGCCCGGACCGGTCGTCGCGAAGAGATCCTGACTGTCACGCGCTCTCCCTCGTCGACCGCCATTTTCGGCGGGACGACGAGTGAGATCGGGTGTTGCAAGCCGCAATTGACCCGCACGCGTTGATCAGGTCCGACCTCGGTCACGATTCCTTGTCTTAACGACCCCGAACCGTTCGATTCGGAGCCGGTCTGTGACGTGGCGCGGAGCGGTGGCAAGACGCCCGCGTACTCCAGTTCGTCCCGCTTGCCCCACGCCTCCTTTCGGAGGTACGGCGGCGTCGCGGCGTACCGCAGTACGGTGCTTACGAACCCGCCGTCGAATCGCCCGGTTTCGCCGTCCCGATCGGGGAAGACGACCAGACGATCCGCCCGGAAGATCGTCGCCGCGCGGGCGACGTAGCCGAGTTTGCGAGTCGCCTCGCGTTTGTCCTCGGCTTCTCGGGCGAGCGACGACGGCACGAGTACGCTGACGGTCATGCCGTGACGCTTCGGCGCCTCGTCACTAGACTGTAGCGATTCTTGCGTACAGGGTCTTAAAAGGGTAGCGGATTCGTTTCCGGCTGTGAGGGGTTCACAGTCCAGAATTCGTGATAATTCGGGGCACAGTTACGATAGAGCGAGAGACGGTCACGATCGGCGACGTTCCTTTCGACCGACGAACACCGCACTGAGCAACAGCAGCGAGATCAGAAAGTCGAACAGGTGTGCGGTCAGGTGGTGGACGAACATCGGCACCAGCCCCATCACCGTTCCGAGTCCGACAACTGCGCGCAACGCGAGGATTCCAAGCGCCGTCGTGATCAACAGGTAGGTGACGCTTCGACGTCGATACCAGGCGAAGAGTCCGACGACGAACAGTGCCCCCGTCCCACTCGCGGCCAGCAGTATCACCGAAATCAGCAGAGGCGACCCGCTCACCTCCGGGTAGGCCTCGAGCGGGATCGTTGCGTCGATAAATCCGTGCATTCGCCACCAACACTCGACGATTTTCAATGTTGTTCCTCGTACTAGCTCGTCATTAACCTGTCTTCCGATTCCCACGCAGTGAAAATGCGCGTCAGACCTACTCTAAAGAGGTTACAAGGTTCGCGTAACGGCCGAGAGTGGCCAGCCACCGATGGCAGTCGACCCCCGTCGGTGGTCGACGTCGCCGACGTCTACTGCGACCGCGCTCTCGGCCACGCATACGGACCGACCCTGAGAGTAGACCCATGACAGATACGCGCCGACAGATCCACGACTACATCGAAGCCAATCCCGGTGTCCACTTCAACGCGCTCGTGCGCGAACTCGACCTCGCGTCGGGACAGGTACAGTACCACGTTCGCAAACTCAGCCGTGCCAGCGAGATCGTCGACGAGCACGTCTACGGGCAGACCCACTACTACCCGCCGACGTACTCCGAGTGGGAACGGGCCGCCATCGCCCTGTTTCGCCGCGAGACCAGCCGCGAACTCCTCTGTTATCTGCTCGCCAACGGCCCCGCCCGGCCCGGCGACGTGGCAGACTCGATCGGCATCGCCCGGAGCACACTCGAGTGGCACTTGAATCGCCTCACCGAACAGGACGTCGTCAGGAAACGCCACACCACGGAGGGAGTCGTCCTCGACCTGACCCGACCCGACGAGACCAGAGACCTCCTCGAGGAGGTCAAACCGTCGACCGTCGACCGCCTCGTCGATCGGTTCATGGCGCTGGTCGACGACGCACTCGAGCCAGAACAGTAGCCAGTCGCGCGCGTTCTTCGGCTGGCACCGGCTGCTCCCGACTGCTTCTCATATTACCGGACAACAGTCAGTGACTCCTCGATCGCGTCTCGACGGCCGTCGGCAGCGACGACAGCGTCTCGAGTGCGATCGATGGCTGCACCGTGTCGTCCGGCAGTATCACGTCTCGTCTCGCTGGTTGTCACCACGACCCGCGAGCGACTCGAGGAGCGCCGAGAAACCACGAGACTGCGATACGATCGTCGTCTGATTCGAATTCGAAAGAATCGGATCGACGATCTGGTATGATACGTCGTCTCCATCCACAGCTCGGTCGATTCGCAACCCTTATACATCCATGCCGAATTAGATGAGAGTGCAGCAAAGAAGTAGGGCGCTGGTAGTGTAGTGGTATCACGTGACCTTGCCATGGTCACAACCTGGGTTCAAATCCCAGCCAGCGCATTTCTCCGAACACAACGTCGCGAGCGTTGCGTAGCAACGCGAGTATTCGTGTTCGGAGAAATCGAATCTGGCTTTGAATCAGAGAGCAGCTTCGCTGCGACCGTGGTTCAAATCCCAGCCAGCGCATTTCTCTGAGTTCGATCCGACGAGCGGCCGCGAGCGTGTCGCGAGTACGCGATGAATTCAGGAATGTCGATCTGGATTTGAAGTAGACGAGTCGCAGCCCGGAATGGCGAGCGAAGCGAGCCACGCGCCCGGAACGTCTCGGCGTCGTTCAAATCCCAGCCAGCGCAGTTCTCCGGGCCCGCTTCGACAGCGGGCGAGAGACGTCTCGAGCGTGCCACCAGAGAGACGACTCGAGTGAACCGACTGGAGGGAGAGATTCGGCCGAGAAAGACGTTCTTACTCGCGAGCGCCGGTATGGGTACTCGAGTAACGACGTATTTCGTCAGGGTTCTACACGATCTGTGCCGGCGTCGGCGGCTGATAGTTCAACTGGCGAAACGATCTCGATCGACAGAGTGTGAGATACGATCGACAGTACAAGCGTCGTGAATGTAACGTACGGTCACTAATTCTGTCGCCGATTGACTTTTGTAGTACGAGTTACTACGATCCAATGGACGATTGAACGGTAGGCACCGCAATGCAAACGAAAGTATCTTCCACGGACGAGCAGTACGGTCCCCGGTACGACCGAGCGAACGATCGGTACGTCCTCCGCTACGACGAGGACGGTAGCGCGACGTTAACGACGACGATCGTACACGGACTCGCGGCGATCGCAGACGTCGACGTCACCCAGGGCGAGTTCTCGCTGTACGATTGCGTCGATCCGGACGCACTCGAGCACATCTTCAGTTCGAAAGCCGACGGATCGGAACGGACGATCGGACACGTCGCGTTCACTGCCCTCGACCACGACGTCTACGTGTACGCGAACGGCGACGTGTTCGTGTACCCGCCCGCTGACGCCCCCCGCCCTCCCCTCCCCGCTGACGACGGCCGCAGACGACGGTAGTCCGGCCACCCCTCCGACAGGTCTTTTCTCCTCGACGTTCTCGAGGTTCGTATGACGGTCATCGCGTTTCTGAGCGTCGCACCGGTCGTCGAGGGGAGTATGGCCGGCGAGGTCGCGAAGGCAGTCGACGCGCTCGAGGAGTTCGACGTCGCCTACGAGACGACGCCGATGGGGACGACGATCGAAGCCGACGACGTCGCGGAACTGTTCGCCGCCGCGCGGGCGGCCCACGAGGCGGTCGACGCGGATCGAGTGAGTACGGTGTTGAAGATCGACGACAAACGAACGAGCGAGGGAGCCGCCGAGGAGAAAGTCGCGGCGGTGGAAGAACACCTCGGGAGGGAAGCGACGAGTCGGGAGCACTAACGGCCGTGGACGTCCGTTGACCTCGCGTGCACGCGTGAAAACGATACTGCAGACGACGGCCGGCAGACGAGAGCAGAACGCTCAAAGCAGATCGAACGAGAGTCACGATCTGGAACAGACGACACTCGAGGTCGACGGCATGGCCTGCGGCGGCTGTGGACAGAACGTCCGCGACGCACTCGAGGCGCTTTCGGGGATCTCCTCGGCGACGGCAGACCACGAGCGCGACGAGGTTCGCGTCGAACACGACCCGTCGACGGTCGACGGGGCCGCGATCGGCGACGCGATCGAGGACGCCAGATACGACGTGGCGGACTGACGGGCACGTCGCTCGACGCGTCGCGCCAACAGACGAACTGGCAAACTGTTTTAGGCGGGAGGGAGAACCCCCGTTCATGGAGAGTCTCAACCGGATGGCGATCGAGCTGATCGACGAAGCCCTCGAGTACGCCGAGGAGCTGAACGTCGGCGCGTACGAACTCGAGAACGAGGCGACGGTGCTCGACTTCGGCGTCGAGTTCGACGGTGGACTCGAGGCGGGTCTGCTGGCGGCCGAGATTCAGACGGCGGGGCTGGCGACGCCGTCGCGAGAGCTGGCGGAGCTCGACGGTGCACCGATCCCACACGTAGAGCTCTCGACGGACCAGCCTGCGCTCGCGCTGTTGTGTTCCCAGAAGGCCGGCTGGGAGCTGGCGACCGAGGACTTCGAGGGACTCGGCAGCGGCCCGGCCCGCGCGCTCGTCGCCGAGGAAGACGAGTTCCAGCGGATCGGCTACACGGACGCCTTCGACCTGACCGCACTCGCCGTCGAGACCGACGAGCACCCGACCGAGGCGGCAGCCGAACAGGTCGCCGACTTCGCCGACGTCGAGACGAACGGGGTCTTCCTGCTCGCTTACCCGACCGCGAGCCTCGTCGGGAGCGTCACGAACGCGGCTCGAGCCGCCGAACTCGCCACGTTCCGGCTGGCCGAACTGGGCTACGACCCGCTCGACGTCGTCTCGGCCTCCGGCCGTGCGCCGGTCGCACCCGTCGCAGCCGACGAACGAGCGGCCATCGCGCGGACGAACGACGCGCTCGCCTACGGCGGGACGGCCCACCTCGTCGTCCGGGAGGAGTTCGACCGCTTCGACGAGATTCCCTCGACTGCGGCCGACGAACACGGCCGGCCGTTCGCCGAGATCTTCGAGGATCTCGAGTGGTCGTTCGCGGAGACGCCCGCGGAGCTGTTCGCCCCGGCGAAAGTCACCGTCGACGTGCTTGGCGGTCCGACGCACGTCTACGGCGAGACGAACGAGTCGCTGGTGGCCGACTCCTTTAACCTGTAACCGTGCAGTTCAAACTCGTTCCCGAGGCACCCGAGGACCTCGAGTCGATCGCGACCGTCCAGCAGGCGGTGCCGCTGATTCCCGCGAACGAGGACGACTGCTGTGCGCGGATCATGCGCCGGACCGAGATCGCACCGCGAGACGAGGCCCGGACGTGGCTGACCTTCCTGCGTGCGCTCGGGCTGGCAGAGGAGGGATCGTCCGGATTCACCCGGACGCGGCGCGACCTGGATCCCGAAGAGCTGCGTCGGACGTTTCGCGAACGGATCTACGGCGTCGAGGCCGTCCTCGAGACGCTCGAGGCCGCCGACGGGCCGCTGTCGACCGACGAAGTGTACGAACGATTTCGCGAGAAGATTCCCCAGTACGAACAGTACCGGTACGGCGACCGGGTCGACGAGGTCTGGCGCGAGCGCGTCGAGCGGGTCCTCGAGTGGGCGGTCGTGCTGGATCTCGCCGAGCGTAGCGAAAGCGGGTATCGTCGCGAACGGACGGCGGCGTAGTCGGCCCGTCAGTCGATCGGGTCGACGTCGGTCACCGTCCCGACGCCCTTGCTCCGGCCCTCGCGGAAGACGAACTTCTGTCCCTCCTCGACCAGGTACGGCCGGAACTTGAATCGGACGCGGGTCTTCCCGCTGTCGCCGGGCAGGAGGCGACCGTCCTCGGGGTAGAACGCCGCGGCCTCGCCGATCGTCTCCAGGTGGACGACGGGTTCGTAGCCGTCGCCGATCCGGGTCGGGTGGTTGAGCACCATCACCTCGGCCTCGAACTCGCGGACCGGCGTGGGGTCGGCGTCTGCCGGCAGGAGGACCATCCCGCGTTCGATGGCGGTCTCTTTGATTCCCTTGAGCGCGATGCCGACGATCCGGCCGGCCCGTGCCCGGTCGACGCGGTGGTAGTGCATCTCGATCGAGCGCACTTCGACTTCCTCGAAGTGACCGTCGGGCATCGGGCCGAGCAGGAGGTCGTCCCCGGCCTCGACCTCGCCGGCCATCACGGTGCCGGAGGCGACCGCGCCGACGCCGGTGACGGAGTAACTTCGGTCGACGTACATCCGGAACTCGCCGTCGTCGTCGGTGGTCTTCGGGAGGCGATCGAACAGTTCGTCGAGCGTCTCGAGTCCCGCCATCGTGACGGCGCTGGTCTCGACGATCGGGACGACGGTGTCGCCGATCTCCTCGACGGCCGCGTCGACGCCGTGGCGCTCGATCCGCAGTGGGGATTTGCCGACGTCGCGCAGCAGGCGCTCGACCTCGCGTTCGACCTCGGCGACCCGCTCGTCGTCGACGAGGTCGGTCTTGGTGAGCGCGACGATCGTCGGGAGGTCGGTGGCGAGCAAGACGCCCAGGTGTTCGCGCGTGGTCCGGGTCGGCCCGTCGTCCGCGGCGACGACGAGCAGGCCGTAGTCGAGTTTCTGCCCGACGAGCCCGCGAATGGTCGTCCGCAGCCACGGCTCGTGGCCGACGGTGTCGACGAACGACACGAGGCGGTCGGCCTCCTCGACGACCTGTGCGCGGTCGGCCTTGCGGTCGGGGTTGCGTACGTGGACTGGCCCGTCGTCGTCGAAGCCGTAGACGGCGTACGAGAGGTCGGCGGAGAGCCCCCGTTCGACCTCGTGGGGCTGGACGTCGAGGTACGCCCGCGTCCCGCCGTCGCCGTCGTCTGCGGTTCCGGTGATCAGCGAGCCAACGAGCGTGCTCTTGCCGTGGTCGACGTGGCCGGCCGTCCCGACGACGACGTGTTCGTCGTCGGTCTCGAGGACGGCACCGTCGCAGATCGTCGCGACGCCGACGAGTCCGTCTTTGACGCCCCACGTCTGGACGTCGTCGATGTGGGCACCGGCCTCCTCGGCCAGCAGCGAGAGGACGTCCATCGTCTCGGAGAACGTGTCGGGATCGATGCCGGCGAGGCCACCGTCGTCGGTCACGCCGACGACGTACGTCGCCTCGCCGTCGCCGGAGAGAACGCGGTGTCGAAGCTGGGCGGCAAGACTCTCCCGTCGGCCGTCCGCGAGGTGGACGTCCTGCAAGAGTCGCTCCTTGAACTCGATGCTGCCACCGTCCTGTTCGCCACGTTCCAGGGCCCGCTCCAGCAGGGCCCGGTCACGGCTCATATTCCCCGCTAGAGGGTCACACAGCAAAAGGCTTCTCGTCGTTCGTCAATCGATGACACAGTTGCGGTCCCGAGCTAGTCGCTGAGACGCTCGTACGCTGCGGTCACGCGTTTGAACGTCTCCTCGTCGCCGCCGCGGTCGGGGTGGACCTCCTTTACCTTCTCTCGGTAGGCGCGTTTGATCTCCGCGGAATCGGCGTCGGTGCTGACGCCGAGTACCTTCCGGGCTTCGGCACGCGACGGGCCCTGCTCCGGGCGGGGTGGGCGACTCCGGGCCCCGCCCCTGCGTGCTCTCGAGTCGGCCCCGACGCCGAACCGGGCACGCGCCTCGCGTTCGGCTCGAGTGCGGGCTCGCCCGCGCGAGCGCGGCCCCGCGCCGAAACCACCGCGCGATCGCGCCTCGAAGTCGTCGCGACGGCGGCCCTGCTGTCGCTGGTAAACGGCCTCCGCGAGTTTCCCGCTGCCGTGGTAGTACATGAAGTAGCTGGTCAGTCCGAGCGGGACGGCGACGACCAGCGCGAACGGCTGACCGCTGACGGCGGCACCGCCGATCAGCAACGCTGCCATGCCTGCGAACACTGCGGCCAGCCCGAGGACGAACGGCGACCGTTGCACGACGTATTCTTCGGCGTGCACACTCCTAAAGTTCACGCCGTCGGCCGAGTCGGCGGTGAGGAAGGTCGCACCTCGAGGACGGTGGCGCGAACGCAGCGAGGTGGCGACTCCGGCCCGGTTTCAAGCCACTCGAGCCCGTACGTCTCGCCATGAGCATCACCGGCCTGTGCCAGATCTGCGAATCCCGTCCCGCCGAACACCGGTGTGACAACTGCGGGGCCCTCGTCTGCGAGGTTCACTACGACGCCGACCTCGGCCTGTGTGCAGACTGCGCCGCCCAGGCGCGGCCCGCTCGAGAGCGAGACGAGACCGACACCTACCGGTTCTGATGGTCTCGATCCGCGACCTGCTGTCGGAGTCGCTCGCCGTCGGCGAGACGTTCTGTCTCGACCTCGAGCAGCGAGACGGCCAGCTCGTCGCCGACCACCCCTACCCCGCGAGTCCGATGGACGTCGCCGTCGTCGAGGGGGTAGAGCGACTCGAGGAGCGCCCGCCCGCCGACCCGGTCGAGGTCGAGATCGTCGGCCGGATCGTCGGCGACCGGATCGCCGGCCGCGTCGTCGGACTCGAGTGCGACGACGACTCGACCAGGGGCGATCGCGTCGACGTCACTGCGAGCGAGCGGTGAGAGCGACGCCAGTTCTGGCGCAGTGAGGGAGTGATAGCTTTATCGTGTTACGCGTTGTCGTATACCATGGTTTTCACCAATGACGCAGGAATGGACTCTCAAGGGGGACTACGTCGAAGCCTGCAACTGCGACGTCGCGTGCCAGTGCATCTGGATGGAGCAACCGGACGGCGGCGTCTGTAACGCCTCGCTGGCGTGGCACATCGAAGAGGGGCACTACGGCGACGTGGACCTGGACGGGTTAGACGTCGGGATGCTCATCTCGACCGAGGAGGGCGTCATGTTCAGTCCCGAGACGGAGTGGGACGTCGTACTCCTCGTCGACGAGACGGCCGACGACGACCAGCGCGAGGCCCTCGAGGACATCTACTTCGGTCGCGCCGGCGGGATCTGGGCGGCGGTCGCCGACGCACACGTCAGGTCCGCCGACGTCGCGACCGTGCCGATCAGGTTCTCGCGGGACGGATCGGACTTCGCCGTCGAGGTCGGGGACGTCGTCGAGATGGACGCCAGCGGCGCGGTCGGGTTCAACGGGGAGGTCGGCACGATCGCACCCCACCCGCTGACGGCCAGCCACGAGATGCAGACCGGCAGGTCGACGACGGCGACCGTCTCCTACGACGACCAGTTCACGTGGGACGTCTCGGAGAACAACGCCTACCTCGGCGACTTCGAACTGGCGAACGCCTGACGGGGGCGGGACGCCGATCCAACCGACCAGCCATGGGGACGCGGAACTCGTTTCGAGACTGGATTTCCGTCCGTTCCGGCCCGATCGTCGCGCTCGTTACCTACGTGATCGCGCTGCTCGCGTGGGCGGCGGTCGTCGGCCGCTGGCTTCCGATGCCAGGCGGCGAGACGGGCACGGGGATGCGAATGTCCGATCCGGGAGTGCCGGAGGCGATGGCACTCTCGAACGGCGCGACGGGCATCGGCCTCTACCTGGGCATGTGGGGCGTGATGATGATCGCCATGATGTACCCGTCGTCGGTCCCGCTGTTTCGGCTGTACGCGAGGACGCTCGAGGGAACGACGACCGCGGGGAAAGCGGTGCGCGTCGGGGCGTTCGTCGGAACGTACTCGCTCGTGTGGACGCTGACGGGAGTCGTCCCGCTCGCCGTCAATGCGCTGGTGCCGATCGCCACCCTCGCGAACGCCCACGGCGGGCTCCTGATGGGCGGAACGTTGCTGCTCCTGGCGGGCTATCAGCTCTCGCCGTACAAGTACCGGTGCCTGCGGTACTGTCGGTCGCCGCTTGGCTTTCTCATGAGCCACCACCGACCGGGGGTTCGCGGTGCCGTCCGGACGAGCTGGCAGTTCGGCGTGTTCTGCGTCGGCTGTTGCTGGGCGCTGTTCGCGTTCATGGTGATCGTGGGCTCGATGAACGTCGTCTGGATGGCGCTGATCGCGGTCGCGCTCTCGCTCGAGCGAACGGTCGCGCGGGGTGAACAGCTGGCACGTGCGGTCGGGGTTCTCGCCGGCGTCGCCGGGATCGCCGTCGTCGTGATCTCGACGACGTAGGGCCCGGCGTGCTCGTCGAGGCGACGGCCGTTTCGACCCGCCGGTCAGTCGCGATACTGGTTCAACCGCCGTTTCAGCCGCTTCGCGGCCCGTCCGGAGACGGCAGCGAACTCCTCGCCCGCGTCTTCACCGGCGAAGATGATCCCGCGCGAGGAGTTGACGAGGCCGACGCCGTTTGCGAGGCCGTACTCGACGGCGGCCTCGGCGTCGCCACCCTGTGCGCCGACGCCGGGGACGAGAAACGGCAGGTCGGGCACCTGCTCGCGGAGGTCCTCGAGTTCTTCCGGCTTCGTCGCGCCGACGACGAGGCCGACGTTGTCGTTCTCGTTCCAGAGGTCGGCGAGGGCGGCGACGCGCTCGTAGAGCGGTTCGCCCGTCTCGAGCGTGAGGTCCTGTAAGTCGGCCCCGCCGGGGTTCGAGGTCCGACAGAGGACGAAGACGCCCGAGGTCTCGTCGGCGAGAAACGGCTGCAGCGAGTCCCGGCCCATGTAGGGGTTGACGGTGATCGCGTCGACCGTCTCGAGGACCTTCGCGTACTGGCGGGCCGTGTTTCCGATGTCCGCCCGTTTCGCGTCCAGCAGGACGGGGACGTCCTTGCCGTGGGCGTAGGCGATCGTCTCCTCGAGTGCGCGCCAGCCGTCGGGGTCCTCGTAGAAGGCGGCGTTGGGCTTGAAGACGGCTGCGTGTTCGTGGGTGGCGTCGATGATCCGGCGATTGAACGCCCACCGGGGGAGGTCGTGGTCGCGCAGGTGGTCGGGGATGCGATCCGGGTCGGGGTCGAGGCCGACCGAGACGACGCTGTCGACCGTCCGGATGCGGTCGTGCAGCCGGTCGAAGAAGTTCATGAACGAGGTAGCGCGCGTGCGTTCCAAGTAGGTTACGAACCCGACCGTGGCCCGGTTCGGTGGACACCCGAGACGCGAGTCGATCGGCGACGGCCGCCTCGACGTCACGGATGGTCGACGAGCGGTCGACCTTCGCGTGCACGCCACGTCACGGTCACGACCGCCAGTACGCCGGCGTGAAGATGACGAGCACGGAGAGGATCTCGAGGCGGCCGATCCACATGAGAAACACCATGTAGAGTTTCGCTGCGTTCGAGAACGGGTAGTAGCTCTCCATCGGCCCGACGAGGCCGAACCCCGGGCCGACGTTCCCGAGCGTCGCGATCGTGGCGCTCGTCGCCTCGAGCGCCGACAGCGACAGCCCCGTGCGATGGGCGTCGAGAAACAGGAGGACCGTCGAGACGACGAACAGCGTCAGGAACAGCCCGACGAAGACGAAGATGCTGTGAACCGTGTCCTCGTCGACGACGTCACCAGCCTTGCCCATTCGAACCGGACGCACCGCCTGCGGGTGGACGACCTTGAACATCTCGCGGTGCATCGACTTCTGGATGACGTACCAGCGGACGATCTTGACCGAGCCGGCCGCCGAACCGGCCGATCCCCCGAGGAACATCGCGAACAGGAGGACCACCTGTGCCGACGGGTCCCAGGTGTTGAAGTCCATGCTCGCGTAGCCGGTCGTCGTCACGATCGCGATCGCCTGGAAGAGCCCCTGACGAAGCGAGTGCTCGAGGTCGCCCGGGAGCGGGTCGATCGCCGGCGTCTCGGCGAGGCCGACGCCCAGAAACAGCAGGCCAGACAGGAGGACGCCGACGACGCCCATCGCGAAGAGGTACGTGCGGAACTCGGGGTTTCGCTGCAGTCGGTCGGGCTGGCCCCGTACCGCGTACCAGTACAGCGCGAAGTTCGTCCCCGCGACGATCATAAACAGCATGACGGCCCACTGGACGGCCGGCGTGAACGCCTCGACGCTTCGCGCCTCGGGCGAGAACCCGCCCGTGGGCAACGTCGTGAGCGCGTGTGCGACCGCGTTGTAGAAGGTCATGTTCGGGGCCAGCCCCACGAGGTGAAGCCCGTAGTAGACGGCGACGGCGAGGACGGTGAACCCGGCGTAGATCGCCCAGAGCGCCCGCGCCGTGTCTCGAATGCGCGGCGTGAGCTTCTCGACCTCGATGCCGGGGGCCTCCTCCCGGATGAGCTGGGTGCCACCGACCGACAGCTCCGAGAGGATCGCGACCATCAACACGAGAATGCCCATCCCGCCGAGCCACTGGGTGAGCTGTCGCCACAGCAGCATCGACCGGGAGTGGCGTTCGACGGAGATTTCCTCGAGAACCGTCGCCCCGGTCGTGGTGAACCCGCTCATGCTCTCGAACAGCGCGTCCACCGGGTGGGCGACGGTCCCCTGACCGGCGACGAGGTACGGGATCGTCCCGACGAGGGGCACGACCAGCCAGGTGAGCGAGACCAGCAGGAACGCCTCCCGGTGGCCGAGCGTCGGCTCCGGCTCGAGGTGCTCGAGCGCCAGTCCGAGCGCGACGGCGACGACGAGCGCGACGAGAAACGGCACGGGGCTCTCGCGGTAGTACACTGCGACGGCGGTCGGAAACAGGAGCGTCAGCGAGAGATACTTCAGTACCGTCCCGACGTAACTGACACTCGAGCGATAATCGACGTGTAGGTTCCTGCTCATCGGTTCTCGTCTGGATCGAACGGTGTCGTCGAACTGCGTCCACACCCCGCCGGTCGACGTCGGCGCGGTCTGCCGTATCTGCGTAGACTCGCAGACCACTCATAAACGCTGTGACTCGTTTGCCGCGGATCGTCTCGAAGCGCCAGCGCGACCGGTCTGGCCGTCCCGTCGTCACGCGTTTTATTATGTCTCCCGCCCGTCGTCTTCGTATGACGGTCTACGAGAGCGACCTCCCCGGCGTGGGAAAGAAGTACGAGATCGAACTCGAGGACGGGGAGCGGCTCGTCGTCGTCACGCACAACACGGGCAAGCGGGAGGTGTTCCTGAAGCCGGAGGCCGACGCCGACTCCGACAAACTCTTCGAGCTGTCGGATCGGCTCGCCCGGACGGTCGGGACGATACTCGAGGGGGCGTACTTCCAGCCCGTCCAGACGGAGCGCGTCGAGACGCTGCTCACCGAGGGGACGTACATCGAGTGGTACAGCGTCGCGTCGGACGGCGAACTCGCCGGCCAGACCATCGGCGACGCCAGGATTCGCGAGGTGACCGGCGTCTCGATCATCGCGATCCAGCGCGACGACGAGGTGATCACGTCGCCGACGCCCGAGACGAGGATCGAGGTCGGGGACACGCTCGTCGTCGTCGGCGATCGAGAGGACTGCAGAGAGTTCGAAAAGCTGCTCGGAAGCAGCGACGAACGGTGACCGGACGATGACGACACCGCCGGAGGTGAGACGGAGTGGCGACTGAAACCGCTCTGGTCGACGTCGGCGTCCTCTTCGGGGCCGTCGCGCTCGCCGGCCTCGTGGCGAACCGGATCGGCCAGTCGGTCATCCCCTTTTACATCCTCGTCGGGATGGGACTCGGCCCGCACGTCCTCGGGCGACTCGACTTCCCCGCGCTCCTCGGGACCGACGCCGTGCCACACGGATCTGCCCTCGCGCTCGCCGAGACCGACTTCGTCGCCCTCGGAGCCGAACTCGGGATCGTCTTCCTGCTTTTTTTCCTCGGTCTCGAGTTCAACGTCGACCGGCTCCTGGCGGCCAGAAACCGAATCGGGAGAGCCGGCGTCGTCGACCTGGTCGTCAACTTCGGCGTCGGACTCGTCGTCGGTTACGTCCTCTTTCGAGCGTTCCTGCCTGCCTTCCTCGTCGCGGGCGTCGTCTACATCTCCTCGTCTGCGATCATCACCAAGTCGCTGATCGACCTCGGCTGGATCGCAAACGACGAGGCCAACCCGATGCTCGGCACGCTCGTCTTCGAGGACCTCGTCATCGCCGTCTACCTCTCGATCGCGGCCGCACTCGTCCTCGGCGGGGGAAGCGTCGGCGAGGCCGCACGATCGATCGGCCTCGCGGTCGCGTTTCTCCTCGGACTCTCCGTGCTCGTGTACTTCGGTACGGCGCTGTTCCAGCGCAGCCTCGAGGCCGACTCGAACGAGTTCGTCGTCCTCCGGGCGGTCGGCATCACCGTCCTGATCGCCGGCGGTGCGCTCGCACTCGGCGTCAGCGAGGCCGTCGCCGCCTTCTTCGTCGGCATGGCGTTCAGCTCGACCGACCACGTCACCGAACTCGAGCGGCTGTTAGAGCCCGTCCGCGACACCTTCGCCGCCGTCTTCTTCTTCTGGATCGGACTGGTCACCGACCCGACGCTGTTCGCCGGCGTGGCGTCGCTCGTCGCCATCGCGGCGCTCGTGACGACGCCGACGAAACTCGCGAGCGGCTACCTCGGCGGGCGCATCTACGACCTCGACGCGCGGCGGTCGACGCGGGTCGCACTCGGCATGGTCACGCGCGGCGAGTTCTCGCTGATCATCGCGAGCATCGCTCTCAGCGGTGCCGGCGAGGGCCTTCCGGAAGACGTTGCAAACACGATCTACGCCTTTGCGGTCGGCTACGTCCTGGTAATGAGCATCCTCGGGACCTCGCTCATGCAGTACTCGAGTCCGATCGAGAGACGCGTCGTCCCGTGGCTCGAGTCGGACGGGACGGTCTAACGCGCAGAACAGACATCTTCAAATCCTCTCGGCCGTATGCGTAGACACATGCCACGGGCGGTCGTCTTCGACCTCGATTACACCCTGGCGGTCCCCGACCGGGACCGCGAAACGATCCTCGCCGAGGCGGCGCGGACGGCCGGTGCACCGCCGCTCTCGCGCGAGGCCTACCTCGAGGCACACCGGCACAACCTCACCCGCGAGACCCGCCGCCCGATCTTCGCCGACCTGCTCGAGGACTGCGACGCGGACGTCGACCCCGGCGCGGTCGCCGCGGCCTACCGGGAGACGATCGCCGACGCGCTCGCGCCCGTTCCAGGCGTCGAGGCGATGCTCGAGGACCTCGGACGCGAGTACCGCGTCGGTCTGCTGACGAACGGCCCCGTCCGCGCCCAGCGGGACAAACTCGAGACGCTCGGCTGGGAGGAGACGTTCGACGCCGCCGTCGTGACCGGCGAACTCGAGGCCGGCAAGCCCGACCGGCGGGCGTTCGAGGCGGTGCTCGACGAACTCGAGGTCGCCCCCGGGGACGCGGTGTACGTCGGCGACGAGGTCGAAGCCGACGTCTACGGCGCGACCAACGCCGACATGCACGCCGTCCAGGTGTTACTCGAGGACGGCCCCGCTCCAGACCCGCGGGCGGTCGCACACGTCGACCAGCCCGCGGTTCCCGAGGAAGTGCCGGCGGTCGTCGCGACGCTCGAGTGACGCGATCGGGCGAGGGACGAGCTACTTCCAGATCAGTCCCGTAACCGAGCCGCTCACCACGAGGTCGTCGTCGTTGCGACAGTCGATCGATACATCGAGTTCGTACCGATCGTCGCGCTCCTCGACGTCCTCGGTGGTCCACGTGCAGGTGATCGACTCGCCCGTGTAGACCGGCCGGTGGAACGTAAACTCCATCGTGTGTGCCAGCACCTCGAGGTCGCCGCCGATGGCGGTCGGCAGCGTCGCCGTCAGCAGTCCGTGAACCACGAGTCGACCGTCCTCGTCGGGGTCGACGTGCTGGGGCTGTGTATCTCCGGAGAGTTCCGCGAACCGGCGTACGTCCTCGGTCGTAAACGTCCGTTCGACCGTGTGTACGTCTCCTTCTCGGGGAACGTCCATCGTAGCGTACTCGAGGGAGACAGACGGCGGCGGCTCACGTAAAAATACGGGCCGGGGACGAGTCGCCGAGGCCGCGTCGGCTCACAGCCGGCAGCCTCGAGACGTCCCCGATCGTCGCGTCGTCGCCGCTCGCGGTCACTCGTCGTCGCCGTCGGTTCCGGCCGCCCTGCTCGCAGCCTCGAGGACGCTCGTCGCTCGCTTTACCTCCGCACCGCTCTCGACGAACAAAAGCGTCTTCGGCGGCGTCGTCGCCTTCGGTCGTACCCTGAGGTCGGCGTCTTCGGCGGCCTCGAGCGTCGCGTCGCGACCCGCCTCGAGCTCGAGGTGGGCCCTGTCTTCGTGGACGAACGCGCGTGCGAAGCGGTCGCCGTCTCGCTCGACGTCGTACGCGCGAGCGCCGTCGACCGTCGGCTCGACGTCGCGGTCGGCGTTGGTCACGGCAAAGTGGGCAAGTTCGCCGTCCTCGCGTCCGTCGATCTCCGAGGCGAGCAGTTCGGCGATGCGTCGGCCGTCGGTGATCCGATCCTCGACCATACACGTCCCTCCGTCGCCCGTCGTTAATCGTCTTCGGTCAGCGCCGACCGCGCGACGGGGACGAGGTCCGCGACGTCGATCCCCTGCCGGCGGGCGTAGACGACCGCCGCAACCTCGATCGTGACGCCGAGGTCGCCCTGCAACGCGTTGATCGCGCCGACGGCCTCGTGTTTCTCGAGGCCCTCCGCCACGAGCGCGTCGAGCACCTGCTCGAACGCC
Organism: Natribaculum breve; assembly: GCF_023008585.1. Classification (GTDB taxonomy): domain Archaea; phylum Halobacteriota; class Halobacteria; order Halobacteriales; family Natrialbaceae; genus Natribaculum; species Natribaculum breve. Next base: position 3,224,573 of record NZ_CP095390.1, on the reverse strand, counting down.
GATCGCTCGCGCAGCAGGTCCTCGTCGGGAGTGAACTCCTCGGGCACCGTCACCTCCGCGGGGTCGAACGCGACGAGGAGTTCGGCCCCGTCTCGCTCTACGAGTTCCCGTTCGGTCGCGACGTCGATGAGTCGCTTCGCCTGGTCGGGCGAGAACCAGTCTCTGTCCAGCGAGAGCGCGACGACGAACTCGTTCTCTCGAAGCGTTCGAGTGCCGTTCTGTTTGAACGGCGCTGCGACGGCGACGCGGAGGCTCATCGCCACGGAATCTGCGATCCGACGGGTTAACGCTGGCGATTTACCAGATCGAACGACGGTCAGCAGACGCTAGTCGGAGGCGTGGCTGCCGCCACTGTTACGGTTCGCCCGCGACGGCGGCGGGAACTCCGCGGCCGTGGGTTCCGGACACTCCGGGAGGACACACCGGTCGAGTTCGTCGTTGACGTGTGCGTACTGATCGGGGGCGTTCGCGAGGGGGTGTGCGGGGTTCTGGTCGCTGTCGATGCGTGCGACGCGAAGTTCCTCGAAGCCGTTGACTCGAGCGCGGATGCCACGCCAGTGGTTCGTGCTGGCCGGCGGGATCGAGAACGGGCGAGGCGGCTTTCGATCCGGGTGACCGGCGGCGAGGACGGCGTTGTTGACGTTGCTGGCGAGGTCGTCGTGGTCGACGAGGACGCCGACGCGGGCGTCGGGCGGGGCGCGAGCCGCGAGGACGTCGAGGCCGAGGTGCAACGCCCGGTACTCGGCGACGTTGTTGTCCGGCGGCGTGTCGGTCGTCGCGACGCGAGCGACGCGAGTCCCGTCGCGCGTTTCGATCACGGCACCCAGTCCCCCACCAGACTCGCGAAAAGACCCGTCGGTGGCGACGTAGAAGTCACGATGATGGGTGCGAGGGGGGTGGGCGATGTGGGGCGTCGGCGACTCGTCGAACAGATCCCGCAGCGCGGGACGGCCGTGAGCGGCCATGATCGGCTGTAAGCCACAGGACTACTTAACTGTACTGTCTACGGTAACGTCTCACACGTCACGACGATACACGGGCAGCCACCGGCGACGGCCACGGGACGTCGCGAACGGTGGTGCGAGCGAGAAGGCCCCGACACCGAAGAGGTTGGCGGGGCCGAACGAGGAGGTCGGCAGGCCGAACGTGACCCGTACGCGTCGTCGACTGATACTATCGGACGTAACTGTGTGAAGATTCTCGCCACCCCGGGACGGCGAGAATCTTTCACGACTTACGTCCGGCAGTATGAGCGTTCGGGGGAGGCCGGGGAGCGCGACAGCACCGTCGCGACGACGCCATTTCGAAGCGAAACAGATAGGAGAGAGAACGAGAGACACCGTGTGTGAGCCGATATCGAAGCTTCGTCCCCTTTCTGGTGCTCGCTGCAGTCTGGGGAACGGCCTTCGTCGCCATCAGTGCCGGACTCGAGTACTTTCCGCCGGTCCTGTTCGCCGCCTTGCGCTACGACGTCGCGGGCGTCCTGATGCTCGGGTACGCGGCCTACGCGGTCGACGATCCGATCCCGCGAGGGCGCGACCAGTGGGCGACGGTCGCCGTCGGTGCGGTCCTGATGATCGCCGCCTATCACGCGTTCCTGTTCGTCGGCCAACAGCACACGACGGCGGCCGCGGCCGCCGTGCTGGTGAGTCTCTCGCCGGTGCTGACGACCGGGTTCGCCCGGGCGCTCGTACCGTCGGACGCGCTGTCGCCGGTGGGCGTCGTCGGCGTCCTGATCGGACTCGTCGGCGTCGCCATCATCGCTCGCCCCGACCCGTCGAACCTCCTCGCAACCGACGTGGTCGCGAAACTGCTCGTCTTCCTGGCAGCAGCGTCGTTCGCGCTCGGAAGCGTCCTCACCCGGCGTATCGACGCCACCTTGCCGATCGAGACGATGGAAGCCTGGTCGATGATCGGCGGCGCCGTCGTGATGCACGCCGTGAGCCTCGCCCTCCGCGAACCGGTCGACCTCGAGTCGTGGACCCAGCCAGAGGCACTCGGCGCGCTCGCGTACCTCGCACTCGTCGCCAGCGCGCTCGGCTTCCTGCTGTACTTCGACCTGCTCGAGCGCCTCGGGGCCGTCGAGATCAACATGGTCTCGTACGTCGCCCCGATCTTCGCCGCCATCTTCGACTGGCTCTACTTCGGACAGGTCGTCGACGTCGCGACCGCGGTCGGCTTCGTCGTCATCGCCATCGGGTTCGTGCTCGTGAAACACCGGGCGTTACGAGAGGAGGTCAGCCACGTTCGACGACAGCGCTCGAAAGGATAGCTTTTCGTTCCGAATCAAATTACTTCGAGTTCCGTAGTCAAAGGCGGACGCACAGAACGGAGGGCCGATCAGCGGCGGTGGGAGTGTCAGCGGCGGTAGGAGTGGCCGACGTAGAGCGCGACGAGATTCAACGCGAGGAGTCCGACGAACGTGAACGTCTCGGCGGCGTTCGACAGCCCCGTCGCGAGCAACGGAACGTGCAAGAACGGCAGTACGATCGCCGTCCAGAAACTCGTCATTCGGACTGGTTTCGCGAGCGCTGGAGAGACGCGCTCGAGTCTACCCTGATCGGGCTGTTTCGTGTCGGACGACGCCTCGCGAACCGAGGTCGTTGGACGGTCGTGCGTGGTCGGGGAACCCGGCATTGGAACACCTGGAGACATATCACATTTTCCTAATACTGTCACATATATGCCCCCGAGCGTTTCGAGAGGTTGTGGCCGATTCACTCGAATCCACGGCGGTTAACGTGTTCCAAAGACCGTTCGAGACCGGACGAAACGATTTATAACCACCTCTCCACCCTTTACAGAAAAAATGTGTGTGAATAACACACAATGATTTGTTGAGTCACACGATCGCGGCGTTACGACGGTGGTACCCGATCTGAGAGGTTCGTCGGCGTGACTGACGTCGATAGAAGACGGTGTCTTCTGACGGAACGTCGGCGATGAGCGGACGTCAGACCGACGGCAGAACGCTCGAGTCGCGACGAGACGCGAGGCGAGAGGCGAAAACGGCGGCCGACTACTGGAAGCCGATCCGGCTGCCCCGGCGGCCAGCGCCGGGTTCGACCGTACTCGTGCCGCCTTTGAACTCCTCTTTCATCCGCTCGTAGTAGTCTAAGATGTCGTCGGTGATCGTCGGGCGGACGTTCTCCAGGGCCGCCCGGAAGTGGCGCATCTCGACGACGTCGGCGTCGTCGTCTTCGCGCAGGGCCTCGATGGCCGCCTCGCGGGCGATCGACTCGAGGTCGCTGCCGACGTAGCCCTCGGTGATCTCGGCGATCTCTCGCAGGCTGACGTCGGCGGCGAGCGGCGTGTCGTCGGTGTGGATCTCGAGGATGCGCTCGCGGCCTTCGGTGTCGGGTTCGCCGATCATCACGAGGCGGTCGAACCGACCCGAGCGCAGCAGTGCGGGGTCGATCATGTCCGGCCGGTTGGTCGCGCCGATGACCATCACGTTCTCCATCTCCTCTAGGCCGTCCAGTTCGGTCAGCAACTGGTTGACGACCCGTTCGCTCACGTTGGAGCCGACGTCACCGCCCCGGCCCGGTGCCAGCGAGTCGAGTTCGTCGAAGAAGATCACCGTCGGCGAGACCTGCCGGGCCTTCCGGAAGGTCTGGCGGATCGCCTTCTCCGACTCGCCGACCCACTTCGAGAGCAGTTGCGGACCGCGCACGGAGATGAAGTTGGCGTTGGTCTCGTTGGCGACCGCCTTGGCCATCAGCGTCTTGCCCGTCCCCGGCGGGCCGTACAGCAAGACGCCGGCCGGCGGGTCGATCCCCATCCGGTCGAACTTCTCGGGCTGTGAGAGGGGCCACTCGACGCTCTCCTGGACCTGCTCTTTGGCCTCGTGGAGGCCGCCGACGTCGTCCCAGGTGATCTTCGGAAGTTCGACGAGGACCTCCCGCATCGCGCTCGGTTCGACCTCGTTTAACGCGCCCCGGAAGTCCTCGCGTTTGACGATCATCCGGTCGATGAGACTCGGCGGGATGTCCTCCTCGTCTAAGTCGATCTCGGGGAGGTACCGCCGCAGGGCTTTCATCGCCGCCTCCTTCGTCAGCGACTCGATGTCTGCGCCGACGAAGCCGTGGGTCTCGTCGGCCAGGTGCGAGAGGTTGACGTCGTCGCTGAGGGGCATCCCGCGGGTGTGGATCTGGAGGATCTCCTCGCGGCCCGTCTCGTCGGGGACGCCGATCTCGATCTCGCGGTCGAACCGACCCGGCCGACGCAGCGCGGGGTCGACGCTGTCGACGCGGTTGGTCGCCGCGATGACGATGACCTGCCCCCGGGCCTCCAAGCCGTCCATCATCGTCAGCAGCTGGGCGACGACCCGCCGTTCGACCTCGCCGGTGACGTCCTCGCGTTTGGGAGCGATCGAGTCGAGTTCGTCGATGAAGATGATCGCGGGCGATTCCTCGCTCGCGTCCTCGAAGATCTCCCGGAGTTGCTGTTCGGACTCGCCGTAGTACTTCGAGATGATCTCTGGGCCGGCGATAGAGAAGAAACTCGCGGAGGTCTCGTTGGCGACTGCTTTCGCAAGCAGGGTCTTGCCCGTCCCGGGCGGGCCGTGCAGGAGGACGCCCTGTGGCGGCTCGATCCCCAGTTTCTTGAAGATCTGGGGGTGTTTCATCGGGAGTTCGACCATCTCCCGGACCCGCTGGATCTCACCCTGGAGCCCACCGATGTCCTCGTAGGTGATTCCCCCGCCGGTCTTCTCGAAACCGCTGATCGGCTCCTCGCGGAGTTCGACGTCGGTGTCCTCGGTGATGAGGACGACGCCCTCGGGGTCGGTCTCGACGGCGATCAACGGGATAGCCTGACCCGGAGATCGCATGAACGGGTGGTTCGTCGAAGACATGACGGGGACGATATCGCGACCGACGACGGGCCGTTTGAGGATCTGACGTTTCACCATCCCGGCGGCGTCGGAACCGAACTGCACCGACGCCTCCTCCGGCGGAGCGAGGACGAGCTTGTTGGCTTTCGTCGCCTCCGCTTTCCGGATGGTGACGCGTTCTCCGATGCCGACGTCGGCGTTCTGACGGGTGAAGCCGTCGATGCGGACCGTATCGGTGTTCCAGTCCTGCCGGTCGGCCCGCCACACCTTCGCGGCGGTGGTATCGGCCCCTTCGATCTCGATGATATCGCCCGGACTGAGCTTCAGATGCAAGAGCGTGTCCGGGTCGAGTCGGGCGATTCCACGACCCGAATCGTTCGGGTACGCCTTCGCGACCTCCAGTTGGACTTCGTTCATGATTGCAAAGTGGCGGCGATGTTCGTGACTCCGACTCGGGGTCGGATAGGTTTTTTGCTCGGATTGAGTTCCGGTCCCGTGCTAGTCACTGCCACATAGGGGTCGGGGACGGAAGTACATAGAAGTACCGACCCCGGCCGATGTCGGTGGGTTTTCGACCGACAGAGGTGGGTTTTTGGCACTGCCTACCCCAGTGGAACCATGCGACTACTGGCGTTCGACGGACGGATGGGGGCGAGTGGCGACATGCTCCTCGCCGCGTTGCTCGCAGCTGGCGGCGATCCAGACGTACTCGAGCCGGTCGAAGACGCGCTGGACCTCGAGTACCGGATCGGGACGACGACCAAGTGCGGGATCGAGTCGACGACCGTCGACGTCCTGCTGACCGACGAGGAGAGCGACGATGACGGGCACGCACACGGCGAGAGACACCACGAGCACCAGCACAGTGACGGTGGCGGTCACGCACACCACCAGCACGGCGGCGATCACGACCATCACCATCACGACGAAGCCGGCGACGAGCACGACGGGGACCACCATCACCACCACCACCACCACCACGACCACGGTGACGACGAGCACGGCCACGTCCACGCCGAAGGACACGGCCCCCACCGCAGCTATCGCGAGGTCGTCGACGTCGTCGCCGGAATGGACCTCCCCGAATCGGTCGAACGCGACGCTCTCGCGATCTTCGAACTGCTCGGCGAGGCCGAAGCCAGCGTCCACGGCACCGACCTCGAGGAGACCCACTTCCACGAGGTCGGCGCGGACGACGCCATCGCGGACGTCGTCGGCGCGGCGCTGTTGCTCGAGGACCTCGAACCCGAGCGCGTCGTGACGACGCCGCTGTCGACCGGCGGCGGCACGGCGACGATGAGCCACGGCGAGTACCCCGTCCCGACGCCGGCGGTCGTCGAGATCGCCGAACGCGCGGACTGGTCGCTCCAGGGCGGCCCCGTCGAGGCCGAACTGCTCACACCCACGGGCGCGGCGATCCTCGGGCACGTCGCCGACGGCGTCGACTCCCTGCCCGCGATCGACCTCGAGTCGTCGGGCTACGGCGCGGGCGGCTACGACCTCGATCCGCACCCGAACGTCCTCCGGGCGCTCGTCGGCGAGGCCGAAGGCGAGCTGATCCGCGACGAGATCACCGTCCTCGAGACGAACGTCGACGACGCGACCCCGGAGGTGCTGGGCGGCCTGCAAGAATCTCTCGCGGGCGCGGGCGCACGAGACGTCTCCATCATCCCGACGACGATGAAGAAGTCCCGCCCCGGCCACCTCGTGAAGGTGATCTGCAAGCCCGAAGACAGCGAGCGCGTCGCCCGGAGACTCGCCGAAGAGACGGGCACTCTGGGCGTTCGCGACGCCGGCGTGACCTCCCGCTGGATCGCCGACCGGGCGTTCGAGACGGTCGACCTCGAAATTGAGGGCGAAACGTACGAGGTGACGGTGAAAGTGGCGAGTGACGCCGATGGGCAGGTCTACGACGTGAGCGCGGAGTACGACGACGCGGCAGCCGTCGCACGAGAGACCGGATTGCCGACTCGAGTCGTAGCGGAGCGAGCAGAGGCGACCGTCCGTTCCGATCGTACGGCGGAGTGATTCCTCGAGGTCTGCTCGAGGCAGACGATCGGTGACTCGAGTGAGACTTACCGCTCATCCGAAATTGTGAGTACCGAAGCTGTCGGCTCGTGGTCGGACGTCAAATAAAAAATTGGTATCGAAGTCGGTCAGGAACGATCGTTTCAGTCGAAGATGATCGCGTTGAGGTCGACTGCCTCAGCGGTTGCACGCTGGGTGTTCACATTCCTCTGGTTGTTATGCTGTTCTACGTCATCACCGGCAAAGGCGAGCCCTATTCGCTGATCGTTGTTGTTCTGCTGGGCGACATTCTGTCCCTGGTCAACGTTTGCCGACGCGTCCTCACCGTGGTCATGGCCGCCCGCAGCGGCCGTTCCGGCGAACCCCATGAACATGAGGCTGCCGATCAGTGCAACCGTGAGCAGTACCGTGATCGTTCGTTTCATGATTATGTTTCTTGACGCTTCCGGGCACACACGCGCGGATCGCCGGAACCGGCTTGTCGCCAGCGCTGTAGACGCATGGCTCCTCGCTGGTTCACCGGCCGATCCGGGCGATGCCACGGCGCGTTGCCCACTCGCTCGTGTCTACGGAGGGCCATATGAAGCCAAATCACAGTTTCAGAGGTTATCTCGGATTGTCTCGAACTCGCCCAGACATCATTACAAATTACAGACATTCATGCCGATGTGATCGTGTTCCTGATATCATTAGGATACTGATATGTACGTGAGCGCATTCGGCACAAACGCTCTACTCCTCGATAGAGGGGTTGTACAGCGTTATATTAGCCGCCTAGTCGATTTCGAGTATCGGATTCAACCCGTATTTTCCCACGTAACAGTGATCCTCGGTGAACGGTCACTGATCGACGCCGATACCATCGTCGAGACGATCACATCGACGTTATTCTCGAGGGGGTCTTTAACTGGATTCGTCCACGCTACCGCTACCGTTGGTCCACCGACAACGGTCGGTCGCCGATGGTTTCGGGCCCCTCGAGTAATCGACCGGACAACGGTCCGTAAACATCCGACTGCATCTCGACGTTCGCCACCGTCGGCGACAGCGGCTTGAACATGATCGGTGTGTGGACCTGTCGTTAGGCGGTACGTGCGTCCGTAAAGCAGTCCCTTCGCCTCGAGTAGCCGTCTTCATCTTCGCAGCAACCTACAGATAACAAAGTCATTCATCCGGATACGATGGTTCGCAGTGTACAGACCTAGAAACAAAAGACCCTCACAGGGCATTTCAAAGAAATCGGAACACACAGAATGACAGCACGGTCACGAATTACGACAGTTCTCGTCGTCGCGATGCTCGTCGTCTCGATGGTCGCGGCCGCGCCGGCGGCCGGGGTCGAAGAAGACCAGGAGCAGCCAAGCGAGGGCGACCTCGAGGTGACCGAAGACCAGGTCAGAAGCGCCGTCCAGGCACTCGAAGACGGCGAAGACCTCTATCTGGTCTTCGGTGCGGATCTCAACGGGACGTCCATCGAGGAGTACGTAGAAGCGCACGCGTCCGGTAACGGAACCGTCGAGCAGTCGTCGGAGCAGGAGAACGTCAACCGGCAAGACGGCGAGGCGTCGTCGGCGGGGGCCAGCGCGGACGTCGTCCAGTACCAGGACGTCGACCAGGTCAACATCAACGTCCAGGAGAACGCGACCGCCATCTCCATCGACGGCGGAGAGGCGGAGGCGATCCAGGACGCGACGCAGTCGAACGTCAACCAGCAGACCGGTGAGGCGTCGGCAGCGAACGCCGCGCTCGAGCCACAGGAGTTCAACTTCGAGAACGTCGGCAACGTCCACCTCATCATGGGCGAGGGAAGCGCACCGACGTTCGACGGCTGGGTCGTCGCCGACAAGAAAGGAAAGAAGGTGTCCAAGAAAGCCTGGTCGTCGGTCACACAGGGCCAGGACGTCGGCCAGCTGAACTACAACGAGCAGAGCGTCTCGTTCGCGCTCGCCGAAAACGACAGCAACGCGACCACCTTCCAGCAGACGACGCAGTACAACGAGAACCGCCAGGAAGGGTCCGCGAACGCGTCCAACGTCTACGCCGGATACGCCAAGGCCAGCGAGCAGGTCTCCGGTGCCGCAGCCTCCGGCGTCTATCAGGATCAGGACGTCGAGCAGACGAACGTCAACGAGCAAGGCCATGCGGTCGCCATCGCGGTCGGTGAGAACAGTACGGCGACGGCCGTCCAGCTCACCGAGCAGACCAACGTCAACTTACAGTACGGCACTGCCGAAGCGGTGAACGTGCTGAGCGCGATGGCCGGCATGAACACGGCGACCGCGGGCGGTGACGACAGTCCGATCACGACGTTCGGCGAAGAGGGAGACAGTGGAAACGACGAGAAGAAACAAAAGAAGAAAGAGAAGGGCCACGACGGCAGCGGCGAACAGGTCGCCGAAGCGCAGGTCACCCAGTACCAGAACGCCACGCAGATCAACGTCAACCTCCAGAGTACGGCCGTTGCGATCGCGACGAACGACAGCGACGCGACTGCCGTCCAGGTCGCCTACCAGGAGAACGTCAACATGCAGATCGGCTACTCCGAGGCGGTCAACGCCTACCTCGACGGGGGTTACGCTCAGGACGGTCTCGTCTACTCCGACCAGACGGCCGTCACGATCGACGGGAACGACGGAACCGGCGATCAGCTCGTATCGTTCGACTACGACACGAATAGCGAACAGACCCAGGAAGTCGACCAGAACGTGTCTGCAGCCGTCGAGCAGGTCCAGATCATCAGGCAACAGAACCTGAACGAACAGAGTGCCGCGATCGCGGTCGCCGAGGACGGCGGAAGCGCGAGTGCCGCGCAGGTGAGCATGCAGGCGAACGAGAACGTTCAGTTCACCTCCGCCCAGGCGGCGAACTTCCAGGTCTGCTAGCAGCGATTTCGTCGCACACCCTCGAGGTTCGAGGGCGTGACTGCGAAGATTTCTTTCGGGACGTCACACTCGAGAAGCGGTAGCTATCGCGACTCTCGGAAGCAGTGACGACGCCTCGACACTCTACTGCCTACTGGTTCTCGTCTGTGTCGTCGCCTCGATGTTCCGACAGAGCTTCCTCGATCGTCAACTCGCCGGTCGCGACGCGGCGTGCGAGCACCTCGTCGATCGCCCGGTTGGTCTCGCTTCGCTCGCGGGAGCGGTCCTTGATCACCTGTAACTCGCCGGCCGTCGGTTCGACCTCGCGCGTGTCGACGACCTCGCCCTCGAGACGGGCGATGTTGACCGCCGCCAGGACGTCGCCCATCCCGCGCGCGCCGGTGCCGAGGTAGGGCGTGGTGCCGGTTTCGTCGACGACTTCGACCCGGACGTCCTCGAGGTCGTTGACCAGTTGCGAACCCTGGAGGCGCGCGCCGTCGCCGATCCTGACGACGGGGTCGGGCGCGTCCGCGACCTCGCGTTCGATCACGTCGACGGCGTCGGCGAGTGGCACCTGGAACGCCGCGACGACGACGTCGCCGGCCAGCACGGCGATGCCCGGTTTCCGTCCGGGGTCGACGCCGACGACGGTGCGGCCGCTCACACCTCGGAGTGCAGCCAGGGCACCGTCGACGGCGCGTCTCGGCTCGTCCGGTTCGGCGACGACGGTCGGAACGGTCGCGAACGCGTCGGCGTGGCTCTCGTCGGTGACGACGACGGCTGTCCGGTCGGGAAGGTCGTCGTCGGGTTCGATCGTCGTGAAGGTCACGCCACGGTCGCGAAGCTCGCTGACGACGCCGTGGTAAACCTCGAAATCTTCCGTCGCGACGACGATCACAGTCGAGGCTTCGCGCGCGGAGTGAATAAGCGTGTTCCGTCGGGTCCGGTTCCGGGGCCTTTTTGGCCGCCTGTCGCCCACCGTCGACTGTGAACGACGAGGCGATTTCGACCGGCTGTCCGCCGGTCGACGAGTTGCTCGGCGGCGGGTTCGAACGCGGCACCGTGACGCAACTGTACGGCCCGCCCGCCTCGGGCAAGACGAATCTCGCCCTCAGCGGCGCGATCGAGGCGGCCGCCGCCGGCGGGACGGCCGTCTACATCGACACCGAGGGCGTCTCGGTCGATCGGTTCGAGCAACTGCTCTCGGCGCGGACCGACGACGTCGAAACCGTCGCCTCGCGGATCGTCCTCGAGGACGCACTCGATTTCGAGGAGCAGGCGGAGGCCGTCCGCGACGCCGAGGAGTTCGCCGAGCGGGCGGATCTGATCGTCCTCGACAGTGCGACCGGATTCTACCGCCTCGAGCGGGCCGACGACGCGACCGAGGGCGACGCCCTCAGGCAGGTCACCCGGCAGATCACGCACCTCCTCTCGCTCGCGCGAAAACACGATCTGGCCGTCGTCGTCACCAACCAGGTGTTCGCCGACCCGGACGCGGATCGGACGCGCCCGCTTGGCGGGAACACGCTAGAACACTGGACCGGTGCCGTCGTCCGGATCGAACGGTTCCGTGGCGGCAACCGGCGGGCGACGCTCGAGAAACACCGCTCGAAACCCGCCGGCGAGTCGGTGCAGTTCCAGATCACGGAGACGGGACTCGTCGGGAGCGGCGACGGTGCCGGCGTCTAGGCGTCACTCGAGAAATCGCGACTGAACGTCACCCGTCGGCATCATGCAGCGATCTTTCTTGCCGAACCACTGGTATCGGTGGTCGGCCACGAAGTCGTACGCCCAGTCACGGATCGGGCGTGGGACGAACCGAAACGGCGAGAGCAGCGCGTACACGCCACCGAGACGGCGAGCAATGCGAACGACGGCCGCGGACTTCACGTAGCAGTCCTCGCCTTCGATCAGGACGATCGACTCGAGTTCGTCGGTCGGGAGTCCACACCGCTCGAGCAGTTGCTGGCCGACGTCGGACTGCAGGGAGGCGAAACGAAAGATTCCGTCCGGATCCCGCGGCACGATGAACTGTACGACGCCCTGACAGAGGTTGCAAACGCCGTCGAAGAGGACGATCGGACCGTCCTCGGTGATCTCCGCGCTCATCGAGTATCAGACGTTCGGACGGTCCGCAGTTGAGCGTTCCGGTCGGGGGAGCGTCGGCCAGCCGATCAAGGTAAAACGTGCGTTTCAGTCTACAGAAAGAGTATACATTTTTGACGCTAACGGCTGCGGACGGAGCCCCTCCAGACCAACGATGGATCGACGTATTATATGTTTCTCGCACGCGCGAAACCTGCTCGGAGACGGACTCGGGACGCTCTCGGACGGACTCGCTCGACGGGTCGAGGTCGATCTGCGCGCGCTCGCGGCGTTCAGGATCGCCCTCGGGACGCTGTTGCTCGCCGACCTCGCGAGGCGAGCACGGAACCTCACCGCGTTCTACACCGACGCCGGCGTCTTGCCGCGATCTGCGCTGTTCGCCGATTACTCGGACGTCTACTCGCTTCACGCCGTCTCCGGCGAGGCGTGGGTGCAGGTGCTGCTCTTTCTCGTCGCGGGCGCGTTCGCTCTCGCCATGGTCGTCGGCTACCGAACGAGGGTCGCGACGCTCGTCTCGTGGCTGTTGCTCGTCTCGCTTCACGTCCGTAACCCGATGGTCATCAACGGTGGCGACGTCCTGTTGCGCGTGCTCCTGTTCTGGGCGATCTTCCTGCCGCTTGGCGAGCGGTGGGCGATCGACGCTCGTCGTCTCACTCGAGAGCGATCGACCGTCGCCAGCGTGGCGACGATGGCGGTGTTGCTCCAGATGGTCCTCATGTACGTGACAAACGCCGTGCACAAGACCAGCGGAGAGATGTGGCTAAACGGCGAGGCGGTCGTCTACGTCTTCAGCCTCGATCAGTTCACGTTCCTGCTCGGAAACTACCTCGAGGAGTCCCACGCGCTGCTCGAACTGTTCACGCACCTGTGGATCTCTCTGTTGCTTCTCTCGCCGCTGCTCGTCTTGCTGACCGGCGTCCGTCGTGCGGTGCTCGCCTCGCTTTTCGTCGGGATGCACCTCGGAATGCTCCTCACGCTCCGGATCGACCTGTTCCCGCTCGTGGTCGTCGCCGGATTCGTCCCGTTCTACCCGCCCGTCGTCTGGGACGCCCTCTCGACGTTGGCGTCACGGCTCGGTCTCACCGACGACCTCCGACGCCGACTTGAGCGACTCGAGCGACTCGAGGACGTCGTTCCGGACGTCTCCGCACCGACTCGCGCTTTGCATCTCGCTCGCGGGCGCGTCCTGTTTTCGACGATCCTCCCCTACGTCTTCCTCGTGCTCGTCGTCCTCTCGAGTGCCCAGTCGCTTGGCTACACCCAGGTTCCGGATCACGGGGAGACGGCTCTCGACGCCACCAAGATGGATCAACACTGGCGGATGTTCGCGCCCGAGCCGCTGCAGACGGACGGCTGGTACGTCGTTCCGGCGCGGCTGGAAAACGGATCCGAAGTCGACGCCTTCCACGGATCGCAGGTCGACTGGGACCGCCCACCGAGCGTCGAGAAGACCTATCCGACGGCCCGCTGGCGAAAGTACCTCTCGAACGTGTGGTCGACCGACAACGAGAACCACCGGGAGTACTTCGGCGACTATCTCTGTGACCGCTGGAACCGCCAGCACGAGACAGACGTCGAGAACCTGACGCTCTACTACGTGCGACAGCCGTCGGAACCGTACAACGAGACCGAACCGATCTACGACGTCGAGCTGCACGAACACGAGTGTGCCGGCGTCGAGACCGCTCCCGCCGACCGGTAGCGTCGCCGGCTACAGCTCGTTTAGCTTCCGAAGGAGCTGTCCGCGGTACTCCTCGTCGCTCTGGACCCCCTTGAGTTCGAGGACGTTGCGCTCGAGTTTGTCGAGGGCGACCCGGAAGGCGTTCTCGGCGCCGTAGCCCTCACCGGAGCCGGCGACCTGACCCTTGCTGGTTCGCAGGCGGATCTGACACGCGATCAGCGGCGTCCCGCGCAGTTTCTCCTTGTGTTCGTGGAAGCGGACGTGGGCGTGGAACACCTGCATCTCGGCGTACTTGTCCGAGACGTCCTCGATGCTCTGGACGATCGATTCCCGGGAGATCGTATCGAGCAGCGAGACGTTCGTGATCTGGACGTCCATGTGCTCTCGCTCCGTGTAGGTGAGCGCACGCAGGACGTCGGTCTTGGTGACGACGCCGTCGACGGTGCGGTCGTCGTCGCCCGTGACGATCAGCCCGCCGTAGTCGTGCTCGAGCATCTGCTCGACGGCCTCGCGGGCGGTCGCCTCGACCGAGGTGGTCTCGACCGGGCTGTTCATGATGTCGTAGACGGGCACGTCGAGCATCCGCTGGGTGTCGCCGACGCGGTCGCCGGTCGTGGTCGAGTCGTTCTCCCGGATGACGAAGTCCGCGATGTCGTGGGTCGTGACGACGCCGGTGAGGTAGCCGTTCTCGTTTACCACCGGCAGCCGGGAGATGCCGTGTTCGCGCAGGTAGTTGATCGCCTTCCCGATGCCGTCGTCCTCCTCGAGCGTGACGGGGTCGTCGGTGTAGACGTCGGCGACGGAGATCGCGTCCAGGTTCTCGAGGACGGCCTCGAGGATGCCGTCGCCGCTTACGACCCCCCAGAGCTGGTCGTTCTCGAAGACGGGCGCGACTCGAGCGTTCCCCTCGACGAGTTTGCGCGCGGCGTCGCGGACGTCCTCGTGTCGGTCGAGTTGGGGAACCGGATCGTTCCGGCTCGGTTTCGTGAGCGCCGCCACCTTGGCGTCGTCCTCGACGTGGGACTGCAGCACCTCGCGTTCGCTGAGCACGCCCTCGTACTCGCCATCGTTCGTGACGATGAGGCCCTTGGGATTTCCGTTCTCGAACGTCGAACGGACCTTCCCCATTCGCGTCCCGACGTCGACTTCGATGTACTCCGTGGTGGCGATGTCAGCGATATCCATCGTTCTGGCCGGGGCTACTCCCGCGACGGTATTCAACGTACCGCCCGCACTCGCCGTCTCGTCGATCGGTTTTTTCCCACGCGAGGTCGAACTGGCCACATGGTTCCCGACATCGACGTGTTCGGACGGTACACCTACCTCGCGACGGAACTGTTCTGGGGAGCGATCGCCCTCGCACTGTTGCGACGCGCCGACGCCGTGCGGCGGGCCGCCGTCACGATCCTCGCGCTGTACCCCGTCGCCTACCTGTGGGACCGCTACACCCTCGAGGTCGGCGTCTTCTCGATCGACCTCCGGACGGGGATCGAGGTCGCAGGCATCCCGCTCGAGGAGCACCTCTTCATGGCCGTCGTCCCGGGGCTCGTCGTCGGCTTTCACGAGAACATTTTCGGGGATCGGGCGCTCTCATCGAGTGCGACCGAACGGGAGTAACTTATTCGGTGAGACCGAACGTATCGGTGAATGGCAGGTCCTCGTCGTGCCGGCCGCCACCGACCGTCCGCGAGCGACGCCCGCGGTCCGGACCGCGCGATCCTCGGCGTCTTCCGCGCCCTCGTTGCCGCCGTCCTCGTTACGGCACTCGCGCTCGGGGCCGTCGTCGCCGCCCCGTACGTCGTCGACGAACTCGAGGAGCGGACGTCTCCGGTCGTGTTCGAAGAGCCGCCGCCGGCCGGCGACCGCAACCCCGAACTGGTCGATCCGGACGATCCGAACAGGACGACGTACGACGCGACGGCCGGTACGATCACGTCGAACGTCGTCGAGGACTTCGTCCACCAGAAGGTCAACGAACGCCGGGCCGAACACGGACTCGAGCCGATCGAGTGGGACGGCACCGTCGCGTCGGTCTCGCGAGCACACAGCGTCGACATGGCCGACCGATCGTATTTCAACCACACGAATCCCGACGGCGAGAATCCGATGGACCGGTTCAACGACGTCGGCGGCTACTGTCGTAGCTACGGCGAGAACATCGCGATGACGTGGGTCGATCGCAAGGTCAGACATCCCGACGGGAGCACCACCAAGTACGAGACCCCCGAGGCGCTCGCCGAGGGACTCGTCGAACAGTGGATGAACTCGCCACCGCACCGGCGGGCGATCCTCGAGGAGTCGTGGGACCGCGGCGGCGTCGGCGTCTATCTGGCCGACGACGGACAGGTGTTCGCGACGCACAACTTCTGTGAAACGTCGTCGTCGCCGTTTGGATGACCGATGGTCGGGACGCCGACGGTGGATACGGTCGAATCGACGTGGTCGACGGGCGGATACGACAGCGCCTCGAACGCTCTTTGCGCGCGAGGTCGTAGGTGACGTATGGAGCTCCGGCAGACGCTCACGTCGATCTATCGAACGGCAAGCGACCGCGACGTGACCTTTCTCGCCGCCGGATTCGCCTACTACGCGTTCGTCTCGCTGATCCCACTGATCTTGCTCGCGCTCGTCCTCGGGTCGCTGCTCGGCGGCGAAGCGCTCGCCGAGCGCCTGGTCACGGCCGCGGGCGACCTCCTGCCGGCGGCCGGCGACGAACTCGTCACCGACGCGCTGACGACCGAATCCGGACGCGTGGAGGCGTCACTCGTCGCCCTCCTCGTCGCCACCTGGGGTGCGCTGAAGGTCTTTCGCGGACTGAGCAAGGCGTTCGACGAGGTGTACGGAACCGCCGGCGAGGTTTCGTTCCTCGAGGAGGTGCGCGACGGTCTCGTGGTCGTCGTCGCCATCGGCGGGGCGCTCGCGTTGATGGTCGTCGTCGGCGTGATACTCGGCATCGTCGCCAGGGAGGTGCCCTTCGTCGGCACCCTCGGCTGGCTCGCGCTGGTTCTCGGTCTCTTTCTCGCGTTTCTCCCGATCTACTACGTCCTCCCCCCGGTCAGCGTTCGCCTCGCCGAGGTCGTACCGGGTGCGGCCTTCGCCGCCGTCGGATGGACGATCCTCCAGGTCGGATTCCAGGTCTACGCCGCGAACGCGGCCCGCTACGCGGCCTACGGCGCGGTCGGGGCCGTCTTGCTCTTCGTAACGTGGCTCTACTTCGCGGGCGTCCTGATCCTCGTCGGTGCCGTCGTCAACGTCGTCGTCTCGAGACCGGACGTCGCCGCACCGGAGTCGCCTCGGTCGGATCGAACCGAGAAACGTTATAACGACTCGGCTGACAGGCCTGACCAATGAGCGACGAGCGATCGGACGCGACGGAGGAGATCCACGAGAGCGAAAGCGAGTCGGCGGCCGACGACGCGGGCGGCGTCGACGCCCCCGGCGGCGGACCGCGCCGCGTCGTCTCGGACCAGAGCGTCGACGACATCCTCGAGTCGCTCGACTCGACGCGGTCGCAGGGGCCACCTGCCAGCGACGATCAGGAAACAGAAGCCGATAGCGACTCGACGGACGACGAGGCGGACGACGAGGCGGACGACGAGGCGGAGGCGACGCGCGACGACCCAGCAGGGGACGCCGACGCTCGAGTCGATGACGACGCCGACGACGTGGACTCGAGCGACGACGAGACCGAACCGACGACCGACGACGGACTCGCCGCTCGCGTCGAGAGCGGGACCGTCACCGGGTCGGACGTCCGTGCAGCCGAAGCCGGCGAGGGTCGCGAGCCGACGCCCGACGTCGGCGAGATCGATCTCTCGCTCGACGACCTCGCAGACGGCGACGAGACCGACGGCCCACTCGCCGGCACGCTCGAGGACGCGGGGCCAGAAACGAACGAGGGCAATCCGGCGACCGGAGACGATAGCGTCGACGAAGACGGGAATGAAGACGAGGACGAAGACGGCGGCGGCAGCGGTGGATTACTCGGCCGGATTCGACGCTTCTTCTCGTGAGGTGGCTGTCGGACCCGCGGAGACGGGTTCGCCGTTCGTTCCCAGTAGCTGATAATCGGCTAACCATTTCTCGAGGGTTGCGAACGTAGGACAGGCCGCATGACACAGTACGACGTCGTACTCGTGCCGACGGACTGGAGCCCCCCAGCCGAACGGGGCGTCGACCACGGCCTCGAACTCGCGGCCAACAACGCCGCCGACGTCCACTTCGTCTACGTCCTCGACAGGACGCGCTACGGTGACACGCCCGCGATCTCGAGTTACGAACTCGCACTCGAGGAGGTCGAAGACCAGGCCATCGAACGGCTCGAGGAGCTCGCAGACCGCGCTCGAGACCGCGGCCTGACCGCCGCCGTCCACTGCAGGCGCGGAACGCCACACGAGGAGATCGTCGGCCTGGCTGAGACGATCGACGCCGACCTCGTCGTGATGGGCAAACACGGCGAGGGGCAGTCGGAGACGCCCCACATCGGCAGCGTCGCCGATCGGGTGCTTCGGACGACCGAACGACCAGTGTTCACGGTGTGATACGGCCTGCTGGACCGATTTCCCGAACCGTGACTGCTCTGCGGTTGCACCGGGAATGACGTACAGTAGTCCGTACGAGCGCACGGATTTCGAACGCTCCTGGGGATCGTCCGCTCGTGACCGGCGACTCGCTCGAGCGTCCTTCGCTCGTCGTCGTGTCGTCGAAACGATCCGCACGTGTCGCTCGCGGATTGGCTCGCGACAGAAGTAGTGGGTTGGGGCAGATTTGAACCACGCCCGAGAACCTGCTCGCTTCGCTCGCAGAACCTCGGTCTCGTTCAAATTGCCGTAACAATTTTTGACGACGCGGACGCCTCGCTGCGCTCGTCGTCGTTGCGTCGTCAAAAATGGGTTGGGGCAGATTTGAACTGCCGGCCTCCTCCATGTCAAGGAGGTGTCATAACCAGACTAGACCACCAACCCGTCTGGCTGCGTTCGTTCCGCGGCGCGTCGCGCCACGTTTTTCGTCTGCACTCGTTCGTTGCTCGCCGTCGTAATTGAAGGTTTCGAATCGGACGACGTGCGCGGGTTGTCACCACGGGCAGCGCCGGTACGTTTAAGTGGATGTACGGATTTGAGCATTACAAGACAATAGCGTACATTGGTGTTACCCTATGCAGGAATACGTGGAACACGTCACGGAGGGACAGGATCTGACACAGACAGAGGCTCGAGCGGCCTCGAGTGCGGTGTTCGAAGACGCGACGGAGGCACAGATCGGCGCGTTGCTCGCGGCGCTGCGCGCGAAAGGAGAGACGGAAGCCGAGATCGCCGGCTTCGCGGAGGGGATGCGCGCGGCCGCGCGGACGATCGAACCCGCACGCGAACCGCTGGTCGACACCTGCGGAACGGGTGGCGACGACTACGACACGATCAACGTCTCGACGACGAGTGCGATCGTAGCCTCCGGCGCGGGCGTGCCGGTCGCGAAACACGGCAACTACTCGGTCTCCTCCTCGTCGGGGAGCGCGGACGTCCTGGAGGAACTCGGCGTCGGGGTCGAGGCCGAACCGCCGGCGGTCGAGGCGGCCATCGAGGACGACGGGATCGGGTTCATGCTCGCGCCCGTCTTCCACCCCGCGATGAAGGCGGTCATCGGCCCGCGCAAAGAACTCGGGATGCGGACGGTGTTCAACGTCCTCGGGCCGCTGACCAACCCTGCGGGTGCGGACGCACAGGTCGTCGGCGTCTACGATCCCGACCTCGTTCCCGTCCTCGCCCAGGCGCTCGCGCGGATGGACGTCGACCGCGCGCTGGTCGCCCACGGGTCGGGCACCGACGAGATCGCCATCCACGGGGAGACGCGGGTGGCGGAAGTCGACGGCGACGACGTCGAGGAGTACACCGTCGCGCCGACCGACCTCGGCCTCGAGCGGCGCGCGATCGGAGACATCTCGGGGGGGTCGCCGGCCGAAAACGCCGCCGACCTCCGCGGGATCGTCGAGGGCGACGTCGACGGTGCGAAACGCGAGGTGATCCTCGCGAACGCCGGGGCGGCGATCTACGTCGCCGGCGAGGCGACGTCGCTCGAGGACGGCGTCGAACGCGCACGCAAGGCGATCGACGACGGCGCGGCGGCGGCGAAACTCGAGCGACTCCGGAGTGCGACCCAGGAAGTACGATGACGCGCGTGAAAGTCTGTGGACTGACTCGCGAGGAAGACCTCGAGCGTGCCGTCGGCGCCGGCGCGGACGCGGTCGGCGTCGTCTGTGACGTGCCGGTCGAGACGCCACGCGAGGTCGAACCCGTCCGCGCCGCTGGCCTCCTCGAGGCGGTCCCGCCGTTCGTGACGGGCGTGCTCGTGACGATGCCCGACGACGTCGACCGCGCCGTCGACCTCGTGGAGACGGTCGACCCCGACGCGATCCAGGTCCACGGCGGGCTCGCGCCAGCGGACCTCGAGACGCTAGGCGAGGCCGTCGACGTGGCGGTCCTGTACGCGGTCGGTGCGGACGACGTCGAAACCGCACGGACGTACGACGACGTCGTCGACGGACTGGTCGTCGACTCGGTCGACGCCGACGGCGGCGGCGGAACCGGAGAAACCCACGACTGGGAGCGCACTCGAGCGGCGACGGCCGACCTCGCGTCGCCGATCGTCCTCGCCGGGGGACTCACGCCGGCGAACGTCGGCGACGCCGTCCGGACGGTCGAGCCGTTCGCCGTCGACGTCTCGAGCGGCGTCGAGGCCCGCGGTGGCGTCAAAGACGCCGACGCCGTCCGATCGTTCGTCGAGCGAGCGACGACGGCACGGCGGCGAGTCGACGGAGCGACGCCATGACTGGAGCACCGACGCTCGACCTCACGCGCGAGGCGTTTCGTGAGCACGCGGGGACGGCGGACGACCGTCCCGTCGTCGTCCGGGCGGTCGCGACCCTCGAGTCCGAGGTCACGCCGCTTGCGGCGTACGCGGCGCTGACCGGACGGACGAACGACGGAGATCGGTCGCCGTACGCCTTCCTGCTCGAGAGCGCGGAGAAGACCGCCTCGAGCGATCCGGGCGGCGCGTTCCAGCCGACCTCGGCGCAGACGGAGCGCCACGCCCGATTTTCGTACGTCGGCTACGACCCCGAGGCCGTCGTCACCGTCGGCCCCGAGGGGACGACCGTAGAGGGGCTCTCCGCAGACGCCCCCCTCGAGTTGATCGAGACCGACCCGGCGGGGGACACCGTCGACGCGCTGCGGGCGGCGTTGCCGGACGTTCGACTGGCGAACGTCCCCGACTGCGACCGCCAGCACCTCGAGGGTGGGCTCGTCGGCTTTCTCGCCTACGACGCCGTCTACGACCTCTGGCTCGAGGAGGTCGGACTCGAGCGTCCCGACTCGCGGTTTCCCGACGCCGAGTTCGTCCTGACGACGAAGACGCTCGTCTTCGACGAACGCGACGGGACGCTCTCGCTCGTGTTCACGCCGGTCCTCGAGTCGGGGGACGATCCCGGCGGAGTCTACGACGAGATCCGGGCGGAAGCCGCTGCCGTCCAGGAGACGCTCGAGACCGCCGACGACCTCGAGCTCGAGACCGGCGGTTTCGTCCGCCACGACGAACGTGCTGGCTCCAGAGACGCCTACGAGGAGAGCGTCCGCCGGGCGAAAGAACGCGTCCTCGACGGCGACATCTACCAGGGAGTCGTCTCGCGCACGCGGGAGCTGTACGGCGAGGTCGACCCGCTCGGCTTCTACGAGTCGCTCCGGGACGTGAATCCCTCGCCGTACATGTACCTGCTCGAGCACGACGACCGAACCGTCGTCGGTGCGAGCCCCGAGACGCTCGTCTCCGTGCGCGGGCGCGAGGTCATGTCGAACCCGATCGCGGGGACCTGCGACCGCGGGACGAGTCCGGTGGAGGACCGTCGGCTGGCGGGCGAGATGCTCGCAGACGGGAAAGAACGCGCCGAGCACACGATGCTGGTCGACCTGGCGCGCAACGACGTGCGCCGGGTCTCGGATCCGGGATCGGTCCGCGTCGAGGAGTTCATGAACGTTCTGAAGTACAGCCACGTCCAGCACATCGAGTCGACCGTGACGGGCGAACTCGCGGCGGACGCGGACGCCTTCGACGCGACGCGGGCGGCGTTTCCCGCCGGGACGCTCTCGGGTGCGCCGAAGGTGCGAGCGATGGAGATCATCGACGAACTCGAGGCCGAACCGCGGGGGCTCTACGGCGGTGGCGTCGGCTACTACTCCTGGACCGGCGACGCCGACTTCGCGATCGTGATCCGGACGGCGACGATCGAAACGGACGGCGACGAACGCCGGATCACCGTCCGGGCCGGCGCGGGACTGGTCGCCGACAGCGACCCCGCAGCCGAGTACGACGAGACCGAAAAGAAGATGGACGGCGTGCTCACGGCCCTCGAACGGATCGAGGTGCCTGACGCCGAGCGGGACGCCCTCGAGACGACGCCGGAGGTGAGCCGATGAGCGCCGTCACGGCCGACGAGAAGCGCGTGCTGTTCGTCGACAACTTCGACTCTTTCACCTACAACCTCGTCGAGTACGTCAGCCAGCACGCCGACACCGAGGTCGTCAAGAACACGGCGTCGCTCGCGGACGTGCGTGTGGCCGATCCGGACGCGATCGTGATCAGTCCCGGCCCCGGCCACCCGAAGAACGACCGGGACGTCGGCGTGTCACTCGACGTCCTCCGGGAGGTCAGCCCCGACGTCCCGACGCTCGGCGTCTGTCTCGGCCTCGAGGCTGCCGTCTACGCCTACGGCGGTAGCGTCGGTCGCGCGCCCGAACCGATCCACGGGAAGGCGTCGTCGGTCGACCACGACGGGGCGGGCGTCTTCGAGGGACTCGAGCAGGGATTTCGCGCCGGTCGGTACCACTCGCTGGTGGCGACGGAGGTGCCGGACTGTTTCGAGATCTCGGCGACGGCCGAACACGGCGACGAGACGCTCGTGATGGGCGTTCGTCACCGGGAGTACCCGCTCGAGTGCGTCCAGTTTCACCCAGAGAGCGTGCTCACGGCGGTCGGTCACGATCTGATCGAGAACTTCCTCTCGACGGTGTGAACCGGGACGGTCACAAGCTAACGACGCCGACGGCGTACAGGGCCGCGAGGACGACGGCGGCGATGAGACCGAGCCGAATCGCCAGTTTGACCGCGATTCGAACCGCCGTCACGACGACGGCAAACGCCGCGAGCGCGGCGAGAACGAGGAGGATCGTCGACCCGGAACTGAGTGCGTCGAGCATACGAGCGTACGCGTCCCCGGGCGACGTAATCTTTCCGGATACAGTGAAAGAAAAGCGATCGTGACTGTCGACGTGTGCGGAAGGGCAGACTTCTTAACCACGTCGAACTCCTACCTCGAGCCAGTGATCACTGCCGCCAGTCCGAGCGCGAGGGCAGCAAACCGCATGGGAGACGCGCCGGGCAACGTGGAGGGGACGGTAGACGGTGACTACTTTCAGTCTCCTCTGAAAATCATTAATACCGTCGCCACCGTAGAGGGTGTCAGACGCGAATGCGGCCGATTCGGCCGTCGCTCTGTGTGGCAGACACAGTACGAAGCAGAGACATCTATACAAACGTATTTGTACTAATCCAAGAAAATCAGTCTAACACCACACGTTTTATGGTGGATGCACGATTACCGAACCTTCGTCACGAATGATGCGACCCAGCACCCGGTCCCACGATAGAATCGCCACGGGACGACGGGAAACCCACGAGGTGACCCGCGCATGAGCGAGTCCGAACTCTCCGCGGACGAGATCACGCTGCCCGTCAAGCGCACCGAGGGCGACACGCTCGAGGAGCGCATGACCGACAACGCCTACCACAACATTCTGCCCGCACGCTACCTCCGGAAGGACGCCGAGGGGGACCTCGTCGAGGAGCAAGAGGACCTGTTCCCTCGCGTCGGGAAGAACGTCGCCCTCGCCGAAGCCGTCTACGAGGCCGAAAAACGCGACCTCGAGATCACGGTCACGCCCGATCAGCTCAAGCCGGACCACCCGCGGCGGGACGAACTCGCCGAGGAAGTCTTCGGTGAGGGCGTCACGGTAGAGGACGACGTCGAGACGGCGCTCACCGAGGAGAACGTCAACAAGTTCGCCTACGACACGGTCGTTCCCGAACTTCCCGAGGAGGTCCGCGACCACGTCGAGGAGGTCGCAGAGACGTTCATCGAGGGGATGGAGACGCTCTCCTTTATGCCGAACTCGCCGACCCTGATGAACGCCGGCGACGAACTCCAGCAGCTCTCGGCGTGTTTCGTCATGAGCCCGGACGACGACCTCTCGGACATCCACGAGACGGCCAAGAAGGCCGCCGAGGTCTTCCAGAGCGGTGGCGGCGTCGGCTACGGCTTCTGGCAGCTCCGACCGTACGGCGACTCGGTCGGGTCGACCGGCGGCATCGCCTCGGGCCCGATCACGTTCATGCGGACGTACGATCAGCTCTGTGAGACGATCGCCCAGGGTGGCACCCGTCGCGGGGCCCAGATGGGCATCATGCGCGTCTCCCACCCCGACGTCATCGAGTTCATCCACGCGAAGAACAAGGACGTCTCCCTCGCGCACACCCTCCGGCTCAACGACCCCGACGACTACACCTACACCACCTTCGCCGAGGCGCTCGAGGAAGCCCGCGAACTCATCGACGAGGAGGGTCGCGTCCCCGAGCACCTGCGCAACGCCGTCGAGGGCCACCTCTCGAACTTCAACATCTCCGTCGGCGTCACCGACGACTTCATGGCGGCGGTGAAAAACGGCGAGGAGTACACCTTCACCAACCCGCGCACGGAAGAGCCCCATATCGCCACCGAGGAGACCAAGGAGATGTACAGCCGCTACGGCCTCGGCGAGTACGTCGAGGTCGGCGAAGAGCTCTCGATTCCCGCAGAACTCATCTGGGAGCGGATCGTCGAGGGTGCCCACGAGAACGGCGAACCGGGCGTCATCTACCTCGAGCGGGTGAACAAAGAACACTCGTTCGACGTCGAGGAGAACCCGGATCACCGGATCCTCGCGACGAACCCCTGTGGCGAGCAGCCCCTCGAGGAGTACGAGGCCTGCAACCTCGGGCACATCAACCTCTCGACGCTCGCCGATCTCGAGACGCCGGACTGGCGCGTCTGGTCTGCAGAACACGAAGACGAGTACGACTCCCGCGAGGAGGCCGTCGCCGCCTTCCTCGAGGAGGCGATCGACTGGGAGGAGTTCGACGAGCGCATCGAGTACGGCACGCGCTTCCTCGAGAACGTCGTCACGATGTCCGACTTCCCGGTCGACGAAATCGAACGGAAGGTCCGGGAGATGCGCAAGATCGGACTCGGCGTCATGGGACTGGCCCAGCTGTACATCCAGCTCGGCGTCCGCTACGGCAGCGACGAGGGCAACGAGATCGCCCGGCAGCTGCTGATCCACATCAACCACGAGGCCAAGGCGACGAGCCACGAACTCGCGAAAGAGCGCGGCTCGTTCGACGACTGGGACGACTCGAAGTACGCCGACCCGACCGCCTACGCCGAGTGGTTCGAGAAACAGACCGGCGAGGACGCCGACGACTGGGCCGAGGGCTTCCCCATCCGCAACCACAACGTGACGACCATCGCACCCACCGGCACGACCTCGATGGTCGGGAACACGACCGGCGGCTGTGAGCCGATCTACAACGTCGCCTACTACAAGAACGTCACCGACGACGTCCAGGGCGACGAGATGTTAGTCGAGTTCGACGACTACTTCCTGCGCGTCCTCGAGGCCAACGACATCGACGTCGAGGCCGCCAAATCGGAGGCCCAGGAACAGATGGCCAACAACGAGTTCGACGGCGTCGAAGGCCTCTCGACCGTTCCGGACGCCATCGGCGAACTGTTCGTCATCACCTCCGATCTCTCGGCGAAAGACCACGCCGCAGTCCAGTGTGCCGCCCAGGAGGGCGTCGACTCGGCCATCTCGAAGACCGTCAACGCGCCAAACGACTCCACGCTCGAGGACGCAAAGGAGGTCTTCGAGTGGGTCTACGAACACGGCGGGAAGGGCGTCACCTACTACCGCGACGGCACCCGGAGCAAGCAGGTGCTGACGACGCGTGCGGACAACGCGGAGTTCGCCGACGAAGGCGAGGCCGCAGAAGCGATCGTCGAGCAGATCCGCGAGGTCTTCGGCAGTCTCGAGGCGTTCCTCGAAAGCGAGGACGTCCAGAACGTCGCCGAGGAGGAACTCGAGGCGCTGCTCGGAACGGCCGACCTCCGGCCCGAGTACGCCGAAAAACGCGCCCGTCCCGACGCCCTGCAGGGCGTCAGCCAGCGCATCGATACCGGCTACGGCAAGGTCTACGTGACGATCAACGAGGACCCCGAGACCGGCCAGCCGTTCGAACTGTTCGCGAACATCGGCCACTCCGGCGGCTTCACCAACTCCTTCACGGAGGCACTCGCGAAAGTGATCTCGACGGCGCTCCGGTCGGGCGTCGACCCCCACGAGATCGTCGACGAACTCTGTGGGACCCGGTCGCCGAAAGTCGCCTGGGACAAAGGCGAACAGATCCAGTCGATCCCCGACGCCATCGGCACCGCGATGCGCCGGTACCTGGACGACGAGATCGACAAGCCCTACCCCAAACAGCAAACGCTCGAGGAGTCGGCAGACGCCGAGGACGCCGACCACGAGACAGACGGCGGCGCGGCGACTCGAGAGGCCGACGACGGCGACGACGCCACCCAGGACCTCATCGACGCCGGCGAGTCGCCCGAGTGTCCCTCGTGTGGCTCGCTGTCGCTTTACTACTCCGAAGGCTGCAAGACCTGCGAGTCCTGTGGCTGGAGTGAGTGCTGACCGCCCGCGACGCGCGTCGATCGGACCGTAGTCGATTTCTTCTCTCTCGTTTCTCGTCTCCGCCGAGCGGATTCACTCGTCGGCGAGCGGCGCTCGTCGGCTGCCGCCGGGCGTCACTCGAGCCGTCACGTTCATGATGCCGTCGGCCGTTCGTCGAGAAAACGGCCGCCGCGTCGCAGAACGCGATTCCAGCGACGACGCGAGGCCGAACTGCGAGTCGAGAGCCGATGACCGAACGAGACGACCTCCGAGACCGAAAACGGGGCCCGCCCTGCCCGTTCTGTGACGCATCGCTGTACAAGCGCCACTGCAAGTACGTCTGCCCCCAGCACGGCGTCGTCATCGACTGTAGCGATCCGTTTCGCTAGTCCCGAGCTCGACGATCGCTCACCCGACCGACGGGAGTCGGCCTCGAGCCAGCCGGTAGATGGGTCCCGCGAGCAAGAGCGCGGCCGCGAGCGCACACGCGACCGAAAGCGGCGCGCCGAGGTCGCCGAGTCCCGCAGTCGTGATCGTCGCCGTGGACGCGCCGACGACGACCGCGGCGACCGTCCACGGGAGTTCGCCGATCGCCGTCCCGACGACGAGGTGGCCCAGCCCGACGTCGCTGACCGCCGCCGCACACGTCGAGACGTCCGACGGGATCGGCGCGAGACGAGAGGCCGTCACGCCGCGGATCGGCCCCGTCGCGTCGTAGTAGCGTCGGACGACGTCGCCAGCGCGCTCGAGGACGCCCTCTGGGTGGCCACCACTCGAGTCGACCGCAGTCGTGGCAGTGATCCAGCGAACGCCCAGAAATACCGGGATCACGGTCACGACGACGCCGACGAGCGCGATCGGCACGCCGAGCGTGACGCCGTAGCCGTAGCCGACGACGGCCGAGAGTAGCGTCGGCGGCCACGCGAGCAACGGTCGAACGAGATACAGTCCCGCCACGACCAGTCCGAACAGGTACGGGTCCGCCGAGACCGACTCGATGACAGCGACCGACGACGGCGAGAGCAGCAGGCTCGCGACGACGACGAGTCCGACCGCTACGCCGCCCGCCAGCGGTCGCATCGACGTCGGCGTCATCGACTGCGATTCGAACTCGAGCGTTGAAGGTTTTGTGACTCTCAGTCGGCAGTGACCGTCGACGAGACGTGCTCTCGGTCTCCGACTCACTCCCGTTCGGTCACGGCGGTTCGGGCCCCACACGCGTCACACCGGAGGACGACCGTCCCTGCCTCGCGCTCGAGGTGCGTATCGGGCGAGCCACACTCCGGGCACGTCACGAACGCGGCGACGTAGTCGTCGATCAGTTCCCGAACCCGATCGGTACTGAAACTGCCGACGAGGCGAGCGCGTCCCCGTTCGTCGCGGCTGGCTCTCGTCCCGAGCCGCCGCTTGAGGTATCGGAGCACGTGATCTGGCTCCCTGTCGAGTCGATCGACCGTCTCGTCGAAGTTGTCGTAGACGGTCGTCTCGCCCTCACGACGGAGCGCCGGGTCCGGGACGGAAAACCGATCCGTCGGTTCGGCAGGTTCCGTCGTCTCCGAGAGCGCGTCTTCGAGGTGGTCTTCGTAATCAGACATGGTCAGTTTCCCCCGACTCCGATTCCATAGCGCACCAGAGGCGGTCCAGCGAACTATGCATTTCGCAGGCGATCTCGGTCTCCACCTCGAGCGGCGGCCACGGTGGTTCGTCGGACGCCGATCGACGCCGACGGGACGCGAACTCGAGACGAGAGTGGCTACAGAATTTCCTCGAGCGAGGCGACGACTCGGTCGTTGTCCTCGGGTCGGGCCGTCGTCACTCGCATGTAGCCGGGACCGAGCCGGTCGTCGTCGAACGGTTTGACCAGAATGTTTCGCTCTCGCAGTTGTGCTGCGACGTCCGTCGCGTCGTGTGGGCTGAAGTCAGCGAGGAAGAAGTAGGTCTCGGTGGGAAACGTCTCGACTCCCAGCGACTCGAGGTCGGCGGCCAGCCGCGTCGTCCACGACCGGAGTCGGTCGATTCGGTCCCGGATCTTCGCCTCGTGCTCGAGCGTCGCGATCGCGGCCGCCTGACTCGGTCGCGCGAGCGGATAGGCGTCGTTGGTCGCGTTCAGATCGTCGGCGATCGGCTCGGGGAGAATCGCGTAGCCGATGCGAAAGCCCGCCAGGCTGTGTGCTTTCGACAACGTCTGGGTCACGAGGAGGTTGTCGTACTCGGGGACGAGGTGGGCCACCGACTCGTCGATAAAGTCGACGAACGCCTCGTCGACTAGAAATCGCGTCTCCGGGTTCGCCTCGAGGAGTTCCGGAAGCGGACTCGTGTCGAACGCGCCGCCGTTCGGATTGTTCGGATTGACGACGACCACGAGCGTCGTCTCGTCGGGAATCTCGAGGTCGCGGAGATCGAACCGAAAGTCGTCTTCCGGCCGAAGCCGCGTTTCGGTGTGCTGGTCGGCGATCTCCGAGAACAGCGGGTACGTCGGCGCGAGGAGGTGGACGTGCTGGCCGAACCGGTCGAACAACTGGCGGAGGATCAGCTCGGAGCCCGCGTTGACGTGGACGTTCCCGGTTCGGACCTCGAGGCGGTCGGCGAGCAGGTCACGCAACGGCTCGGAGTGGGGTTCCGTATAGTGGTTGCTGCGCGGTAGTTCGCTCGCGGCGGCGTCGATCGCCTCGTCGATCGGCGGCAACGGATTCTCACAGAGCAGCAGTTTGACGCCCTCGAATCCGGAACCGCCCTTTTCTGCCGTCGACGAGTCGCTCATACCGAAACCGGACGGTACGTATCGTAACAAGCCTTTTTCGGCCTCCGGGATACTGTTCAGCGACGGTGATACTGCCGGACGTAAGTCGTGAAAGATTCTCGCCGTCCAGGGGTGGCGAGAATCTTCACACAGTTACGTCCGATAGTATGACTCCACGCGAAGACGGTGCGTCACCGCTGTCACACCGCTGTCAGTCGGTTCTACTGTCCCAGCAGTCGACCAGGAGTCCTCACCGAAGCGCACAGAAACTCCTTTGCCCGTGACTCCGTCGCTACTCGCATGGGAGACGACGCCGAGGAAGAGAGCGACGCCGAAGGAGAGCGTGAGACGCCCGAACTGGACGTGTCGTTCGAAGACGTCACCGGCGAGACCGAACTGACCGAATCCCAGGAGGAGCCGACCGACCGCTTCCGGGGGGAGGACGCCGAGAGCCGTCCGACGACGGAGGTTACCTGTCCACGCTGTGGGAACGACGAAGCCTACTGGCATCTGGAGCAGACGCGTTCGGCCGACGAATCCGAAACCCGGTTTTTCGAGTGCACCGAGTGTGGCTACAAGTGGCGCGAGTACGATTGATACCGACTGACACATCGGGACGAAACGATTCCCACGTCGATCACACGCGAGAGGCACCCGTCCGCATCCGATCCGAGTCGTTCAAACCTGCCGACGAGAAAAATGGAGTATGGACGAAGACGACTCTCGAGAACACGTCGTTCCCGGAACCGACGAGGAGCTCTCCGGGGCCGACGTTCGCGGCTACGACTTCCGTGGCACGTTCGACTTCGACGACCTGCTGGACTCGTACGCGACGACGGGGTTCCAGGCGACACAGCTCGCCGAAGCGATCGACATCGCCGAACGGATGCAGGAAGAAGACGCGACGATCTACCTCACGTTTACCTCGAACATCATCTCCTCGGGACTCCGTGAAGTCGTCGCCTACCTCGTTCGCGAAGGTTACGTCGACGTCATCATCACGACCTCCGGGTCGCTGACCGAGGACGTCATCAAGACGGCGAAGCCGTTCAAGATGGGCGAGTGGGACGCAGACGAGGCCGCACTCAGAGAGCGTGGCATCAACCGTCTCGGGAACATTTTCGTCCCGTCCGATCGGTACGTCTGGCTCGAGGAGTACCTCTACGACTTCTTCGACGACTTCTTCGCCGAGAAGAAGGTCCGGACGCCGACGGCGTTCGCACGGGAGCTGGGGAAGACCCTGGACGACGAAGATTCGGTGCTCAAACAGGCCGCGGACAACGACGTGCCGGTCTACTGTCCGGCGCTGACCGACGCGGAGGTCGGAAACTTCCTCTACTACTACCGGCAGGGGTACGACTCGGAGGTCGGCATCGAAATCTTGGACGACTACGATTCGCTCATCGAGCAGTCGCTGCTCGCCGACACGACCGGCCTGATCGCGGTCGGTGGCGGCGTGCCCAAACACCACGCGATCATGACCAACCTGTTCCGCGGCGGTGCCGACTACGTCGTCTACATCTCGACCGGCGTCGAGGGAGACGGGTCGCTGTCGGGCGCGCCGCCGAACGAAGCGGTCTCGTGGGGGAAGATCAAGGAAGCCGAGGACAACTACACGCTCGTCGAGGCGGAGGCGACGCTCGTGTTCCCGCTTTTGGTCGCTGGCGCGTTCAAACAGTAACCGGGCTCGCTCGTCGGCCACGTGTCGACCGAGAACGACGTCCCGAACTCGAGTCGAGCGACGACACAACGTTTATTCGGGTCCGTGAAACAACACGGAGCGATGGACGACCGCGTCGAACGAGGGCTGGCGCTCCTCGAGCGCCTCGAGCACGAACAGCTGCCGCTTTCGGCAGCCGTCGATCGGATCGAGACCGTGACGACCGATCCGACGGTGACCCGGACGATCCTCGACGAGGCGGAACTCCGGGGGATCATCGAGCGCGAGGACGGGATCGTCCGCCCGAAGAGCCGCCAGTACGTCCGGTTCGAACAGGACGTGATCACGAAAGACGGCGATTTTACCTGCAAGCGCTGTGGCTCGAGTCTCTCGACCGGCTACTTCATCGACCTCGACGCCGGAGAGATCGGACCCTTCGGCTCGTCGTGTATCCGAAAGGTGACTGGCCGCGAGTGACCGGCCCGGATACGAGCGCGATCGGATTCCGTTACCGTCCCTGTCGTAGCTCCGTGATCAACTGCTCGATCGTCTCCTGGTGGCGTTTCAGGAGTTCGTTCTGCCGTTCGACCGTCGCCTCGAGTTCGTCGAGTCGCTCGAGCACTTCGGGATCGGGACGTGGCTCCGGCGAGTCGAACCCGCTCGCCTCGACGGCAGTCGCCCGGTCCGCCCCGCCGGTCGAGGAATCCTCGGTTCTGGTCGTCGTTTCGACCGTCGCGGCCGTCTGGCCGTCGCCGACCGGCGCAGTCGCCTCGTCGCTGGTCTCGTCGCCGAGGTCGGCCGCGAGTGGATCAGACTCGACGGCTGCCGTACCCGACTGTGCCTCGTGCTCGTCGTCGGGTTCGGGCGGGTTCGCGTCGAGCGGGTCGACGCCGTCGCCGAAGGCTGTCGTGGGATCGTCGCGTTGCTCTTCGTCGTCCTCGTCCTCGTCCTCGCCGACGTACGCGTTGAACTCCGCGAGTGAATCGACGTCGTAGTACTCGAACAGCGCGTACTCGAGGCGGTTTCGGACCTCGTCGGCCCGATCGTTCGGTGCCTTGATCCGCTGCTGGCGGCCGTCGACCTCGAGGACGATCTGGGTCGCCACGCTGCCGTCTTCGAACGAGAGGTTGGTCACGTCGTCGAAGTGATACTGCTCGAAGTCGCCGTCCCAGACGGCTTCGCCGATGTGTTTGACCAGCCGGTCGCTGGTGATGATCAGTGTGAGTTCGCTGAACCGGTAGGTCTGGACGACCGTCTCGCCGGGATCCGTGATGCCGTTTCCGTTGAGCACGCCCGCGAGCACGGGGTGGAGCGCCTCTTCGGTTCGACTCGAGGGGATCGCGAAATCGCGGACGTCGTCGAGGGGATACTCGAGGGAGAACCGCGTCTTTCGACGACCCTCCGAGAGGGTGATCCGCTCGGCGTCGTGTGGGAACTCGTCGACAGATTCGTCGCTGAGCAGTCCTTCGGCGCGGTAGATGATCGTCCTCGTGGGCGTAATGTAGAGTTCGTCGTCGCCGCCGAGTGAGACGCGGGCGGCGATTTCTTCGTCGTCGAGAGTAGACTGTACGATACCGGGAACACTCATGCGACGGGGTTCGTCAGGACCTGTGATAAATCCGTGGGTATACAGCGCACGCCCGCTCCGAATGAGAAGGTTAAAGAAACAGACCGCACTACGGGAAAGTGAGCCCGGGTGGCTTAGCTGGACATAGCGCCGCACTCATAGGGTTCAGAGATTCGGTGCGGTTTCGCCTTGGAAGCCTCCCTGTCCCTCGAGGACTGCCGAGCCTCGGACCTGGGACATGCGGAGATCGAGGGTTCGGAGCCCTCCCCGGGCACTTATCAAATCCTTTACATGCCCGCGTAAAAACACCCCCTCACCCAGGTGTAGCGGGCGTTTCTCACACCTCCAGTACTGTCGAGTATGAGCCAGATACTGCGATAGCGACGGCTTTTGGAGGTGGTGCAGCGTGAGTTCCGCGACCGACGGATTCGGTCCGTTCTGTGGCGCGCTCGGCTGCACCGAGGACGCCGACGTCGTCGTCCGGCACCCCGAACGTGGTGACCTCGTCGTCTGTGACGACCACACTGGCGGCTTTGAGGTGATTCGCGATGTCTGACCAGCCGGACGTCCGCCCGGAGGACGCCCTCCGAGTCGCTCAGCGCGCCCTCGATCGGATCGCCGATCACGAGGAGGACACGGCGGCCCTCGAGGAACGCGTTGCCGAACTCGAAGCGGAACTCGGTCTCGAAGACTCGCAACCAGAACCCGACTACGATAGCCGCGACCAGGCGATCGTCGAGCGCCTCGAGCCGGGCGAGACGATCACGGTCAGCGAACTCCGGCAGTTGTACCGCCGGCACACGGACATCCGGTCGGAGAAGACGCTGAAGCGTCGGATGAAGGGGCTCGTCGACCGGCCGGAGTTCGAGATCGCGGACATCGGCGAGATCCGGTACGATCCCGAGACGAACGGAGGTGCGTCGGCATGAACGACGACGACCTCATGGACGCGCGGCAGACCGACGAACTCGTCGGCGAAGATGAGGCACAGACGATCGCCCTGCGGAAGCTCATCTACGGCCTCGTCGACGACGAGGTTGATCCAACGGAGGTCGGTCAAGTCGAGGGAGCGGTCCGCGTCGTCCAACACATCGAGCGCCTCGAGGACGAGAACGACGAACTCCGCGAAGAGGTCCGTCGACTGCGCGACACTGTCCGCGAGATGCAGGAGGCCGCCGACCTCTACCAGTCGGTCAGCCACAAGAGCGCGGCCACGCGCGACAGGCAGGCGGCACAACTCCTCAAGAAGGCCGTCACCCTGGGATCGTCGCCAACGGCATCTCGCCGCCAGGAGTTCGACGCCAGCCGGATCCAGGACGTCCTCGACGGTGAAGTCCACCGGACGAACACCTACGACGTGATGGACCGTGCAGCGGAGCTCGTCGGCGACGAAAACACCTGCTGGGTCCAGAAGGAACCGCGGACGTCCTCGAAGAACACGCGGCTGATCGTCGATACGAGCAGCGACTACATCCCGAAGACGGTCGCCGGCGTCCGGATCCACGAGGGGGTGTTGTCCGAGTGAACAGGTGTTGCGGAGGTGTTGCGACTACACAACACCTCATGAGGGGGCCACCCCCTCCAGACCCGTCCTGAAGACAAGGACGGTTGAATTGGCTGAAAATCCACTGAAGGAAGCCACTGTAAGCAAATGTCAGCTACTCACAAGTACGCTCGCCCATCGCTCGCATCGCTCGCATTCGACGACCGCAACACCTCTCGTTTGGTGTTGTGTAGCCGCAACACCTCCACAACACACACTCGTCGGAGGTGGATCGCGTAATGGCGGCCGCTACAGACGGTGCAGCGGCGGAACTCGTGGACGTGTTCCAGGAGTTCTTCCGCTCCTACTACGACGAGGAGATCCGCACGCTCGCCCAACACTATCCGAACGAGCAGCGCTCTCTCGAGGTCGACTGGACGGACCTCTTCCAGTTCGATCCCGCCCTCGCCGACGACTACCTCCAGCAGCCGAAACAACTCCAGCGGTACGCCGAGGAAGCGCTCCGGTTGTACGACATCCCGATCGACGTCGAGCTCGGGAACGCGCACGTCCGCGTGTACAACCTCAACGAGACCGACTCGTTCTATCCGGGGCACTTCTCGCCGACGAAGCGTCACAACGACGCGCCATACCTCACGATCGAGGGCCAGGTCGAGAAGGCGACAGACGTCGACCCGAAGATCACCGAGGCTGCCTTCGAATGCCAGCTGTGCGGCACACTCAACTACGTCCCGCAGTCAGGCACCGAGGACGACTTCCAGGAACCCCACGAGTGCAAGGGCTGCGAACGCCAGGGCCCGTTCCAGATCAACTTCGATCAATCGGAGTTCGTCGACGCGCAGATGCTCCGGCTGGCCGAGCCACCGGAGGTCGTCGCTGCTGGCGACGGTCGAAAGATCGACGCTGCCCTCGAGGACGATCTCTGTGACGTCGTCGACGGTGGCGAGCGAGTGAACGTCACTGGTCGGCTGCGACTCAAACAGGACTCGTCGGGCAACAAAAAGAGCGCGCGGTTCAAGCCCTACCTCGAGGGCCACCACGTCGAGGTCTCGGACACAGATTTCGAGGACCTCGAGATCACCGAGGCGGACAAACAGGAGATCGAGGCGATCGCGGCCGGCGAGTACGGCCCGCTGTTCGACGTCGTCATCGACAGCATCGCACCCGATCTGACCGGCGAGAAGTACGACCTCATCAAGGAGGGCATCTTCCTGATGCTCATCAGCGGGGCGACCGTCGAACTCGAGAACGGTCGCGAGGTACGCGGTGTCTTCCACATGCTGCTGATCGGTGACGCCTCGACCGGCAAGTCGACACTCCTCCGGGAAGCGAACATGATCGCCCCGCGGTCGGTCTTCGCGAACGGCAAGGGCGCTACCGAGGCGGGGATGACCGCCACGGCGAAACAGGATGACTTCGCTGGCGGGGAGTGGGCCCTCGACGCCGGGGCGCTCGTCCAGGCCAACGGCGGCCTCGCGTGCGTCGACGAGATCGACAAGGTCCGCGAGGACGTCCAGGACTCGATGCACGGCGCGATGGCCGACATGCGCGTCGACGTCAACAAGGCCGGGATCAACACGACACTCCCCGCCGAGACGTCTGTCTTCGCTGGCGGCAACCCGAAACACTCCCGCTGGGATGAGTACGTCGCCGACAGCGAACAGATCGACCTGAGCGAGACACTCCTCTCGCGATTCGCCCTCATCTTCAAACTGCAGGACAAGCCGGACGAAAAGACGGATCGAGAGAAGGCCGACCACGTTCTCGAGACGAAAGAGACTGCGAAAGCGAAGCGAGCTGGCGAGGACGTCGGCGACGACGATGACGATCGCGTCATCGACCACGACCTCCTCCGGAAGTACGTCGCCTACGTCCGCCAACTTCCCGACCCGCGGTTCCGAACCGAGGAGATGCGAAACAAGCTCCGGGAGGCGTACGTTCGGATGCGCGGCGTCAACGGCTACGACGACGATGCACCGGTGCCGATCACGCTCCGGAAGCTCCAGGACATGCACCGCATCGCCGAGGCCAGCGCCCGGGCCCGTCACTCGGAGTGGATCGAAGAGGAGGACATCAAGCGCGCGAAGCGGCTGGTCGGCGAGTCGCTCCAGGACTACGGGATGAACGAAGACGGCGAGTTCGACGCGGACATCGTCGAGGCGAACACGTCGAAGCCCCAGCGGGAGCGCATCAAGGCCGTCAAAGCCGTCATCCGGGAGATGCAGACCGGCAAAGCCGGCGGCGTCCCCTACGAGGACGTCTTCGAGAAACTCGAGGAGGAGGAGGGTATCTCGAAAGAGCAGGCGAAACACGAGATCGAGAAACTCAAACAGAAAGGCGACGCCTACGAGCCGAAGACGAACAAGGAGGTGCGGGTGACGTGATCGCCGAGCCGATCCTCATGTACGCCGCCGGCGTCGCGATCGGCGGGGCGCTCACGTTCGCGATCGTCACGTACCGGGCCCGCCAGCGGTCGGACCTCCTCGAGATCCTGCTCGCCGAGACGATCGTCCAGCACGCCTACCTCAGCGCGACCAAGGAGATCGTCGACGACGAGACCGACGAGCAGATCGCCGACCGGGGCGCGGAACTCCTCGAGGAACTCGACCTCGACGTCGTCAACATCAACGAGGTGAGCGACGAGTGAGTCGTCGCGACCAACGCTATCGCGACGCCGACCCGGACGAACTGAGCGATGCAGCGCGGCGCAAACGCTCGAAGGAGGTCTACGAGGCCGTCGTCCGCGCGGTCGACTACAACAGCGGGCGGATGCAACCGCCGCTGGCGTCGCAGCCGTCAGTGATCCAGACGCTCCACTCGAGCGGTCACGGCCGCTACGGCCTCGAGGAGGTCCATCGAGCGATCACAGCCGCGTGCGCGAACGGCGACCTCTTCCGGACGACCGATCGCGAGGGCCGCGTCCGCCTCGGGATCGACGACGAACAGAAACTCGTCAAGAAGGTCGCTGCGTACTTCTCGTGGGTCGACAAGGACCGGCGGCGAAAGGACGTCATCGGTCTGGCGAACGCCCGGATACAGCAACTTCGCGAACGCGACCAGGAGGATACCAATGAGTGATAACGACACCTGTAGCGTCGGAACGGAGCACAACATCCCGATGTACTGCCCGGACTGTGACGACATGGTGCCGGAGAATTTCGGCCGGATCGCCGACGACTGGAAATGCCCTGAATGCGGTCACGTCGGGCTGTACGAAGACAAAGAGGAGTGCGTCGAAGTTCTCCACGCAGTCGCTCGCTTCAACAAAGAGCACGGATACGGCCCGTGGTACACGGAGACGGATACTGACCACCCGGGAGGTGAACAGTGATGCGCTACCCCGACGGACACTGCCAGACTTGCGGCGCTCGGCAGTGGTGGCTCGCGGGCGGCGTTCGCTGTCTCAACTGCGGTCAGCACGACGGAGGTGACCGCCCGTGACGACCGGCTACGTGGTCAACCTCGACAACGGTCACAACGGCTATTGCGTCGAGAGCCTCGTCGGCGTCACGTACTGCGGCGAGACGTTCGATCCCGAAGGCGTCGAACGCGAACCCTACGCGATCGACCGCAACGAGGATCACCCGCACAACTACCTCTGTTTCGACTGCTCGAAGGCAGACTCGCGAAAGATCCGCGGTGCAGTTCGGGGTGAGATGGTCCGATGAACCGTCTCGTCGAGCGAGACGACTGGGATCAGGAAGAGAGCCGCCGCGTCCAGGAGGCACTGGCCCGGGCCCGAATGTGGCAACAGATCGAGCCCCACAAGTGTGACTTCTGGACGGCCGTCGACGAGACGCTGCTGGCTCACTATCCCGAGTGCCGGTTCGACGAACGGGATGAACAACTCGAACTCAGAGACTTCGCGGAGGGATCAGCATGACCGTCTTCGAGGACACGCACGAACTCTGGCAGAACGCCCTCGAGCACGACGACGTCCCGACCGTCCAGGGCCCGCCGTCGATAGAGACACTGTTCGAGGCCCGCGATCGCTTCGAGCAGCTGGGCAACGACAGTCGCGACGGCTGTCTCGTCATCGCCCTCGACCTGGCCTGCGAGATCCCGCGTGGATGGGTCGAGATCGAGGGCCCGGCGGTTCCGACAGGCCACGAGGAGTTCCGCCCGTTCGACGACATGGTCACGGTCACGACCTGCGGCGGCAGCCCCGAAGCGGTCATCTGCCGGTCGGACGCCGTCCGCCTGGACATGACGATCCTCGAGCCAGAGGGCGTCGTCGCGATCGACGCCGGGCGGGGTGATCGCGATGCGTGACTACGTCGACATCCTCGAGATCCATCCAGACTACGTCGAGGCCGAGTGCCGCTACGACGGTTGCGACGAAACTAAACTCGTCCCGGCATCGGCAGCCTACCCGAACGGATACACGATCTGCGACGATCACGCGCCAGACCTGGACGATCTTCTTGGCCCGGACGTGACCGTCCGTCTTGACCTGGCGGTGGAAGGTGATCGCGATGCCTGACAGGGATCTCCACGAGGCGATCCTCGCCGACACGGAGGAGTCGAGAATCGGCGACATGCTCCTCGAGGGCTGGCAACTCGGCCTCTACGACGCCCGCCTCACCGACGACGGCGGCGCCGAGTGGTGCCTTTCGGAGAAGGCCGCCGATCTCGAACGCCGGGGGATGCTCGAGGAGTACGTCGAACGAGAGATGCGCGGGATCGACGTCGAGGCGTCCGCGATCCCGTCCGAACCGATCAGGGGTGACGACTCGTGAGCTACGGCACGGAGAAATCCCGCGAGTTCCGCTGCTCTATCTGTGGTGCCCGGTGCACACGCGGGACCGACGGGACCGAGTACGGTCACAAAATCCGCTGTCCAAACCGACCGGAAGGCCTTCCGAAGGGCGGGATCGGATCCGCATCATACTACAACGGAGCTGATCGCGATGACTGAGCAACTTCCCACGGAACTTCGCGACACATCGACGTCGGCACGACTCGTCTATCGGACGATCGAACACGAGGAACCGATCACGTTCACAGAACTCCTCGAGCGCACCGGCCTCTCGGACGCTGGCCTCCGGTACGCCCTGGACCAACTGCGCGAGGCCGACGTCGTCACACAGACAACGCGGTCGGACGACGCCCGCTACCGTCCATATCATCTCAAATAACAGTTCCACGGCGCTGCTATCTTCCGGTTTTAAGCGTTCGGGTCACCTTTCATACTGATAAGCCCGAACTGGTGACGCCACCGTGGCGGATGACCCGGGGGCGACCAGCGGAGAGTGTCTTCTTCATGCACGGAACTCATGCCTTCTGCCCAGAG
This sequence comes from Natribaculum breve, assembly GCF_023008585.1. GTDB lineage: Archaea > Halobacteriota > Halobacteria > Halobacteriales > Natrialbaceae > Natribaculum > Natribaculum breve. Next base: position 3,185,487 of record NZ_CP095390.1, on the reverse strand, counting down.
AGCGGCTCGACTCTCTCGGAGGACACCGTCGTCACCGAGACCGGCCGCGAGCTCCGCTACCCAACCAACGACAACGCGTATGGCGAGGACTCGTACGTCCTCACGACGGGCGCGACCTGCTCGAGCACGATCGCGTTGATGAGCCGCTTTCGAGAATGCCACGAACGCGAGTTCGGCACCACGTGGGTGGATGACGAGCGCGTCAACGCACTCTATCGACGGGTTGCACTCTATCTCCGCCAACTCAAGGCTGACGTCGACGGCGAGGCGACCACACGCGACGAGTGGATCTGGTTCGCCCTGGCCGAGCGCCTCGATCGCGAGGGCGACCCGGCCGACTGGATGCGCAACTACGCCGACGTCGTCTGCCCACACTGTGGCGGCACGCTGTCGTGGCTCGAGGCACCGCGAGGGATGCTCCCGAAGTGTCTCAACAAGTGTGACGGGACGAACCGCTACCTCGCACACGAGATCCAGCGCAAGGTCGCTGCCGTCTACAACCGAGCGTTCGACGAGCGCGGTGTGGGACTCAAACCCACGGAGGTTGCGATCGTCCCGTGACGGTCCAGCCCCTCGAGCCTGGCCAACCGGTCGCAGTTCGCTTCGCCGGCCGCACCGTCGACGGCGTCGTCGACGACATCCGCTGGCGGCCCTCGTTCAACGACTCCCTCGAGGAGATCGTCGTCGACGCCAACGGCACGCGGATCGCGACCGGCCGGACGCACGTGCGACCCCGATGAGGTCCAGTGTCGCTCCCACCCCACTGGACTGAGGGTACCATCTGCACCGCTCGAATCGCACTCGACGGGCCTCGCGCGCTTCGAACCACACTCCACCCACAAGTCGATCGTCGTCAACTCCCGATCTTCGGACTCATCTCCCGCCCGTCGATACCGCGTCGGGATTGGCCGGGAAGGCCTCCCACAACGGGACCTGACGCACCGCTGTTTCGTTTCCATACACTGACACACCATGCTCGAGACACTCCCCGACGAGACCATCTACTGGGCCGGCGTCGCGATCGTCGCCCTGCTCGTCGCCGGCCGCGTCTACGTCGGCGAACAGTACTTCCGCGACCGTGGCTGGTTCTGGTCGCCGATCCGCCGACTCGTCGTCCCGCTGCTGCACCGGCTGTTCCAACGCCACGACGAGGACCTCTACGCCGAGACCCGCCTTTCCGACGCCGAGTACGTCGGCACCCTCGAGCGCAACTGGCGAGACGTCCGCGACGACCTCCTCGAGCAGGGCTACTACTACAACCCGCTCGCCTCGTTCGCGACGACGCCGGACGGCACGCCCGAGGTGGCCTCACTCGCCTGGTATCACGGCCCCAAGCCGTGGCCTGGTGCGCCGGAGTTCCTGCGACCGAGACAGGTTCACGTCCGGTTAGTCGACCGCTCGAGTCCTGTCGGGCCGCGAACGGCGGTGTACGCACACGAGGAGGCGACGTCGTTCCGCCCCGATCTCTGGCGGGACCACTACACGGCCGCGTCGATGGACGTCGAGGTTGGCGTCGCGTTCGCGGCGTACGACCTCGGCCTGGCCGACCGCCTCGAGGACGTCGCGACGGACGACGTCGAGACAGCCGCCCACTCCGCTTCACAAACCCGATAGATGCCATGGCTACGACACCACACTCTCACTCTCATACGCACCGACCGACGAATCGCGATTCGATCAAACACTGCAACCACGCCGTCGCGAGGCGGTTCCACATGACGCTCGCCGTCTACAAGACGATCAAGGCGACGACCCAACTCGCCGGCGTCGCTGCTGGGATCTACGCGATGCAACAGGGCGCGGATCCGATGACGGCACTCACGATCATCGGCGTCATCCTCGCCGGCCCCGAGTTCCTCGAGTACCGGATCGCCAACGAGGGTTCTACAGCCGACGCGTCGGACTCGGGATCGGACTCAGAGGACTGACCATGGCGGACCACTACCCGCGACGCTTCGAGCTCGTTCGGACCGACGACTACTCCGGCGTCTCTGGAACAGGCGTCGTCGCGACCGGCGTCGCCTATCCGGACGGTGCCGTTCATATGCAGTGGCGAAACGCCGAGAACGGCGATCTTGAGACGGACTCGAATGGGTGTGCGTTCAAGCCAGCACCAGATGGTGTCGAAGCGACCGAAGAGATTCACGGCCACGAGGGTCGCACCGAAATCCGGTGGGTGGACTGACCATGTGGACCTGCTCGAGTGGCGCTGCGGAGGACTGTCTCGAGGGCGACCTACTCGATCCCGACGTTCGCACGCTCCAGGGCGACCCCGTGTGCATCAACTGCGCCCGGGCGACTGGGATGCTTACCGACCACGATCGCGACGGCCGCCGTGACGTCCCGTTCGGTCTGACGGACTAACTGGCCTACTTAAAGTATATACCATCTGTCGACGCTGCAGAACGCTTTAGAGACTCTATGAGCACGAAACAACGCCGCGTTACTCTCGCCCTCAAGTGGCACTACCTGGACAACCTCTCGGTCGAGGAGATCCAGGAGCGCTTCGAAGACGAGGGGATCGGCTCCTACGCTCGGTCGACCATCCGCGGCTACCTCAACGAGGAGCCCGCTGACGAGGTCGTCGAGATGATCGAGCAGGAACACGCGAACACACGCCTGCAGATCGCCGAGCGCGAGGAGCGGATGTACCAGCGTGCTCGAGAGGCCGAATCGAAGGCGCTGAAGGACGACCCGATCGTCCGGGTCGTCCCGAAGACCGAAACCGTCTCGAACGACCGAGTGGACCCGCTGACGTGGCCGGCGTGGGAGATCGTCGAACCCGACGACGACGACTGGCCAGAGTGGGCCGAAGAGCGCGACGTCATCATCCGCTTCCTCGAGGACCAGACGACGTCCGTCCATCCTGGCGAGTCCTACCCGCTGCGCGAGGTCGACGGCTCGCCGAAGTACACGAAAGAGTTCGACGGCCTCCGGCGGGACCAGCCAAACCTCGAGGGCCAGTCGATGGCCCGCCAGGAACAGTCCAAACACCTCCAGGCGAAAGGCGACGTCCTCGGCGTCTACAAGGATCGCCTCGAGGTCGAGGGCTCACTCGAGACGGAGACGTCGGTCGGCCTCGACGAGGACACCAAGGAGATCGCTCGGGAAGTGCTGCAGAAGCGCTACGAGCAGGAGGGCGACGATGACAACTAAGCCACTCTCGGAGATGCACGATCTCGATCCGGAGGCGCAGGCCGAGCGGATCTGGCGATCGATGGAGGATCCAGCTACCCAACGCGAGATCCTCAATCCGTTCGACGGCTGTCCGTGGGACGTCTACTTCAACCGACTCACTGAGGGCTACATGGCAGCCGAGCGGGATCCACACGTCCCGATCGGCGACGTCCACGTCCACTGGGCAGAGAAGTTCGCCGGCGACGGAAACATCGGGATGCTCGCTCACCGTGACGCCCTCAAGACGACGTTCACCCTCGGCTATCTGATCGCCTGCCTCGAGTACATCGACGGCTTCCGGGCCCACTGGATCACCAACACGCAGGGCCAGGCACACAAGAAAGCCGACACAGAGTTCTGGAAGATGGTCGACCGGAACCCGTGGCTGGTCAACCTGAACAGCGACCCCGTCCAAGACACCAAGGAAGCCAAGGAGTTCCAGAACGGCTCGATGCTCTACGCCGGCTGGCTCTTCGGGGCGATCGAGGGCGACCGCTCCCACTTGCTCGTCCTCGACGACGTCATCAAAGAACACGGCGACGGCGAGACCGAGAACATCCTCCAGTGGATCGAGGGCGTCACCGTCCCGATGGTCAAAGACTCTGGGAAGACCGCGGTCGTCGGCACGCGGAAACGACCGGACGACATCTACTCGCACCTGATCGATCGCGACGCCTACGACTTTACGGAGTACCCGGCGATCCTCGAGGAGTGGGACCGGGAGTTCCGCGAGGACGACACCTGGGAAGAACGACGTCCGCCGGAAGATCTCTACACCGAGGTCGAGGATCCGTGGCATTCAGGCGAGACGATCCACGTCCTCTGGCCCGAGGCTCGAGGGCCCGAGTACCTCGCGAAGAAACGCGAGCAGATGAGCTCGCACCTGTTCTGGCGCGAGTACTGCATGGTCATCCGTGGGGCGTCGGGCAACCTCGTCGACGAGGTGGACGTCAACCAGCTCGTCGACGACGGTGGCTGCTCGATCCGCGGCCAGTCGCCACCCAGACAACTCACGCCCGGTACCGGCGAGGCGACGATCGTCTCGCTCGACCCGGCACAGAGTCCGACCGGCGACAACATCGCGTTCACCGCGTGGCACGTTGGTCGCGACGGCCGGCGGACACTCCTCGAGGCGATCGCCGAGAAAGGGATGCCGCCGTCGCAGATCAAGGCGACACTGACCGACCTGGACGAGCGCTACGACCCGGCGGTGATCGTGATCGAGTCCAACGGCGTCCAACAGTACATCGCGAACGACGCGATCGAGTTCTCACCGTCGCTGATGGCGAAGGTCACCGGCATCCCGACGACCGGAAAGAAACACTCGTGGGAGAACGGCATCCCGCGACTCCGGACACTCGTCGAGAACGGTGGCCTACAGTTGTACCGTGGCCACAGCGGGACTGAGGACTTCGTTCAGGCGATGCTCTCACTCGAACTCTCTGATGGAAAACTCACAGGCCACACGCCAGACCTCATCGCGGCGTGGTACATGGCCGAACTGGGACTCCGTCGCCTCGAGGGGGTTCTCGAGGCCACTGAGGATGACAACCCCGACACGGGCGTTTCCGGCATCTAACTCGCACACGGACTGTGACCATGAGTACGGACGACACCTACACGACAGACGACGGGCCTGCATCGGACGTCGACACCAAAGGCGTCTACGCCGAGCTCACACGCTCGATCGCGGACAAGGCAACCGAGACCCAGCAACTCGAGGAGCGCGTCAAGGGGAAGATCCGCGGTGGGGCGATCCTCCCACCGTTCCACCCGGCGAAGATGGCGAAACTCCTTGAGGTCAACACCACCCACGCCAAGTGCGTCTTCTCGAAGGCCCGGAACGTCGCCGGCTACGGTCTCGAGATCGTCCCGCACCCGGACGTCGACGACCCAGACGAGAGTCAGCGTGAGATTGCTGAGGAGTTCTGGTTCTCCAGCGACTCGACGTGGCAAGTCGGGCCCATCTCCTCAGAGCGGTCGATGCCGGCAGACGTCCTCGAGATGGCGTGGACCGATTACGAGGCGATCGGCTGGCTCTCGATCGAACTCCTGACCACTACTGACGGGACGCCGTCGGGGCTGGCGTACGTCCCGGCGATGACGATCCGACGACGCAAGGACGAACCCGGCTACGTCCAGATCCGGAAGGGGCGACTCACCTACTACGGCAACTACGGCGATCGGTACGACGATCCGCCGCAGTTCGTCGACCGCGAGACGGGCCAGACAGACCGTTCGGTTCCGAACCCAGCGAACGAACTCATCTTCAAGCGCAACCACTCCCCGCTGTACACCTACTATGGGGCACCGGACATCGTCCCGGGGATCCCGACGATCGAGGGCGACGACGCTGCCCGTGACTTCAACATCGACTTCTTCGAGAACAACGCAGTCCCGCGGCTCGCGATCATCGTCGAGGGCGGCGAACTCACGCAGGGCGCACGCCAGGATATCCACGACCTCCTCCACGGGATGAAAGACGAGGATCACCGAACGGTCATCCTCGAGGTCGAGAAACTCCTCGAGAACGCAGACAGCATCAACCTCGACGACGATCGCGACGACCTCGCGATCCGCGTCGAACCGCTGACTGTCGGCATCAACGAGGACGCCTCGTTCCAGGACTTTCGCGATCGCAACGAGCACGAACTCCTCAAAACGCACGAGGTGCCGCCGATCGAGGCTGGCCAGATCAAAAGCGGGGCGTTCTCGACGGACGCCCAGGCCCAGCGCAAGGGCTACATCGAGACGGTGATCCTGCCCAAGCAGGAAGCGTTCGCCCAGCTGCTCTACGAGACCGTCCACGACGCACTCGGTGTCACAGATTACACGATCCAGTTCAAAACCCGCGGCGTCGATACGCGACTGGCCGACGCCGACTACGCCTCGAAGATCATCCAGGCTTCTCAGGGGACACTCCGGGTCAACGAGGCGCGCCAGGTGATCGCCAACGAGACCGGCGTCGACCTCGAGCCGATCGAGGGTCCCGAGGGCGATCAACTACTGGCGAACCTGGACGATACTAGTGCTGGAGGTGCCGGCGATGGCGGTAACGGTGGCGGGGAGGGCGATGATCAGGGTGACGATCGTCCCGACGACGCGCCGCCTCAGCGGATGAAGATCGGCGAGCGCTCGAGCATCGACGTCTCGAAAGAGGTCGACATGATGCAGTTCGACTCGAGCAATCTCCGCAGTGGCTTGTACGACTACAAGACTCGCGATCTGTACATCAAATTCAGGCGCGACGACGGCCAGGATCCGATCTACATCTACCGATTCGTCGAACCGGAGGTGTGGGAGCAACTCAAGAGTGCCTCGAGTCACGGTCGCTTCCACTACTACGAGATCCGGATGGACTACCCCTACGAACGACTCACGCCATCTGACTGGCCACAGCAGGGTCGGGCAGCACCGACACGCAACGACGTCCAGGCGTTTCTCGAGGCATAACGGAACCCATGCTCGACGATGAGCCAGTCTTCTGTGGTCGATGTAAGGCCGAACTCGACCTCGAGCGTGAAACCTGTCCCAACTGTGGGGCGTGGATCGAGGCCGTAACTGACGAAGTGTAGCGGTAGAGGCCACGGACACAGACACGGGCGATCACCGATGACCGCCGGGACGCACCCGACCCGGCGCGAGGGCCCGATCGGGAATGCGATTCTCACCACCCATGAGCGAACACAGTGACAAAGCGCGCGGCGAGAAGCGTAGTCTTCTCGAGACCGATCGAGCCCGGAAACTCGAGAAGACTGCCGACGCCGCCAACGATTCTGACGAGGAGTAACCGATGACGGTACAGAAGGGCGAAACGTTCGAGAAACGCGTCGCGTTCAAGGCCACCGACGACGAGCGCCGCGTCGCGACTGGCGGTGTCCTCGTCCCGTCGAAGGTCGACCTCCAGGGCGACTGGCTCGAGAGTGACCTCATCCGTGAGCTCGCCGACGACTTCATGGCGCGGCTCCAGGACGCCGGCGACGACGTTGACGCCGTTCCCGGCGTGATGCACGCAGTGTTCCCGCCGGAGCACGTCACACTGGTCGAGAACCGCGTCCTCGAGGAGGACGAGACGATCGGTGGCAAGGAGTTTCCCGCCGGGTCGTGGATCCAGTCGTGGCGCTTCGACGACGACGAACTCTGGTCGCTCGTCGACGACGGAATCCTTTCGGGCTACTCGATCGGCGGGATCGACGTCAAGTGGGCGGGCCCGTACGAGCAGTCGGAACTTCCCGACGACGTCGACGTCGCCGAAGGTTATCCTGACGACGAACCTGCCTGGCAGATCGTCGACGGGACGATCGCCGAGGTCTCGAGTGTCGATATCCCGGCCGTCCCCGATGCCGTCATGGCTTCGGTCAAGGCTGCCAGCGTCCACACACGAGAGAAGAACGTCCTTGATCGCGTCGAGGGCAAAGACGAGTTCCTCGAGGTGATGGCCGAGCGCGGCCACGACGAGGAAGGGGCCACCCGGATGTGGGACTACCTGCAACGGGCGGCCGACGAAGGCGCCGATCAGCACCCGGCGGAGAAGGCATCCGACGGTGTCCTCCGCCGTGTCGGGCGGGCGGCTCTCAACGCCTTCGGCGCCGGGAGCGGTCGTGATCCGTCCTCGAGTACAGCAGCGGCTGCAAAGACGACCGATGACGGCACACCCTCGCCCGAGGCCGAGGCCGAGATCGAGGCGACAGCAAAAGAGGGCCGGACGCTCTCGCGAGCGAACCAGGAGCGGCTGTTCGCGACGATCGACGCTTCGCTGGACGTCCTCGAAGACGCCGGCGTCGACCACGGCCTCGTCCGGTTTACCGACCGTGACGACGTCGACTGGACGCTCGACGACCACACAGCCCGCGAGTGGGCGACCGATGAAGAGGACGAGACGCCGCCAGGCATCTCGTTCACGGCGGCTGCGGACAGCGACGATGCCACAAAAGAGGTCACGCCAGAACAGGCTGCACTCGCCCTCTCGGTACTCGAGCAGTTCACCGAGACCCAGGGCGACGCACCTGTCGGCGACTTCGAAGAGTGGCTCTGGAATGCTGAGGACAGTCTCGACGCCGACGAACTGACCGCGGCCCGCAGCGCTCTTTCTGATTTCTTCGAGGAGTGGCGGGCGACCGAACTCACCGTTTCCGACCAGTTCACCGACTGGCTCGAGCAGCACATCGACTCAACGACTACCATGAGCAACGACGATCCAACCACGGATTCCGACGATCCCGACAAGGCGCTCGAAGACGCCCCCGAGTGGGCGAAGGCGCTCTACGAACAGACCCAGGAGAACAGCAAAGCGATCGACGAACTCACCGGCGACGGCGATCCCGAGAAAGACGCCGCCGATCCCGCCGATCCCGAAAAAGACGGCGACGATCCAGAGAAGGGCGACGACGAACCGCCCGAGTGGGCGAAGGCGATCCAGAAGCAGACGGCGGCAAACGCCGAGCAGATCGAGAACCTGGCGAAAGCCTCCGGCCACAGCCAGCAACTCGAAGAGCCGGCGCAGACGGAGACGACCGACGACCGCAAGTTCTCGTCTGAGTGGGACAAGACGTTCGGCATTCCCAGCGGCGCTGGTACTGGAGGTGACAACTGATGTCCGATGCACGACGCTCGCTCGAGAAGGTAACGACCGGTGACTTCAGCGGCGGCGGACTGCTGAACCGCCAGCAGTTCACCGAGTTCTTCCGCGAAGTCCAGGAGCAGGCACAGATTCTCGATCTGGTACGCTTCGAGGACGTCGACGCACCGAAGGGCCAGATCGACAAGATCGGCGTTGGCGAGCGCCTGCTGCGCTCGGCCACCGAGGCGACCGAGGGCTCGCTCAACTCGCCCAACACGGGCAAAGTCGAGTACGACACCGAGAAGGTCGAGCTCCCGTGGGAGGTCTCGATGGAGACCGTCGAGGACACGATCGAAGGCAGCGGAACGGCGGATACGCTCGTCGAACTGTTCGCCAACCAGATGTCGGTCGACCTTGAGGACCTCGGCGCAAACGGCGACACCACCGACGCGGACAGCTTCGTCTCGATCGTCGACGGCTGGGTCACGTTCGCCGAGAACGACACCAACACCAGCACCTACGATCATCAGGGTGGCGCGATCGAGAAAGACGTCTTTAAGAATCTGAAGATGGCGCTGCCGGTGCGCTACCGGCGCGATACCAGCAATCTGCGCTGGCTGATGTCCGAAGACCAGAAAGAGGAGTACAAAGACTACCTCACCGACCGCAACACCAGCGCTGGCGATGCAATGTTGATGACTGGCCAGGAACCCGAACCGCTCGGGATCCCGATCGCAACGCCGGTCAACTGGCCCGACGATACGATCATGCTCACGCCTATGCAGAACCTCGTCTGGATCGTCCAGCGCGACGTCAACATGCGCTTCACCGACGAGGGTGAGGCAGTCGTCCGCCGGGACCTCTACGGCATCTACAACATGCTCGCCCGGATCGACTACGTCATCGAGGACACGAAAGGCGTCGGCCTCGCGCAGAACATCGCCTCGCCGACTGCCTAGAGGTGACCTGAAATGGGCATTTCCTACACTGAGCAGGACCACCGCTGGACCGGCGGTGGACAGCGCGAGAAGGTTGTCGAGGCGGCGTTCGACAGTACGTACACTGCAGGCGGCGAGTCCCTTGCGCCGTCGGACGTCGGCCTCGGATCGATCGAGAACGTCACGATCGAGTCCGGCACTACGGACTCGGGATACGTCGTCGAATGGGATCCTGCCACCGGCGTCCTCGTCGTTCGCGAGGAGTCTGACGCTGGCGGTGGGCTGACCGAGGTCGCCGACGCGACCGACCTCTCTGGCGAGAGTATCCGTCTGAGCATCCGGGGGCGATCGTAATGGTTCGCGTCCGACTTCGCGAAGACGGCCCACGGCAGTACCGGAATCGATCGGGCGTCTCCGTCGACGAAGACGCGCCAGAGGTCGACGTCGACCCCGACCAGGCAGCCTATCTCGTCGAGGAGACGGGCTATTTCGAGTTCGTCGAAACTGATCCGCGACTCGAGGGCAGTACAGTCACCTCCGAGACGGCCGACGACGGTGGTGCTGGCGACGACCAGCAGTACCAGTTCGATCCGGACACCTGGTTCGACGATCACGACGGCTACACGGCTCGCGAAGAGCGCGTCCTGTCTGGTGACGTCGACGACCATCTCGAGACGATCGCCGAGATCGAGCGAAGCGACAACGTACTGGAGGCGATCGACGCTCGCCGGGCTGCACTCGAGGAGTAACCCATGACTCGCTGGAATAGTGCCGTTGTCGTCGCCGATAGCACGAGCCAGACTGCTGGTGATCCGTCGACCGCAGACATTGCTGGCCTTCGGAATCCGACGGTCTGCGTCTCACTCGAAGACCTCGAGGGCAGTGCGGACGACACAGCGACCATCGAATTCGAAGGCGACGCTGGCTGGTACCGGGCAGATGAGCGGACGCTCTCGGCAACGGAGTCGTATACGGTCGCGATTCCACAGGCGTCCCAGGTCCGGTTCACCAGTTCGAACGGCGTCACCTACTCGGTTGAAGTCCGGGCCAACCCGGAGTGAACGATGCCAACTGGGTATTGTACCGTCGACGATCTCCGCCGAGCGCTGCGAGCGGCCGATCTCCCGGGGGATGCGGCACAGGATCGCACCATCGCGATCGACGCGATCACGAGTCAGACCGAGTGGCTCCAGGAGACCGTCCGTCGCCACTGGTACGAGCCGACCGGCCTCGACGAGGACACGGACAACCTGATTCCAACAGAGCCGCTCACGCACGACGAGGATCAGCAGGACATCTCGACGGGGATCATCATGGTCGCCGGCGAGGGCCTCGAGCCGTCGACGCGTCGGGGGCGGTACACGGGTATCGACCTCTACCGCCGGGATGTCCGCTCGTTCACCGAGTTGCTCGTGCTCAACGCAGACGGTGGCTACGATGACTGGGTTGCTGACGATGCGATCACCGAGGGCCGTGATGGAGATTACTACGTCCAGATCGACGACGCGAACGGCTGGTCGACGCTGTATCTCGACACGGAGACGCTCGATGATGACATCGACGACTATCGGAACGCAGTGATCGCAACCTACGAGTGGGGGATCGAGGGGATCACGACGACCGTCCGACGGGCGATCGCGATGCGAGCGGCTGCACAGCTGCTCACCGATGACGACGCCGCGTTAGGAATTCCAGATAACGGACAACTGGTGCCGGCGGAATCAAAGATCCAGGCACTCGAGCGCCAGGCTGACGAACTGCTGGGGATCCACAAATGAGTTCAACTGAGACGACGGCCAGTGCGTCGTTTACAGTGACCGGTCCAGAGCCAGCCCTCGACGATGCCGAGCACAAACTCGTTGGTAAGGCGCGACCACTTGTGTTCCAGGCGGTGCGCGTCTCACACGGGACGCTCCGATCGTACGCCTCGAGGACAGCCTACGACGTCGAGTCGATCATCGACTCGTTCGCTGGCGTCGACGTCGACCGGTCGGACACCGAGTTGACAGTCACCTGGCGGTGGGAGCACGACGCCGCTGTCTTCTTCAACAATGGGACCAGCGATCATACGATCGATGGCGATCCGGTTCTCGTCTTTCGATTCGACCGTGACGAGTATCCTGGCTTGGCCGAGATGTTCCCCGACGGCACGGCGTTTCTCCCCGATGTCGAGGTGTCCGGCCTCCCGCAGTCGCGGTTCGTCCAGGCCGGTCTCGAGTGGCTGCGACAGGAGGTGCGCTAATGGTCCAGGACGAAGTGACGTGGATCCTCGAGACAATCAAGGCAAACTACCCGGCCGCGTGGCCGACCGATGCCGACGGGGAGCCAGTCCTCGCTCGGATCAACCGCGACGAACCAGAGATTCTCGAGAGCGGCGAGCGAACGCGGTCGGTCGAGCTCACGCAGTGGAGTGCGATCGGCGCTGGACTGGCCTCGCGGACACCGACGCCTGTCGGCACGGAGTACGACCACCGCGTCGAGACGACGATCTCCTGTCGCCTTGAAGGCGTGACGTCCCGCGGCGACGAGTGGGGACACGTCGACTCGGCGGCCCACTTCGAGCAGTTGGTCCGCTACGTCCAGCACGCGATCAACGTCGAGCGCTCCTACCCGACGGTCGACGACGTCGACGCCGACGGCATCGGCTCGGTGGCCTACCACTCGCTGTTCATCGAGAACGAGACCGACCTCAGCCACGAGAATAAAGATTATTTCAGGCGCGATTGGGACGTCAGATTGGTTGGCTATTCTTCCCTCCTGTAACATGACACGACACACGCACACTGACGGTGGTACAGCATGAGCGCTGGCGCAGCGACGCTGGCATTCGGGAAAGAGCAGACCTTCATGGGGTCGCTGGTCGACAGCGATTCCGACAGCAACCCGGACTACTGGAAGTTCGGCCGGAACGCAACGGTGACCGACCTGGAACTCGACCGGGCCCTCGAGAACCTCACCGAGGGCGACCAGGCCGAGTACGTCGAGTCGATCGCCGGTAACCTCGAGGGCGCGTTCGCCGTCGAGGCCGTGATCTCGAGTGACGTCCACAGCGACGTCGAGGACCTCGTCTTCAACGACGCCGGCACCGGCTTCACGCCAGGCCGCGCAGCGAGCGGTCGGGTCTACACCGGGATCGACTACCTCGACGGGACGGCCGAACGCGAACTCAAGGGCTGCATCCCACTCGACTACTCGGTCAGCTACTCGCAGGGCGAGACGGTCACCTACTCGCTGTCGATGGCCTACGCCGACGAGGAACTCGACACGGCGATCACGCCCTCGTCGATCAACGGCGTCAGCGACGGCACGTCGGCGGCGTTCCACGGCGTCACGCTCACGATCGACGGGGCGACCGTCGCGAAACTGCAGGAGGCGGAGTTGTCGATCTCGAACATCAGCCGGTTCCAGCGCGGGGCCGATCACGTCGCCGTCGACGCCGTCCTCGCACGGCCCGAGACGGAACTCTCCGTCGACGCGATCTTCTCCGGGCCCTCGCGCACCGAGTTGGCCTACGGCAGTACCGGCGCGACGACGACGTCCGCGCGGATGTCCAGCGTCGCGGGCTCGCTCGAGATCGCCGTCGACGGGACGCCGGTCAGCACATACAATCTCGCGAAACTCAAGCCGAACACGCACTCCTGGAACGATCTCATCACCGACGGCGACACGGATACGACCGACTCGACGAGCTTCAACGCCACTGGCGGCATCACGGTCGCCTAACCTTCTACTATCATGCCACTTCGCACTGAGACACTGAACTTCGACGAGGAGGAGCAACGCCTATCCGAAAAGATCGACGAGATCGACGACGTCCTCGAAGACATCGACGACAGCGACATCGAAGAGCGATTCCGCAACGAGCGCGGCGAACTCGAGACGCGCCTCGAGGGCGTCCGCTGGGCTCGCGACGAGGCGTTCGAAGCAGACTACGCCCCGATGTGGGACCAGGACGTCGACGCGGTCGAACTGGGCGGCCTCACCGGCGGCGAGTTCGGTCGCCTCGAGGACGACGCCCTCGAGAGCGGCGGCGGCCAGGGCGCGATCCGCGTCTACCAGGTCGAGATGGGGACCGTCGACGCCCCCTACCTTGACGACGGGATGGACAAAGACCAGCGCATCGCGACGATCTCGCAACTCCCGATCTCCTATCTTAAGTGGGCACAATTCCATATCGATCGCCTGACTGGAGTAGGGGGAAACGGCGAGACGAACTACGCCGAATTGTACGCGGAGATGCGACGGGCCCAGTCCGACCAGGCGTGAAAGCCGACCTACTGATCGGCATCGCCGGGGCGTGTGGCATCCCGCCACACGAGGCGCGAAAGTGTTCCGTTCGCGATCTCGAGTTGATCGAGCTCGTCGCGAGTGAATTGTTCACGATGCCGCGATTCGGGGACCAGGAGTAACCATCCATGACAGAATTCTCAACCGAAGCGGAACTGTCCTTCTCGGATCGGTCACTGTCGCGTGCCAGCCGCCAACTCGAGCGCGAGTTGAGTGGCATCACGATCAGCCACGAGACGGACACGACAGCCGGGCGTATCGGCACTCAACAGGGCGGGGGCGGGGTCTCGTCGACGATCGCCTCGACCGCCGTCGGGACGAAACTCTCTGGCGTCTCGGGATCGCTCGAGGAGACACTCGAACTCGACCAGGAGCGCAACACGATCCTCGCGGAGATCCTCGAGGGCGTCGAACGTGGCGCTGCTGGCGGTGGTGGCGGCAGCGTTAGCGGCCTGATCGGCCTCGGCGGCATCGCCGGCCTGCTCTCGAGTGGCATGAGCCTCTCGTCGGTCATCACGCCGGTCAGCCTCTCGGCGCTGGTCTCGTCGGTTTCGCTGTCGACACTCATCACCGGCGGGCTCGCCGCGTCGACGCTCATCACAACTGGACTGATGGCGAAGAACCTCATCCAGGGCGACGTCTCCCCGTCGGACGTCATCAAGCCGCTCAACTCGCTGGGGGACTTCATCACGGGGCCGCTGCCACTGACGGAGGCCTTCGAGACCGGCGTCGGTCTCACGGCGTTCATCGCCGGCGGTGTCTCGATCGCGTCGTTCATCAGCAAGGCGGGCCTCGGGTCGCTGGTTAGCAAGGTGGGACTCAGCAGTCTCGTGACCAAAGTGTCTGCAGGGAGTCTCATCAGCCAAGCCGTGAGTGCCTCGCGGTTGATCGCACTCGGCAGCGGGTCGTTAGTCTCTGCCTCGAGTCTCGTCTCACTCGCAACGGGAGCGCTGATCCCAGCTGGCGCGTTGGTCACGGGGACGATCGCCATCTCCGAACTCGTCGATCGGCACCCAGGTCAGCCTGGTGGAGGATCCTACGGCCCCGACGAGATGCGGACGTCCGCGTCGACGCCGGCGGCCCAGCAAGGTGGGATCGACTACGACGCCCTCGAGGGCATCGATGCACCGACCGACCAGGAGGTCGCCAACTTCGATCCCAACTCCTTCTCGCTCGAGGACGTCGGCGGCGAACCGATCGGAGAAGAGTCGCAGATGCCGAACTGGGCTCGTGAGCGGTCCAGCGGCGGCGACACGATCAACTTCAACCCGACGATCAACGCCGACTTCCGTGACCTGAGACGGGAAATGGATCGGATGGTCAAAGACTTCGAGCGCGAGCTCGACGACATCAGGCGGGCGATGGATAAGAGCAGGAGGCTCGGATGACGTGGTTCCAACCGCAGGTGACGATCCAGAACGCCGAGATCGACGGCCAGACCGTCGACGGGACGTTCGTCTTCGGGTCGGACATCCGCGTCGGGTTCGAAGTGCGAACCCAGGAGTTCTTCCAGAGCGAGGGGGTGCTGCCGGTTGCCGCCAGCACGATCCTCGACTGGTTCGCCGAGCAGACGGACGTCGACGGCGACGGGCTTCGCCAGGAACTCTCGTTTGACGTCGGTGCTGGGATCCATGCCATCACACTCGACTTCAAGGGGTATACTGGCTCACCACACCAGTGGGGCGACTCGGGGGCGGGCGGAACGCCGACCGACGCGACTGGCGAGGATCTTCACGCCCAGATGGCCGTCTTTGATCGCTACCTGAACGCCGCCCGGATCGACTCGACGAACCCGGCGATCCTCGAGGTCGGCGAGTACTCCACTGAGGGCCGATATGGACCACTCCAGGTCGTCCCCGAGAACCCGGATGTAATGTTCGACTCCACTCAACAGAGCAGTCTCTACGATGGATCTGTGACGTGGGTCGAAACGGTCGACCTGCAGCAGACGATCGACGGCAGCAAACAGACGTTCGGGTAGTGTAGCATGACAGACCTCCTGCTCTACACGCTCGTCATCCCGCAAGACTCGCAGTCGGATCTGTTGAACCGATTGCAGCAGCAACTCGCCACCGCTGGCGTTCTCGATCAGGACGGTGGAGTCGTCGAGCAACTCTCGAGTGAACCTGGCAACCAGACGATCTCGGGGCTCTACCGCGATCAGTTCGCGGCGAAGATGGCGGCCGAACTCGAGGAGCTGGCCCAGGCATCGGGGTTCGACGAACTCCCGGTGGCCAGCCTCGACGGGGCGACGTCGACGAACGGCTACTACTCTCTCGAAAGGGCCGACGTCGACCAGGTCCAGCCACATACGTCACTGGTCCAGCAGTTCGACCTCTCGCTGACGAAGAAGGGGACGCAAAACAAGCACTGGCGAGCGCTCGAGACGAACCCGCGCCAGGTCGACCACGACTTTGGGACCGATCTGGCCGCTGAAGTGGCTGTGCCTGCGGCCGCATCAAAGGTCCAGTGGTACAACCCGGCGGACGGGTCCCGACCATCGGCAACCCCGGTCGAGACGCGCAGTGCTGAACTCGGTGACGTGGACATCTACGATCTCACGGACGCCCCGTGGTACGACCCGTTCGGCGAGGATCCCCCAACACTGCTGTACGAGGTTCCGTACATCGACGAGGAGGCGACCGACGTCCGCGTCTACGACACGCTCGGCGCCGAGCAAAAACTCAACGCCGAGTACGACCTGCAGTGGCAGAAGGTCTTCTCGACGCAACACGACTTCGGTGGCGAGGTCGTGATCGACACCGGCCTCCTGCGGCTGCGCCTCGACGAGGGCGCGGGAACGCTCGAGGCCGAGCGCTGGGATCCAGACGCCACGCAGACTGTCGAGGGGACGGGCACCTACGGCGACGGCCTGTACGGCGAGGGGCTGTATGCCGGCCAGAGTGGCGATTGGGTCGACGCCGGCCTCTCGCAGCCTGCCGACGTCTCGGTGTTCGACGTCGATCTCGTCGAGATCAGCATGGCGACGGTTCGCGCCCAGGTGCTGCTCGACGACAGCGGGACGTTGTTCGCCCTCGATGTGGTCCTCGATCGCGGAGTTCAGGACGCGCTGTTCTCGATCCCCGAGAACGAGAGCGGTCCGATCCCGACGGCTCTCCAGGACTGGCTCTCGCCGATCGCGACGACGACGCTCGTTGATCCGCAGGCTGAGAAGACGACCGTTGCACGCGATACCACGCGGAAGTGATGGACGCGACCCGATTTTCGCACCTCTACCTCGAGACGACAGACCATGGTCACGTACACTGAAACCTTTGATACGTCTGGCGAGTACACGCTCGAGCTTGACCCTCAAGCGACGAATATCTGGGTCGAAATCCACGGAGCTGGTGGCGGTGGTGGATACGACAACAGTTCTGGCGGCGACGGTGGGTACGTCGAAGGGTTCATCCCGGACGCCAACGCAGCCGGAAAGACGCTAACCATCTACGTCGGTGGTGGCGGCGAGTACGGTGGCCACGAAACGTCTGGCCCAGGCGGATTTAACGGCGGCGGAACCTCAGAAGCTTCGTCGTTCGAGTACTCCGGCGGTGGCGGTGGTGGGGCGTCAGACATCCGTATCGGCGGAACGACCCTCGACGATCGAGTTGCCGTCGCCGGTGGCGGTGGCGGTGGTGGCGGTGCCGAAATCGCTAAAACAAGCTATAGAGGCGGTGATGGGGGAGGTTTAGAAGGAAACGACGGGAACGGTGGCGACCCAGGCGGTGGTGGGACGCAAACTTCTGGCGGTACCAGTGGGGGAGGTGGCGATGATGGATCGTTCGGGGTTGGTGGTAACGGCGGTGGCGGCTCGAGCGACGAAGGATCTGGCGGTGGCGGTGGTGGCGGGTTGTACGGCGGTGGTGGAGGTGCCGAAGGTTTATCCGGCGATGGTGGTGGTGGTGGCTCGAGTTACATCGACGAACTCACGAGCGCCACGACCACGACCGGCGGCGGCTCCGCTGGGGGGTCAGCCGACTCTAACGGGTCCGACGGGATGGTCGTCATCGAGTACGAGATCGTCGTCGACGCACCTGACGACCTCACGGTCGCAGCCGAACGAGACACCGAGATCGACCTCGCATGGACCGACGTTGACTCGGACGCCGACGGACACCGCATCTATCGATCGACGTCGTCCCCGGTCGACCCCGCAACGGACACGCTCGTCGACGACGTCCCACAGGGAACTGAGTCGTACACCGACACGGGGCTCGACAACGGCACGACGTACCACTATCTCATCGAAACCTACCAGGACACGCTCGAGGGGGTGATCACCGACACGTCGAACGAGGTCAGCGGGCAGACGACCATCCCGGACGTCGAGGACTTCATGCTCGACGGCACCGTCCAGAACGAGCTCCTCGCAGAAGACTTCGGGACCGGCCTGAATACGGGGCAGTACCGAATCAGATGGAAGGAATCGGACGCCAGCAGCTACCCCTCGGAAAACGAGGCGACGGTCTCGCACGATGCCGATCCACTCGAGTACAACATCGTGGATGTCCTCGACGGCGAGCAGTACGATGTCGGCGTCCGCGCCGAGACAGCAGAGGTCGACGGAACGTGGCACGAGGCAACAGAACTGACCAAGCTCTATCCCGCCTCTGGGATCACGGCGACGTCGACCGACCTGTTCGCGATCACTGTCGAGTGGACCGTCGAATCGGACTTCGACGGCTCACAAGAAGTATGGCGGCGGCGGGAAGACGGGACGCGCGACCGCCTCTACAGCGACGAGAAGGGCACCCTCGTCGCGACCGTCGGCGCGACGACAGAGGAGTTCCTCGACGACGACAGCGACGCCCTCGCGCCCGATCGCGACGTCACCTATACGATCCGGACCGTCACCGACTACGTCTACGCCGATGCATCGGCGACCTTGTCGACCGCCAGCGCCGGCCTCGCCCAACAACCATCTGGGTCGCGCGGCTGGTTCGTCGAGATCGACCACCCTGACGGGCAGACACTCACCCCGCAGATTCTCGACGACGTCCAGGTCGAACCCCGGCTCAACGACCTCCCACGCGTCCAGGTGCCGATCCCGCGCGACGACCGCTACCTCGGCGACGACCTCGAGGGCGCGCCGATGCGCGTCTACAAGGGCGGCCACCGACTGCCGATCGACGAGCTGCGCGACGTCGAGACCGGGCCGGCGACGACGACGCTCATCGGCATTGGGGGGACGCAACTCGAGCAGCGCGTCCAGACGGACGTCGACACGCGAGAATCACATCTGCTTGCAGAAGACCTCATCCAGGCCCACACCGGCTATACACCGAACGTCGATGCGCCGGTTATAGAGTCCCTGACGGATGAACTGGCGCAATCTGCCTCGACGGCCGAGGAGTTCGATGAGCAAAAGACGACGACAGAAGGCCCATCGAAGGTCGCAAACGACGGCGTGGAGGACGCTCAGTCGCTCTTCCTACGCGATGTCGGAGGAAGTGAGATCGACGACTACAACGGGATCGCAGGGTCGGCTGAGTTTGAGGAGGCATCTGCCGGGGTCGGCCGCACACTCGATAGCAGCAGCGACTTCATCCGGTTCAATGCCCAAACACTCGAGTACGACATCAGATCCGACGACGTCGGGGTCGCGATCCGCTGGGGTGGCGATGCCGGTGGAAATGACGCAGATACAGACATCGAGGTCGCCGTTCTTGACGCTGACGACAACTCGACTGTCGGATCTGTCGAGTTTAACACTGGGGCTGGCTTGTCGGATCTGACCTGGGACTTCGATGATAGTCAGTTCGGGACTGAGTGGGATGGTGGCGACCTCACGGCCGGCGACTACAAACTCCGGATCAGCCCGACCGAAGACGGCGACAACGGCACGTTTGTCGACCTCATCTGTTTCTACGACGCGAGTTACAACTACACCTGGGACAACTCGGTCCACGAACCGAGCGGCTACCTCGACGGCCCGGAACTCTACCCCGACGCCGAACCGGTCGAGTTCGATCAGGTTGAGACGATCTACTCGGTCACAGCCGCCCGCGTCGACTCGGTCTGGACCGACGTCAGTAACAGCCAGGCGCTCGAAGTGAGCAACGACGGTGGTGTCTCGTGGAAACAGGTCAGCAACAGCCAGACGCTCGACCAGGCGTTCGACGACCTTGGTGCCTCGCTGCGCCTCCGCGCGACGATCTCCCGTCACTCGCCAAACGGCGCACGGAGCGCCACACCGCGGTACGGCTACGCGAGTCAGCGCCTCGAGAGCTACGACCTGATGTTCGATGGCAACGACACGCCGCTCACGATCAACCAGACGTACGACGCCGATCTGTCGGACATCCTCGCGACCATCGCCGACGACTCGAACTCCGTGTGGGAAGTCCAACAGGACGGCGACCAGACGACCATCGAGTGGTGTCAACCCGGCCAGCGGACGGCATCGGATGCGCTCGCGCTCGAAGACTACTCGACGACCAAGCGCAGCGTGAAGACCCTGAAAGCCGTCGTCAAGGGCGGCCGCTCGAGCGAACGCGAGACCATCACGGCCGACCCCGGCACGACGGTCGACCTCGTCCAGGACAGTCTCATCCCCGGCACGGAGGTTGTCCGCGACGCTGACACGGACGAGCGATACCGCTACGGTCGGGACTACGACGTCGGCAACGCGACCGGGACGTTTACCGTGACGACCGGCGGGGCGATCAGCAGCGGCCAGACGCTCGAGATCGAGTACGAGTTCAAGGTCAGCGGGTCCTACGCCGCCGACGAGTTCGACGGCGACGCGCGTAACGAGACGGTCGTCGATCTACCCTCGATCTCGACCGCGCGGGGCTGTGAACTCGCGGCGAAGATCCTCGTCGACGAACTCAAGACGGCCCGTTGGGAGGCCGACGTCGAGATCCCGCCGGCCGAGACGGCACCGATCTCGCTCGTCGAGGAGATCGACGTCGACATGCTCCCTGGCGACGAGCTGGTCGTCTACGGCCTCCAGGAGTCGCCCTCGGGGTTACGACTCCGGCTCGGCAGTCGCGATCGCATCGACGACGTCGTCGGGGAGATCCAGTCGCGTCTCGAGGCGACGAGCGAGCGAGTGTGACAGATTCCTGTTGGGGATGATGGCGGGCCCGGACACCGACGCTGGCAACCCCGCCGGACCTCTCAGTTACGGAGACTTTATAATCTACTGGACTAATCACGGTGACATGGCGTCACTCACACGCCGGGCGCTGCTGGGCCTGGCCGGCGCGATCGGCCTCACCGGCCGCGTCGGGGCCAACGACGATGACGACGACGCCGCGGATGCGTCACCGACGGGATCGGGCCTCTACGGCGCTGGATTGTATGGTGCTGGGGTCTATCACGACCCAGCCGCCGTCGACGATGACGATGACGCAGTCGACGAGTGTTTCATCGCGACCGCTGCCGAGGGCACGAAGGCCCACCCGCACGTCGTGCAACTGCGCGACTTCCGCGACGCAACGCTTCGCTCGAGTGCTCCAGGTCGGCTGTTCATCCGGGCCTACTACGCGACGTCTCCGCCGGTCGCCGCGTGGATCGCCCGGAGCGATCGCCGACGTCGATGGACGCGACGGCTCCTGGTCCGACCGCTATCTCGAGCGGTCACGGCTGCAGGACTGACGACTAACACGAACACACCGACACAAACACGATAATCATGGCTGACAACTATCCCGAACCACCGAGAACTGACTGGGGCGGCCTCGCACTGCTGAGCGACGCCGCCGATCCGTACGACTACGAAGACATCCACGGCGACGTCATCGACGAGGAGAACTGGAAGGCGCTCCAGCGCAAGATCCTCGAGGAGGGCACCTACGCCGATCGCCCTGACACGGCACCGTTCGACGGCGCGAAGTACCACGCGACGGACATCAACGTCGTCTTCACCTGGAACGACAGCGCCGGCGAGTGGGAACCTCTGAATACTGGGACGTCGGACAACCCGGTCCCCGGCACGAGTCACTACGAAGCGATCAATACAGACGAACTCTATACCGGATCGGTCGAGATGTTCGTGTCCCCCGACGGCAGTGATTCTAACGACGGGGTCAGCGAGAACGATCCTAAGCAAACCATACAGGCGGCTATCGACGACGCCCCCATCCAGGCCAACAGACTAACGATCAATGTGGCAGACGGGACGTATACTTCGGCTGCCTCAAGTATACTCGACGTGTCCGACTCGCTGGTTGACAAAATCGAGATCGTCGGTGGGACGGATACGAACGGCGACCCAACTGTTACGCTCGACGGCGAAAATGACACCTATGTGGTCAATGTCTCTGGAAACGTCGAGGTGGATCTGATCGACCTCGAGCTGCTTGCGAGTGACCAGCCACTAAACGCGACGAATAACGCTGTTGTCAGATGCGAAAACTGTCGGCTCAACGGATCAGCGGACACTCTTCGGGCGTTTTACATCCAGATGGGGGCAACCTTCAATTTGGATGAGTCGTCCGTCGTCGATGTGGCTGCTGCAACCGATCTTAATTGGGCAGGAGCAGTTACAGCAGCATCCGCTCACATCGGGGGTACTATTGTTGGCGGCCCTCTCTATGTCAAGGAAAATGCCTGGGCATTTATTCAGGATACTGCTGATTTAGATGCGGGCGGGGACGTGGACTGCGTAAGAATATGGATGTGGAGTCACTGCAAAGTCGGATCTGCAACCTTTCGGAACGCCGAACGTGCAATTAGGTATCGTAATGTTGGCGGTTTGTCGTTGGCAGGGTCGCCCACATTTGACAATATCGATACCGCATACAGCGGAACCCGAACAAGCTTTTTCGACGACCGGGATGGTGACAAACATATTGGGTTCCCAGGTAATAATGACACGCCAGATATCTCAGACCAAAGCAGTCAATCCGGAATCGCCCACTACAATGCGACTAAAGGACGTTTAGAATACTACTCTGAAGGACATAATTCGTGGATGGATGTCGGACGAGAGAAATTAAAATCCGGAGAGACAATCGTCCCCGGTGAGGGGAGTGCCTCAACAGCGGAAATCGCAACAAACGGAAATAAAGGGAGTTTAGACTGGGACATCAGTTCGACAACTGGAAACGACGTTTCACTATCTATCTCGCATGATGTAAATTCATCTGGGAACAGGGAAATCGTGTTTTCTAACAGTGGAGCGGATGATGCAACGGTTGTGTGGACATATTGGGAGAGCGAACTATAGTGGTGGGATCATTCAACGCTGAAGAACTACATAATGCCATATCACTCCTAAAACGCTGAAAAATACCCGCGCCATATTTATCACGGCATTCGGAGTGGCGGCTAGAAAGAAGATCTATCAGTATTCGGAACGTTCCCACTCAAACATCCGCTGCAAGCCGACGATCGTGACCAGGGCGTCCTCGAGGTGCCGGGACGCGCCTGGTTCGTCAACAACAGTGTCGGTGAGCTCACGATTCGCTCCGGTGGGGCGATTAGCAGCGGCCAAGACCTCGAGGTCGAATACGAGTTCAAGATCGAAGGAAGCTACGCGGCAGACGAGTTCGATGGCGACGCCCGCAACGAGACAGTCGTCAATCTCCCCTCGATCTCGACCGCGCGGGGCTGTGAACTCGCAGCGAAAATTCTCGTCGACGAACTCAAGACAGCACGCTGGGAGGCCGACGTCCAGATCCCGCCTGGTGATCTCTCCGACGTCTCGCTTGTCGAAGCGCTCGATCTCGAGGCGGTACCGGATGAGGCGATGTCGGTGTACGAGTTAGAGCAAACGCCCGAGGGGCTACAGTTGCGCCTCGGGAGTCGTGATCGCATCCGGGATGCACTCGAGCAGATTCGGTCGATGCTCTCGGCAGCGAGTGAGCGGGTGTGAAGCTACGAGACAAAAACTAGGCGTAGTAGATGAATTACTAACTGAAAGTAGTATCAGAAGGTATTCGCAGAGAATCGAGGATATCAAAACTATTTCTTGTTCGTCGACCCCCCAGGGGTTGACCCAGAATTGGGGGTCGACGAAAATCGAGGCTGCAAACCAAGAGTATTAGATTCTATAGACATGATATCCGGTATGGTTCCAGCAGGACCCTTGTTGGGTTGAAGCATGATCGAGTGGCGGGACGGGCCGGGGAATCCGTGGTTCCAGCAGGACCCTTGTTGGGTTGAAGCGCCCTCTATCCCGGCGATAACGACTCGCGTGTCCGCGTTCCAGCAGGACCCTTGTTGGGTTGAAGCCCATCCGAACGTTGTGCAACTCCGGACGTTTCGCGACGGTTCCAGCAGGACCCTTGTTGGGTTGAAGCTCCCGGAAACATTCGTCAGCGCGGCTCAACACACTGGTTCCAGCAGGACCCTTGTTGGGTTGAAGCCACGACCACGACCACACGCTCGCGTCGCTGGCGGCGTTCCAGCAGGACCCTTGTTGGGTTGAAGCGACGACGGACGCACCCTTCGGGCGCTGCCGGCGACGTTCCAGCAGGACCCTTGTTGGGTTGAAGCAACCCGCCAGAGGTGAAGTTTTGCCCGTCATGCGGTGTTCCAGCAGGACCCTTGTTGGGTTGAAGCGTGATCGTTGACTGTCCGCCGAATCTCGGGAACCTGAGTTCCAGCAGGACCCTTGTTGGGTTGAAGCGGCAAAGGGCTGTATGGGGCTGGGCTATACCACAACGTGTTCCAGCAGGACCCTTGTTGGGTTGAAGCTGAGCAACTCGTTATTCCCGGTCTCGTTCGTGACGTTCCAGCAGGACCCTTGTTGGGTTGAAGCAGACAGTGGGGATATCGATCGGCACCGTGCGTCGTATGGTTCCAGCAGGACCCTTGTTGGGTTGAAGCAAATGGGCGATGCGGAGGGCCGTCTACGAGCGCCGTTCCAGCAGGACCCTTGTTGGGTTGAAGCAAGTCGCAGCACGCCTTGATGCAGACTCCGATCCGTTCCAGCAGGACCCTTGTTGGGTTGAAGCCGGGAGGTGGCTCTGATGCCCTGTGGCTATTGTGGCGGTTCCAGCAGGACCCTTGTTGGGTTGAAGCGGCACGGGTCTATGGGAGTGGCGATGATATGGACGAGTTCCAGCAGGACCCTTGTTGGGTTGAAGCCCTCGTAGCTGCGGTTACTCTGGTACGTCGAGAACGTTCCAGCAGGACCCTTGTTGGGTTGAAGCTCCTCCCACGTGAGGTGGTCGGGTTTCTCGCTGCTGAAGTTCCAGCAGGACCCTTGTTGGGTTGAAGCACCTACGCCGACGCGACCGAAGCCGACGCCCGCGAGTTCCAGCAGGACCCTTGTTGGGTTGAAGCAATCTCACAGACACGCTGCCCGGTGAAATCAACGGTTCCAGCAGGACCCTTGTTGGGTTGAAGCTGCCGGCAGCAAGCCGAGCAGCGCGTCGAGCACAACGTTCCAGCAGGACCCTTGTTGGGTTGAAGCGCCGACGATCCGAATGACTCAGAGTTCACATCTCTCTGTTCCAGCAGGACCCTTGTTGGGTTGAAGCATAGGCACCCCCGATGGCGGCACTCCAGACTCGGCGTTCCAGCAGGACCCTTGTTGGGTTGAAGCTGAGTCGCAATGAGGGGAGTCCTCTTAAATCCTGACAGTTCCAGCAGGACCCTTGTTGGGTTGAAGCTCTTTGCACGCTGTTGACAGCGATGGCCGCACAGGATGTTCCAGCAGGACCCTTGTTGGGTTGAAGCTCCCCGTTAACAGCGGTGTCGACGACGTCTTCTTTGAGTTCCAGCAGGACCCTTGTTGGGTTGAAGCTAATTCGTTCCACGCCCCCTCCTTGGCCACTTAGCCGTTCCAGCAGGACCCTTGTTGGGTTGAAGCCGACCTGGACTGTCCCGGCGTTCCATGTCGAGATTTGTTCCAGCAGGACCCTTGTTGGGTTGAAGCGGCGAGAACTTTCGGAGGTCCTCGATAAGGGTCGCGTTCCAGCAGGACCCTTGTTGGGTTGAAGCGGTCATGAACGAGACCGGGAATAACGAGTTGCTCAAGTTCCAGCAGGACCCTTGTTGGGTTGAAGCGTCCCCGCGGCGATGGCCAGGTCCTCTCGCAGAGTTCCAGCAGGACCCTTGTTGGGTTGAAGCGACACTGGCGAAGACAACTGGATCGACCGCCCTCCAGTTCCAGCAGGACCCTTGTTGGGTTGAAGCGGCAGACAAGACTCTCACAGAGATGGAAGAAGCCCCGTTCCAGCAGGACCCTTGTTGGGTTGAAGCTTGTTCAAGACGAGGGTGTCGAGTTCTGACGTCTTCGGTTCCAGCAGGACCCTTGTTGGGTTGAAGCATCCAGAAGTACACCGAGGGCGATCACGACGCCCGGGTTCCAGCAGGACCCTTGTTGGGTTGAAGCGTCCACTTCGGCGGGTGGTGGGATGGGGACGGTGGGTTCCAGCAGGACCCTTGTTGGGTTGAAGCTCGATGTAATACAGTGGCTCCGTCTCCCCGTTCGGCAAGTTCCAGCAGGACCCTTGTTGGGTTGAAGCGAGGCGATGTCACTCGCGGACACACGGTTAGGCGTGTTCCAGCAGGACCCTTGTTGGGTTGAAGCTGTTTGAGCCATTGCCGGAGGGCATCCTGGCACATTGTTCCAGCAGGACCCTTGTTGGGTTGAAGCGCCTCGGCCTCGCGCTGGGTCATGTCGGTGTGGTTGTTCCAGCAGGACCCTTGTTGGGTTGAAGCACTGCACGAGAACGATTCGACCGACAGCACTTCCGTTCCAGCAGGACCCTTGTTGGGTTGAAGCGGAAGTGGATTGAGGAGAGATCGGCGTTAGAGTCCGGTTCCAGCAGGACCCTTGTTGGGTTGAAGCGGCGACCTTAAATCTGCGGACAACAAGGGCGTCTACGTTCCAGCAGGACCCTTGTTGGGTTGAAGCGGAGTGATAGGCAGTCTGCGCTCGAGGGGTGGTGAGTGTTCCAGCAGGACCCTTGTTGGGTTGAAGCTCAGTACTCCCGAAGCGACTGTGCCAGGGACCGCGCGTTCCAGCAGGACCCTTGTTGGGTTGAAGCCTTCCGAAAACCCCGCGCGCGCCCGCGATAGGTCTGGTTCCAGCAGGACCCTTGTTGGGTTGAAGCCTCTTCGGCGTGCTAATCGGCGCGATCTCGGTGCAGTTCCAGCAGGACCCTTGTTGGGTTGAAGCTTATCGCCGTATTACGCCGACTGGTACCTGACGGGTGTTCCAGCAGGACCCTTGTTGGGTTGAAGCGACGGTAAGGAGGAGCCAGATCACGACGGGCCGCGTTCCAGCAGGACCCTTGTTGGGTTGAAGCGACCGTGACGGTTGGCGGTTGGTCCGACCGACAGAGAGTTCCAGCAGGACCCTTGTTGGGTTGAAGCTGAGTCAGACGGACTCGTCGACGGGACGGACTACGCGTTCCAGCAGGACCCTTGTTGGGTTGAAGCGTCCCTTTCGGGAGATAGACAGTTCCCCCGCCAGCAGCGTTTCAGCAGGACCCTTGTTGGGTTGAAGCATGAACGCCTTGCCCTTCGTCGACCGGAGCTGCGAGTTTCAGCAGGACCCTTGTTGGGTTGAAGCCACACCAAAATATAGCCGCCGTCGTGCTCCTCGAGGTTTCAGCAGGACCCTTGTTGGGTTGAAGCTCACTGCCGCCGTGGTCGCGAATCCGCACGCGCAGGTTTCAGCAGGACCCTTGTTGGGTTGAAGCGACCTCCCGTACAATCAGGTCTACGAGGCGATGTGTTTCAGCAGAACCCTTGTTGGGTTGAAGCTCCGTGCGTAAGCGCGACCTCGATCAGTCCTCACTCGAGTTTCAGCAGGACCCTTGTTGGGTTGAAGTCCGGGACGGTCTTCGGCTTGGCCGGAAACCGCGATAGTTTCAGCAGGACCCTTGTTGGGTTGAAGCGTGAAGACGCTGCGGGAGTGCGTTGCGGATCGCGTTTCAGCAGGACCCTTGTTGGGTTGAAGCAACGACGTGTTCTACGAGGGGCGCGAGATGGCCGAGGTTTCAGCAGGACCCTTGTTGGGTTGAAGCGCCCTCGACGCGGTCCTTGGTCGAGGTGACGATGCCGTTTCAGCAGGACCCTTGTTGGGTTGAAGGCCCATCGACATCGGCATGCAGGTCGTGGTAAAGCCGGTTTCAGCAGAACCCTTGTTGGGTTGGAGCGGGGATGAGATGGAGAAACATCGTCGTCAGCATAGTGCGGCTTCAATCGTGATTTGTTGGATATAGCTGGCGGAGCTTGATTCGAGCGTCGTCGGTCGTGAATTGCCAGTCAATCGTTGATTCGTCCTCGTTTCGAGTACGTTCCCACGCAGCGACCTCCGCATGGAGTGTCGCTGCGTCAGGAATGCGCCGATCAAGACATTCCGTCCACAGGGCGCTGAACTCAATCTCTGCCATGTTCAGCCAACTTCCGTGTTCCGGCGTGAAGTGAAATTCGAGCTTGTTGAGCAATCGACGAGCTTCCTCTGGCGGGAGATGTTCATAGAAGGCGTACCGTTGGTGCGTGTTCAGATTGTCCATTACTACCCGGATGCAGTCGGCATCCGGGTAGTGATCATCCACGAGTGATTGTATTTGCTGGACGAACTCCTGTTTGCGCCGCCGTTTCGTTACCTCGACGTGCCGCCAGCCGGTCAGCGGTTCGCTCATCACGAAGAGGTTGCGTGTTCCATTCCGTTCGTACGTGTAGTCGTACCGAGCGACCGCTCCCGGACGTGCCGGGAGCGGGTCGCGGACCTCTTTGTGCAGTTCCTTGTTGGACTCGTCAAAACAGACGACCGGGCGGCGTGGATCGTAGGGTTCGTGATAGAGATCGAGGACTTCCTCCATCTGGCAGACAAAGGCGGCGCTGTTTTCAGGCGTAATCACCCACGATTTTGACCGGTGAGGGTGCAGTCGTGTTTTTTTAGAACCTGTCGAACAGTCTCGTGAGAGATCGACTCGACGTCGATCTCGGTGAGGGCGACAAAGTGCTCGGCTAGAAGATGCAGCGACCAGCGAGACCGTCCTTCCGGTGGGTCGCTGCAGGCCAATGCAATGAGATGTGCTTCTTCACGTCCGTCGAGTTTACGCTCGTAGACGCGGTCGGCCTTGCGGCGAGTGATCGCCGCGAGGCCGTCCTCAGTGTAGCGTTTCCGGACGCGTCCAACTGTGCCGGGATGACAGCCGACGGCTTCACTGACCTGCTGGTCAGTCAAGCCGTCATCCGAGTGCAAGAGACACCGTGCGCGTGTGAGTTCCCGCGTTTTGTACGTGCCCGCTGAAAGCATCGCATTCAACTCCGCTCGTTCATCGGCAGACAGATCGACAGAGTACTGTTGTGTTCGTGGCATGATTTCTTCAGAAATTTTCTGAACACACTCTAGAGACGCTCTACGCAGATAAAGCTAGCAGTTCAGGGCTGAAGCCGCAATAGCGTTCAACGGAATCCTTGCTAGGTAGAAACAATAATCATTAGAATGTACTACATTTTAACTGCTGTAGCCTGGTGCATGATTGATACTGACTCGCATAGAATCAGAGTTTGAATACTACCAACTCAACCAAAACTATTAGTGCAAGAAGAATGTACTACAGGATGCAACGTATCGTGCGCTTTCAGGAGGCTCCTGGCAGGGCTATTGAAAGCGCACTGAGTCAACTAGCCAGGCAGGCTAGCAATAACCTGCTAGCGCGCCTGGGACTAGAAGTTAACGGTCTCATGCAATCACAAGCAGAAACAAAGCACGAAGACAACAGCCCAGATAAGACGCGGAAAAAATATTGTTGGGATTACAATCCCACTATTTCGTGGATTAAAAAGGGTCATAACAAGGCTATGTTGGAAGAGCACAGGGGTCGAAAAAGCTAACCAATATCCTAACCTAGCAAAATACGCTTGGTCGGATCAGTTTCAAGATGGACCTCAAAGGGTTGAAGATACCACCTCAATCAAAAGCCAAGTGAAGTTTCAGCAGGACCTTTGGTGGGTCAACCCAACTACCCATAAACAACCATTAGATATATGATATATGAGTATAACCATTGGTACGTGCTCTTTAAGATGTGGAAAGGAGGAGGTGGTGCACGACAATGAGATTGCTAGCACGCTTACGAGCGCGTGCAGATGCAGCCTACGACGACACGTATCACCACAAACTACGTGGGCGGATGTGGCGAGCTCTCGAAGATACGGAATTCGATAGTCGTCATGACGAGGAGCAGCCGGCAGGGCTGTGCTTTTCGAATCCGTTCCCACCTCGAGATATGCAAGAGGGTGACGAACGGACGCTCCTCGTAGCTGCCCCAGAACGCGACTTGCTTGGCGTCATCGCTAATAATCTCGATAAAAATCGAGAACTGAATATCGGCGAGATGCCATTCGAGGTGACAGACATTTCACTACTGGCACCAGATGTCGGCGAACCGGGAACACGTGGTGTTCTCGAAACTGGTACCGGCGTTCTCGTCCGCGTTCCACCGGAGCGCTGTAAGGAGTATGGAATCGAAACAGACGGTGAAAATCCCACGTTCTGGAAGCCAAAACATACCCTCGAGCCACTCAAAACACAACTCGAGAATAACTTGGACAAGAAACATAGTCAATTCTGTCCAGCTGATCTTCCAGGACCCAGCGATCGTCCTGGTGATCTCTTCGACAAGTACGAACTGATCAAGACGTTCGCACTGCCCGTCACCGTCACGCAGGGTGTCGAAATGACGTACATCATGAGCAAGTGGCGGTTTGGATACGAAGTCCAAGACGATCACCACCGACGCCATCTCAATCTCGCATTGGATACCGGGATTGGTGAGCGAAACACGCTCGGCTTTGGGTTCGTCAATATCGACGAGGAGTCGGTAATCCCTGCAGGGGAGGCCGCACTCGAAGGTGTCGAGAACCGAGGGGCTGCACGATGACGTTGCTCGATACGGAGAAACTCGAGCGGTACCTGCCCGATGGGCCGGTAACGTCGTTACGGCGTGTACAGACCCTCTATGGGGCGCTCGAGGAAGCAGGTAGTGGAGATCAAATCGGCGGAGATCCCGAATTTGGGCTCTACTACACTCCAGGAGAACTCGATGGATTCACGACTACTGATCCGGGCGAGAACAAACACTACCTAATCACCGTACAGGTAGACCTCACTGGCGATGTTACCGTCGAGGATGTCGACATCGATGTCGACTTTCTCGAGCCGGAAATGATTGACCGGCTCGGATTCGCCCGGTATCCGTGGGGACGTGGTATCGATCACAGCATTACCCGTCGAGGGGCAAAAGGTGGATCTGACGCTGACACCGCAGCCACGTATTGTATCGACTGCCTCGAGCGGTGGACGAACGCCGACAGCCGTGAACCAGCTATTGGCGAGGTTGCTGACACCCATCCTGATGGATGGGTCATTAAACTGTTACAAGATCTCGGCCAAGACGAAGCAGTTCAAGATCGTATTGAGACACTGCTCGAGGAACGATACACCGATGATGAGCGGGTTGTTGCGACAGTCTCACTGCGACTTGATCCGTCTGAACTCGAGGAGGCACCAGATGGTGATGATCCTGGCTGGTACTTCCCCGGAGAGATTCACGTGCTCAATGCTGGGATGAAAGCACGCAAGGATCAGAAACTCGCTGAGAAAAATACCAGCACCCCATCGCGTGGTGAGAGTGCGTGTATGGTCACTGGAGAAGAAGACGAAGTGTTTGGTACCGCAGAAGATCCGTTGGCTTTCTTTACTATCCAGCACGCCGAGAAGTTCGACGGTATCAAACGAGAGGAGTCGTGGCGTGATCATCCGATCTCCTCTAACGCTGCCCTGCTCGTTCAGTCTGGTTCATCGCTCGTCGAAGCCTGTCGAACAACACGGAACGGTCTCGGCGTATACACGCTTCCGTATTTCCTCGACATGAATGAGCGGCGTGCAGAAGCACTCTATCACGCCCTCGACGAGTTACAGGACTACGATCCGGATACGGGTGATGATCACCCGATGTTCCGCCTCGAGAAGTCAGTCGAAGAACACGCAGATCAAGAGACGACAAAGGAACTCCAGTTCTACGTTATCTCACTCCGCAATGATAGCGGCGACATCAACGTCATTCATGAGGTTCCCGACGTGTCGCTGTACTGGCCACGAAAGATAGCAATCGCGCACCGCGACGTGCTCACTGATACAAGCGCGTTCGGACCAGCCGGTTTCGCACAAGTTGAAAACTGGCAGCCGATCGCGCCTGACACTGAACGTGACGACGTCGTTAACGAAATCGTCAGTGGTCGCTATGCCTGGGGGACGATGCCGCTCATGGCTGGCGACGATGGTGCAATGGCTGACGATCTCTCGGAATGGTTCACATACGCTCTCTTAACAGGTGAGCAGATTCCGGTCGAACGGCTTCTCACGGCCTATGTCGACCGACTCGAGCAGGAGTATCGGGATGACGACGACAACCGTCTCCCCACGCGACACATCAAATCGCAGTTCGCCCAACTCGAAGCGTTAGCGCAAGCTGGACTCTTGACCAGTGAATCGCCACATGACGAATTGACAAGCCCACCGAACACCATGACAGACAAGGTACCAACAAAAACAGAGGTTGTTGGCGACGATGACCTCACACTCCCCGGTATTCGACAGTATCGACTCGAGACCTTCATCAACGAACGCGACTCGTTGGTAGAGAACCAAGATCGGCAAAGTGCGTTCCTGCTCGGCGTTCTCGTCGGGATGGTGAGCCATCACCAGACGAATAACCGCGATATGAACCGGACAGTGATCGATCAGTATCCGCCTGATCGGATCACCATCGATCGCCTAGTGTCCGTCTGGCCAGAACTCGTCCACAAGAGCAAGGTGTACGCGAAGGACGTTGACTGGGCGGGAGAGACCCTCTTTCCAGAGGTCCTCGATCGCGAGCAAGACGTCCTTCTCCATCCTGCCGACTGGGAACTGTCCACGCAGGATGTCCGGTTCTTCTACGCTCTTGGCGTGACCTATGGACAGCGCGCCAACGCCCGCGCGCATGACCTGAAGGAGCAAATCGAAACAGCCGAAGAGGCGACGGTAAATGTCGGAGAAGAAGCCGCATAGAACGTTAGACGACTACCAAACAACCACCAACACAACCGCTAACACAATGTCTGAAACAGAGTCCGAATCCGTTGCGAATCGTTCAGAAATCGTCTTCGTCACTGACGCACAGGATTGCAACCCGAACGGCAATCCGATGGGCGAGAACCGCCCCCGGATCGATCCGGTCACACAAACAGCTGCGATCACTGACGTCCGACTTAAGCGATATCTCCGTGATCAGTTGGAGGCTGATGGCCACCCAATTTTTGTCAAAAAGACTGGAGACGGTGTCGAGGTCCGTGCAGCACTGGCGCTGGATCTGTTCGACGAGATCGAAACGACGGATGACCTCGATCAAATCGAGGATGTTCGCTCGGAATTCCTCGGACGAGCGACGGACGTCCGCTATTTCGGTGC
The DNA here is from genome assembly GCF_023008585.1 of Natribaculum breve. Lineage (GTDB taxonomy): Archaea > Halobacteriota > Halobacteria > Halobacteriales > Natrialbaceae > Natribaculum > Natribaculum breve. Next base: position 3,152,150 of record NZ_CP095390.1, on the reverse strand, counting down.
AACCCTTTCGTTCAACAAGGATCCTGAGAACGACCTGTATCAGGCGGTCAAGGAGGAATTCCCGAGCCAGTTTACAGGCCCTGTCCAGTTCTCGCCAGCCCGCTCGCTGAACGCAGTCGAAACCAACGAAGAGACGAGCATGCTGACGAGCGTCATCGCAACTCAAAAAGACAAAGAACAGGGTGGGTTCGGTCTTGACGATCACCGAATCAAGTACGGTATCTTCCCATTCCACGGGTTGATCGACGAACACGGCGCAGCCGATACATCGCTGACAGAGGACGACGTGGAGCGACTCGATACCCTCTGCTGGCGTGCGCTAAAGAATCAGACGATCTCTCGAAGCAAGGTCGGCCAAGAGCCTCGACTGTACGTTCGCGCCGAGTACGCAACCGATGGCTACCACGTCGGTGATCTTCACAACGGGTTCGTCCTCGACGACGAGATGTCGAAGCCAGATGCCGAACTGCGGTCGGTTCGAGATGTGTGTCTGGACGTGACCGATCTTGTGGAGACGCTAGAGTCAGTCGCCAACGACGGCCATCTCGAGACGGTTCACATCGCAGCGAGTGATCGACTATCTGTGACCTGCGACGAGTCGACGATTGAGTCTGCAGACGAAATCGCGAACGAACTCTCCGATCGAGGTGTTCCAGTCGAGGAGATCGACGTCTACGACGAGTTCGAACAGACGCTCCCGGCACAGTGAAACATGGCCAAGCGCGACACAGCCAGCGATGCACGCCTGCCAGCAGATCTCGAGCTCGTCGATCCACCGACGATCGATGAGGACGGTGTGCCATCGAAGTGTCTCTCGTTCGTTATCCAGAGCGATTGGGGGCACTTCCGGCGCATCGACCGGACAGTAACGAAACAGACCTACCGCCTTCCGCCACGGACCACCGTTGCAGGAATACTCGCGGCGATTGCTGGTGTGCGACGGGACGGCTACTACGACGTCTTTGCACCCGAAACGTCGGCCATCGCTATCACACCACTTGGTTCGATTCGGACCGTCACCCAGCCAATGCTCGGGTTGGGTACCCACCCTGGTGAGACCATGACTGACGCGGGTGGCACGGGACAGAAGACAGTCAAGATCAAATATCCAGATAGCACGGACAATCGGCAGATCCACAGTTACGAATTGCTCGTCGACCCAGCATACCGAATTGACGTTGCAGTCGAAGACGAGCAATTCTACAGCGCTCTCAAACACCGTCTCGAGACTGGAACGTCGTTTTATCCACCGTCAATGGGTCTCTCTGAGTATCTCGCCTGGATTGAACCGGTCGAAGACCACAATCAGGTCGAGTTCCAAACAGACCGTCTTGATCCGGACGAGACGCTGCAGGTGCATAGTGCCGTTCCTGATGGCGTCGAGGAGATCGTCCCTCAGCCGGGCGTTAGCTACGACGTTGAACGAGTCCCTGGCTACATGGAAGCGCATGACGGCGGCCGACGAACAACGGGATTCATCGACTACGCATTCTCTACTGAGTCACTCGAGCTGCGTCCGAGCACCGTGACGCCGGTCGAGGTCGGTGGTCAAACAGTCGTCTTCGAGTAGTCGACCGAGACCCTCTTTTCATTATGCAATACAAAACAATTATCTCTCACCCACGTGAGAAGGGCGATGATACCCGACTCGAAGAGCATCTCTGCGATGTCGAGTCTCGGATGCTCCAGTTGGGTCAGTTTAGCGACGATGGCGAGTGTAGCGAACGAAAGGTCGCAAGCGTAATCGCTCGTCTCCACGACTTTGGAAAGGTCACACCAGCCTTTCAGGCGAAAATACGGCGTGAGTATACCGGGAAGCCGCAATTCACATACCACGCTCGAATCGGAGCACTTGCCGCATACTGGGTTATCACAGAACTCGGTGGCGAGAAACGCGATGCACTTGCTGGCTTTGCAGCGATCTCTAGACATCACGGCGTTTTGCCGGATTTCACATCCCACCTGATTGAAGACGTCTACCGCACAGAAGCCGATTCGGAAGAGAATGTTAAGGCGTGGGCAACGGCTCAAGCCAGAGCAATCGACGACGCGCCTGTCCATGCACGGGCTGCAAATGATCTTCTCGTTGCGGCAGGATCTGAACGAACGACCTGGGATCGTTTCAGCGATGCCATGGCTGATGGGGAAGTGCTTGAGTCTCTCGCCGATGCGGTTTCCACCCAAGTTGGGTTCGGAGAGCGGAACACCGATCCGGAGTTGCTACCGGCGAAATTGTACGACAGAACGCTCAGGTACTGGGGGACGCTAACGCTTGCTGACAAGACAAGCGCAGCAGGTATTGAACTCGCAGCCCTTGAGCGGAAACCACTGTCCGTTGATGAACTTGATCAGTATATCGCGACCCTCGAAGCCACAAATAGCTTAGAACGGGACTTGAACGAACTCCGGGAGAGCGCTCGTCAAGAGGTGCGGGCAAACGCTATTGAGAAACTGCTGGAAACGGATGCCGATGTAGGTCGGATAACCCTGCCGACTGGACTGGGTAAGACATTCACTGGAATCACGGCTGCATTCGAACTTCGTGCGAGGATTCAGGAGCGACGGGATCTCGAGGAGACACCCACAGTCGTTTACGCACTTCCGTTCACGTCAATCATCGAGCAGACACGTGAGCTCTTCGAGGATCCGGGTCTCTGGGATGCCGATCCAGCTGGCTCTGCCTTTACGGTCCATCATTACCTCAGTGAGACCGTAACTCGAGTAGATACAGAACAAGCGGACACAGGTGCGCCGGAGAGCGATCGTGGTATGCATCCAGACGCAATGCTTGGCGAGAGCTGGCGTGCGGGTACGGTCTTGACCACGTTCGTTCAACTGTTCGAGAGCGTCGCTGGGCCGACAAATAGCCGCGGTCTCAAACTCCCTGCGTTGCAGGATGCGGTGATTGTTCTCGATGAGCCACAAGCACTGCCGAAGCGCTGGTGGAAGGCAGTTCCACGCCTTGTTGAACTGCTGAGTGAAGAATTCGACGCGACCGTGATCGCGATGACCGCTACTCAGCCGGCGATCTTCGATGGAGATGACGAACTCCAGACTGTCGAACTGATTGACGAGGTTGGCGGCTATTACGAGAATGTCCAGCGGGTTCGATATACGATCGACGAGTCTGTCTGGAATCTCAACGATACCGAGGCAGAAACAACACCAATCGATCACGAAACAGCAGGGAGACGAATTGTTGAGGCGGTTACGAACGGCAAAGAGTTGGATCAAGATCCATCGCCGACATCGGCACTCGCCGTCTGCAACACGATCGCCAGTTCGCGTCGTCTCACAGAAACAGTTAGAGCTGCTGCGCCGGATCCAGCACTTCATCTTGGACAAATCTATCGATCGGTGTTGGCAAACGAGAATGGCGATGATGCTGCCAGCCACGTCGACGACCTCGCAGCGGCCGTGCTCATGCAGATTGGACTCGTTCCAGAGGGTAATGAAAACCTGTTGGATAATAAATCAGTGACTGACATCCAATGGACATGGGAGCACTCTGGCTCTCCCCCATTCGTGGTCGCAACGTTCAACTCCCGGTACCGACCCAAAGACCGCCGTGTTCTCATTCGATTGGCAGAGGTTCTTACAAGCGTCAAAGGGCCATTCGTATTTGTGTCGACACAGGCTGTCGAGGCCGGCGTCGATCTGAGTTTTGCGCAGGTCTTCCGCGACGTCGCTCCACTCGACAGTATCGTCCAGGCCGCCGGTCGCTGTAATCGGTCGTTCGAGTGGGGGCGAGAAGGTGGTCGTGTTACGGTTTGGTTGCTTGCTGACCCCGATGATCCCGAAGGTGGCCTTGATCAGACACCAACGGCACACGTCTATAATAGTGACGTTGGCGGTCACCTCTCGCTTGTAGCGCAAACGCTTCACGAGACGCTTCCAACGAACACCGATGTCGACGAAGTTCACTTGACTCGGAACGCGGTCCCAGCCTATTTTGACGCTCTTCAACACAAAGCCATCGCCAGCCAGAGTCTTCGAGATCATATCGATCGCTTTGAGGCGGCCACGTTGGGAAAGGCATCACTCATTCAGGAAGACTACCCGACAGTCGACGCCATCGTTGCGATTACTGATCACGAGCAGCAGTTGCTCGATTCTATCGGTGATGCATTCGATAATGGTAATCTACCGAAGGCGTACCAGTTGTTGCAGGCGATGTCTGATCTTCGGATTTCGATCCCAGCTCAAGACGCTGATAGGGCCCTTTCTTCGATTCCGCGTGTTGATCGCAAAGAGCGGAGTAATCCTGAAGGTGTACGAGTGTTAGCGTTCAGGGCTGGTGATTTCGGTGGGAACTACGAATTAGATCGGGGCGGTTTCATCGCAGACGATGACGACTTAATTGGAGGACGATTCACGACATGACTCCCAGTTTGAGTTACTCGAAGAGTAGTCAAATCGACGAACTCATCGAAAGCGAGCGGGAGCCGCATCGGGAGCCGATCGCTCGGATCACCGGCTTGATGGTTCAGTACTATCACGTCTGTGAGCGCGAGCTCTGGTTTATGTCGAAAGGGATAGACATAGATCGTGACACACCGAACATTCAACGAGGGAGTCACGTCGACGAGAAGAGCTACCGGGACAGTCGTCGGTCGTTTTCAATCGACGGTCGAATCGCCCTAGATATTCTCGACGATGGTGATGTGATGGAGGTGAAAGTCTCATCGACGCTCGAGAAGCCGCCACGGATGCAGTTGCTCTACTATCTCTGGTATCTCGATCGCATCCATAATGTCGAAAAAACTGGCGTATTAGCTTACCCAAAAGAACGATCACGGGAACGTGTTGAACTCACTGAGGAAGCCGCTATCGACGTGGAAGAGACGCTGGAAGGTATCATCGAGATTGTCAATTCTGAGAGGCCGCCGGCACTGGAGAAAAAGCCGTACTGTGATGCATGTCTGTATCAGGACATCTGCTGGTTGTGACCAATGCCACAAGATAACCATCATATCTTCGCTGACGGAGAACTATCACGAAGCGAAGACACGCTCCGTATCGACACTCTAGATGGCGAGACGAAGTATCTCCCGGTAGAAAGCATCGGAACTCTGTATCTCCATGGCCAGATCGATTTCAACACTCGAACCCTTGGTCTGCTTAATGAACACGGGACTGTAGTTCATGTCTTTGGGTGGAAGGATTATTACAAGGGGTCCTATCTCCCGAAACGCCAGCATAAGTCGGGCAATACAGTCGTTGAGCAGGTACGTGCATACGATGATCAAAAGCGGCGAATGGGTATTGCCCGGAAGATTATCCAGGCAAGCATCCACAATATGCGTACGAATCTCAAGTACTATCATACCCGACAATACCACTTCGACACGGCGATTCGTACTTTAGAGGAGCAGCGTGAACAAGCGAACGAGATCAACGATATACAGAAACTGCGTGGCGTTGAAGCAACTGCACGAAAGGCCTACTACAGATGTTTCGATGAAATTCTCAGAGAGCCATTCGAGCTGACACGCCGAGAATACAATCCTCCGTCAAACGAAACAAACGCGCTTGTGTCATTTCTCAATGCAATGGTTTACACAACCTGTGTCTCTGCAATTCGAAACACTGCTCTCGATCCAACTATCGGGTATGTCCACGAACCAGGCGATCGGCGATTCACACTCTCATTAGACATTGCTGATATTTTCAAGCCGATCCTCGCAGATCGAGTCTTGTTCAGAGTAATCAACCGCCAACAGGTCACCACTGCTGACTTCGAACGGGAGCTTGACGGATGCCTCCTGAACGAGGATGGCCGACTTACTGTGCTGGAAGCATACGAAGAGACGCTCGATGAGACTGTAGAACATCCACGATTAAAACGGAAAGTAAGCTACAAAACGCTAGTTCAGACCGATGTATATTCGTTGAAAAAGCACCTTCTCACCGGCGAGCCTTATCGGCCGACCGAACGGTGGTGGTGACTATGTTTGTTTTAGTCACCTATGATGTCCCGGCCGACCGAACCCGAATCTACCGAAAACTCCTTCGAAGACATCTGGAACATATCCAGTACTCTGTATTCTACGGCAACATCACAGAAGGACAGCTCGTTACAATCCAAAACGAGATTGAAGATACATTGGAGCCAAGAGATTCAGTATACATATTCGAATCCGAACTTGAGGCCGCAGTTGAGTGCACCGTTCTTGGAGCTGCAGATGAGCCAGGAAGTCGATTCACGTGAATATGGGCTATCGTCGACCCCCCGGGGGTTGACCCAGAATTGGGGGTCGACGAAAAACAGATCCTTAAACCAAGGTTATTAGACAGTATAGTGCCGATATTCGGCATGGTTTCAGCAGGACCCTTGTTGGGTTGAAGCGGGAACCGTCATGACGCAGAACGGAACGGGCGAGTTTGTTTCAGCAGGACCCTTGTTGGGTTGAAGCGATACTGAATGACTTCTCCGTGGGGGATGTCGCACTTGGTTTCAGCAGGACCCTTGTTGGGTTGAAGCGGCCTTCTGGCGGTTTGAGTACGAAACCGAGTCTGGGGTTTCAGCAGGACCCTTGTTGGGTTGAAGCAAGCGAGACACTGAGTCGTCGTGGACCACACATGGTTTCAGCAGGACCCTTGTTGGGTTGAAGCACAGAGACATACGACAGCCCCGGCGAGTATGACCTCGGTTTCAGCAGGACCCTTGTTGGGTTGAAGCCTGTCGGTCAGCGCCGGCAAGGACTCGTCGGTGATGCGTTTCAGCAGGACCCTTGTTGGGTTGAAGCCCACAGCGTTGAGTTACGAGGTGCAAGAGCACGAGGTTTCAGCAGGACCCTTGTTGGGTTGAAGCGGATCTTCCGCCGGGTCGCCCAGTACATGGCTACTGTTTCAGCAGGACCCTTGTTGGGTTGAAGCGTCATGAACGAGACCGGGAATAACGAGTTGCTCGTTTCAGCAGGACCCTTGTTGGGTTGAAGCTCGCTCCACATCCATCCTGTGCGGCCATCGCTGTCAAGTTTCAGCAGGACCCTTGTTGGGTTGAAGCTTTTGGGATATCAAAGAGGAGGAGTTGCGGAAACTCCACTCCTTCCGGGTTTCAGCAGGACCCTTGTTGGGTTGAAGCGTCCAGAAGCAGCACGGACAGGATCTAATCGAGAAGTTTCAGCAGGACCCTTGTTGGGTTGAAGCAAGGCCTACACAGACGCGCAAAAGCGGAGGTTCAACGTTTCAGCAGGACCCTTGTTGGGTTGAAGCGAGGACGCGATCGGACGGGTCTACTGGGTGTGTCTCCCGTTTCAGCAGGACCCTTGTTGGGTTGAAGCTCGTCGAGGCCGTCGAGACGTATTTCGAGGACACCGGTTTCAGCAGGACCCTTGTTGGGTTGAAGCGAAACCGGCGACGGCTTCGAGGTCGTCGACGGCTAGTTTCAGCAGGACCCTTGTTGGGTTGAAGCAACGGCGGTGGGTCGGCAGGCGATCGTGCCGGTGCGTTTCAGCAGGACCCTTGTTGGGTTGAAGCGCATATGATCCATCCGACGGGGCGCAACTCTGGTTTCAGCAGGACCCTTGTTGGGTTGAAGCGAGCAGTGGCCGACGTCGCGTGTGGTCATCAACCGGTTTCAGCAGGACCCTTGTTGGGTTGAAGCGACCGTTATGTAGTTCTTCATTAGAGTGCGATCAGGAGTTTCAGCAGGACCCTTGTTGGGTTGAAGCAACCGGGATGGCGTCGACGAGACGCGAGTTCTATTGTTTCAGCAGGACCCTTGTTGGGTTGAAGCGACGAGCCATAGCCGCTCGTCGATAGCTATACAATGTTTCAGCAGGACCCTTGTTGGGTTGAAGCTCGAGATAGCGGATTAGCGAGTGGATAGCGAAGTTAGTTTCAGCAGGACCCTTGTTGGGTTGAAGCTTGAGGTAGGACTTGTCTGCCCCCGAGGAAAGTTCGAGTTTCAGCAGGACCCTTGTTGGGTTGAAGCGTCCCCGCGGCGATGGCCAGGTCCTCTCGCAGAGAGTTTCAGCAGGACCCTTGTTGGGTTGAAGCGGAGGCAACTGAAATGGCGAAGATAAGCTTTCGGTTTCAGCAGGACCCTTGTTGGGTTGAAGCCACCCGCCGTGTCGAGGGTCCCCGTGGCGGTGGCGATGTTTCAGCAGGACCCTTGTTGGGTTGAAGCGATGCTCTATGAGCCAACGAAGTAGACCGCTATCTGTTTCAGCAGGACCCTTGTTGGGTTGAAGCATCCCTGCGAGCGTTTCGCCGCCCAGACCGCCAGCGCGTTTCAGCAGGACCCTTGTTGGGTTGAAGCAAAACGAGATTCAACGACGAGGGCAGAATCAGCAAAGTTTCAGCAGGACCCTTGTTGGGTTGAAGCCTTTGCAAAACTGTGGTTCTTTGGTGTCTCGTCAATGTTTCAGCAGGACCCTTGTTGGGTTGAAGCGCACGTCCAGAACGCAAAGCCGAAAGCCACCCTCGTTTCAGCAGGACCCTTGTTGGGTTGAAGCGTGGTGCTCGACGGCCCGGACCCGCTGATCGGTGGTGTTTCAGCAGGACCCTTGTTGGGTTGAAGCGTCTCGTCATCAGGTCCAGATCTAACCCGGAGCGGAGTTTCAGCAGGACCCTTGTTGGGTTGAAGCGGCGTCGAGGCGACCGTCGGCAACCAAGACACCGAGTTTCAGCAGGACCCTTGTTGGGTTGAAGCTCTCATTCTCCGATCATGGGGCCAGATGGCACGCTGTGTTTCAGCAGGACCCTTGTTGGGTTGAAGCCGGGGTAACAAAATCCATGACGAGAAACGAGTTAGGTTTCAGCAGGACCCTTGTTGGGTTGAAGCAAGCGCTTGCGAACGGAGAGACCGAGATAGTCTACCGTTTCAGCAGGACCCTTGTTGGGTTGAAGCATCCGATCGCAACTCCCGAACCTCATCCTCCAAGTGTTTCAGCAGGACCCTTGTTGGGTTGAAGCGCCGTGGGAAGGCGACCACGAGACGTTCATCGACTGGTTTCAGCAGGACCCTTGTTGGGTTGAAGCGGATATGGCATCTTCGGCACGATCGTGAGTGTGCTGAGTTTCAGCAGGACCCTTGTTGGGTTGAAGCTCGAGTGTTCAGTACCGTCGTCGTGTCGGTCGCTGTGTTTCAGCAGGACCCTTGTTGGGTTGAAGCGTCTATTCGGGGAGCATGGCGCTCCCTGTTGTCGCACGTTTCAGCAGGACCCTTGTTGGGTTGAAGCGTGGATGAGGAGACTTTCGACGAGTTGGACGACCACTGTTTCAGCAGGACCCTTGTTGGGTTGAAGCGTCACAAGCAACTCGAGGGCCGTATCCCACTCCGGTTTCAGCAGGACCCTTGTTGGGTTGAAGCACCGAGAGTGACGGCCTCGTCGACGGGACGGACTAGTTTCAGCAGGACCCTTGTTGGGTTGAAGCTCATAGTGTGGTCAGGGTGAGTGCCTGCGTAGGCAGTTTCAGCAGGACCCTTGTTGGGTTGAAGCAAGGACGTTGGGAAAGAGAACGAGCAAGACGACGACGTTTCAGCAGGACCCTTGTTGGGTTGAAGCGGCAATCCTCGAACAGTGGCCCGGCCACCCGATCATTTCAGCAGGACCCTTGTTGGGTTGAAGCCGGCCCGCTGTCAGGCCTGTGGCGCGACCTACAGGTTTCAGCAGGACCCTTGTTGGGTTGAAGCCCCTCGAGCACGTGTTGGTGGTGCCCGAGGCGGAGTTTCAGCAGGACCCTTGTTGGGTTGAAGCCGGGGTTCCGTCCGGGACGGGGTTGTCTCCGAACGGTTTCAGCAGGACCCTTGTTGGGTTGAAGCGGCTTGAGCTCGACGGGCGCGTCGGTCTCGATCCAGGGTTTCAGCAGGACCCTTGTTGGGTTGAAGCGTCCAAAATGAGGACAGTGATGATAAAATCAAATTCGTTTCAGCAGGACCCTTGTTGGGTTGAAGCGAGCAGGAGTGCGATTCGTGCGAGAAGACGTTCACTGTTTCAGCAGGACCCTTGTTGGGTTGAAGCGACGGGAGCCCGGACAGCGTTCGGATCGGCGACGAGTTTCAGCAGGACCCTTGTTGGGTTGAAGCTCGAAATCCTTCGTCTCACTCGACATGAACGCGGTTGTTTCAGCAGGACCCTTGTTGGGTTGAAGCGCCGACGAACGGGTCCGCATGGCCCGCGAGGAAACCGTTTCAGCAGGACCCTTGTTGGGTTGAAGCTACCTCGCCATTGATGCTGATGGGAGTTCATACACAGTTTCAGCAGGACCCTTGTTGGGTTGAAGCCCTCTGCGGCATCTTTTGCTTCTCCAGCCGCTTCAGTTTCAGCAGGACCCTTGTTGGGTTGAAGCGACGAGAGCCAAGACACGTTCGACCCCCACGACTCGGTTTCAGCAGGACCCTTGTTGGGTTGAAGCCCCATTTGATCCTGTTTCGATTCGCGCCTCCCCACCGTTTCAGCAGGACCCTTGTTGGGTTGAAGCGTCGTCGTGACGCAGACCTTCGAGGGCATCATCCAGTTTCAGCAGGACCCTTGTTGGGTTGAAGCGTGAACGCCACGGACGTCGGCCTGCTCGAGGACTCCGGTTTCAGCAGGACCCTTGTTGGGTTGAAGCTCGATCGCGTGGCCGTCCTTGCTGGCCGTGACGTCTGAGTTTCAGCAGGACCCTTGTTGGGTTGAAGCTCCTCGCCGATCGTGCTCGAGGTTGACTTCACCTCGGTTTCAGCAGGACCCTTGTTGGGTTGAAGCCACACTGGAGACAACGTGTGGGTAGAGGCCGACAGTTTCAGCAGGACCCTTGTTGGGTTGAAGCGTCGCGCCGAACGAGAGCGAAACGAAGAAACCTCCGTTTCAGCAGGACCCTTGTTGGGTTGAAGCGAGCAGTTCGTAGTGATCGACACACAGGCCGACGCGTTTCAGCAGGACCCTTGTTGGGTTGAAGCACACTCACCGGTCGTCACCCCCGTCGGTTGCAACCGCGTTTTAGCAGGACCCTTGTTGGGTTGAAGCTCGGCCAGCATCCGCACGTCGCCGTCTGCATAGACGTGTTTCAGCAGGACCCTTGTTGGGTTGAAGCAGAGGTTACGTCCATGCTCCTGAAGTCGACTCGTTCGTTTCAGCAGGACCCTTGTTGGGTTGAAGCAGCGTCCGACAGCACTGGGAGAATGATTACTCACTGGTTTCAGCAGGACCCTTGTTGGGTTGAAGCTCGATCGGCCAACTGCTCAACTTCGACTTTCAGATGTTTCAGCAGGACCCTTGTTGGGGCTCAGATTGCGTCCTATGTAGCAGTCAGTTGGCGCGTGGTTGTAGTGTGACGCATCGGCCGTAAACCTGACCAACGCGATCGCCTTGAGGGCGGCGGCATCCGTCTGGAATTCGTCGTTGTAATTCCAACGGTCAAGTTCGTTGACGGCCGACTACCAGACGAGGCTTTTGTATATCAAAAATATAGAAAATCTCACAAAGCTTTTGATTCAATATCGGCAATATTTGCTATGGCGCTACACGGACAATATGTCTCCGATAGTTCGAAACAGATCCGCTTCGTACGCGGTGGCGATGACTCCTATCTCCGCGTGCTTCTCCACGAAAATTGGTACGACCGGCTGAAGCCATTGTACGACTGGTTTGAGGAAGGTGCAACCTTAGTCACAGATGTTCCTGAACAGGTTGAGAAGTGCTTCGACTGGCTTCTAGAAATCTCTATCGAAATTGAGGTCTACGGATGGGTGTTTGCAATGAGTATCACCTGGCTGCTCGCCAAGTTAGCTAAACAACAGGTGAGTCTTGGAAAGTTCACATACAAAAAAGGAGGTCAATTCGGGAGTAGCAGACTAGGGGCAATGCCACTTGGTGGAGGTACGCAACTGCTCGAATTGCCGGTTGAGGGATAGATACTTCTCCTCTCGAGTTTGGCCTCGTTAGCGGCTTCGCCCTCACGTCAGAAGTAGGTCGCTTTGAGGATGCCGTCTGACATCCCAGACGCGACCTTACTGATCTCGTGGATCTCCTGGCCGAGCATGTCTTCGCTCGAGGTCGGCGGCGCTGCAGTTGCCTCTTTATCCGCGGGCGTTTGCGATGCCCAACTGGCCCAGTCAAAGCGTGGGCCTGCCGTTGGCGTACTGACTACTCATCGCGATCACCGCCTTCACGAGGGTCGTCGATCAGCCGCCAAAAGGCGGTCGGCTCGTGGACGTACTCAATCTTGTCGGCAGCATAGAGACGATCGAGTCTTTTCGTGACAGTCGGCCTCGTCGAGTCGAGCTCGTCGACGAGATATCCAGTCGTCGCGTACCCGTCGGTAGCCACGAAGACGTCAAGGACGCTCTCCATCATGGGGTCAATCCGAAGTGCCATTTGCTTCATCGTCTATCGGCCTCGCTCTTATTTATCTACGCTACTACTTACCTATGCTGATCGATTATACGTACCATCTTTACGGTACGTTAAGTTTAATAGAATGGCGAATAGAGTAGTAACTGTGAGGCGCAGGGTGGTCGGGAAAATCGGTTCTCGGCCCGGTGTTCCAGCACCGGACCTGCGTCCTCCAGGGTAGAAGGACAATGAGTGTTCAACCGCGAACCCACGAAATGGTTTCGGATGCACAGCCCGACGTCACCGCCGACGTCGAATCCCTCCTCGAGCGCGTCGCAGACGGGCGCGTCACCGTCCAGCGCGTTCTCGAGTTCGTCCGCGGCGAGCGTAGCGCCGACGCCGTCAAGGGCTCGGACTACCTCCGGGCGCTCAACCACGTCCGGCGCGATCTCGACGAGACGCTCGTGCTCTACCGCAAGGCCGCCGACGGCAGCGGCGTGACCGCGATCACGCGGACCGACAACGGCGCGATCGAGGCCGTCCGCTGGTCGCCTCACTTCGGTCGGTCACACGTCTTCGAGTTCTACGAAACGGCCATCGACGACTGCCACAAGGTCGCCTTCGACATCCTCCCGCGCGAGGTCGCGAAACAGCGCTTCGACGACTACGTGCGCGAACACGGCGACGTCGAAGGAGGTGTCGCGTAGATGGCCGTCGTGATCGACGTCGACGCCAGCGTGCAGTTCGTCGACGCGACGACCGCCGACGGCGACCTGGTCCTCATCGAGGAGCTTGACGACGACGAGTGCGAGTGCGGGCGCTGTGCCTGGACCGTTCTCGAGCTCACCGGAGGCGACGACGCATGAGTGTTGCCCGTCCGCCGGCTCGGTTCGAGGACGATCTGGACCGCGGCCCGGCCGTCGACCAAGACGTCGTCGATCCCTACCCCGAGCACATCATCCAGGCCGACCTCGAGGAGATCGCCCGCGCGGAGGCCGTCGCCGGTCCGGGCGTGATCGACCCCGATGGCGTGGTCTGTCCCGACTGTGGCGAGGTCGTCGACGTCGACGAGATCGACGACCATCGCGAGCGCGTTCACGCCGGAGGTGACCGCTGATGCACGAGATGAGTCGTGACGCCCGCAAGCGACTTCGCGGCCTCGCTCGCAACCGTGCCGACGAGTTCGACTCCGTGATCTGCCACAACCGCGTCAACGAGACCCTCTGCGGCCAGCACGAGCACGCGGCCGTCCTCGAGGATCTGGTCGACCTGGTCGAACGCACCTACCAGTTCTCCGAGCAACGGCGCGTCCAGGGGAGTGTCGACGGCGCGCTCGAGCGGGACGCGTTCGCCGCCGCCGAGCGCCTGGGGGAGCACGTCGACGACGTCGTCGACGAGACGGTCGCCGCTGCGCTCGCCGACCTGCTGGCCGGCTTCGAGGCCGACGACTGGACGGACGCCTGGGATCCGAACGAGATCGACGCCGCGAGACACGAGGCTCGCGAGTGGCTGCAGGCCCATCACGAGGCGGCCGAGCGTGCCGGCGTCTGGGAGGAGGTGACCAAGTAATGGCAGTTGCTAACGCCACCGCCGGCGTTGAGGCAATCGACGAGGTCGACGTCCGCGCGCTAACGGAGGTCATGAGCGTCCTCGAGGACATCGGCCGGGTTCGCGGGGCAGACGATCTCTACCTGATCGTCTCCGCGAGCGGTCGGGAGTACCTCGTCGACATCCGCGGCGAACCCGCCTGCGAGTGCCCGGATCACCAGTACCGCGGACGGCAGTGCAAACACATCCGGCGTGTGCTCTTCGCGATCGGTGCGCGGCCGATCCCCAGCTGGGTGGATCCCGACGACGTCGACGATCAACTCGGCGAGCACGTCCGCGCCGACCCGATCTGGCGAGGTGAGCGGCCATGAGCGAGCTCGCAATCGAGTTCACCGACGTCGACGGGACCCGCCGACGCGTCCAGATCATCCCCGACTGCAGCGGTCGCGAAGGCTGGCGGATCACGTCCGTCTGGACGGGCACATCGTGGCGTGAGACTGGCCGCGAGCCGATCAGCGACGTCGAGATCGAGGCTCCCGATGGCGTTCGATCTTGGCGCGGGCCCTAAGTCGGGGAGTCTCTTTTCTTACTTCGTTCCAGTCGAATTCCAGTACCGCTTCTGATGGAGTGAGGCCGTACACAGCCGCAACCTCCGCAGCGAGGTGCCAAGCTCGGTCAGCGAGTTCAGGTTCGACATCGCGAAACTCGTGGGTCAGATGCGCGAGTGCCATGACGATCAGCAGGTCGTTTTGTGGCCGTTGTGAAACCATCACGCCTGGCTGGCCGCGTAATCGTATATAAACCTCAGGTACAACACTATGTGATAATCTTGGCGAACGTTCCGCAGTAGTGAGGTTTCGAAACGCCGCCCGTCACGGCTTCCTGTTCGGGGATCTACTGGTGAACAGAGTTTGGAAGCCTGCAATCGAGATTGCTGCCAGCCATGGGCTAGCACCAAGTGATTCTATTTGCTAACTTGGATAAATCTCTCCGAAACGTCACCCGTCACGTCTTTTATGCAATCTTTCGAACCGGTAGGTCATGATTACTGATCGGTGGGTGTTCGAAGACGCCTATCCGCCGCAGCGAGTTCTCCATCGCGACACCGAAATCGCACAGCTCTCTCGTGCGCTTGAGCCAGCGGTCTATGGAGATCGGGGCGAAGATGTCCTGATCTATGGTCCGTCCGGTGTCGGGAAGACGACGACAACACGGCACGTTCTCTGTGACTTGCACCACGACCACGGCCTCGAGTGGGCGCTCATCAAGTCCTCGAGTGGCACTCGATGTGGGATCCTCCACGAAGCGATCGTCAAGCACGCAAAGGATGCGGCGATCCACCGAAACTCGCCACACGAGGAACTCGTCGACGCGCTCCAGGCGATTGTCGACCGGCCATACGTTCTCGTCCTCGACGAGGCCGACACTATTGCCGACCTCGGTGTCCTCGAGGATCTCTTCTCAGTACCGAAGCTATCAGTCATCGCAATCTGCCACGATCAGACGGAGTGGCTTGCCCGCCTCGACGAAGACCTCGGCCACTACTTCGCCTTGAAGAGCCAGATCGGACTCGACCGCTACACCACGGACGAGCTCGTCGACATTCTCGAGCCGCGCGTCGAGCGCGGCCTCGCGCCTGGCGTCGTTCGCGAAGGCCAACTCGAGTGGATCGCTGACGAGGTCGCTGGTGTTGCCCGCTATGGTATCAAGACACTCCTCGGCGCCGCGGAGATCGCCCAGGAGCGCGGGCACGACTATTTCCATGAGAACGACGTCCGCGACGGGTTCGAGCGGGCACGGCAAATGATCCGGACGGCGAACCTCCGAAGTCTACCGTTTGGCCCGCTCGTCGTCTACGAACTGCTGCGTCTCGAGGGTGGTCTCGTGAAATCTGGACGATTGCACGACCTGTACGAGCGATTTGCACCCACACTCTACGCCGGTCGCGACCAGGACCCTGTCGGACGACGGTCAGTGTTGAACTATCTCGAGAAGCTGGTCGAGTACGATCTTATCCGCCAGCACGGAGAGAATCGATGGGCCAAGTACGAAGTTATCGACGAGGATCTTGAGGCGCCAGTAGAGATGGATCTCGAGGCGGCGAATATCTAAAATAAAATCGTCATTCGCTGGAGTCTTCGGCGTCGTTGGATTCTTCGGACTCTTTTTTTACGATCGTTATCTTTCCACTCTCCATGTCGGCGGTGAGCGTGATCTCGTCGCCGGCTTCCAGGTCAGCAACGTCCAGTATTTCTGGCGGGATCGTTAGCACAGTGCTGTTACCCGAATCGCGGAGCTTCCGCGTGCCGACGACTGCACCGCGTTCCATGTCAATGTTGACCCGCCGTCCCATGTTGAGTACGTGGTTTGCTATCGCCATAGGTCTTACCAGATAAGACGTGAATGTCCTAGGTTAAATATCTGACTGCATAAGACATTAGTAGCAGTAAGATAAGACATAGGTATGGCCGTCAATACAGATGTAGCAACTAATGAAAACACGATTTCGCTGACACGGAAGCTTCGACGGTCAGGTAACAGCACAGTCCTAACGATTCCGACGGAAATCCTCGAAACCGCAGATCTGGAAGCAGACGACGAGATTGAGTTCGCACTCGATAACGAGGGGAGGATTGTGCTCAGCAAGACCGAAGACGCATAGCTTTCGAACAAACAGGAGCCGGCGCGTGGGCGCGCGCCGGAAAAGCCCACTAAGGCATGTACGAGAACAACCCGAGACGGCTTTGGTATGCGGTCGCTACAGCAGCCAGAGTCACCGCTACCATCTCATTATCACGGGTTATTCTCTCCGAAACGACGCTCATCAGTTTAAGAACGCCCCGAGACGAACAGTCGATCAACTACTCGCGATTCCCGTCGGGCACGTCGCCCACCCTACCACAAGCTGACGACGACCCCGACGTGTCGCGGGCCACAGACTCACCAGAGTCCCATGACCATTCGCAAACAGACTCACCAGAACCGTAAACGCACCGACTCAGAACCATCTCGCGAGCACCGGCTCGACACGACCGAAGCCGATCTCCTCAAAGTCACCGAAGTGCTCGCTGACGTCGAGCGGACGATCGGAGGTGACAAGGCGTGACGACCGACCGCCTCCCGCGCGATGCGGCGAGCCTCGAACACGACGCCCGCCAGGCCGCCCGCTTGCAGATCGCACGGCACTTCGATGCCGCTGAGCGCGACGAGCGAGAGGCCTGCCAACCACAGCCGGTCGCGAAGCTGACGCCGAGCGGTCGGATCCACGTCGCCGGCGAGAGCGAGGATGCCTGGCTCACGAGTCGCTGGGCGATCGGGACGGGTGATGCGCGATGACCGTCGACCCCGAGATCCGGTCGGGCGACGTCGTCCACGATCTCGTCGAGCGCGGGAAGATGCAGGTGATCGAGAAGGCCGCCGACTCAGTCGCCGCCTACCGCGAGCGCGAGGACTTCGACCTCGCGGAGTACAAGTCGCATCCGCTCCTCGACGTCAGCGCACACGAACCGGTCTACACGTGCGTCTATCTGCCGGACTCGCCGACGACGTCCTTTTCCGGGACGTACGACTTCCCACGCTCGCGGTTGGCGCGAGTCCCCGTCGAGGAAGCCAACCAGGATCTCGAGCGGATCCAGGACGCGCAGACGATCGACCTACTGGCACGGCTGATGGTCGCCGGCGAGGAGTGGTCCGATCCCGATACGTTCGACGAGGTCGCGTTGCTCGCGAAGGACGCCGGAATCGCCGAGGATCTGGTCACCGCTGCGCGGGAACTTGCGGACGTCGAGCGGACGATCGGGGGTGATGAGGCGTGATCGCCGAGAATCTGAACGAAGCTCCCCACCGTGATAAAGACGTTTTAGAGCAGCTGTATTACGGCGAAGGGCTGAACCAAGACGAGATAGCCGAGCGGCTGGGTGTTGCGACAATCACGATCCGCCGGCAGATGTCACGGCACGGAATCAATCCAGGTAACGCTGAACCCGACCGGGACTACTACCGAGATGCGTCTTGGTTATCCGAGAAGTACGTTGAAGAAGGACTCACCCAGGAAGAGATCGGCGAGATCTGTGGCGTTTGCACCTCGACGATCTCAAAGTGGCTCCGACGCCACGGCATAGAAGGCAGGAACAAAAAATGGAAGCTCACTGCACCAGTCCCAGTGAGGACACACCCACACAAAGGGTATGTCAGATGGAGCGATCGGCATGGTGGAGAGCGAGACCTAGTGAAGGTTCATCGGCTCCTTGCCGTATCTAAATACGGCTTCGATGCTGTCTGCGGGATGGATGTCCACCACAAGGACAACATTCCGTGGGATAACCGGCCTGATAACCTCGAGATTCTAACACCAGAAGACCACAGAAGTCTCCATGCGAACCAGCGGGCTAACGGGGGTGATTCCTCGTGATTTCAGGGAGTCTTGCGCTCCTCCAAGAGCCCGCCGACGAACCGCTCGAGAACTACCACGATCAGACCGGTCGCGCACTCGAGGTCGACGAAACACAGGCCTACCTCGACGACCTCGTCATCCAGTCGGGGCTCGTCGCCGGCGAAGTGCCGAAAGAAGAGGAACGCGTCATCCTCGACGGCCACGAGATCGAGACCGAGACTCGCACGGTCACCCGACGGGTCGCAAGCGAGTGGGTCGCCGACGTCGACGGCGAGGGCTGGATCCTCGCTGAACGGACCCACTCGAGCGATCTCGAGGCAGATCCCGACTGGCCGTTCAACGACTTCTCGACGCGCGTCGGCCAAGAAATCGCGCCGGTGCGGCTCAAGCCGTGGGAGTTCGTTCGCCGGCAGCGCGACGAGGGCCGGGAGTGGACCGTCGAGATGGCAACCCACGAGTCCAACCTCGACGACGTCACGATCGAGTGGGGCCACGGCGCGCTCAAGTCCAAGGCCGTCGACGCCGACGTCGGCGTCGCGCTGACGACCTTCTGGAACGACGTCCACGTCCGGCTGGTCATCTACGCGAGCGGGTACCTGGCGATCTGGGAACCCAGCGAGATGGATCCCGAGCTGCTCGGACGATTTATCCACGAGGAAATCGTCCCGATCGCGACCTTCGCCGATGACGTCGAGGTCGAGGAGGAAGAGACTGAGCAGCAGACGCTCGAGACCGAGGAGGTGTCGGCATGACCGAGGAGTTCCGCGAGGACATCCGCGCGGCGCTGCGCAAGCACGGGCAGGACCTCGAGCCCGACGACCTCCGTGAGGTCGCCGCCGATCTCGAGGACGAAGCCGATCGCTGGGAGGCGATGGTGATCTAAGATGTCCGACTGCCCTACCTGCGGCAACCGCGACTACCTCTGCCAGCAGTGCAAGATGGACGCCCTCGAGCGACGCCACGGTCTGCCGTCGGACTATCAGACCGACGACGAAGGTGTCAGCTGCTGGGTCCAAGACATCGACGAGACCTGGCACGCCTCGATGCGCTTCGAGGGAACGCGCCACACGTGCGCGTGCGGACACGTCCTCGAAACGCCAGTCGCCGGCGTTCGCGAAGATCCACGGTTCGTCGACGAGGCCACAACCTGCGAAGCGTGCGTCGCCTACCTCGAGCGCGAAGTTGAAGACGCCCGTCTTCCGGATGGCGGTGGCTTCGAGCGGGCGAGTCGGCTGCGGGCCGATGGTGGTGTCGATCTGTCTACCGCCAGTATTCACCGTCTTCCGCCATCACAAGGTGGTAGTGGATGGAGGGAGGGACGGAACTGTGTCCCTCATGAGAGGAAGTTCCATGCCTGGGTGCCTATCGGCACTCGGCCAGGTACGTCACAGGATTGTGACGCCCAGGCGGTTCCCAATTCTTGCCTGAGTTGGTATCAATCTACATGTGAGTGTCAATATCTGCCACTTGATATTGAGCCTCAAGACCCTCTACAAGAACAATCGACGGACACTGACCACGACAGGGGTGATCAGTAGATGCCCCACTGTGCAGAATGCGACTGCTACGTCTCCGAGCGATACGTCCAACGCGTCGGGTACACAAACGGCGAGGGCGAGCCGCTGTGTGCGGAGTGCTCGGACACCTACGACGGGACGGTCCTCGTAACCGACGGCGGTCGCGACGTCGCTATTGACCGGCGTGAGACAATCACTGCAGCCGCTGACGGCGACCTGCAGATCGGCGAGCGCGAGACGGTTGCCGCCCTTGACGACGTCTGCGCGACGCTCGAGGCGCTTCGCGATGAGGTCGAGCACCCAGAAGTCAAGCGGGCGCTCCGGTCAGCAGTCGGCCACGCCTGGAAGGCGAGTGTCCTCCAGCGCGTCGACGAGAACAACGACGTCCGGCTGATTACGACGGACAGTCGGGGTGGTCGTGATGTCGAGTGACGACGTCGTCGACGCGCTCTTTGCCGTCGACGAAGGCGACGAGGTCCGCCTCGAGGCCAACAACTACCAGTGGGCGTCGCCGTTTGCGGTCGTCGAGATCGACGAACAGCCGTGGATCACGCCGAACGGTGGCGTCTGGAAGAGCCGGCGTGTTACCCTCGAGCCGACGGTCGACCACCCGACCGCCCAACCGCGCGTGATCGACGTCTACACCGGTGGCCCTCGACCGACGGCAGGGCACGGCTACGGTCCGTACGTCGACCTCGAGGTCGTCGATCAGGACAGCGAGGACGACGGCGACGAAGGCGACCAGCCCGACCAGGACGGCGAGGACGAAGACGAGAGCGAAGACGAGGACGAGGCAGACGACCTCGAGGAAGTGCTCCCCGAGGACGTGACCGTCGAGGACGTCGATGCGGCGGCCGCCGACCACGAAACGCTCGGTGAGGTTGCCGACGCGCTCGAGATCCGCGTCGGGCGGGCCCGCACACTGGCAGTCCTCGCCGGTGTCTACGGTGACGTCCGCGACACGTGGCGCGACCCACTCGACAAGCGCGGCCAGCTCTCGCCGCTCGCGACGATCGCGCTGCTCGGCATCGTCTGCGTGCTGCTGTTGCTCGGCCTCGCCGTGGGGGTGAGCCTCTGATGTCCTACGAAACAGCCTGTCCAGACTGCAGGCGCTCGAGTAGCGCTGCCTATCCCTACTGCCCGTTCTGTGGGGAATCGAAGCGAGGTGAGAGCCAGTGAGCGCTGCCGTTTCGGACGGCTCCAGCGCCGGCGATCGAGACGACCAAGAGCGCGGGACGGTCGCCGAACGAGAGCGCCAGCGTGCGGCGACGATGCCGATTGGCCACGTCTCGCGGCACATCCGCGAGGAGAGCTGGCCACAGCGGGTTCCCGACGCCGACGTCGAGCCGTTCGAGGCGTGGGAGGCCGCAGAGCCAGTCCACTACCCCAGCGCCGCGAACGGCTGCGTCGCCCGGTTGTATCGCCCAACGAGCACGATCCTCCTCGCTCGCCAGGGCGCACTCGTCACGTGCGTCCCGCTCTACGAACGCGAGCGGTGGGAACGCCAGTACGTTCGCGATCAGATCGACCACAACGCTGAACACGAGGTGACCGACGAATGAGTGTCAAGCCATCTGACCCCGAAGCCGAAGCGAGAGCCACAGTCGAAGAGAAGCGCGACCTGTTCGAGCGCATCGCCGATGCCGACCTCCCGATTTCGGAGGACATCGAGCGCATCCTCGAGCTTGCCGACGAAGATCGAATCGACGGAGGTGCTGAATAGATGTCGGCGTCAGTCGTCGCCGAGGAGCAACTGCCGGAGAAGGGCGTTCTCGTCGACGGCACCTTTGGCCTCCATCACGTCGTCGAACGAGAGGTCCTCGACGTCGGCGACCGCGCGAGCGGATTCCATCCAGCGGCGGTCGAGTTCGTCGTCCTTGTCGATCGCCCGCTGGGTGAGTGCCTGGCCACACCAGACACAGACGTCCTGTTCGCGCGGAGTCTCACGGTCACATCGGGGACAGACGAACGGTGCGAGATCATCGTGTTCGTCTTCCTGGACGTCGATGCCGTGAGCCTTCGCGATCTCGCGATCGTTCGCATCACCGAAGACGGCGATGTACCGCGAGGCGATGTCGGATCCACGCGTCCAGCCGTGATGATCCTCGAGGTGTGCCTGGGAGATGCCCTGCGAGGCAAGATGGCTCGCCGACGACTTCCGGAAGTTCGAGGGAGTGACCGGCCGGTCGACGCCAGCCTTCCGGGCTTTCTCTTTGAGAACGTCGCGGATGCGGTTGTTCGTGATCTCCTTCCCCGAATTGAGGTTACACCAGAGCGGGTCGTCGCGACCGCCTGGATGGACCTCGAGCCAGCGGTTGACGTAGGGGACCGACGGGATCAGGACGGGCGAGCGGCGACCAGTCTTCCCGTTGACGGTCACCTGGAGACCGTACTTGTGATCGGAGATCTGGCCCGGTGTCAGGTCGAACAGCTCGTACGGGCGCGGGCCGAGGTCCCATGCGAGGGCGATCAGTGCCCGATCTCGCAGATTCGAGCAGGCGTCGATCATCGGGAGGATGTCTTCATCCCAGCGGAGCATGTCACCCGGATCCGGCGCCGGATCGTAGTTGCTGGGATAGCCGCCAGGAACCCACTCGATGCTCTCGGGGATCTCGTCGACATCGTCACCGCTGGCGAGCTTGCCGAACTGGCGGAGGGTGACGCGATAGTCCTTGTTGGTCTCCGGCGAGTCGGCCTTCTCGGTGTTGATCCAGGCGACGAGACGCTCAGCAGCACTCCGGTCCTCGAGGGCGTCAGCGAGGCCGCCGACTTCCTGGGCCATCTTGACCGCCCGCATGAGGTACTTCTCGTGTGCGAAGTCAGAGTACTTCGACGGGCCGAGGATTCGGATGCGATCGGACATCCGACGGAGTGCCTCGGCGTCGGCATCGCTCATGTCCTCGGCCTCGTCGATGCGCTCACGGAGGCGACGGATC
Organism: Natribaculum breve; assembly: GCF_023008585.1. Taxonomy (GTDB): domain Archaea; phylum Halobacteriota; class Halobacteria; order Halobacteriales; family Natrialbaceae; genus Natribaculum; species Natribaculum breve. Next base: position 3,129,490 of record NZ_CP095390.1, on the reverse strand, counting down.
GATTGCTCCGGATTCGCAGTCATGACTTAAAATTCATATGTGGGCATGTAAAGATCGGGTGTGGATCCCTCCCCGGGCACTGACTTTCTACGCGACGTCACAAAGTAGCGAGACGTGTCTGAACGCGAGTGTGCACGTCTGCTCGAGTCGGACGCGTACACCTGTCGACGGACGCCCTCGCCGGACTGTCGTCGTCCCGTCACCGACGGGAGCCCGTTCTCGCGACGGTCCTGGCGCTCGCGTAGGACCATCGCCCGCAGGTGTCGTGTCAGGTGTTAATACGTCTCAGGCACAACGAGAACGTAATGACGCGTACCGCTCGAATTTTGCGGGTCGACCTCTCCGACGGTTCGATCTCGAGTCGTCCCGTCCCCGAAGCGTGGCTCGAGAAGTTCGTCGGGGGGAAGGGGCTGGGGGCCCGGTACCTGTACGAGGAACTCGATCCAGGCACCGATCCGCTCGCTCCGGAAAACGTCCTCCTCTTCGCGGTGGGGCCGCTGACCGGGTACACGCCCGGCGAGCAGCGATACGCAGCGATCACGAAGTCGCCGCTGACTGGAGCGTTTCTGGACTCGTACAGTGGCGGGTCGTTCCCCGGACGGCTCGCGGGTTCGCTCGGCGACCACCTCCTCCTGGCGGTGACGGGCGAGGCCGAGCGCCCGGTCGTGCTGTCGGTCGCCGACGGCGAGGCGACGCTCGAGCCAGCGGACGACCTGTGGGGTGCAGACGCCGAGGCGACCGCCGAACGGTTCCCCGACGCGGCCGTCGCGTGCGTCGGGCAGGCGGGCGAGAACGGGGTGCGGTACGCCACGATCGCCTCCGACGGAGGCGAACACCACGCCGGTCGCGGCGGCGCGGGGACGGTGATGGGTGCCAAGAAGCTGAAAGCGGTCGTCGCCCGCGGGTCGGCACCCGAGGGACTCACGGAGATCCGAGAGCGCTACGGGGAGGCCTTCGCCGAGAGCGACGCGGGCCGGTGGCTCGCGGCCAGCGACACGTTGGAGACGGTCGACTTCGCCGATCAGGTCGGCGTACTACCGACTCGCGGGTGGCAGGAGGGGCGATTCGAGGGGGCCGAAGAGATCGGCATCGACCGGATTCGGGAGACCGCACACGTTCGAGAGCGCCCGGACGATCCGGTCCCCGGCGGATTCCGCGTCGAAGTCGAGGGAGACGAGAGCGTCCCCCGCGGGTCGACGCCGATCGCGCTGGGTGCGGGGCTGGGGATCGACGACTTCGACGCGGTGGCGACGCTGGGGGCGATCTGTGATCGGCTCGCGATGGACGTGATCTCGGCTGGCAACGCGGTGGCGTGGGCGGTGCGGGCGAGCCAGGAGGGTCTGCTCGAGCGCGATCTGGCTTTCGGCGACGAGACGGCCGCCCGGAAACTCATCGAAGAGATCGCCCACCGGTCGACGCCCCTGGGAGACGCGCTCGCGAAGGGCGTGGAAGGCGCGGCCGAGCAGTACGGTGGCGAGGAGTTGATTCCGACGGTCAAGGGGATGGACCTCTCCTCGTACGATCCGCGGGGCGCGGAGACGATGGCGCTCGCGTACGCCACCAGCGACCGGGGGGCGTGTCACCGCCGCGCCCGGCCGGTGGAGGTAGAGCCGATCGTCGGCCGGGAGTGGAGTTCCGACGAGCAGGTCTCCACGGTGATCGAAGAGCAAAACCGCCGCGCGGTGCTCTGGAGTCTGATCGCGGACGACTTCCTCGAGGACGTCTTGCGCGCCGACCTCGGAGCCGAGTGGCTGGCTGCCGTCGGGTACGACCACGAGCCGGAAGACCTGGCGCTCGCGGGGGAGCGCATCTGGACGCTGGTCCGACTGTTCAACGTCCGAGAGGGGTTCTCCCGGGCGGACGACGAACTGCCGGCGGCGCTGACGGTCCCGCTGGAGGGCGGGCCCAGCGAGGGGAACGCCATCGATCCCGACGAGTTCGAGACGCTGCTCGAGGCGTACTACGCCCGGCGCGGCTGGGACGAGTCCGGGCGTCCGACCGAACAGCTACTCGAGCGGCTGGACCTGATGGACGTTCCGGACGAGGAGACGGCAGTACCGCAGGTTCCCGACGACGTCCCCTTCAGCGAGGTAATCGGGGACGACTGATACGGTCCGCTGTACCTGTGTACCGGGGCAACCGCAAGACGATTCGCAGTTGCCCCGGTAATGCTGTACAGCGGCCCGTACGATAGCATCGACCTCGACGACCTCGCCGAGGACGAATCCCGATCTCCAGAAACGTTCGCCGACCGGACTATCACTCACCGTGAACTGTCACGGCGAGATGGTGGCGGGAAAGGCTACCGCAAACCAAAACCGTCTATACGTGTTTGTGGTGGATTCCGGTGATGACCACCGTCGTCGAACTCGAGATTCCGGCCGACGCCTTCGGGATCTCTCGAACGTTCGAACGGGTGCCGACGCTCGAGTTTCAGGTCGGCGGTATGATCGGCGACGCTCCGCCGCTCGTCTGGGTGTCGGGCCCGGACAGAGCCACCGTCGAAGAGGCACTCGAGGCCGACCCGAGCGTCGAAGTGCTCGCGAATCTGACCGACGGAACCGACGATAGATGGCTGTACAGACTCGAGTTCGGACGCCAGGTGAAGCTGTTCCAGCAACTCGTCGCCGAGAACTCCGGTGCGATCCTCGAGGCGTCGGGTCGGGACGGAACGTGGACGCTCAGGTTACTCTTCGACGACCGCGACGCGCTCTCTAACGCCCACGCGCTGTTCGAACAGTACGACTTTCGGGCGGTAGTGACGCGAGTGACGTCGATGGACGGCGCCAGCGGTGAGGGCTCACCGCTCACGAGGACGCAGTACGAGACGGTGATCAAGGCCTACGAACTCGGCTACTTCGACGTCCCGCGGAAGGTGACGCTCCAGGAACTCGCGGCGGAACTCGACGTCTCTCACCAGGCGCTCTCGGAACGGCTCCGCCGGAGCCACGCTGCGCTCGTCAGCGCGGAGCTGTCGAACCGAATGGCACCGACGGCCGTCGATCCCTGATCGAACCGGACTCGAGGGGGTTGTCTCGTATCGCCAGACAAATCTCTCGCCTGCCGACACGCGAATATAACTCGTTTGTAAATCTATATGGCCAAAATAGACCGGATAGAAACTTTTCTCTCCCACATACCCCCATATTGCACTAACGAATAGACTTATTATTGAACGGTTCGTTAGTACGAGTGTCGGCGACACGCCGACTGACGTATCGCAAGCGAACCAGATCCCTGTGAGTGCCGGTGGATCACTCATGCTCAATCAGCGTTTCGCGACCACTCGTGGCTGTGTGGTCGCTCGTTGCCCGCCCGCGACAGGTCGTCTCCTGCCATGTTCGTGACGATCCCGCGGTACCTTTTCCCGTGACGCCGCTCGAGTGTGACGCCGCTCGACGATGGCTCGATAGTCGGAGAACGAAGAGAGTCAGTAGATCAGTTCGTCGTCGTTCTCGACCATGTACAGCGTTCGGGCCGCGATGTTGACCGCGTGGTCTCCGACGCGTTCGAGGTCACGGATCGTCAACAGCAGCCGTGAGACGTCCTGCAGGAGGACTTCGACTTCGTCGGTGGACTCGAGTTCGCGCTCGATCAGGTCCCGGACGACGATCGCGCTGGCCCGTTCGGCGAAGTGATCGAGGTCGTCGTCGCGAACGGCGAGTTCGCGGCAGGCGTCGGTGTCCTCGGTGTCGTAGGCCTGCGTCGCGTCGTCGACCATCTCGAGCGTGAGTTCGCCCATCGCCTGGACGTCGACGTCGGGAAAGAGGTCGCGCTCGGCGTCGATCGTGTACTCCCCGAGATTCACCGCGAGGTCGCCGATTCGCTCCAGGTCGGTGATGATCTTGAACGTCGACGCGATGAATCGCAGGTCGCTCGCGACGGGCTGTTGCAGTGCGAGCAGGTCGATACAGTCCTGTTCGAGGTCGAGGTACATCCGGTTGACCTCGCCGTCTCCCTCGATGACCTCTCGAGCGAGGTCTTCGTCTTTCTGTTCTAACGCGTCGAGGCCCATCCGGAGTCGCTCCATGACGACTTCGCTCATGTAACAGACGTCTTCACGAAGCTCCTCGAGTTGTTCCTGGTACGATTTTCTGGCCATGAATGGATCACCTCGTTCGGCGTTGATGTAGCTTGCGCTCACTTATCGCTCGTCACCACACCGATGGACGTGATTCGAGACCTTACCGGTCGAGGATCGGATCTTTCAGGGCGACGACTTCGGACATGATCGCCTCGACGTTCTCCTCGTCGACGCCGTTACTCCGAAGTGCCTCCTCGAGGTGAGCGCCGACCGCGTCGAAGTCCTCTTCGTCGATGTCGAGGTGGGCGTGTGCCTCGCGCATTCCGTCGCCCGTGTACTCGACGGGGCCACCAGCGACGGCGCTGATGAACTGGATCTGGTGTGCGCGCAGTTCGTCCATGTCCATGTCCTCGAAAAACGGGACGAGCTGTTCGTCCGCCAGGACGCGATCGTAGAAGTCCGTAACGACTGCCTCTACGGCCTCCCGTCCGCCGATATCACTGTATACTGATTGTGCCATTTCGTCGACTCGAGATTGTCCTGGAATCCGGATACGTCCTGTCGCGAATATACTCGGGTTTATTTAACCTACACGACATATGATAACACGAATCAACGTAAGAAGTCACACGATCGTGCCGTCGAGGTCGGATCGGTGGTCGCCACCTGTTCGTGTTCACGCCTCGAGTACCTGATCGAGGAGTTTCGTCTGGGCGACAGAGAGGTGCTCGACGAACGTCGACGCCGAGATTTCCAGTTCGTCGGCGACGTCCTCGGCTGTCGCTCGCTTCGGCGACTCGAAGTACCCCATCCGGTGGGCGGTCTCGAGTACTTCGTACTGGCGGTCGGTGAACTCGTTGCGGTCGACGAACAGCAGCGGCTGGTCGCCGTCGTCGAGTCCGGATCGGGTGAGACGACAGATCGTGACACCCGCAGCACGCGATCGCAGGTCTGTGATCACCGTCTGGAGCGTGTCGACGTCGGGCGTGATGAACGACAGGACGAGTCGGCCCTGCTTCGCGTGGAGGTCACGGACGGGACAGCCGTGTTCCGGGACGCGCACACACGGACAGTCGCCGTTGTCGTGTGTGTACCGGTAGATCGACCGCGACTCGTCGGTGAAAACCTCGTCTGCGAGCGGCGACTCGACTGCGGCGTCGGCGTTCGCGACCGTGAGTTCGCCGACGACTTCCTCCTCGGACGGGGTTCGTTGACCGAACGTGAGCGACTCGATCTCGAAATCCTCGCTGATCGAGGAGACGGGACAGGTACTCGCGCCGCGCACCTCGAGTTGCACGTGGATCCCGGAGGCCATACGTCGACAACTCGATCGTCGAATATAAGCGGGTTCCTTTCGCTTCCTCCCCGCACCGTTCTCGGACGTGCCGTCAGATCACGTGGCCCGGGTCGATCCCGGTCAGATTTCCTCGAGCGCGAGTTGCGACTCTGGAAGCGTCTGCCCGCCGTCGACGACCAGCGTCGTCCCGGTGATGTACCCCGCTTCCTCCGACGCGAGAAACGCCACGGCGTGCCCGACGTCCTCGGGGTCGCCGAGTTCGCCTTTCGGGATGGACTGGCGCATTCGCTCGAGGTACTCCTCTCCGAGGTCGTCGAGTCCACCAGTCCGGATATTTCCGGGGAGCACCGCGTTGATCGTGATATCGGTGTCTGCGACCTCCATCGCGGCGGTGCGCATGAACCCGAGCATGGCCGCCTTGCTCGCGGCGTAGTGGGTCCAGCCGGGATAGCCGACCATCGGGCCGGTGATCGACGAGGTGAGCACGATCCGCCCGTAATCCTGTGACTTCATCTGCGGCAGACACGCCTGCACGGAGATGAACGCGCCCTTCGCGTTGACGTCGTTGACCTCGTCCCACTCCTCGACGGTCACCTCCTCGAGCGACGCCGACGGATAGATGCCCGCGTTCGCACACAGCACGTCGATCCGACCGTACTCGTCGACGACGGTCTCGGCGAGCGACGCCGTCGACTCGCGGTCTGCCACGTCGACGCCGACGGCCATCGCCTCGCCGGGCAGGTCGGCGGCCGTCTCTCCGGCCGCCTCCTCGTCGACGTCGGCGACGACCACCGTCGCGCCCTCACTCGAGAGCACCTCGGCGATTCCCGCTCCGATCCCGCTCGCTGCGCCCGTGACGATAGAAACGGTGTCGCTCGATACCATGGACGATCCGCGTGACGCTACGACGGATGGGAGTATATACCCGGTGTGACTCACCCGGTCGAGTGTCGGAACCGGGTCGTCGACCGACGTCGGCCGGAATACAGCTATTACAACTTTTATAAGTTTAATATTTCTTCCGCAGACAGAGACTCATCTGTATAAGTATACGATATCTGATTAGATGCTCGAGCTCGACAGTGAATCGCTCACCGTGACGACAGTCGAAAGGCAAACAGCAGAATAACGGCTCCTACTGGCGATACAGTGGCGAAAAAGTCGACGAGGACTATCCCGAAACTCGTCGATCGAGATCGTATCCACCGACGCCTACCCACCACACGAATAACGCGTTATACCGTCTTACACCCGGCTAAAGCCAGAATATTAGAAAGCACAGGAGCGAGTTCGTAGAAGCGGATCACCATCTGCGAGCAATATTATAACAGATTGAATGTAATTTCGTTTTACTCTCACGAACTATAAAACCGGCAAAATAAATTAATTAGTAGTTTATATTGGAGGCGTAACCAGCTCGAGTGACGACAGGTCCGGCGCGTCGAACCTGTGGGAACCGTCGGGACCGACTAGAGCGGGTTTCGAGGCCCGCGCGAGTACTACCGTACCGTTCTCGAAAACGCGCCGTCTCTCGAGCCCACCCAAACTGCGCCGTCACTCGAAGGCCGCGATGCCGGCCAACTCACCGGATCGCGCCGTCTCTCGAGCCGACCTCGTCACTCGAAGGCCGCGATGCCGGTGAGATCCTGGCCCAGGATCAACGTGTGGACGTCGTGGGTCCCCTCGTAGGTGTAGACCGTCTCCATGTTGGCGAGGTGGCGCATCGGCGAGTAGTCGGTGGTAATACCGTTGCCGCCGAGCATCTCGCGGGCGACCCGTGCCTGTTCGCGGGCCATCCGCACGTTGTTGCGCTTGGCCAGCGAGACGTGCTGTGGACGCAACTCACCACGTTCCTTCAGGTCCGCCAGCCGGTGGGCGAGCAGTTGCGCGAGCGTGATCTGGGTCGCCATCTCCGCGAGTTTCTCCTGTTGCAACTGGAAGCGCGCGATCGGGCCGCCGAACTGCTCGCGATCCGTCGCGTACTGTCGCGCCTCCTCGAAGCAGTCTCGAGCGGCCCCCACGGCGCCCCAGGCGATGCCGTAGCGGGCCTGCGTGAGACACGACAGCGGCCCCTTCATCCCCTCGACGTCGGGTAAGACGTTCTCCTCGGGAACGCGCACGTCGTTTAAGCCGATCTCGCCCGTGATCGACGCGCGCAAGGAGAGTTTCTCGTCGATCTTGTTCGTCGTCACGCCGTCGCGGTCGGTCTCGACCAGGAAACCCCGCACCGGAGACCCCTCGCTCGAGTGGTCTTTCGCCCAGACGACGGCGACGTCGGCGATCGGCGAGTTCGTGATCCACGTCTTCGAGCCGTTCAACACGTAGCCGTCTGAATCGCGTTCGGCCCGTGTCTCCATCGCCGACGGGTTCGAGCCGTGCTCGGGTTCGGTCAGCCCGAAACAGCCCACCGCCTCGCCCGCACCCAGTTTCGGCAGCCACTCTTCTTTCTGGTCCTCGCTGCCGAAGGCGTGAATCGGATACATCACCAGTGCGCCCTGCACCGACGCCATCGAACGCAGCCCCGAGTCACACGCCTCGAGTTCCTGCATCAACAGCCCGTAGGCCGTCTCCGACACGTTCGGCGAGCCGTACCCCTCGAGATTGGGCGCGTAAAACCCCATCTCGCCCATCTCCGGGATCAACTCGGTAGGAAACGTCCCATCGACGTAGTGCTGGTCGATCTCCGGACGGACCTCCTCGTCGACAAACTCGCGAGCGCTATCGCGGATCAGTCGTTCTTCCGAACTCAGGTCCGACTCCAGACCGAGGTAATCGAGTGTCACACTATACCGTATTAACAGCTGTATTATAAGCTTTCGTGTTACCTGCGACGCCCGTCGAAGCCGGTAGACGGCCGAGCGTCGGTGACGGCGGAATCGAACACCGGCTTCCGTCCGGCTCGTCGCGACGTCAGAGGTGGTCTGCGAGCAACTCGAGTGGATGTCGGGTCTCGACGTCCCGGTCCTCGAGTTGCTGGCTACAGGAGGCGCCGGTCGTGACGACGACGTCCGCCTCGGTGGCGTCGATTTTCGACTCGAGGTCGTCGCCGATCGCCATCGAGAGGTCGTAGTGTTCGACCTCGTAGCCGAACGCGCCGGCCATCCCACAGCAGGTCGCGTCCAGGGGATGGACGTCGTAGCCGGCCTCGCGGAGCAACTCGACGGGCGTGTTGCTCCAGCCTTTCGCCTTCGAGTGGCAGTGTCCGTGGAAGGCGACCGTGGCGTCCCCATCACCAGGTAGTTCGATCTCGCCGCTACGGACGCGATCGGAGAGGAACTCGGTGACCGTCGTCGAGACCTCGGGGACGCCCGCAGTGTCCTCGAGCAAGTCGTCGTACTCACAGAGTGCGCTCACGCAGGACGGTTCGACGCCGACGATCGGAACGCCTCGTTCGGCGTAGTCCGAAAGGACGTCGACGTTCTGGCGCGCCTGGCCGCGAGCTTTCTCGACGAGTCCCTGCGAGAGCGGTGCTCTGCCACAGCAGGCCACGTCGGGCACCTCGACCGCGTAGCCGAGCGACTCGAGGACGCGGACGGAGGCCTTGCCGACCGCGGGATGGTTGTACCCCATGTAGCAGTCTGCAAAGAGTGCGACGGTTCCCTGCTCGCCGGCGTTGGGGTGTGGGTCGTGGTCGGCGAACCACGCCGGGAACGGTTCGGCCGCGAAGTCGGGGAGCGTCCGGCGGCGGTCGATACCCAGCACCGTCTCGGCGACGAGACGACCCGGCCCGAACTCCTTCAGGCGGTTCGCGATCGGCGACAACGTGCTGCCGAGGCGGTTGAGCGTGCGGACGTTCCCGAACAGCCGGGCGCGAAGCGGGACGCCGTCTTTCTCGTACTTCTGGTGTTTCGCCTCCATCTTCAGCTTGGCCATGTCGACGCCGGTCGGACACTCGGTTTCGCAGGCCTTACAGGAGATACACAGGTCGAGTACCTCCTCCTGGAACCGATCGCTCGTGAGCGTCTCCTCGTCTAAATCGCCGTTTATCGCGGCTCTGAGCATGTTTGCTCGTCCCCGCGTGCTCGCGATCTCGTCGCCGGTTCCGCGGTAGGTCGGACACATGACGCCGCCCTCGGTCGTGCGACACTTCGAACAGCCGTTGCACTGCTCGACGAGCGACCCGAATCCCTCTTCGTCGCTGAAGTCGAGCGCCGTCTCGAGGGTCTCCGGATCGTATCCCTCGTACCGCAGGTTCTCGTCGACTTTCGCGAGGTCGCCGTCCGACGCCGGGACGACCTTCGCCGGGTTGAACACGTCGTGTGGGTCGAAGGCGCGTTTGACCTCGCGGAACGCCTCGTAGAGTTCGTCGCCGTACATCTTCGGGAGGTGCTCGGAGCGAAGCCGTCCGTCGCCGTGTTCCCCCGAGACGGAGCCGCCGACGTCCAGGACGATTTCGTGGACGGCCTCCGAGACCGAACGGAGCCGCTCGCGGTCACGGTCCGTCTTCAGGTTCAAAAACGGCTTGATGTGGAGGACGCCCTGTCCCGCGTGGCCGAAGACGCTCGCCTGGAGGTCGTGCTCGCGGAGGACCTCGCCGACGCGCTCGAGGTACGTCGGGAGCCGAGCGGGCGGAACCGCGGCGTCTTCGATGAACGACAGCGCCTGTGCGTCGCCCGGTCGCCGGTTCAAAAGCGGATTCGAGGCCTTGCGGATCTTCCAGAGCGTCGCCATCTCCTGGTCGTCGAACGCCCGTTCGACCGCGATCGTCCCGTCCGCCCGGGCGGCCGCCACCACGTCCTCGAGATCGTCCGCCTGGTCGTCGTGGGTGGTCTCGACTTCGATCAGGAGCGCGGCTTCGGCGTCTTCGGGCACGAGGTCGAACCCCCAGGCGTCTCGAGCGTACCCGAGGACCGCGTCGTCGATGAGTTCGACCGCGCTCGGGTCCGCCTCGAGGACGTCGGTCACGGCGTCGGCGGCAGCGATCAGGTCGTCGTAGAACACGAGGGAGACGGCGCGCGTTTCGGGCCGCTCGGTGAGCTGCAGCGTCGCTTCGGTGATGACCGCGAGCGTCCCCTCACTCCCGGAGACGAGTCGCGAGAGGTCGACCCACGATCCGGAAGGGTCGGCGCTGGTCTCGAGGTCGTACCCGCTTGAGTTGCGGTCGACGTCCGGATAGCGCGTGGCGATCTCGTCGGCGTGTTCGCTGGCGATCGTCCGAACCGTCCGGTGGACCTCCCCGACCAGGTCGTCTCGCTCGCAGACTGCCTCGAGGTCCTCGTTCTCTCGCCGGGTGAACTCGGCGACCGAGCCGTCCGCGAGGACACACTCGAGTCGGCGGACGTGATCGCGAGTCGTCCCGTGTTCGACCGAGTGGGGGCCCGCGGCGTTGTTGGCGATCATCCCACCGACGGTGCACGTACTCGAGGTCGACGGATCGGGGGCGACGTAGAGTCCGTACTGCTCCAGGAAGTCGTTTAGCTCGTCGAGGACGACGCCCGGCTGGACGGTCACGGTCTTCCCGTCGGGGTCGACGTCGACGACGTCGTCCATGTGTCGCGAACAGTCGAGGACGACGCCGTCGCCGACGGCGTTGCCCGTGAGACTCGAGCCCGCACCGCGGGCCGTGACGCTCGTGTCGCGTCGTCGAGCGAATTCGACGACCTGGCGGACGTCGTCGCGGTTTCTGGGGAAGACGACCCCCGCGGGCCGCTGCTGGTAGATGCTCGCGTCCGTCGAGTAGAGCGTGCGGGCAGTCTCCCCGAAGTCGGCTTCGCCGTCGAGCTGGTCGGCGAGGGAAGAAGGCGCTGCCTCTGACTGATCGACACTCATTATCGGAGAACAGGGGATCGAGGTGATTAATCTTCCGCACTCAGTCGTGCGATTCGGGGGCGACACGATCGGCTATTCGCGGTCGCCGAACGCGATCGACCGGACCGAGTCGGGCTCACCCGGTCTCGTCTTTCGGTTCGGCGAAGTGGTCGCGAACCGCCCGTTTGAAGGCGTCGCTCGTCACCTGGTACCGGGTGTACCCGGCCGGTTCGCGTTCGCGGTCGACGGTCAGTATCCGCTCGCCGTCGACGTAGACGCCCCAGGCGTCGCGGTACTCGACGCCAACGCCCATGAATCGGATCTCGGTGTCGTACTCCGACTGCAACCGTTCGACGACGGGCGGCGTGAGAACGTCGTCTGCGAACCGCGGCGGCCGATACGGCGGCAGGTCGTGCTCGCGGAACTCTTCGATCGCCTCCGACCACCAGTCAGGAAGCCGGTCGACGTCGATTTCCTCGTACGGCGTCTCCGAGTCCCGTCCCGGTGGTCGTTCGTCGGGGAGAGGGTCCGTCCGGTCGCTCGATCGTGTCATAGCGTCGTCGTGGCTCTCGAGGGTGCACTGATACGTTCGTCGGGTGTGCGTGACGACGGTATCCGACGGAGCGATGCGACTCCTGCTGGCCACGTCCGTCGCCGGTCGGGGTCGCGACCGGCGGGAACGGTGACCATCAGAACTCGACGTAGAGTTCGCCGTCGATGACTCGCACGTCGTACGTCGGGAGGCGATACTTGTCACTCGCGAGGTGTTCGCCGGTCGTGATGTCGAACTCCCAGCCGTGCCACGGACAGGAGACGATCTCGTCGTCGCACGCCCAGACCAGCTCGTCGTCCTCGTCGACGTCGATCGTCCCGGTCAGGAGGCCCTCGCAGGCCGGCCCGCCCTGGTGCGTACAGTAGTTCGAGAGCGCGTGGAACTCGCCGTTCGAGTGGAAGACGGCGATCTCCCGTCCCTCGACGTCGACGACGACTCGCTCACCGTCGTCGACGTCGTCGACCGACGTGACGTGATGGAGGTTATCGGCGGTACCGGTGGTCTGTGATTCGTCGTTGGCTGCCATCGTACTAGAACCTGTAAACGTCTTCTGCAGTTTCGCCGTAGATGTTCTTGATCTCGTCGCCGTCGAACTCCGAGCGCAGGATCTTCATCAGCGCGTCGGTGTAGTCGAAGTCGAAGTGCGGGTAGTCCGAGGAGAACATCAGGCTGTTCTCCCCTTCGAAGAGACGGACGATCGAGTTGAGGTACTCGGGATCGTCTGCACCCTCGACGGGCTGGCTGGTCACGTAGAACTGGTCCCGGAGGTACTCGCTTGGCTCTTTCTCGAGCATCGGCGCGTCGAACTTCGCTCCCATGTAGTCGTGGTCGAACCGGCGCATGAAGTAGGGGTACCAGCCCAGCCCGGCTTCCTGGATGACGAAGTCGAGGTCGGGGAAGCGGACGGGCACGCCCTGGGTCAGCATGTCCGCCAGGTTCACCTGGTGCATCATGTTGTGGGAGGTGACGTGAACCGGCAGCGCACGATTGAGCGACTGCCACTGCGTCGGGAACCGGGTCATCATCGTCCCGGCCGCGTTGTGCATCTTGATCGGCAGTCCGGCGCGCTCACACGCCTCGTAGAGCGGGTAGTAGTCTTCGTTACCGAGCGGGGGGTGGACCGATCCACTCGGAATCATCACTGCTGCGATGCCCGACTCGTCGGCGAAGTCGTCGACCAGTTCGGCTGCCTTGATCGGTTTCTGTGGCGCGACGACGAGCGCACCGTAGACGCCCTCGTCCGTGTCGACGATGTTGTCGAGGAGCCACTTGTTGTAGGCTCTCGCGAGTGCAGCTGCGAGGTCGTCGTGATGGACGGCAGCGAGATAGAGGTTCTGCGTCGGGGTGGCGATAGCCTTGTCCCACTCGATGAGGTCTTTCCCCTTCTGGACGTCCTCCGAGGTCCGGACGGTGGGCGAATCCGCTTTCCCGACCGTCACCGAGTACACCATGCCGTGTGCGGGGTAGACGCGGCCCAGGTAGCCGTAGTCGTCACCCTCGCCCTGGCTGTTCAACAGGCTGTAAAACGGGTCCTCGAGGTACGGGAAGATGTCCTCTTGGCGCTCCGTGAGGTGGAAGTCGGTGTCGACGATGACGTCCAGATCGTCTAGCGAGCGAACCGTATCCGGCTCTGCTGCTTGAGAACTCATCGGTGGGACGTTGTCGCAATACTAAATAAATCTTCCTATTATCGTACTACATCCGAGAAATGGATTATAAGTAGAATCCTATTCAAGTATGTCGGAAACACACTCAAAACGAAGCGATGACGGTCGACGCGTCCTTCGGACGGGAGGTCACCGGCGCTTGCGATCGGTGAACCGACCGATCACCAGCACGTAGTTCACGGTGGAGCATCTATCCTTCCAGATGATAAATGATTCGGTAATCGGCCAGCGAGCACACCGACTACCGGTCCGGAGACGACCCGTCGCTCGTCGTTCGAGAAGGGTGACGCCGTTTCGACGCGTGAGAGACATATTTCGATGATACCGAAATGAGGACGGAGGCAGATACGCTCGAGGGAGACGATAGTTTACAGAACTACCTCTGTAATTACAGTCCGAGCACGGGGGCCAGTAGCCCGCAGACACGCTCGATTACAGGGGTCGTGTGCCGCTCGCGTCGCCGAATTCCGAGCACGAACAGCGTCTACACCGGGAACCGGTTACCGCATCACTGTCGCCCGATCGTTTCACCCCTACTTTCGTCGTCGTCGAAGGGGTGCGACGGCGGGTGGGACGGCACTCGCCGGATCCAGTGTCGAATGCGGGAGTATCAACGATCGAGACTCCTCGAGATAGAAAGGGATATATGACGAATGACGCTGTTCTCTCATAGAGATGCCCACTGATCGAGAAGGCGGCGGGGGAATCAAGTCGGTGGAGACCGCGTTCGCCATCGTCGAAACACTTCACGACCGACGGCGGGCCCGACTGACGGAACTCGCGGCGGAGATCGACATCGCGAACAGCACCGCCCACGAACACCTCTCGACGCTGCAGGAACACGGGTACGTCATCGAGGAAGACGACGGCTACCGGCTCGGGCTGAAGTTTCTCGATCACGGGACGCAGGCGAAACAGCACTACCGGGACTTCACGCAGGTCGCTCGCCCGGTGTTAGAACAGCTCGTCGACGAAACAGACGAGGCCGTAAATCTCGTCGTCGAAGAGCACGGGCGGGCGGTGTACGTCGACCGGCTCACCGGCGATCGCGGCGTACCGACGAACTCCTGGGCGGGACGACGAAAACCGCTCCACGCGCTCGCTGCCGGGAAGGCGATTCTCGCACACCTGTCCGACGATCGGCTAGACGAGATCGTCGACGACCGCGGCCTCCCTGCGGTCACCGACCAGACGCTGACGTCTCGCGAGCAGTTGCAGGCGGAACTCGAACGGATCCGGGACCGGGAAATCGCGTTCAACGACCGGGAATCCCACGAGAGCATCCGCGCGGTTAGCGCGCCCGTCGTGCTCGACGACCGCGTCTACGGAGCGGTCTCCGTCGCCGGTCCTGCCAAGCGTCTGACCGGGTCGTACTTCGAAGACGAGATCCCCGACCTGCTGTTGGGTGCCGTAAACGAGATCGAACTGAAACTCACCTACCAGTGAGGGTCACCGTCGGCCGACGTTCGCCCATACATATTATACATTTCCAAGTAAAACCCCATACTTGTTTTCTAAATTATCCGAACGATCCATTCGAATGTGGATAGATACTCGATATCGTCAGAGAACAGTTGTTTCAAATCGACGAGCGCCGACGGCAGATCCGAGAAGACGCCGTTTCCGAGACGACGAGACGGTCCGTCCCGTGATTTGATCGAGAACGGCCCGCCGAGACCAGTAACGACCCGACGTCGACTCGTTCTCGACGCTCGACGTAGAAAAAACGAGGGTGCTCGTCGGTGACGACGTACGCTCGTCTCCTCGTCGTCCGTCCGAGGTCGACACGTCGTATCATCTGGAGAGGGAGTGTCGTGATCGATCAATTAACGTCACATGTGCGTCTTTTCGAGTTAAAAACTTTAACTAAGTTTGTAACTACCGATATTAGACACGTGCGTGAACGGTCTCACGCTCGAGCGAGTTGCCGACCGATGAGTACCGGCGAACTCGAGGAACGACTCCCGCGATCGGTCTCGTCACGCCGAGTTCGCGCACCCGGTCTCATTTATTTGACTTCGAGGAGTAGTCTGACCGTGACACACGTGATCACAGCTGCACACAGCAGCGACGGCGGTGGAATCGAAAGCGAACCGACCAGCGGAGAGAACGCACTGGAGCGTAACTCATGGCGCTAGACGTATCCGTTCCGGACCCGCCGGACCTGTCGAACCGGGGAGTCCCGAGCGAGTTCAGGGAAGTCGAGGAGCTGGGAAGCGAGGCCGACTTCCGCCGGGAGGAACTCGAGGACGTCTTCCACGATGGTGCCTGGCAGGAAGCGTTCAACGAGTGGGCCGAGTACACCGACCTGTCGAAATCGGAGTTCGACCTCGTCACGGATCTCGGACTCGTCTATCGGTTCGACTTCTTCTGGGATTCGGCCGACGAACGACTTCGGTTCGACACACCGCGCATTCCCGACGACGTCGACGAGGACGAGATTCCCGGGGCCGTCGACGCCGACACGGCCAGGACGATCAACCTGGCTCTCGAGGACCTCGGGCAGACGGTGATCGAGACGGTCGTCGACGGCTACCTCGAGTGGGGCGAGGAAGAGCCGTCGGATTACGTGTGGGACGAGGAGACGTTCGGCGAGGGAATCGACCGCGAGGATTGACTGCCGACGTGTCCCCTCGTGGCGTCGCTCGGGGATACTCGTGGCGTCCCACGCCTGATACTATCGGACGTAACTGTGTGAAGATTCTCGCCACCCCGGGACGGCGAGAATCTTTCACGACTTACGTCCGGCAGTATGAACTGCAGGGTCGAATCGGCCCGCACCGTCGGATTCGGCCCTGAATCGGCGCTCGAGAGGGTACTAGATTGATTAGCCGCCTCGGCGACGGACACGTATGGCGACGTTCGCAAACGAGCGCGAACTGCTGGCGGAAGTCAGGGATCGACTCGACGGCTGGCTCTACCGTTCCAGAGCGGATGCGTTCTCGGAACTCTTCGACGGTCCCGACGCGAAACTCTCCGACGAAGAGTTGCAGTTGCTCGATCGCCTCGACTCGCGGTGGAGCCGAGAACACGGACAGGGGCTGTGGGACGCAGACGAATACGCCGTCGTCCCGACCGGGACGATGGACGAGGAGAGCGCGCCACAGGTCGTCTGTACGACACACCCTCGTCTCCCGGAGGAGGGATATCCCGGAGTGGAGACGCTCGACGCGGAAACCCGCGAGAGGCTAAACGACGCGCTGTGGGAGTACGCCGAACGGGTCGTCGAACTCACACAGCAGGAACTCGACGAGTTCGTCTGGTCTGTGGACGTCGAGACGTGGACCGAGTGACCGGCCACCACGACGGGGGTGTTATTTGACGGTCGGTACCGTCACCTCGAGGTAGGACGCAGACAGTCTCGTCCACCGTACCCATGACCTACACGCTCGAAATCAGCGACGAACTCAAAGAACGGCTCGACGACCACACGGAAGAGGACGAATCGTACGAGGAGTTCATCTCGGAACTGGTCTCGATATACGAGACCGAAGGTGCGTTCCTCCAGGAAGGATACTCGGAGTGACCGCCGCGACGGTCTAGGCAGCCTGCACGCGGTCGTCGACCTCGAGGAGTTCCTGGTAGCGGTTGCGGATGGTGACCTCGCTGATGTCGGTCACCTCGCGGACGTCCGACTGGGTGACCTTCTCGTCGGTGCCGAGCGTCGCGGCGTAGACGGCCGCGGCGGCGAGGCCGACGGGGCTCTTGCCGACGTGGACGTTCTCCGACTTGCCGGCTCGGAGGAGGTCGCGAGCGCGTCGCTCGATCTCCTCCGAGAGGCCGAGATCCGAGACGAACCGGCCGACGTAGCTCTCGGGGTCGGCGGGCTCGAGTTCGAGGCCGAGTTCGCGGACGATGTAGCGGTAGGTCCGCTTGAACTCCATCTCGTCGACCAGGCTGACCGCGACGACCTCGTCGATGCTACGGGGCGTCCCGGCCTGCCGGGCGGCGGCGTACGTCGCGGCCGAGGCGACGCCCTCGATCGATCGCCCGGGCAGGAGGTCGTCCTCGAGGGCGCGGCGGTAGATCACCGACGCGGTCTCGCGGACCGACTCGCTCAGGCCGAGTGCACTCCCCATGCGCTCGATCTCGCCGAGTGCCTGCTTTAAGTTGCGCTCTTTGCTGTCGCGGGTGCGGAAGCGCTCGTTCCACGTGCGAAGGCGCTGCATCCGCTGGCGCTGGCGGTTCGAGAGCGTCTTGCCGTAGGCGTCTTTGTTCTCCCAGCCGATGTTCGTCGACAGCCCCTGGTCGTGCATCAGCTTCGTCGTCGGCGCGCCGACGCGGCTCTTCTCGTCTTTCTCGGTGCTGTCGAACGCGCGCCACTCGGGGCCGCGGTCGATCTCGTCTTCCTCGACGACCAGGCCACACTCCTCACAGATCGTCTCGCCGTGTTCGTCGTCGGTGACGAGCCGGCCGCCACACTCCGGACAGCTGTGTCCGGCGTCGCTCTCTCGTTCGTCCGTGGCGTCCGTTCGTTCTGGGGTCGATGCTCGAGTCGTTCCTGCGTTCGATGCGTGCGTTCGCTCGTCGTAGGTTCGGATACGTGCGTCTGCCATGTTCTGTATCACCTGCGGGTGGAGGGCAGGTAGAGGGCGAGGACTACCGGACGGAGAATCCCGAAGAATCCCGGAAGCCGCGCTTGCTAACGTTAGGTTAGGGCGAAAGGTATTTAAAGATTTCGCCGAGGGTGGGCGAATGCTGTTCCACTCGAGTGCCGCTAGTACTCGACGTACTGGGAGGTCCACTCGCGCCGTTCGCGGAGACACTCCTCGCCCTCGTCGGTGATCGCGTAGTAATTCGTCCGTCTGTCGAGTTGGCCCTTCTCGACGAGGGCCTTGTTGACGAGCGTGTCGAGATTCGGATAGAGCCGCCCGTGATTGATCTCGGAGTCGTAGTACGTCTCGGCTTCGCCTTTTATTTCCTGGCCAGAGGGCTGGTCGGAGCCCGCGATGACGTACAGCAAGTCGCGCTGGAAGCCGGTCAGGTCGTCCACGTTTCAATCACATTGATACAACAGTCGGATGACTATTTGTTATTTGACTCGTACACCCAGTTCACCCGGTGTAACGATGCTAGGCGGTACCGTCACAGACCGTTCGAGGACGAGAACGCAGTGGACGAGAACGCAGTAGGACGAGATTACAGTTCCACAGACGGACGTCCACCTGCGGCGAACGCCGACGCGACCGACGCGGTGGGCGTCACCCGAACTTGCCGGTGATGTAGTCCTCGACGCGCTGGCTCTCGGGGTTCTCGAAGATCTTCGTGGTGTCGTCGAACTCGACGAGTTCGCCGCCGGTGAGGAACACCGCGGTCCTGTCGGAGATCCGCGCGGCCTGTTGCATGTTGTGCGTGACGATCACGACCGTGTAATCTTCGGCCAGTTCCTCGATCAGGTCCTCGATCTGGGAGGTGGCAACCGGGTCCAGCGCCGAGGCCGGTTCGTCCATCAGCAGCACCTCCGGGTCGGGCGCGATCGCTCGCGCGATGCAGAGTCGCTGCTGCTGGCCACCGGAGAGTTCCAGTCCCGACTCGTCGAGCTGGTCTTCGACCTCGTCGAGCAGGGCCGCCCGCTCGAGTGCGCGGTGGACCTTCTCGTCGACGTCGTCGGTTTTGCCCTGGACCTCGAGGCCGTAGGCGACGTTGTCGTAGATCGACTTCGGGAACGGGTTCGGCGACTGGAACACCATCCCGATCTTCCGGCGCAGGGCGACCGGGTCGACGTCGTCGTCGTAGACGTTCTTGCCGTCGAACAGCAACTCGCCTTCGACGCGCGCCGCGTCGATGAGGTCGTTCATCCGGTTGATCGAGCGAAGGAACGTCGACTTTCCACAGCCCGACGGGCCGATCATCGCCGTCACGCGCTTTTCGGGGATCGCGACGTCGACGCTCTGGAGCGCCTGCTCGTCGCCGTAGTAGACGTCGAGGTCTCGCGCCTCGATAATCGTCCGATCGTCGGTCGATTGGTCGGCGCTCCAGTCGTCGGCACTGTCGGTGAGTCCGTCGGTGCCCGGCGTCGGCGTCGCGTTCTGTTCGTCGGTCTGTTCTGTCTCCGAGGAGGTCATAGGATCTTGTGTCATTGTTCAGTCCGCTGCTGATATTTATTCCGGATGAGAATCGCGATCGAGTTGATCGCCAGGAAGACCACGAGGAGTGTCACGGCGGCGGCAGCGACGACGCCGTACTGGAACTCCGTTTCGGGGTACTGTGCCCAGGTGTAGATCTGCATGGGCATGGCGCTGATCTTGCTGAACAGGCTGTTTGGAACGCCGAAGACGGTCGTCGGCGCACCGATCATGATCAGGGGGGCGGTCTCGCCGATAGCCCGCCCGAGCGCGAGGATCGTTCCGGTCAGGATCCCCGGCATCGCCCGCGGGAGCACGACGTTTCGGATCGTCTGCCACTTCGTCGCACCCATCCCGTAACTCGCCTGTCTCTGGGAGTCTGGCACCGCCCGGATCGCCTCCTGGGAGGTGATGATCACGATCGGGAGGATGAGCAGCGAGATCGTAAAGCCCGCAACGAGCAGCGTCCCGAAGCCGAGGTTCAGGAGCCCCACGAACAGTCCCAGTCCGAGCAGGCCGTAGACGACCGAGGGGACGCCCGCGAGGTTCGCGATGTTGATCTGGATGAACCGCGTGAGGAGTCCGCCGCTCGCGTACTCTTCGAGGTAGATCGCCGCGCCGACGCCCAGCGGGAACGTGATCAGTGCGATCAGCAGCATGAGCGCGATCGATCCCACGAGCGCCGGGAAGATGCCGGCCTCGAAGGGGCTGGGGTGGGGCGGGCTGGTGAGGAACTGCCAGTCGAGCCAGCCGACGGCGTCGACGGCCACGTTCGCCAGCAACAGGGCCAGCGAAACGATCCCGACGAGCGTCGCCGCGAGCGCCACGTAGCGAAACGCCACGTCCCTGGTTCGGCTGACGGTGCCGAAGGTCGATTCGCCGTCCGTCTCGCCATTTTCGGTTTCGACCGACATCAGCGATACACCTCCCTGTACCGCGAAGCGACCCACTCGCTCACGAGGTTCATCACGAACGTGATCGCGAACAGCGTCAGTCCGACCGCGAAGAGACCCTTGTAGGCCGTCGACTGGCCGACGACGTCGCTCGCGCCGATCTGGACCATCGCGGCGGTCATCGTCTGGATGGAGTCGAGAAACAGACCGGCCGGGTCGGTCAGGTCGACCATCCGGGGCGTCTGTCCCGCCGCGATGGCGACGATCATCGTCTCACCGATCGCTCGCGAGAGCGCGAGGATGAACGACGAGAAGATCCCCGACAGCGCGGCCGGTACGACCACGGACGTCGAGACGGTGAACTTCGTCGCACCCAGCCCGTAACTGGCCTGTCGAAGCGAGTCCGGCACCGCGCTCATCGCGTCCTCGCTGATCGAGGAGACCATCGGGATGATCATGATCCCGACCATGATCGACGCCGACAGCGCGTTGAACGTCGACAGCGGCAGGAACGTATCGAGCGCCGGCGTGACGTACACCAGCGCGAAGTAGCCGTAGATCACCGTCGGCACGCTGGCGAGTACCTCGAGTGCCGGTTTGAGGAACGCACGCCGTCTGTCGGAGGCGTACTCGCTGAGGTAGATCGCCGTCAGCAGGCCGATCGGGAGCGCGATCGCCGCGGAGCCGAACGTGATGATCAACGTGCCGGAGACGAGCGGCAACACGCCGAACGCGACCGGTTCGTTCGTCGGACTCCACTTGGTTCCGGTGAGAAACTCGATCGGGGAGACGGCGGCGAAGAAGTCGACCGCGTCGAGCAACAGCGTCAGGACGATCGCGACCGTCGTGAGAATCGACAGGAACGCACACAGTGCGAACAGGACTCGCATGGCAGTTCCGCGCACGGATCGAGCCCCGTCGCGAGAGAGGTCGGTCGTGCTCATCGTCGGACGGTACACCTCCGGTCGTCGGTGGAACGCGATCGTGGTCGTGACAGATCCGTGATCATGACGTTACCTCGTCGATTTTGGTCTCGAGTCGGTCGATGTTCTCGTCTCGCTGCTCTTCCGTGATGGGAACGTAGCCGACCTCGGAGACCAGATCCGTCGCCGCCTGTTCCATGTAAAACCGGACGAAGTCCTGTACTTCGGGCTCCGACAGCGCCTGGTCGGAGACGTAGATGAAAAGCGGGCGCGACAGCGGCGTGTACTCGCCTTCCATCGCGGTCTCGAGCGACGGCTCGACGGGACCGTCGCCGTCGTCGATCGCGACGGCCTTGATCTGGTCCGGGTTCTCGCTGTAGTAGGCGAAGCCGAAGTACCCTATCGCGTACTGCGAGCCCTGGACGCCCTGAACGATCGTCCGGTCGCGCTCGGTGGCGTGGTAGTCGTTGGTGTGGTTCGCCTCCTCGCCGATGACCGCCTCGTTGAAGTAGTCGAACGTCCCCGACGTCGTGGCCGAACCGTAGAGTTCGAACTCCTCGTCCGGCCAGTCGTCGTCGACGTCACTCCAGCGTTCGGCACCGTCGACGCGCCAGATCTCCCGGAGCTGTTCGACAGTCAACGAATCGATCCAGTCGGCCTCGGGGTTGACGACGACCGTGAGCGCGTCGGTCGCGATCGTAAACTCGATGGGCGTGATCCCGTTCTCGCCGCAGTTCTCGAGTTCCACGTCGGCGACCTCGCGACTGGCGTTGTTGATATCGGTCATTCCCGGGCAGAAGAAGTTCGAGAACCCGCCGCCAGTGCCCGTCTGGCTGACGGAAACGGTCACGTCGCCTCGACGCTGCGTGAACGCCGAGGCGACTGCTTCGGTTACGGGAAAGACCGTACTACTCCCTGCGATGTTCACCTCTTTGGCCTCCTGGGCGACCGTGCCGACACACCCGGATAACCCAGCGGCGGCCGCGATGCCCGTCGCGGCCAGAAAATCCCGCCGATTGAGTCCTGACGGCGGGGGACCAGTGGAGTCTTTCGACATCATGGAAAGATGGCCAGAGACGAGATAAGTACCCTACTATGATGGCTATATAGTTATATGTAGCTGCACCGGCCGAGTTACATACACTCAATCGATTGCAGAAAAAACCGCTTTAGAGGCTGTAAACCCGGATTTAGAGAGAATATACTTCTCTAGACGCCCATAGAGTAAAGCAGGTAGCGGCGTCTAGAACCCAATCTTTTCGAGTAGTATATAGAAACCGTTTCGATACCGTCTGGCGACGATGGCGCTGTCCGAATCGATTACAGCTGGCTGTTTACGGGCGAACGCTGTGCGTCTCGCCGCCGCCCCTGTAGTAGCCGCTGAATGTCACTGCACACTACTCGCGATACAGCGGCCGGAATCGTGGGTGAAGGAAATCGTTTCAGTTGTTAGGAGAGAATCTGCGGTGACGAGGACGACGTAGTACTACTGCCGGACAAAACGGTTTCCCGGCGCAACCGCCGACCGATCGGGTCGTTCCGAAAACAGGTACAGCCGACGGTGTCACTCGAGCAGCGTCTCGTCTCCCTCGAGGGCGTACAGCGTCCGCGCGGCGACGACGGCCCGGGCGGGCTCGAATCGTCGGAAAACGGCGTCGAAAGGCCAGTAGCCGGTCGGCTCGTCACCCGAACTTGCCGGTGATGTAGTCCTCGACGCGCTGGCTCTCGGGGTTCTCGAAGATCTTTGCGGTGTCGTCGAACTCGACGAGCTCGCCGCCGGTGAGGAACACCGCGGTCTTGTCGGAGATCCGCGCGGCCTGTTGCATGTTGTGCGTGACGATCACGACCGTGTAATCTTCGGCCAGTTCCTCGATCAGGTCCTCGACTTTCGACGTCGCGACGGGATCGAGCGCCGAGGCCGGTTCGTCCATCAGCAGCACCTCGGGATCTGGGGCGATCGCTCGCGCGATGCAGAGTCGCTGCTGCTGGCCACCGGAGAGTTCCAGTCCCGACTCGTCGAGCTGGTCTTCGACCTCGTCGAGCAGGGCCGCCCGCTCGAGTGCGCGGTGGACCTTCTCGTCGACGTCGTCGGTTTTGCCCTGGACCTCGAGGCCGTAGGCGACGTTGTCGTAGATCGACTTCGGGAACGGGTTCGGCGACTGGAACACCATCCCGATCTTTCGGCGCAGGGCAACCGGGTCGACGTCGTCGTCGTAGACGTTCTTGCCGTCGAACAGCAACTCGCCTTCGACGCGCGCCGCGTCGATGAGGTCGTTCATCCGGTTGATCGAGCGAAGGAACGTCGACTTTCCACAGCCCGACGGGCCGATCATCGCCGTCACGCGTTTTTCGGGAATCGCGACGTCGACGCTCTGGAGCGCCTGCTCGTCGCCGTAGTAGACGTCGATGTCGCGAGCCTCGACGATGGCGTCGGTGTCTTCAGACGCGTGCGATCGATCCTCGACGTCGAACGACGAGTCGAGCAGTGATTCGTCCGAACTGTCCGTCTGTGCCGCCGAATCGGCGACGGCGGTTCCGCTGCCGTCGGCTCGCGGATCGCCGCCGTCCGTCTCGAGTGGGGTATCTCGTGTCATGTTAGTTCTGTCGCTGGTACTTGTTGCGAACGAGGATCGCACTCGCGTTCATCATCAGCATGACGATCAGCAGCGTCACGACGCCGGCCGCGAGCACGCCGTACCGGAACTCGGTCTCGATCTCTTTCGACCAGGCGAAGATCTGCCGGGGCATCGCGCTGAACAGACTGAAGAACGTGTCCGGTGGGATGCGGACGACCGCTGCGGCACCGATCATCAGAAGCGGTGCCGTCTCGCCGATCGCACGGCCGAACGCGAGGATCGTTCCGGTCATGATCCCCGGCAGCGCCCGCGGAAGCACGACGTTTCGGACCGTCTGCCACTTCGTCGCACCCATTCCGTAGCTGGCCTGCCGGAGCGAGTCCGGGACGCCACGGATCGCCTCCTGGGCGGAGACGATGACGATCGGGAGGATGAGCAACCCGATCGTGAGACCGCCGACCATGACGATCCCGGACTGCATCCCGGCCGTCCGGACGAACAGCGTGAGACCGAGAACGCCGTAGACGACCGAGGGGACGCCCGCGAGGTTCGCGATGTTGATCTCGATGAGGTCGACGATCGAACCGAGCAGTCCGTCGTTCGGTGCGTACTCCTCCAGGTAGACCGCAGCCCCGACGCCGACGGGGAACGCCGCGACGGCGACGACGACGAGCATCATCACCGATCCGACGAGCGCGGGGTAGATACCGGCGTCCCTGGGCGTCGTACTGGCGGGACTCGTCAGGAAGTCCCAGTCGAGCCAGAGGTCCGGCCCGGCGAAGCCGAGCGCATCGACGAGGAACGCACCGATGAGTGCGCCGGCCGCGACCACGACGGGAAACGCCAGTCCGGAGACGCCCACGTCGCGTCTGACGACCGACTCCACGTACAGTCCGACGGGAAGGGCGACGACCGTCGCGAGGACGACCCACGTCGTCGCCGAGAGGTCGACGAGCGGTGCGGCGACGAGTCCGAGTCCGGCGGCGACGATCGTCGCGCCACCGGCGATCGCCCCATCGCGGTCGCTCTCTCGCACGCGCCGGACGTGCCAGGCGGCTGCCGCCGCGATCGGCAGCGTAAACGTCAGCAGAAGCGAGATCGCCGCCGTCGGCAGGACCGGTAGTGCGAGGATCACCTCCCGGAGACTCGGAACGAGTTCCGGGATCGCAAACGACAGCCGGAACAGTTCCTGTCCGAGAAGCGGCGTCTCGACCGGGAAGTCGACGGCGATCCCGGGAACGCCGACGAGCGCGAGCAGGGGGACGAGAACCACGACCGCGAGTCGCTCGAGTGCGCCGGCAGTTCGCGTTCGTGCGTGGAGTTCGACCAGCCCGAACGCGACGGTAGCCGAGAGCGCGAGTGCGAACCACGCGTGCGGCGAGACGATGTGTTCGAAGGTGATCACGACGCCGCCGGCGAGCAGGGTCGTCGCGACCGGAAGGCCAAGCGCCGTGTACGCGACCTCGCCCGCTCGAGTGTCACGCGTGTAGTAGTAGACGCCGACGGCGACGGCGGGCAAGACGAGCGTCACGACGAACGTGAGGAGCCAGCCCGTATCGGCCGTCAGCGGCTGGACCGCGTCGTTGAAGACGTACAGCAGGAACACGAGCACGAGTCCGAGCGCGAGCAGCGTCGCACCGAGGCAGCTGAGTTTGAACAACAGTCCGCGAACCTGGCTGACCTGTCCATCTGCGCCGAACCAGCTTCCGGTCGATTCGTCGGTCGTCGCCATCAGCGGATCACCTCTGGACGCGTCGTATACGAGTTGACACTCATTGGTACTCCTCCCGGTAGCGTGCCGCGATGCGATTGCTGAGCAGGTTCATCGAGAACGTGACGAAAAACAGCGTCAGCCCGATCGCGAACATCGAGTAGAACTCCGGCGTGCCGCCGGTCGCGTCGCTCGTGACGGCGTGGACCATCGCGGCGGTCATCGTCTGCCCGGAGTTGAACAGGTTCGCGAACGGGTTCGTGAGATCGAGCATCCGTGCTTGCATCCCACCCGCCATCACGACGATCATCGTCTCGCCGATCGCTCGGGAGAGCGCCAGGATGTACGACGAGAAGATGCCGGAGACGGCAGCCGGGATGACGACGCCCGTCGAGACCTCGAACTTCGTCGCACCGAGGCCGTAGCCGGCCTCCCGAAGCGAGTCCGGGACCGCGCTCATCGCGTCCTCGCTGATCGAGGAGACCATCGGGATGATCATGATCCCGACCATGATCGACGCGGAAAGCAGGTTGAACATGCTCAGATCGAGCCCTCCCTTTCGGAGCCACGGTGTGAGATAGACCAGTGCGAGGTAGCCGTACACGACCGTGGGGATGCCAGCGAGGATCTCGAGGGCCGGTTTCAGGACCGACCGCATCCGGTCGCTCGCGTACTCGCTCAGGTAGACCGCAGCCGCGGTTCCGATGGGAATCGCGACGATCGCCGAGACGGCCGTGACGACGAGCGTCGCGGTCACCAGCGGCAGGACGCCGAAGGTGCCCCGACTCGACTCCCACTCCGTGCCGGTGAAAAACGAGAGCGCGTCGACCTGTCTAAAGAACGCGACCGCGTCTACTGCCAGGGTGACGACGATGCTGACCGTGACGAATACGGTCAGCGCCGCACAGAAAAACAGCAGCCAGTGATACAGCCGCTCTTTCGCAATTTGCCCGTGTGCCGACCGTGTGAGATCGGCGTCGAATGATTCGTTACCCATATCCGTGCTAATTTCTATTCAAATGTGATGCGAAAAGTACCCTCTGTGCTTAGTTGCCCGCCGCTTCGTCGAGTTTGCTCATGTTCTCGTCGACCTGGTCCTGGCTCGACGGGACGTAACCGACCTCGTCGGCGATCCAGTCGGCACTGGAGTTCTCGAGGTAGAACTTCATGAACTCGTAGACTTCCTCGCGCTGGACGGCCTCCTCGGACGGGTAGATGTACAGCGGTCGGGCCATCGGGTAGGTTCCCTCGCTGGCAGCCTGTAGGCCCGGCTCGCCACACTCGCTGCTGTCGTCTTCTTTGACCGAGAGCGCCTTCACGCGGTCCTCGTTCTCGGCGTAGTAGGCGTAGCCGAAGTAGCCGATGGAGTACTGGTCGTTCTCGAGGCCCTCGATGATGACGTTGTCGTCCTCGGTGGGTTCGTAGTCGGTGCGGTGGTTGCCGGCCTCGCCGATGACGTTCTCGGTGAACCAGTCGAACGTCCCCGAGGTCGTGTCGGGGCCGTAAAGGACGAATTCCTCGTCGGGCCAGTCGGAGTTGACGTCCGACCACGTCTCGGCACCGCCTTCCTGCCAGATCTGGGCCAGTTCGTCGAAGGACATGCAGTCGACCCAGTCGTTGTCGGGACTGACCGCCACAGTGAGCGCGTCGCCCGCGACGTTCATCTCGATCGGCGTGACGTCGTTTTCGGCACAGAGGTCTTGCTCTTCGGACTTGATCGGACGGGACGCGCCGTTGATGTCCGAATCACCGGGACAGAAGTGGTTCTGGAAGCCGCCACCGCTGCCGGTCGAGTCGACGGTGACGTTCACGTTCGGGTGTTGCTCCATGAACCGCTCTTGCATCTGGACGGAGATCGGGTAGACCGTACTGCTCCCCTTGACGACGACCTCGCCCGAGAGTTCGCCGTCGCTGTCGCTTGCCTCGTTCTCGGCACAGCCGGCGATCGCCACCGCTCCAACGGATCCGGCCGCAGCGAGGAATTTCCGTCGCGATACCGCGTCGACCGTCCGGCCGAACTGGTTGTCGGGCATCAGGCAAACGAATCCATCGGTCGTAAAAATACGATGCTATGACTAGTATATATTCGTATATAGAACCATGTTCAGCTACTGTTCGGGCTGTAGCCGCGAAGCGTCTCGGATCGACGCCGCTCGAGTATAGCGACGTCACTCGCGACCGACCGCCGTCGAACGGCGTCGATTCACGGGAGCCGGGACGAACGTTCCCGACCGGTCGTACGCGAGGGGATCTGGTTCGTCGCGTGGTCCGTGATCCGCCAGAACGAGTCCATATACATACATACACAAGTTCCTATATATTCATACGTTCGTTATCTATTGACGAAGGTAGTGGTACGGTCTGGAACGTTTCGATAATAGATCTAAATCGGCGAATTCGGTCCGAGTCACCGGCCAGAACGGATCGCTCTATAGATACTGGTAGATTTATAGTCCACCGGTCTAGAGCGAACCACATGGAGACGCGCAAGGTCCAGGTAACTGGGGGATCGACGTACACCGTCTCGCTCCCGAAGTCCTGGGCGACCGACAACGACGTCAGCGCAGGAACCACGGTCGAGTTCTACCCCGAAGACGACTCGTTGCTCCTGACTCCCCAGAGCGAAACACACCGGCAGAGGGGGACCCTCGACGTCTCGAACCTCGAGGGCGATCGGCTCACCCGTGCGGTCATGACGATGTACGTAAGCGGCTTCGACGTCATCGCACTCGAGGCGAACCGGATCACGACCGACCAGCGACGCGCGATCCGCAGCGCCACGCAGAGTCTCGTCGGCGTCGAAGTCCTGGAGGAGACGACCGACAGCGTCGTCATCCAGGACCTGCTCGACTCCTCGGAACTCTCGATCGTCAACGCCGTCACGCGCATGCGCCTGATCGCCCAGTCGATGCTCGAGGACGCCGTCACGGCGCTCATCGAGAACGACGACGACATCGCCCACGACGTCATCGAACGCGACGACGACGTCGACCGCCTCTGGCTCGTCGTCTCGCGGATCTTCCGGGCGACCCTGCGATCGCCCCGGGCCGCAGAGGAACTCGGCGTTCCGCGAGAGGACTGTTTCGACTACCACTCGAGCGCCCGCCAGCTCGAGCGCGTCGCCGACCACGCCGTCAAGATCAGCAAGCTCGCGCTCAAACTCGAGGAGATCCCCGAGGAGGTCGCAGACGCTCTCGAGGTGCTCCACCAGGACGCATTCGACGTCCTCGAGAAGTCCATGGACGCGCTGTTCGCCGAGGAGAGCGAGGAGGCAAACCGACTCGGACACGCCGCCCGCGAGTCGGTCCTCCAGATCGACCAGCACACGCGAACGATCGACGACATGCTCCGCGACCTAGATCCCATCCAGGCGCAGTCGCTCGGCCTGATCGTCGACTCGCTTTCCCGCAGTGCAGACTACGGGGGCAACATCGCCGAGACCGCGCTGCAGAAGGCGGCTCCGCGTCCCTGATCGGGTCTCGCAGTCGCTCGCGGTACGGCGAAGCGTCGAGAGAACGAGGCTACTTACTCGAGCAGGACCGCGTTGACCTGTCCGGTCTGACCGGGACGGGAGGTGACGCGGGCGCGACCCTCGTCGGTGTCGATGAC
This sequence comes from Natribaculum breve, assembly GCF_023008585.1. Taxonomy (GTDB): domain Archaea; phylum Halobacteriota; class Halobacteria; order Halobacteriales; family Natrialbaceae; genus Natribaculum; species Natribaculum breve. Next base: position 3,100,424 of record NZ_CP095390.1, on the reverse strand, counting down.
TGCACCCTTCGTGATGATGTTCCGGCGGACGTAGTTGGGGTTTGCGTCGTTCTCGACGACGTCGTTGATCGTCGTCGTCACGGTCTCGCTGCCGACGTTGACGTTCGCCTCGTTCGTCGCGAGCGCGCGGGTCTTCTCGCCGTTCCCGCGAACGTCCACGGTCCGGAAGCGGGGTTCGCCGACCTGCGTCTCGGTCGGGAGTCGTCCGAGTTCGGACTTCTTGCGGTTCCGGGAGTGTTTGAGTCGGCCACCGGTGCGCTTTCGCGTAGAGCGTCCCTGGTCTTGCATACTCGGGAGAAGTCCCGGCGCATACTTGAATGCACTCTTTCCGGCCGACTCGTCGCTCGTCAGCCACCGGACGTGGCCGGACGCCTCCACGAGGGGGCGCGCTGGTGGCGCTGGCGGTGCTGGGTGGTTACTCTTGCTGGGCGTCGACGACCGCCACGCCCGCGAGGTTGACGATGTCTTTGACCTCGTCGCCGCGCTGGAGGACGTGGACCGGCTTGTCCATCCCCACGAGCATCGGCCCGATCGCCTCGGCACCGCCCAGTCGCTGGAGCAGCTTGTAGCCGATGTTACCCGCCTCGAGGTTCGGGAAGACGAGCACGTTCGCGGGCTCCTCGAGTTCGGAGAACTCGTAGGTCCCGGTGAGGATGTCCTCGACGACGGCGGTGTCGGCTTGCATCTCGCCGTCGACGGCGAAGTCGACTTCGGGGTCGTCCTGGAGCATCGCGGCCGCCCGGCGGGGCTTGCGGGTGCCCTCGTTGTCGACGCTGCCGAAGTTCGAGTACGAGAGCAGGGCCGCACGCGGCTCGACGTTGAACCGACGGGCGAGCTTTGCGGTCTGCTTGGTCACTTCGGCCAGCACGTCCTCGTCGGGCGACTGGTTGACCGTCGCGTCTGCGACGAAGATCACGCGATTCTTGAACGTGAGCAGGTAGACGCCGGCGGCGTAGTTCGCGTCGGGTTCGGTCCCGATCACCTGCAGTGGCGGCCGCAGCGCCGACGGATAGTGGTGGGTCAGCCCCGTCAACAGCGCGTCGGCGTCGCCTTGCTCGACCATCACGCTCCCGAAGTAGTTGGTGTCCCTGCGGACGAGTTCCTCCGCCTCGGAGCGCGTGATCCCCTTGCGCTGGCGCAGTTCGTACAGTCGATCGGCGTACTCCTCGTAATCGTCGGCCGCGGGGTCGGCGACGGACGGGGTGAAGTCGAGCCCCAGGTTCGCCGCGGTCCGTTTGATCTCGCCTTCGTCGCCGATGAGAACGGGGTGAGCGATCCCCTGCTCCTGGAGCTGGTAGGCGGCGCGGATCATCTTCTCGTCGTCGCCCTCCGCGAGCGCGATGCGCTTGGGTTCGCTCTTGGCCTTGTTGAGCACGACCCGCATCATCTCGCGGGACTTGCCGAGGCGAGCCTCGAGTTGTTCTTCGTACTCGTCGATCTCGAGGTCGATGCGAGCAGCGCCGGAGTCGATCGCCGCCTGCGCGACGGCGGGAGCGACGCGGAACAGCACGCGCGGGTCGACCGGCTTCGGGATGATGTAGTCGGGGCCGAACTGGAGGGGGTCGTCGCCGTAGGCCTTGACGACCGCGTCGGGGACGTCCTCCCGTGCGAGGTCGGCGAGCGCCCGGGCGGCGGCGACTTTCATCGCCTCGTTGATCTCCGTCGCGCGCACGTCGAGTGCGCCACGGAAGATAAACGGGAACCCCAGGACGTTGTTGACCTGGTTCGGGTAGTCAGAGCGACCGGTCGCCATGATGACGTCGTCGTCGCGGGCCTCCTTGGCCTCGTGGTAGCCGATCTCGGGGTCGGGGTTGGCCATCGCGAAGATGATCGGATTCTCGCCCATCGAGGCGACCATCTCCTGGCTGACGATGCCGCCGACCGAGAGGCCGACGAAGACGTCCGCCCCCTCCATCGCGTCGGCGAGGTCGCCCTCTGGCACGTCGCGGGCGAACTCGCGTTTGTACTCGTTGACGTCGCCAGCACGAGCACGTTCCCGGGTGATGATTCCCGAGGAGTCACACATCGTGACGTTCTCCTTTTTCGCCCCGAGCGAGACGTAGAAGCGAGCCGTGGCGAGCGCACTCGCGCCCGCACCGGAGAAGACGATCTCGAGGTCCTCGAGATCTTTCCCGGCGACGTCGGCGGCGTTGAGCAACGCGGCCCCGGAGATGATGGCGGTCCCGTGCTGGTCGTCGTGGAAGACCGGAATGTCCATCTCCTCGCGCAGGCGCTCCTCGACGGTGAAACACTCGGGTGCTTTGATGTCCTCTAAGTTGATCCCGCCGAAGGTCGGTTCCATCATCTTCACCGCCTCGACGATCTTGTCCGGGTCGGCCTCGTCGAGTTCGACGTCGAACACGTCGATGTCGGCAAAGCGCTTGAACAGGACGCCTTTCCCTTCCATCACCGGCTTCGACGCCTGTGCGCCGATGTCGCCGAGTCCGAGCACCGCCGACCCGTTCGAGACGACACCCACGAGGTTCCCCTTCGCGGTGTAGGTGAACGCTTCCGTCTCGTCCTCGTGGATATCCATACACGGTGCGGCGACGCCGGGCGAGTACGCGAGCGAGAGGTCGCGCTGTGTATTCGTCGGTTTCGTCGTCGAAATCTCGATCTTTCCTGGAGGATCGATGCGGTGGTACTCCAACGCGTCCTCGTCTAATCCCATGCGTAGAGCCACTGTGGGGGAGTACAAAAACGATGTGAAAGGAACAGTAGACGATCGTCGAAATCACAGTCGGTGCCACGGTACTGTGTGTCGTTGTGGTGCGGGACGGGAGCCGGAACGGCCGGCGTGCCGGCGTGTCGTCACCCAGTCACGTTCCTGATTCGACTCTTTTATACGCACCGCGACAGTGATGTGGCGTATGGACGTCGCGCTTGGTGGGACGTTCGACCCCGTTCACGACGGTCACAGGCGGTTGTTCGAACGGGCGTTCGAACTCGGAGACGTAACCGTCGGCCTGACGAGCGACGAGCTCGCACCGAAGACTCGTCACGTCGACCGGTACGTCAGATCGTACGACGAACGAAAGCGTGACCTCGAGTCGGAACTCGAACAGTACGCGGCCGAACACGACCGGGAGTTCGAGGTCCGCACGCTCTCGGAGCCGACGGGAATCGCGACCGAACCGCAGTTCGACTACCTGATCGTCTCACCCGAGACCGTCGACGGCGGCAAACGAATCAACGAACTCCGGCGCGAGCGAGGACACGATCCACTCGAGATCGTCGTCGTCCCGCACGTCCTCGCCGAGGACGGCGACATCATCTCGAGTACGCGCATCGTTCGGGGAGAGATCGACGAGCACGGTGCCCTCACCCCCGATCGCGACGGGCGCGGGAAGACGCGAACCTGAGCGCGTGACTGTTACGAAGATCGACCATCACAGACGCCCTAGCTGCGTGTAACGGTACGTCTTCGTCGACTTCAGACGAGTTCACCGGATTTCGACGTCGTAGTCGCGTCTTACGTCGACCGTCACCGGCGACGGGACCGCATCACCGGCGACGAGACTGCGGTTACCACCGCGGTGGCTCGAGCCCGGCGATCTCGAGGAGGTCTTTCCACCGCTGCTGGATCGACAGCCGGGAGACGTCCGCGGCGTCGGCGACCTCGCCTTGCGTCCGACCGTCGCCGGCGACGAGCGCGCCGGCGTAGACGCTGGCCGCGAGCGCGGCCCGTTTCGACCGGTCGGCGTCCGGCACGTCGGCGAGAAAGAGATCGACCGCACACGATCGCGCCTCGGACGACAGCTCGAGTCTGTCGGCGACCTGTTCGAGTTCCGTCAGCCAGTCGTCGTGTTCGACGCGTTCTCGAGCGCTGTACATACCGCCGAGTACCCGCTCATCCGGTTTAAACTCACGGTCGAGAGGGACACGCCTGCGGGTCCGAAAACAGTTCGGACAACGGTACGCTACGTGATCCAACATTCAGCTACGAACGACCGGAGAATACGGCCGCCGTCTGCGGATTCTACTAGGTCACGATTACTAATTGAGGAGGAACGCGACAGACGGATAGACTCCGGCCGCCCGACGGTTCGGCGTCAGTTGTCAATGAGCCAACCAACCTGCAAACTCGTCTGTACCGGCTGTGGCCTCGAGATGCCGTACCGGGATCGCGCACTGGCCGAGCAGGCGGCGGAGCTCCACCAGTCGCGTGGTGACGAACACGTGACCTTCATCGTCCCGCTGGACTGGTCGCCGGAGGAGCCGGTGACCCACGAGTGATCGGGACCGACAGGTACTTACTGGACTCGCGGGAATCGGGAACTGCGCGCGGGTAGCCAAGCCAGGCCAACGGCGCAGCGCTTAGGACGCTGTCCCGTAGGGGTCCGCCGGTTCGAATCCGGTCCCGCGCACTGAGCGAATTTTCGAACGAAGTGAGAAAGCGAGGGAAGGAGCAGGACTGGATTCGAACCCTGCAAGTCACAGCCCGCGCAGGGCCGTAGGCTCGAGCAGAAATGTCTTGCTTCGGTTCGAATCCGGTCCCGCGCATTCTCCGCGAACAACTCCGTGAGCGGAGAATTCGGTCAGCGGATTCGAACCCTGCAAGTCACAGCCCGCGCAGGGCCGTAGGCTCGAGCAGGAATGTCTTGCTTCGGTTCGAATCCGGTCCCGCGCACTGAGCGAGTTTTCGAACGAAGTGCGAAAACGAGGAGGGAGCAGACCGATTCGAAGCAGGGGAGACGCACACAGCGTAGCGGGCACGTCTTCACGTGGTTCGAATCCGGTCCCGAGGACAGCCGCTATCGGGCGAGCACTCGACCAACCCCGTGCCAGTTTCGCCAATGGCGCGCTCACACGACGATCACTCGAGGGCGGCCACCGTCCGCGCTTCCGGACGACGGTCAGGAGACACTCCACAGGGGGAGTAGCGTTCGAAGAGCCACGTGGAGAGTGGGGACGAGTCGCAGCCGACGACCAAAGCCAGGATCGACACGCGAACAAGTCACACGGACAGCTGTCCGTCCCGTAGCGACCGCGTCCATTCGGGCGGTCCTGCGGAAAAGAGGGACAGCAGACCGTATCAGCGAGCGAGGGAGAGTGCCGCGTCGATCTCGCCGCGCCACGGATTTCCATGGCCGGGCAGGAGCGTCACCGAACCCAGCCCCTCGAGTCGGGCGAGCGACGCCTTCGCTTCGTCGTGATCCTCGTCGGCGGAGCCGAGCAGCTGCGGATCGCCCTCGCGACCGGTGAAGATGTTTCGCGTCGCGAGCGCGTCGCCACAGAACAGGACGTCGCGGTCTTCGACGTATAGCGCACACGACCCGCTGGTGTGACCGGGGGCAAAGATCACGCGCGGGTCGCCGGGCACGGGGAGGACGTCCCCGTCGGCGAGTGGCTCGGCGTCGGTGAGTGGTTCGACGGCCGTGACGCCGTCGCGGATCATCTCGACGGCGTACACGAAGAACCCGGGCCGCCAGAGGTTTCGGTAGAACCACCCGGGAGCGCCCTGTGGCTGGCCACGCAGGAGTGGCAGGTCGTCCGGATGGCAGTAGACGGGCACGTCCCGGTCGCCCAGGTCGCTGGCGAAGCCGACGTGGTCGGCGTCCGCGTGGGTCAACACGAGGGCGGCGACGTCGTCGAACTCGTAGCCGTTCTCGGCGAGCCAGTCGCCGAGCTGTGGCCAGTGCGCCGGGAGGCCCGCGTCGACGACGGTCAATCCGTCGTCTCCTTCGAGGACGTACCAGTTGATTCGACGCGTGCCGAACCGATAGACGCCATCGGCCACCTCGCGATCCGTCGACGCGAGACGATCGTCGGCCGTCGATGTGCTCATACTGTCGGTACGAACATCGAACACATAGTCGTTCTCGATGCTACGGGCCGGGGTCCGTGCAACCACGAGCGGACGACGTCCTCGAGGACGTCGATCTGCCGAAGGTCCAGACTGGACGAGGATACGAGCGTCAGTCGAAGAGACCACGAGAACGACTGGCAGACGCTCGTCTGACGGGTCCACAACGCTTATTCACGCGCGAACGGGTTGTAGTATCAATGGCCGGGCTAGACGACGTGTTTGGAGATCTTTTCTCGGGTATCGACGGCGTCGTCCTCTTCTCACCGAGTGGATCGTACTACGAACGGTTCGAAGACCTCGAGGACCTCGAGGTGATCGTCATCGGGACGGAAAACACCGTCGGAGCCGAGACGTTCGTCGAGTTACCGCTCGAGTTCGCCGACGTCACCGATCGAGTCCGGTTCGGACTCGAGGGCGGACTCAACGAAGGCGTCATCGAGGACGGCGACGTGCTGGTGTGTGCGACGAGCGTCTTCGACGACGGGATCGACACCGTCTCGCGCGTGAGAGCCGACGCGGACGCACACACCGGAATCTACGACCTGTTCGCCAGGTCGCGAGCCGACCCCGAGGTGATCCGGTCGGTCCTCGAGTTGGCGATCGAACTGGGAAAGAAAGGACAGAAAGGCAAGCCCGTCGGCGCGCTGTTCGTGGTCGGCGACGCGGGGAAAGTGATGAACAAGTCTCGACCGCTGTCGTACAACCCCTTCGAGAAGTCCCACGTCCACGTCGGCGACCCGATCGTGAACGTCATGCTAAAGGAGTTCTCGCGGCTCGACGGCGCGTTCGTCATCTCGGATTCGGGGAAGATCGTTTCGGCCTACCGGTACCTCGAGCCGTCGGCGGAGGGCGTCGACATTCCCAAGGGTCTCGGCGCACGCCACATGGCCGGCGGGGCGATTACCAGGGACACGAACGCGATCGCGATCGTCCTCTCGGAGAGCGACGGGCTGGTACGGGCGTTCAAAGGTGGAGAGCTGATTATGGAGGTCGATCCGGAGGCGTACTGACATGGTAGACGTGCAGGCTCTGATCGACGAGCCGGCGATCATAGCGACCGCAGTGCTGGCGCTCGGGTTCGTCATCGGGTATCTCGTCGGCCGGCTGAACAAGGAGCTGTTGGGTGCCGCGGGCGTACCGGAGGCCGTCGAGGGGACGCCGTTCGAACGGACGGCACAGTCGCTCGGAACCTCGACGGTCGAGATCGTCGCGCGACTGAGTTCGTGGTTCATCTACGGCATCGCCGTGCTCACGGCCGTCCACATCGCCCAGCTGCTCGATACGAACGCGTTCTGGTTGCGCGTCACCGAGTACATTCCACACGTTTTCATCGCCGTCTTCGTCCTCATCATCGGTTTCATCGTCGCCGACAAGTCGGAACTCGCCGTCAGCGAGTACCTCCGGGGCGTCAAACTGCCGGAGGTATCGATCATTCCGAAGGCGGTGAAGTACTCCGTACTGTACGTCACCTTCCTCATCGCCCTCTCGCAGGTGGGCGTGCAGGTTCTCGCGCTGATGATCCTGCTTACGGTGTACGCCGCCGGCGTCGTCATCGTCGGCGCGTTCGCGTTCAAAGACTTCCTCGTCTCGAGTGCGGTCGGGATCTATCTGCTGCTGGAACAACCCTACAGCATCGGGGATCGAGTCCGGATCGGCGATCGGGCGGGAATCGTCCAGGAGGTCGACCTCTTCGTGACGAAAGTCGAGTCCGACTCCGAGGAGTACGTCATCCCGAACCGGCAGGTGTTCGACGAGGGGATCACCCGGATCCGCGAGTGATCAGTCGAGCGTGAGACCGGCGTGCCACAGGTCGACGCCGGCCTCACGTTTTTTCGCGTCCATCTTCGCGAGCAGGTGCGCCGCGAGCGAGGCGGTCTCGGCGGCTCGCGTCTCGCCTTCGGTGCGGAACTCGCCGGTTACCCGGTTGGCGTAGACGGTACAGACCGCACCGGCACGAAGCCCGTAGAGGGTCGCGAGCGTCAGGATGGCGCTGGCTTCCATCTCGACGTTGGCGACGTTCGCCTCCCGCAACTCGTCGAGCAGGCGCTCGGAACCGGCGGCCTCGAAGCCGTCGAAGCCGGGCCGTCCCTGACCGGCGTAGAAGGAGTCCGTGCTCGTCGTGATCCCGGTGTGGTAGTCGTAGCCCAGCCGTTCGGCGGCGGCGACGAGCGCGCAGACGACCTCGTGGTCGGCGACGGCGGGGTAGTCCTCCCGAACGTACTCGTGGCTGGTCCCCTCCTGGCGGACGGCCCCGGTCGTGATGACGAGGTCGCCGACGGCCATCTCCGGCTGGATCGCACCACAGGAGCCGACGCGGATCAGCGTGTCGACGCCCACGCGGGCGAGTTCTTCGACCGCGATCGCGGCCGACGGGCTGCCGATTCCCGTCGACGTGACCGAGATCGGCGTCTCCTCGTAGGTTCCGGTCGCCGTTCGATACTCCCGGTGGTGGGCGCGAACCTCACCCTCGTCCCAGCAGTCGACGACCTTCTCGACGCGTTCGGGATTTCCCGGCAGGAGGACGGTGTCGGCGACGTCGCCCGGAGCGATCTCGAGGTGGTACTGTACGTCGGCGTTCGGGTCTTCGCTGTCGCCCGGCATTCGGCAGTCGGATTCGGTTCGGGGCCGTATATAAATGCAGGGCGGCCGTAGGACCGATCATGGCGAAGGGAACGCTCGAGGACACGTACGTCGCCGCCCTCCAGCACGATCGGGCGGACGTCGACCCGACGGCGACGCTCGTCGGCGTCGTCCGGCGACCGACGTCGTGGTTTCACGCGGCCGTCGACGAGAACGTCCCCGAACTCGGCCCGCCCGCGGCGTTGCTCGAGGACGTCCACGTCGCCGAGGAAGATTTGAAGATGCAGGGAATCTGCGAGGAGGGGGCGCACAACGCCGCCTGGCACCGGGCCGACTTCGAAGACCGGTACCGCCGGCACCTCGAGGAGTCGCCCGAGGCGGCGGCGGCGCTCGCGGCCCTCGAGGAACGGCTCGAGGCGGGCGAGTCGCTCGCGCTGGTCTGCTACGAGAACACCGACAAGAAGCGGTGTCACCGCACGATTCTACGGGACGTCCTCGAGGTCGACCCGTAGACGGTCTGCGTCCGTTGCGGCCGGGAGAGACGCGAGTCTCTCACACCTGCGAGCAGGGGAGCGTTCGGATAGTTTTTTACCCATAGTGTAGAATCGATATCATTGAGCCGTGATAACGGACGAGGACTTCCCCGCGATCGCCGCCATCTTCGTCGTCGGGATGGCGCTTCCGATCGCCGTCGCCCTGGCGATACACGACGTGCTCGCGCTCTACCTGACCGGCGGTCAGTTCGCGTCTCTCGGTGCGGCCGCGTTCGCCCCCCTCGCGTGGGTGGTCCTCGAGGTGCGGGATATAGACCGCACGAACTTCCTGGTCGCGTCGCTCGTCCTCCCGTGGATCGTGGCCGTCGGAGTGGTATTCGTGGGAGTCACGACGGGAGAATATCCCGGCGATTTCCAGTACCTCTTCGGGGGGACCGAGGGCCTCGGAGCGTACGCGGCGTTCTACACGGTCGCCGGCGTCGCGGCCGTGGCACTCCCGCGAGGAGTCGAACGGTTCACACGGCGGGACGGGTGGAGTCCCGCACCGCCGACCGTCGCCGTCGGCCTCGTCGCCGTCCTCGTGCTCGGGTCGGCCGCGGGCGGCGCGTACGCGACCGTCGCTGCGAGTTCCGCCTCGATCTCGGACGTCGAGGCCGACGTCGTCGATCGACGATCGAACTACGAGACCGACGGGACGGGGCTGGTCGTCGTCGTCGAGGGCGAGCCGACGGAGCTTCGACTGACGGTGACCGCGCCCGACGGGACGACGGCGATCGAGCGACTCACGGAGGAGGATCTGCGGGACGGAACGGACACGGTCGTACTCGAGGACTGGCGATTCGACGCACTCCTTCGGGCCGGGACGTACGAGGTGGCGCTGTCGGCGCTGACGGGGGTGACGGTCGATCGGACGACGTACACGATCGAAACCGAGCCCACGCCGTCGCTTCGGCAGGTCGAGGTCGTACCGTCGAACGGCGAACCCACCGTCGACGTTCCCGGCGACGCGACGCGAAAAGAGGGAACCGAGAGCGAGGTCCAGGTCGTCACCGTGATCGCGAACGAGGGCGACGCCCCCGGCGAGTTCGCCACCAGACTCGCGACCGACGGGGAGTTCGTCACGGTCGAAGGGGTCGTGGTCGAACCCGGCCGGTCCGGTGTAACTGTCGTCGGCCTGTCCGACGAGGACGTCGAGCGGGTCCACCGCGAGAACGACGGGGAACTCGAGGTGGAAGTCGTCTTCGACGGCGAGGTCGTCACGACAGAGCGCGTGACGCTCCCCGCACCCGAAACCGACAGCGGGTAGCGACGAACGCCGTGCCGTCGTGTCACTCGAGGGTCGCTTCCGTGATCGTGTCGGGCAACAGTTCGCCGAGCGTGTACTCGCTGACCGAATCGCCCTCGTCACAGAGCACGAGGAGGTCCGGATCGCAAAACTCCGTGAGCGTCTGGCGACACATCCCACAGGGCGTGACCCCGTCGCGGCGGTCGGAGCTGACGGCGATCCGCGAGAAGTCGCGATGGCCTTCCTTGACCGCCTCGGCGATCGCAACCTCCTCGGCGTGGAGGCTGTTGCTGAAGTTCGCGTTCTCGAGGTTGCAGCCGACGAACACCTCGCCGTCGGCGGTCTCGAGGGCGGCCCCGACGCGATACCCGGAGTACGGAACGTGTGCACGATCCTGGATTTCGCGGGCCGACTCGACGAGGTCGTCTACGGGAGATCGGTCGTCCATGGCGATCGATAGGCCGACGGCGTGCAAGAAACCACCGTCCACCGGACGTTACCCCTCCCGTCCGCCGCCGTCGGCCGCATCGAGCAGGCGATCGATCTCCTCGTCCGCGAACCCGAACTCGGCGAGGACCTCGGCGGTGTGCTCGCCGTGGCCGGGAAGCGCGGATCGATCCGGTGTGCCGTCGGCGTCGACCGGCGACTCGATCCCCGGCGGCGCTTCCCGTCGTACCGTTCCCCGCGCCTCGTACTGCGGGTGCTCGAGCGCCTCCCGCGGCGTCAACACCGGCTCGAGAGGAATCTCGGGGTCGTCCAGAGCGACCCACTCCTCGCGGGTTCGACTCGCGAACAGTCCCTCGAGTTCCTCGCGGACGGCCGCCCGCTCGGCGGGGTCGTCAGTCCCGTGGGTCGACTCGAGGTCGGGGCGGTCGACGGCGCGGCAGAACGCCGTCCAGAACTTCCGCTCGAGTGCCGCGAAGGTGACGTACCGGCCGTCCGCGGTTTCGTAGACGTCGTACCAGGGGAGCGCGCCGGTCAGCGGCGTCTCGCCCGGCCGTGGGTCGTCGCCGATGGCTGCCGGTAACGTCACGACCTGCGAGAACGACAAAGCGGCGTCGGAAAGCGAGAGGTCGAGGTGGGTTCCGGTGTCGTCACCGAGTTCCCGCGAGAGCAGCGCGGCGACGACGCCGAAGGCGGCGGTCAGCCCGCCGGCCACGTCCGCGATCGGGTAGCCGGGAATCCGCGGCGCTTCGTCGGGACTCGCCCGGGTCATGTCCAGCAGCCCGGCGAGACCGACGTAGTTCAGGTCGTGACCGGCCCGGTCGCGGTGCGGCCCCTCGCGCCCGTAGCCGGTCAGCGAGCAGTAGACCAGCTCCGGATTGTGCTCGCCGACCGTCTCGTAGTCGATCCCGAGGCGTTCGGGCACGCCCGGACGGAAGCTCTCGAGCAGGACGTCCGCCTGCGCTATCAGGCGGTAGAGGGCGTCCCGGCCGGCGTCGCTTTTCAGGTCGAGCGTCACGCTTCGCTTGCCGCGGTTGACCGCGGCGAACACCGCGCCGACGCCCGAGTCCGTCTGCGGCGGGAGATTGCGGGCGTAGTCCCCCGTGTCGGGATCCTCGATCTTGATCACGTCCGCGCCGCAGTCGGCGAGCAACTGGGTCGCGTACGGTCCCGGCAGCAGGCGCGTGAGATCGAGTGCGCACACGTCGTCGAGTCGCATACCCTTGAGACGCGTCGGGGACACTAAAATGTCGGTAGCCAGTCGCGTCTCACCGCTCCTCGTCGATCGCCGCCTCGACGACCTCGCTGACGTCCGCGATCAACTGGTCGACGTCGTCGCTCTCGGCGTAGATCCGGACGTAGGGTTCGGTCCCGCTGGGGCGGACGAGCGTCCAGGCGGCGTCGTCGAACTCGAGTCGGACGCCGTAATCGGTGTCGACCGCCGCCCCGGGGAAGGCCTCGGGGAGTGCCGTCTCGAGGCGCGCCATCACGGTTTCTTTCGCCTCGTCGGGGCAGTCGACGCTCACCTTTCGGTAGGGGCGTTCGGTCACGGGTTCGCGGAGGGCGTCGGTGCCGCCCGCATCGACGACGAGCGCGGCGACGAGTGCGGCGCTGGCGACGCCGTCGATCCAGCCGCCGAAGGCGGGGTGGACGTGTTTCCAGGGTTCGGCCGCGAAGACGACCTCGGTGTCCGCGTCGCCGCGTTCGCGCTCTCGGGCGATCCCCTCGTGGAGCGCACCGAGGCGCACCCGTTCGACGCGTCCGCCGGCGTCGCGAACCAGTTCGTCGATCCGGGCGGACGCGTTGGGCGTGGTGACGACGACCGGGTCCGCGACGTCGGCCGTCCGGACGTAGGAGGCGGCGACGACTGCGAGGATCGTGTCCTCGTGGATCACGTCGCCGTCGCCGTCGAGGACGACCAGGCGGTCGGCGTCGCCGTCGTGGGCCAGCCCGAGGTCGAACGTCCCGTCGGCGAGGAAGGCGGCGAGGTCGGTCAGCGTCTCGGGCGTCGGCTTGCTCTCTCGAGCGGGGAAGTGGCCGTCGACGGTCGCGTTCAGCGCGACCACCTCGGCACCGAGCGACTCGAGGACCTGCGGGGTCGCGAGCGCGCCGACGCCGGTCCCGCAGTCGACGGCGACCGACAGCCCCGAGAGGGGAGTCGCGTCGGTGCCGAACCGGTCGCGGACGTACGTCGCGACGGCGTCGCGGTAGGCGTCGAGCACGTCGAGGCGTTCCGAACGGCCCCACCCGTCCCACGGGGCGAGTTCGGGGTCGCCGACCGCGGCCTCGACGGCTTCCTCCTCGTCGCGGTCGTACTCGACGCCGTCGGCGAAGAGCTTGATTCCGTTGTCCGCCGGCGGGTTGTGACTCGCCGTGAGCATCACGCCGCGTCGACCCTGCGAGGCGAAGGCGAGCGCGGGCGTCGGGACCTGGCCGAGTCGACGGACGTCGGCCCCGGCGCTCTCGAGGCCGGCCTCCATCGCCGCCGCGAGCGCCGGACCTGTCTCGCGACCGTCTCGGCCGACGACGAACGTCTCTCCGGCGACGCCCGCGGCCTGTCCGACCGAGAGTGCCAGCTCCGGCGTCACCTGCTCTTCGACGGGGCCACGGATCCCTGCCGTCCCGAACAGCGTCATACGCGCTGGTTTACCCGAGAGCTACTTATACTACCGGACAGCGGTCGGCGAGCGCTCGAGCGTGACCCGAGGGCGATCAGCGCGCCGACAGCTCGTCGCGTCCGGCGGCGGTTCACGCGGAGGTGGCGGACTCGAGAGACGCTACTCTTCGGGCAGGTCGTCGATGAGGACGACGGCCTCGCCGTCGACGACGGTCGCGTCGGCGGTTTCGTCGTGGATCCGGGTCTCGAGTCGGTACTGGTCGTTTCCGAGGTCTTCGACGATCTCGACGCGAGCGGAGACGCGGTCGCCGATGCCGACGGGACCGCGGAACTCGAGGTCCTGTGAGAGGTAGATGGTCAGTCCGGGGAGGCGAGCGAGTGCGGCGCTGATGAGCCCCGAGACCAGGGTTCCGTGGACGATTCGTTCGCCGAACCGACTCTTCGCGGCGAACTCCTCGTCGAGGTGGAGTCGGTTCGTGTCGCCGCTGACCTGCGCGAACGCGCGAACGTCCTCGTCGGTGAGCGTCTTCTCGAAGGTGACGCTGTCGCCGACGCTGATCTCGGCCGAATCGTCGACGGAGCGGTCGAACTCCCAGTCGAGACGGGAGTACTCGACCGACGGAATCGAGGCGGGGACGGCGTCGGGCTCCGAGCCGTTCTGGGTCGAGAGGGGCGGCAACATCGCCGAGACGGCAGCGCGGTTTGCGGCCGTCGCGCTCTGGACGAAGGTGCTGGCCATTTTCGTCCATACGTCTGCCATAGCGGAAATGTTACTCCCCCCGGCGTTTTCCTGTGTCATATGTTGTCAGGCTAGGTGTGTGGTCGTTATGATTCCTTTGGTCGGTTCAAGTCGGTGTTACTGGAAGTAATCTAGTTTTGTCGAACTGTTGGCGCGTTCGCACCGACGGCGTATTCGCGGTGAACCGGGCTGCCGTCGAATCGAGTCGGGTCATCAGTGTCTCGGTCTACCTCCAGACATGTAAAACCATTCTATGGCATCAGATGGTATTGGATGGGGAACACTTATTAGCACTCGACACGTGGGTTCTGGTGATGACGGACGACTCCGGCCAGGTGCCCTGGTTGCCTGCGATGTTCACGAAGCAGATGCAGGAAGCCGGCGAGCAGGTCGCCGAATCGCAACAGGAGATGATGAGACAGCTGATGGAGGCCAGTTCCACGACCCCGTTCGACAACCTGTCGAGCCTGGGGGCGATGAGCATGGGCACCGCGACGTTCAAAGCCCGCGTCCAGAGCGGTGGCCGGATCAGCATTCCCGAACCCGAACGGGAAGCCCTCGACATCGAAGAGGGAGACATCGTCCAGACCATCGTCGTCCCGATCAAGCGAACCCGCAACCAGGAGTAATCATGACTCAGAACCCGTTTACCCCCGTCTTCGAAGCACAGCGCACCGCGATCGAACAGAGCCAGAGCCTGACCCACGACGCGATCGAGGCCCAGAAGGCCTCGTTCGGCGCGTTCGCCGACGCCATGTCGGCCTCCGAGTCGCTCGTCGAGCAGAACGCCGAACTCACGAAAGGTGCCGTCCACGCGTACTTCGACGCCCTCGAGGCGAACATGCCCGAGGACGCGGCCGACTTCGACGAGATGCGCACGATGGTCGACGAGCAGTTCGACGCGGCCACCGACACCCAGATCCAGTCGATCGAGGCGCTCGTCGACGCGATCGAGGAGTCCGGGACGGCCTACGACGAGTTCGCCGACAGCTACGCCGAGATCGTCGACTCCTCGTTCGAGGCCTACCTCGACGCCCACGAGCAGGTCGAATCGAGCGTCGCCGAGGCCGCCGAGAACGTCGAGGACGCCGCCGGCGAGTTCGACGTCTCGGCGTAGAGACCAACCTTTTCACGTTAGCAGCCCAATTTTTGTCCAATGACAGACTCCCAGCCCCAGACGCAAAACTGGAACGCGTTCGTCGAACAGTGGAACGAACAATTCCTCGAGGCACTCGAGCAGAACATGGAGGCACAGGCCCAGTTCGTCGAGAGCTGGTCCGAGGCGGTCGAGGAGACGACCGACGACGTCGAGGTGGCCGACGGCGTCGAAGGCTACGCCCGCGCGTACGACGCCTGGATGAACGCCTCCCAGCAGATGGTCGAGCGGATGAACGACGTCGTCGAGGGCGAGGACGTCGACCTCGAGGAGTTTCGCGACGTCTGGCTGAACACGGCCAACGAGGCGTTCAAGGAAGTGATGTCGACGACGGCGTTCGCCAGGATGACCGGCGAGACCGTCGGCGACGTCCTCGAGGCCCAGCAGCAGGCCGACGAGGCCGCCGAAACGACCCTGCGCACGCTCGGGTTCGCCACGGGGAGTGACGTCGTCGAGGTCGGCGACCGACTGGTCGAACTCGAGCGTCGCCAACACGCCGTCGAGCAGAAACTCGACCGCGTTCTCGAGGAACTCCAAGAATGAAGACCCCGTACACGCTCGCGATGGACGTACAACGGCAGGCCTGGGAGGGCGCTGCCGAGATGGCCGAGAAGCTGTCGGTTGCCCCGGACCGCGGCGAGACGCTGAACGAAGTCGAGGTCGGGCAGACGCCACACGAGGTCGTCTACGAGGAGAACAAACTCCACCTCAAACACTACGAGGCCCAGACCGACGAGCAGTACGACGTCCCCATCCTGATCGTCTACGCGCTGATCAACCGGCCGTACATCCTCGACCTCCAGCCCGACCGGTCGGTCGTCAAGACGTTACTCGAGGAGGGGTTCGACGTCTACCTGATCGACTGGGGCGAGCCCTCCGAACTCGATCGATCGCTCACGCTCGACGACTACGTCACCCGCTACATCGACAACTGCGTCGACGTGGTCCGCGAGCGCTCCGGCCAGGACGCGATCAACGTGCTGGGCTACTGTATGGGCGGCACCATGTCGGCGATGTACGCCGCGTTGTTCCCCGAGAAGGTCCGCAACCTCGGACTGATGGCCGCCGGCCTGTGCTTTACGGGCGAGGGTGGCGTCCTCGAACTCTGGGGCGCAGAGGAGTACTACGATCCCGAGACGGTCACCGAGACGTTCGACAACGTCCCCGCGGAGTTTCTCGACGTCGGGTTCGCGCTGATGGACCCCGTCCAGAACAACCTGACGAAGTACGTCCGCTTCTACGAGAACATGGACGACGAGGACTTCGTCGAGAACTTCGCCCGGATGGAGAAGTGGCTGGCCGACGGCATCGACGTCGCCGGCGAGACCTACGACCAGTTCATCCGCGACGTCTACCAGGAGAACAAGCTGATCGAGAACGAACTCTACCTCGACGGCAAGCACGTCGACGTCGAGAACATCGACATGCCCGTCCTCCAGATCGTCGCCGAGTACGACCACCTCATCCCGCCGGGCGCCTCGAAGCCGTTCAACGAGGCCATCCCGAGCGAGGACACGGAGATCATGGAGTTCCCGACCGGCCACATCGGCATGTCCGTCTCCTCGCGCAGCCACGCGGAACTCTGGCCCGACGTCTGCGAGTGGTTCGAGGAACGCTCGAGGAGCGACGAGACCGACGCCGCGGCGACCGAGATGGGAACGGGCGACGACCTCGAGTCGGCGGAGTCGGCGGAGACGGCGGAGTCGGCGGAGTCGGCGGAGACGGCGGAGACGGCGGAAGCGAACGGCGCTGGTGCCGTGGAAACCGACGACCTGACCGAGCTCACGGGCGTCGGCGAGGCGTACGCCGACGACCTCCGTTCGGCGGGCATCGAGACCTTCGCCGACCTCGCGGCCGCGGACGTCGCCGACCTCGCCGGCGAGACCGGCATCTCGCCGAGCCGGATCGAAGACTGGATCGACCAGGCGAGCGATCGCTAGGCGGCCGCCGTTTCGGCGTTTTAGACGGGTCGCGGGGGATTCGCCGTCGACCTGTGAACCATCATGGTAGATTGCCTCATAGTTCATTATTTATCGTCGGAGGTTCAACGTGTTTACACCATGTCCATGGAGGGACGGAATTGCGTCATCACCGGTTCGGCACGAGGTATCGGACGAGGCATCGCCGAGCACCTCGGGAGCGAAGGAGCGAACGTCGTCGTCAACTACCGCTCCTCTGAGGGAGCGGCACACGACGCCGTCGAGGCGATCGAAGACAGTGGCGGGAACGCCATCACCGCTCAGGCCGACGTGACGAATCGCGACGAAGTCGAGCGGATGCGGGAGGTCTGCCACGAGGCGTTCGGCCCAGCCGACGTGCTCGTGAACAACGCCGGTCTCACCGCCGACACCCAGTTCGTCGACATGACCCGCGAGGAGTGGGACCGCGTCATCGACGTCAACCTGGGCGGGATGTTCAACTGCACCCAGGAGTTCTACGACGACATCTGGAACGCCGAGGAGGGTCGGCTCATCAACATCTCGAGCGTCGTCGGCAAACAGGGCAACTTCGGCCAGGCCAACTACGCCGCCGCGAAAAGCGGCATGTTCGGCTTCACGCGAACGATCGCACTCGAGCTCGCACAGGGCGGGTCGACCGCCAACTGCGTCGCCCCGGGCTACACGAAGACCGACATGATCGAGTCGGTCCCGGAGAAAGTCCTCGAGCGCATCGTCGCGGGCGTCCCGCTCGAGCGACTGGCGGAGATCGAAGACATCGCCGCCGTCGTTCGCTTTCTCGCCAGCGAGGAGTCGTCGTACATCACCGGCGAAGTGATCGACGTCAACGGCGGAATGGACCTGTAGACGAGACGGTTCGAGTCATACTGCCGGACAACACGGTGCAGCCATCGATCGCATTCGAGACGCTGTCGTCGCTGACGACAGTCGTCGAGACGCGATCGAGTAGTCACTGACCGTTGTCCGGTAGTATCAGCCGAGCGCCGCAATCTGTCACTCCCCGCTTTCTCCACCGGCGAGAGCCGAGAGCCGCTCGCTCGCCTCGAGCGTCTCCGCGACGAGGTCGGCGACGAGGTCGCCGGCGGACGGGACGTCGTCGGCCAGCCCGACGCCCTGCCCGGCGTACAGCGCCATCGCGTCGACGTCGCCCGAGACGTCGGGCGTCGCCAGCGCCTCGTCGTATCGCTCGATCGACTCGCCCTCCCCGGTCGTGGCGACGACGTCGTCCTCGCCCGGCCTGTCGCCCGACGGCGGTCGCCCCGCCTCGTCGTAGCGCTCGAGGGTCTCGTTCTCGAGGACGCGGTGGGGCATACCGGGCCAGCCCTTGTCGAAGACGGTCGTCAGCCGGGTGTCGGTCTCGTGGCTCTCGCGGACGCGCTCGCGGTATCGGTCGGCGACGACTGCCTCCTCGGTGGCGACGAACCGCGTCCCGAGCCAGACGCCGTCGGCTCCGAGCGCGAGCGCCGCCGCGATCCCTCGCCCGTCGGCGATGCCGCCTGCGGCGACGACCGGGACGTCGACCGCGTCCGCGACTCGCGGCACGAGCGCAGTCGTCGCGACCTCGCTGCCGACGTGGCCGCCGGCCTCGAGCCCCTGTGCGACGACGACGTCGACGCCCGCCTCGACCGCTCGCCTCGCCGCCGTCGCGCTGGCGACGGTCTGGCAGACGAGACCGCCGGCGTCGTGGACGGCGTCGACGTACGGCTCCGGATCGCCGAACGAGAAGGAGACGATTTCCGCCCCGGCCTCGAGGACGACCTCGAGGTGGTCGGCCGCGTCGTGGACCGTCGTCGCCTCGTCGAGCACGAGGTTGACGGCGAACGGTTCGTCGGTCAGGTCCCGGGTCTCGCGGACGACCCGGTCGGTCTCCTCGAGGTCGCGCCAGGTGACGGCGAGGTGGCCGAGTCCGCCGGCGTTCGACACCGCCGCGGCGAGGGCCGGACAGGTCGCGCTCCCGATCGGTGCCTGGACGATCGGGTACTCGATCTCGAGTCGGTCACAGAGGGGCGTTCGGAGTGTCACGTCGATCACCTCACGAAGAAGGGATTGACACTGATTCGAGAGATGCGATCGAGCCAGGAACCGGAAGCCATTGGTCGGCTCATGGTTTCAATTATCCAAGTATTGGTCTTTCGGTGACGCTCTCGACGCGCTGGCCCGGGTTCGTACGCCTCCACCGCTAAAATATATTTTAGCTAACACTTAATCCGTCGAGGACTCTCCTCTCGGACGATGCGTCAAAGAGTTCACGACCGCACCGTCGCCAGAAACGCAGTCGAATCGATCGCCAGTGCAGGAGAAGATCGATTCGCCGTTCCTGCCCGAAGAGATGGACAGACCAACTCGGACGACTCGAGAGCGATCGTCAAGACCGGAACTACGACCCTCGGTGTCGTCGGTGCCGACGTCGCCGTTCTCGCCGCCGACACGCGTGCGAGCCTGGGCGGCCAGTTCGTGACGAATCAGCGGGCTCGAAAGATCGAACCCGTCGACGATCGGATGGCCGTCGCCTTCGCGGGGAGCGTAAGCGATGCTCAGTCGTTCGTTCGACGGCTGCGTGCCGACCTCCGGCTGTACAAACTGCGCCACGGCCGACCAGCGTCGGTCGAGACAGCGGCGACGGTCGCTGGTGACCTCGTTCGACGCGGTCCCTACCGGATACTCGAACTCGTGCTCGCTGGCGTCGACGACGCGCCGGCGCTCTACCAGATCGGTCGTGGCGGCAGCGTCATGCGCACCGAGTACGCGGCAAGCGGCAGTGGTATGCAACTGGCTTACGGAGCTCTCGAAGACGCCTACGAACCCGACCTCGAAGTGACCGAGATTCGCTCTCTCGCCTGTAGCGTCGTTTACAGCGCGACCGAACGGGACACTGCGAGCGGCGACGGCACGACCCTGGCGGCGGTTACGGACGACGGCGTCGACCTCGAGACGTTCGATACCCCGGAAGCGGCGGTCGCCGCAACGAGCGAGGAGGTGGCCTGAAATGGACTCGAGTGCCCACCAGCAGGCCTACGACCGCGGGAGTACGATCTTTTCGCCAGACGGCCGGCTCTACCAGGTCGAGTACGCACGGGAGGCCGTCGAACGGGGTGCGCCGAGCGTCGGCGTCGTGGCCGACGACTGCACCGTCCTCGCGGCACGAAAACGTGTCCGGTCGCCGCTACTAGAACCGACGTCGGTCGAGAAGGTCCACGCGGTCGACGACCACCTGGCAGTCGCGTCGGCGGGACACGCGGCCGACGCCAGACAGCTCGTCGACGTCGCCCGTCGGGCGAGCCAGCAGCATCGGCTGCGATACGACGAGCCGATCGACGTCGAACTGCTCGCGAAGCGACTCGCCAATCACGTCCAGGAACAGACCCAGACCGGCGGCTCGCGACCGTACGGGGCTGCCCTGCTGGTCGGCGGGCTCGACGTGACCGGCGGAACCGATCGACCGAGGCTGTTCGAGGTCGACCCGAGCGGAACGCCGTACGGCTGGAACGCGGCTGCGATCGGTGAGGGGACGAACGACGTCAGGCAATTCTTCGAAGCGGCGTTCGACGACGAAAGCGGACGCCAGTGGGCGATCGAGACCGCACTCGAAGGACTGGCGGTGACGACCGACGACGATCTCTCGCCCGAAACGCTCGAGGTACGAACGATCGGCTCGCACGGAGGTGGCGTCCAGACCCTTTCCACGGACCGTGTTGCGGACGTGCTCGCCGAAGTCGGCTCGGAGTGACCGTCACCCGTCGGCCGACGAACGCTGCACGTCGACGACCGACGCACGCTCGTCGACGTAGAGCGCAAGCACGTCCCCATCGAGTTCGGTGACGACGCGAACGGCGAGTGGCTCCTCCGAGAGGACCGTCTCGGCCCACTCGTGGCCGACGTTCCAGATCGGCCGGTCCGAGAGGTCTTCGCCGTGTTCGTGGTAGAAGGAGACGACGGCCGAGTGGTCGAGAACGGCGAGCGTCACCGGACACCGAAACTCGATTCCACAACAGTGACACGAGAGCTCCGCCTGGACGTGGTCGTCGTACTCCGCCGGGAGCTCGTCCGCGACGGACGGACTCGGCGTCACGAGTCGCCCGGAGACGTCGCCGCTGCAGTCGGGACAGACGCCGTCGGCGGCGAGTCCGAGTCGGTGGCGATGGTGGCGATCGAACGCCTCCGGAAATCCATCGCCGTGACCCTCGACGCCAGCGGGCGGGAATCCGAGCCGCAACAGCGACCGTCCGCAGTCGTCACAGGCGATCGTCACCACGTTGTCGGTCGATCGGGCCTCGAGTTCCCGTCGGTCACAGAACGGACAGGGATCCTCGAGTTCGACCGGCGGCTGATCGACGCGGTGGGTGTACGCCCCGGTGGCGATTGCTCTGGCGATCCGCTCACCTGCGTAGGTTAGCTCGTAGCCGTCATCGTAGTGGTGGAGGTACGAGCCGACGAGTTGCTCGATGTGGTAGGCGAACCCGGCGGAGGTATCGACGCCGGATTCTTCGAACAGCGTCGAGAAGGCGACTCGGGACGGTCCGTCGCCGTCGGTCCGCTCGAGCATCGTCTCGATGATATCCATCCGGATCTCGTTTCCGAGCGCCTGAAACGCGTCGCTCGGGTCCGAAACGCGTTCCACTCGCGCAGTCTCTGTGGTCGGCGAGGCAATCGACGCGCCCGAATCCGGCCCGCCGCCCCGTCGTCCCATCGACGGCTCGTCGACCTCGTCCATAGAGACGCTTTGACACGGACGGAGAAGTAAGTTCTCAAACTGACACTCGATTCGCTTCGACCGGGAACCGGCGGACTACGGCGTTCGTTTCTCTTTCTCGAGCACTCGCACGTTCTCGATGCCCGTGTCGGGGTACTGGCCCTCGTCGTCTTTCTCGATCGCCTTCACCATGTCCCAGACGACGTTCAGGCCGGTCGTGACGCCCTCGAGGGCTTCCATCTCACAGCCCGTCTTGCCCGTCGTCTCGACCGCCACCTCGAGTTCGACGCGGTCGTCGGCGAGGTCGAACGCGGTGTCGACGTTCGTGATCGGGATCTGGTGGCACATCGGGATCGTCTCCCAGGTGTGCTTGACGGCCTGGATCGCGCCAATGCGGGCCGTGGCGAGCACGTCGCCCTTGCCGACCTCGTCGGCGCGGATCGCCTCGACGGTCGACGGCTGGAGTCGGATCTCGCCTGCGGCGACCGCTCGCCGCTTCGTGTCGGGTTTGTCGCCGACGTCGACCATCTGGACGTCGCCCTCGTCGGTCGTGTGCGTGAGGTCGTCCGCGCCGGTCTCGTCGTCACTCATCGTCCTCACCCCACAGTGCCGCGGGAATCGCCTCGAGGAGGTCGGAGGCGAGAAAGCCGACGCCGTCCGCTTCGGCGAGTCGTTCGCCCGCCTTCCCGTTGACGTACGCGCCCGCGCAGGCGGCGTCGAACGGATCGGCGTGCTCGAGCAAACCGGCGACGATCCCGGCGAGCGTGTCGCCGCTGCCGCCGACGCTCAGTCCGGGGACGCCGGCGCGGTTGATCCGGGTTCGCTCGCCGTCCGTGATCACGTCGTCGACGCCTTTCGCCAGCACGACGTGACCCAGGTCCGCGGCGAGCGCCTCGATCTCGTCGGCCGCCGCGCGCAGGTCGTCGGTCTCCGGCCCGCCCATCGCCGCGAGTTCCGTCCGGTTGGGCGTACAGACGAGCGTCGCCTCGGTCTCGACCTCGGGGACGATCGACAGCGCGTCGGCGTCGACCACGGCCGGGCCCGCATACGAGGCGAGAAAGTCGCGGGCGGCCTCGAGTGTCTCCTCTGCCGTCCCGAGACCGGGCCCGAGGATCACGACGTCGTCGTAGCGCTCTGCGGTCTCGACGAGGTCGTCGACCTGCTTGAGCGTGAGGACGTCGCTCTCGTAGGGCTGGACGATGAGGTCCGGGGCGTAGCCCTGGATCTCGCCCGCCACCGACGCGGGCGCGGCGACGAAAGAGAGGTCCATCCCCGCACGGAGTGCGGCCTGGGCGGCGAGCGCGGGCGCGCCGGTGAAGGGACCGCCGCCGATCACGAACGCCCGACCCCCGCGCTCGTCGGGCCGCGCGAGCCGACGGTCACCGGGACCGACGAACCGTTCGGCGGCCGCCGGGATGCCGATGTCGGCGACGTGGACCTCGGCCTCGAGGTCCGCCATTCCGGGTTTTTCGTCGTGGAAGGTGACGACGTGGTCGGCCTCGACGCCGTTTGTCGCGTGATCGCCCGCGTCGGCGTCGAACCCCGAGGGGACGTCGACGGCGACGACGGTCGCGTCGGCCTCGTCGATCGCTCGCGCCGCCGTGGCGGCCGGCTCCCGGAGGTCGCCGCTGATCCCCGTCCCGAGCATCGCGTCGACGATCACGTCGGCGTCGGGCAGCGAGAACGCACTCGAGTCGGTCACCTCCCGCGTGTCGTACTCGCCGGCCTCGAGCGCCGCCCAGTTCTCGCGGGCGATGGCGGTCCCGATGGTCTCGGCCCGTCCGAGCAACAGCGTCGTGACGTCGTACGCCGACAGAAAACGCGCGGCGACGAACGCGTCCCCGCCGTTGTTCCCGCGACCGGCGACGATCGCGACGCGAGCGCCCGGATCGGCGACTCGCCGGACGACGCGGGCGACGGCGTTCCCGCTCGACTCCATCAGCTGCTTTCGCGTCACGCCAAGCGCCGCGGCGTTCTCGTCGACGGCGGCCATCCGCTCTCCCGTGATCATACTCGACGGTTTACCCGCAGCGGCGAAAAAACGTGTGGGACGACGTTACGGCGCGCGGAGGAGGTGGATACGCTTGCCGCGGTCGAGGACTGTCGCCTGGTCGTTGATCTGGACGGCGTTGAAGTCCGCTCGACTCGTCCGACCGCCCGCACAGTCGCGGATTCGATCGTCCGTACAGACGTCGATGCCGTACTCGACGTCCGAGAACACCTCCTCGATCCGCGCGTGGTCGTCGTCGGAGATGACCGGCCGCCTGCCCTGCGTGTCCTCGAAGAGCTCGAGTTCGTCGGTCGTCTCGGCGATGTACGTGCCCTGGTTGCTGTCGGCGACGACGGAGTGGACGATGTGTCGGTTCCCGTCGAGGCGGCCGCGGATCCACTTCTCCCAGACGAGCCCGCTGTGAACCGCGTCGTCGGCGACGACGCCCACGACGCCGAGCCCGACGCCCGCGCCCGCAGCTGCCAGCACCTGGCGTCTGGTGACCATACTGACACTCACGACCCCGGCCGAAAGAAGCTACCGTTCTCGATCGCCCGGCGGACCGCTGGCCGCGGTCGGTCAGTGCCTGATCTCGAAGCCGTCCTCGCCCTGTGGCGATTCGTACTCGACCTCGACGTCCTCGACCTCGGCCGCCGGACTCCCCTCGTGGCACCACTCGACCATCGACTCGACGGCGTCCTCGGGGCCCTCGAAGACCGCCTCGACGCGGCCGTCGGCGAGGTTCTTCACCCAGCCGTCGACGCCCGCCTCGCGGGCCGCGTCGCGAGTGTTCGCGCGGTAGTAGACGCCCTGTACCGTCCCGGAGACGAAGACGTGCGCTCGCGTTCGCGCTGCCATGTCTGTGACCTCGAGCGGGAGCGACAAAAGTCCGGGTCATCGATCGACGGAGGCGCCGCTCGGCCGACGGACCGCGACGCAAGGAGCTATTCGCCCGTCCGGAGGTGGTGAAAGACGTACGTCTGTGCGTAGCCCGCGTACCGGCCGCCGTCGGACGTGTCCGACGAGCCTCCGCTCGCGTCGCTCGCGGAGACGCCGAGTCGCTCGCGGATCGCTCGAGAGGTCTCGGCGTAGTCGCCGCGGTCGCAGTCGGGGTAGTACTCCTCGATCGCCGTCCTGATCCAGGTGTCGAGGGGGACGGCCTCGTCGAACCCGAGCGAGAACAGGCAGACGCAGTCGGCGACCTTCTCGCCGACGCCGACGAACTGCGTGAGGTACTCGCGGGCCTCCTCGTAGGGGAGGTCGCGCGCGTCGCCGGGGTGGGCCTCGCCGCTTGCGACCATCTCGGCCGTGCGGACGACGTACGGCGCACGGTAGCCAAGCCCCAGCTCGCGAAGTCCCTCCTCGGTTGCCGACGCGAGCTGAGCCGGCGTCGGGAACGCGTGGTAGACCTCGCCGTCGAACGCGACCGGGTCGCCGTACTCGCGGGCGAGCGCCGAGACCATCCCGTGGATTCGACCGACCCGCATCTGTGCAGAGCAAATAAAGGAGATCAGCGTTCCGAACGGCGGGTCCTCGACCAGCCGCAGCCCGCGGTGGGCGTCGTAGGCCTCCCGGAGCAGCGGGTCCTCGGGTGCGGCGGCGACGACGCCCTCGAGGTCGTCCCCGAGGCGCAAGAGCCGCCGAACCAGCCGGTCGGCGTCGGTCGTCGACTCCCACTCGAGGAGCCCGTCTCGCTGGCGGACGCGGACGACCTCGGCGGTAGACGAGCCGTCGCCTGCGTCGCCGGCGAACGTCCCGTCGACGACGGTCGTGTACCACGCGTCGGGATCGCGACTGCCGGTGTACATCTCGCCGTCGCTGCGCCGCCAGAGGTACGTCTGGCCGCTCTCGAGCGTGACATAGAGGTCGAGTCCACCCGAGAGGTCGTCGATCTGAATCGCACCCGTCTCCATCGGTTCGTCGATACGGGAGGGGACGCTTGGACCTTTCGAACCGGCGGTTCGGACGGCGTGACACCGCGACCACCGTCGTTCGTCTCAGACGAGGCGAACCTTCATACTGTAGGCCACACAATATCTAGGTATGAACTGCAGGGTTGTCGTCGAAGCTGCCGTGCCGGTGTTCGACGTAGAGACCGAAGAGGAGGCGATCCGCATCGCCATCTCCAAGACGGGCGAGATGTTGAACCCTGACCTGAACTACGTCGAGATCAACATGGGCGAGCGTACCTCGCCGTCGGGCGAGGAGTTGCCACCCGCGTTCATCGCCGCAGACGAGGCGCTCGTCGCGCTCGAACTCGAGATGACCGTCTTCAACGTCGAGCGCGAGGAGCACGCCTCGCGCATCGCCCGCAAGGAGATCGGCCAGCGCCTCGAGAACATCCCACTCGAGGTGCTCGAAGTCGAGGTCCTCGAGGACGAAGAGGACGCCGAGGAAGAAGACGCCGAGTCTGCAGACGAACAGGACGACCAGGAGTCAGACGACGTCCTTCCGGAGTTCGAGGACCTACTCGAGTAGCGACCACGGCCGGCAGTTCTCCGCAGTTCGTTCGACGTTCCGAGAGCCAGGCAGTTCGACCGCCGATGGATACCACGACTGGCGGGAACCGTTACGACGGGTAATTTCGTTTTTATCGCCCACGGCGAGCCGGTCTCGCGGTTCTCCGGAGCGAACGGTCGATAAAGGTCGGGATAACCCCGGTAGATACGACAGGAGAGACGAGTCTGGCCAGTATCGCGTGTCGGTTCTCGAGGATGCGGCGTCTTACTCAGTCGGCAGTTGCGGCGACTGCTTCTGCTTCGTCTTCGCGCATGTGTTTGGTGATTCCTCCGGCGAGTGCAAAAACAGCGGCCTTGTGGTCAGTTTTCGATTTGTGGATCGATGTCGGTCGAATCCCGAGCGACTCGTACTCTTCGAGGTCGATCTGACAGTTGTCCCACTCGGCACACTGGTTCGATACCTCCGCGAGAAGGCCGTGGAGGTGGATGAGCTCCTGTTTCTTCATAACCATGCAATCCTACCCACTGCAGGGTTATATTATTATCTTGAGTCTCGTTAGCACGCAACCCGTATCCGATTTCCGGGATATTTCCCTCGTGAACATACTGAGACCGGAGAACGAGCGACGAGAAATACGATGCTGTCTGGAGGTAATACCGTATTGGATCCACTCAGTGAGAAATTTTCCACAAATTCTGAGTGAAATCGTATCGATAAATACGGCGTCGCCGGATCGATCAGTACGTCACGACGAACGAAAACGAGGACGGACAGTCGCCAGAAACCGAACGTCAGCCGAGTTGTTTCAACGTCCGAAGGTCGCGGTCCGTCCGCGTAAACTCCGACATCCGTCGAGACGCGTGACAGTTCGGGCAGTGGAACATCTCGGACGGCCTGGGGAGATCCCCCGGCGGAACCTGCCACTCCTTGGCACACTCGGGACACAACAGTTGGACAGTCGTTTCCTCCATGCGATCTACTTTCACAGCCGTCGTCAAAAGCTTTGTCGCAAGGGCTACCGCTACGGTCCCGGAGGCTCCTCGCGACGTCGCTGGCGTCGGATTATCGCAGCGCCGAGAGAGTGAGAAGAGGCGTCGAACGCATCGGGATCTACGCCGGCGTCGCCGTGTCGGACGCCTCGAGCAGTTCCTTGTACCGGTTGCGGATGGTCACCTCGGAGATGTTGGCGACCTCGCTGACCTCGTTCTGGGTGACCTTCTCGTTGGTCAGCAGGGCAGCAGCGTACACTGCGGCCGCGGCGAGGCCGACCGGCGACTTGCCCGAGTGGACGCCCTCCGATCGCGCCGAGTCGAGCAGTTCGCGGGCCATGCGCTCGGTCTCGTCCGAGAGGTCGAGACCGCTGACGAACCGCGGGACGTAGTGTTCCGGGTCGGCGGGCTTGACCTCGAGGCCGAGCTGGCGGACGATGTACCGGTAGGTCCGGGTGAGCTCCATGCGGTCGACGCGGCTGACGGCGCTGATCTCGTCCAGGCTGCGGGGGGTGCCGGCCTGGCGGGCGGCGGCGTACAGCGACGCGGTGGCGACGCCCTCGATCGAGCGTCCCGGCAGGAGGTCCTCCTCGAGGGCACGGCGGTAGATCACCGACGCCGTCTCGCGGACGTTCTCGGGGAGACCGAGCGCCGAGGCCATGCGGTCGATCTCGCCCAGCGCCTGCTTTAAGTTGCGCTCTTTGCTGTCGCGGGTGCGGAAGCGCTCGTTCCACGTGCGAAGGCGCTGCATCTTCTGGCGCTGGCGACTCGAGAGCGCCTTGCCGTAGGCGTCTTTGTCCTGCCAGCCGATGTTCGTCGACAGGCCCTGGTCGTGCATCATCTTCGTCGTCGGTGCGCCGACACGGCTCTTCTCGTCTTTCTCGGCGGCGTCGAACGCGCGCCACTCGGGGCCGCGGTCGATCTCGTCTTCCTCGACGACCAGTCCGCACTCCTCACAGACCGTCTCGGCGTGCTCGGCGTCCGAGACGAGGCGGCCGCCACACTCCGGGCACCGCTCTTCCTCGTCGGCTTGCTGCGTCGACTCCGTCTGGGTCTCTGTCTCGCCAGTGTAAGTTCGGGTAGTTGTATCTGTCATGGTGGGTCGGGGGGTGGGTGGTTACGTGGGACTCCCGGGTGGGGGAACCAGAAGAAACCCGGTCGCCTCAGCTAACATATAGTAAGGCCGAAAGCCATATAAAGATTTCGCCTACGTAATAAACTGTCCGGATATCCAGTTATATACGTTTCGGATATTGAGCCATCGATCGTGAGGGTTTTCGGCGGCGGTTCGTCGACGCAGGCGAACTGCCGACGTCAGACGGTAAAAAGGTGGCCCTCCGTCGGAACGTCGAACAGTCCGACCCGCGCACCCGCGTCGAGCCACGCGTGCCCGTAGGAAAACGCCGCCAGCGCGTTCACCAGGTCGTCTTCCTCGCGGAAGTGCCGGCCGTCCTCGAGATACGAGGCCGCCATCTCGCGACACTCCGCCGCCGCCTCGGCCATCGGCGTCCCCTCCGGGGGTGCCACCGTCGCCGCCTCGAGCGCCTCCGCGAGTAACTGTCCGTACCGGTTCGTCTTTTCCTCGAGGTCAGCCGCCATACGTACACGCTCGAGCGGGCGCTCCCTAAGCGCGTCGGCCTGGATCGGTGGAGGGCAGGGAATCGAGCGTGCAGGGAGCGACGGCGCGACGTGGTGTGGACAATGCTACCGAGCGCAAGGGGTTTACGCCACGTTTCCGTAACGAACACACATGACCGACCAGCCCCGAGTCGAGATCTACACCAAGAAGTACTGCCCGTACTGTGACATGGCGAAGGCCCTCCTCGACGAGAAGGGCGTCGCGTACGAGGAGTACACCGTCACCGGCGACCGCGAGCGATTCGCGGAGATGGTCGACCGGGCCGGCGGCCGACGGACCGCCCCCGAGGTGTTCGTCGACGGCGAGTTGATCGGCGGCTGGGAGGAGACGGCCGCACTCGAGCAGGCCGGCGCGCTAGACGAACGACTCGGACTGGACGAGGAGACGCCCGCCAGGGCGATCGCAGACGGTGGCGAGGACGACGTCGTCGAACACCGCAGGCTGATCGTCGCCGGGACGGGCATCGCGGGGCTGACGGCCGCGATCTACGCGGCCCGCTCGAACAACGACCCGCTGGTCTTCGAGGGCGACGAACCCGGCGGCCAGCTCACGCTGACGACCGACGTCGCGAACTACCCGGGCTTTCCCGACGGCATCAGCGGGCCGGACCTCGTCAACAGGATGAAAGACCAGGCCACGCAGTTCGGGGCCGAGATCGAAAACGGCGTCCTCGAGGACGTCGACACCTCCCAGCGTCCGTTCCGCGTCACGCTGACCAACGGCGACGTCTACACGGCCGACGCCGTCATCGCCGCCTCGGGTGCCAGCGCCCGGACGCTCGGCGTCCCCGGCGAGGACCAACTCATGGGGTATGGCGTCTCGACGTGTGCCACTTGCGACGGCGCGTTCTTCCGCGACGAAGACATGCTCGTCGTCGGCGGCGGCGACGCCGCCCTGGAGGAGGCGACCTTCCTCACCAAGTTCGCCGACACCGTCTACCTCGTCCACCGCCGCGAGGAGTTTCGCGCCGAAGACTACTGGATCGACCGCGTCCAGGAGAAAGTCGAGGACGGCGACGTCGAGATCATGAAAAACACCGAACTCGTCGAGATCCACGGCTCCGCCGAGGAGGGCGTCGACCACGTCACCCTCGTCCACAACGAGAAGGGCCACCCCACCGACCGCCTCGAGGACCCCGAAACCGACGAGTTCGACTTCGACGTCGGGGCCGTCTTCCTCGCCATCGGCCACACCCCGAACACGGGGTACCTCGAGGGAACCGACGTCGAAACCGACGCGGAGGGGTACCTCCAGACGAGAGGCGGCACCGACGGCGGCCAGACCGAAACCGACGTCCCCGGCATCTTCGGCGCTGGCGACGTCGTCGACTACCACTACCAGCAGGCCGTCACCGCCGCCGGCATGGGGTCGAAAGCCGCCATCGACGCCGACGATTATCTCGAGGACCTCGAGCGCGCGTCGGGTGAGGCCGAGGCGGCTGCGGACGACGACTGATCGGATACTGTTTTCGCGGTCGATCGCACGTCGAGAGTGCCGTCGGTGACGCAGGCTCGAGTCGGTGTCGGCCGGGTCTCGTGCTCGAGGCGGCGGACTCGCTCGAGAAGCGACCGCCGGGGCTGTCGCTATCGGGTGTAGCGTCCGAAAGAATGAATCCGCAAGGGCCGGATCGAAATCCGGTGGTTCAGCGAGTGTGTGCCGGCTTAGTTCTGGCGGCGGAGCGCCAGCATGGCGGCAGCGAGCATCGCGACGAGGGCGACAGCAACACCGAAG
The DNA here is from genome assembly GCF_023008585.1 of Natribaculum breve. Classification (GTDB taxonomy): domain Archaea; phylum Halobacteriota; class Halobacteria; order Halobacteriales; family Natrialbaceae; genus Natribaculum; species Natribaculum breve. The sequence goes on along the minus strand of NZ_CP095390.1, from coordinate 3,069,843 downwards.
CCGGGCTGGCCTTCGGCATCGCCGTCGGAGCCGTCGCCACCATCTTCGCTGTCGGTGCCGTCTTCGCCGTCTTCACCGTCGGTGCCGTCTTCGCCGTCTTCACCGTCGGTGCCGTCTTCGCCGTCTTCACCGTCGGTGCCGTCTTCGCCGTCGCCTTCCTCGGCGACAGTGACGGTACCGGAGGCGGAGTCGTCGTCGACGGTGACTTCCCAGCTGACGTCACCCGCTTCGTCGGTCGGGATGTCGTAGCTGAAGGAGGTTTCCTCGCCAGCGGCGATTTCCTTCGTCGTGTCGTCGACGGTCTCGTCGCCGACGGTGACCGTAAGGTTGGTCGTGCCGTTAGCGTCGCCGTCGTTCGCGAGGGTCACGCCGAGTTCGGCGCTCTCGTTGACGGTGACCTCGGAGGGAGCCTCCGTGTCGACCGTGAACTCAGGTTCGGGTTCGGCAGGCTGCTCGTCAGCCTGGACGACAGTGCCTTCGACTTCGTCCGAGGCACCGTCAGCGTTCACGCGGACGTAGCGGATTTCTTCGCCCGCTTCGCGGTCACTGAAGTCGAACGCGTTGGCGATCATGCCGTCGGCGTCGACGACTGCGTCAGCGTATTCGACTTCCGTCTGGAAGCGAACGGCGAATTCGCCTTCCGTACCGGGTGCGATGTTCGTCTCAGCGGTGACTTCGGACTCAGCGCTGTTCGAGACCTGGAGACGGTCGTCGTCATCGAAGTCGCCCTCGATCTCGACCGAGGGCTCTTCGACGTCGAAGTCCTGGTCGACGCTCTCGACGTCGTCCTCATTCTCGATGTAGTCGTTGTCCTCGTTCACCGAGAACTCGACGTTCCAGGACTGCGAGGTCATGTCTTCGTCCTCGTCAGTGCCCATGTTAGCGGTCTGGATGTCGTTGACGTCGAAGATCACGTAGAACGTGTCGTTCTGCGCGTCTTCCTTGATGACGTAGTTGTCAGAGTCAACGTCGCTGAGGTTGAATGCCTCGGGCGAATCGAACGGACCGGATTCGGACTGCTCGTAGTGGAGCTGAAGCCCGTGGTCCTCCAGGTTGCCATCATCGAGGTAGCCGTAGATACCGGAGGCCTCGACCTGCGTGATCAGGTAGTCGCCCTGGGCGACGTAGTCACGCTGAGTGGCGTCTTCGAGGATGTTGTCGAGATCGTCGCTGGGGCTGACAGACGACGGGGCGACGTGCGTCGTGACGTCGTCGGTCGACCGCTCGTTGAGGATCAGGAGCGAAGCGTCCGTCTCACCGTCGCGGTCGGTGCTCGGGAACGCTTCGAGTTCGTAGTCGATAGCCGGGAGCGGCTCGTCGCCTTCGATTTCGGAGAAGTCGGGGACAACGGTTGCGCCACTCTCGTCGTCCTCTGCAAGGGAGACCGTTTTATCGTAGGTGTTGAGGACGAGCGTCACTTCATCGTCGTCGGTAGCGTCAGTGACGTCGACCTGTCCCAGAACCTCACCGTCGTAGATGAGGTCAACACCAGCCTGTTCGGTGTTCTGGAGGTCGAGGGTCATCTCGACTTCGTCACCGACGTTCTCCTCGTAGGAGGTATCGTCGAACGTGACGGAAGCGTCGGTGTCAGTGACGTCGACCGAGGCCGTGTCTTCGGCCGTCGTGTCAGCAACTTCGACCGTGAAGTTGTAGCTACCGACGTCCTGATCGCTGAAGTCTGCTTCAGCAACGTTCGTGTCCGACGGGATCGTGATCTCGACTTTGTCTTCGTCTTCGACGGTCGTACCGCCGAAGATCTCTTCGAGATCGCTATCGCTGAGCGCTTCACCGTCGAGTTCACCGCTCACGGTGACGTTGACGTCGTCTGTGCGAGGTTCGTCACTGACGTCCTCGTACTCGAGGTCGACAGTGTCCTGGTTGGTCGAACTCTCGGTGAATTCAGTTTCGATCTCGTGCTCGTTCACCCAGAACGACCCAGTTGCGGTGTCATCCTGGCCCTCCTCGATGTAGTATCGACCTTCGGAGAGGTCGCTCGTGTCGATAGTAGCATTTCCGTTTTCGTCGACACGGAGGTTCTCAACGACCTCGTCGTCCTGCATCAGGTCTGCAGGCGAGGTGAGGTTGGTGATCTCCACTTCCTGTCCGATCCATACGTCCTGTCCGCTGAGACTGTCTGCGTCAAGAGTCTCATCTGGTCCATCGTCGGCAGCAGCCGCCGCACCCGCGAAGGATGCGGTGACAGCAACCACAGAGAGGACCATCATCGCGGCAAAGAACACCGCACGTCCTTTGTCACGATATGAGGTATTTCCTGTCATATTTGTATTTGATCTGTGTTTTTCGGAGTCCCACTCCGGCAACGTCCACAACACGTTACTGCCGAAGCGTACCTCCGGGTGGGTAGGGGTATCAGTTGCTTGCGCCAACTCCGTAATAAGCTTTCTGTATTATATGTCTGCACTGCAATAGGAATTAAGAATCTAATACCACCGTACGGCATCGGGGTATTGTCGTATACGAACGAATGCGAAACGAGCGTGACCCGTTCTCAGAGCAGAATATTAATACGGTTTTACTCGAGACCTTCCAGTGACGCGCCAGGTCGGATCGCTTCTGGGTAGGGACGGTACCGGTCTGATCCGGCGTGTCCTCTCACTCTCGTAGACTGTCGCCGTTGCCCTAGACTACAGCCCATTGGCTGGTGAACCGCGCTGGCGAGTGCCAAATAATAGCGAGAGTCGATAGAGGAAGACGGTGATTGGCTATTGACGTGATGGTGATCAATCCTCTAGCGACGATCTGGCAAGGAACTCCGACGCGACCATGCGGTCGCACGGAGTTTCGGTCCCCCTCCCCTGCCAGTTGCCGGTTGCACCCGAACGATAATAAGTCAATTGGCCGAATTGTTTGTGAATGCTACTCATTATCGATCCCTGCGGCCTCGCGGAGCCGCTGGATCGCAGCGTCGATGTCCAGGTCGCCAGTCTCGAGAGCAGCCTCGAGATCGTCAATCGCCTGTCGAAGCTCCTGGCGATCAGGGACGTCAGTAGAGTGATTCTCGAGATGCTCGTCGGTCTCGTTCACTGCGTCGACGTGGCCATCGGCCAGTCGTGGGTCGTCCTCGAGTTCCCACAGCCCCCTGGCAAGATTCTGTACGTGGCCGTGTTCCTCGAGCCGTCGGAGTCGCTGGTTCACGTAGGCCGGTTTGTGACCGATCTGCTCGGCAATGTACCCTGGAGTTGCGCGTCCCTCGCGAAGCGTTTCGAGGATCGATTCGTCTGCGTCGTTTAACTGCCGCGGTTCGAGCACTGGCAGTGATTTTGCGCTCACAATCTAACTGCCTTTGCGAAGAATAACTAACTAATTCAACTAGGTAGCTAAGCTACTAAGAGTTAATTAGTTTTATATCAGAGAACGTGGTAGACGAGACTGAGCACGGGAAGTCGGCCACAGAAACTCGTGGTCGGCAGGCGTTCCAGCGCCCCCGACCGTGCTGGAGCAAACCAGCGTATGAGTATCCACCTGCGAACCCACGAAACGATTTCGAAAGCACCGCCGGACGATCACCGCACCGCCGACAGCTACGGACTCGCCGTCACTGGACGTGAGCACGCCAGCGAACCGCAAGTGACGGCCACTCGTCGACAACCTCGAGATCGCCGACGTCGTGATCACACTCGAGGAGACCAACGTCCGACGGCGGGACGCTACGATCGAGAGCCTGACGGCACGATGGGTGCAGTTCGGCGCGACGGTTCCGGAACGGCCCCGACGTCACGCGTCGTCCTCGAGGTCACCCGCCTCGAGTTCGCCGTCGAGATACGCTCGTCCCGTCTCCGTTATCTGGTAGTATCCCGCTTCGTCGACTTTCTCGAGGAGACCGTGATCCTCCAGTTCGCCGAGTCGCTGTCTGACCGTCGAGTATCCGATCTCGTGTCCGTGCCTGTTGAGATTCCGGTAGAGGGGTTTCGCGGGCAGTTCCAGGTCGTGGGTCTCGAGAAACTCGAGGATGAGTCCGTCTTTCAACGACATCCACTCTGGCCGAGGGCGCATTCGACGGGTGTGTCTGGCCTGCAGACATTAACCTGGGACGGTTCTCGAGCAGTATAGCACATATAGTGTCCATCAGTAGCACAATTACGCTAAAATATAAATGGATCGAACCCATCAACGAACTGTACGGAAGCTACACGCGGACTGGACTCTCACGAGTTCTGAAACAGTGCGGACCGGTGCTGGAACCACCGGGTCCGCGAGAAGCCTCCGTATCCAGACTACGGAAGCCATGTTCGACGACGACTCACGGGACCTTCAAACTCCCGACCGACCAGACGCATCGCCGCTGACCGCTCGAGCGCTCGAGGCCACCGACCCGCTGCTGTACGCCTGCGAGACGCGGGGCTGTCGCCGACCGACGACGACGGTCACGGCGGACTGCTATCAGTGCCAGGAGTGTGCGACCGCCCTCGAGGAGCGCCCGCTGTTGGCCGACGGCGGCGTCACCTGGACCGATCTCACCGCCTTCCGTCGCGACTGCCTCGAGGCGATCGCGACGCTCGAGACCGCCGGCGAGACGCCGTACGGCCTCGCGATCCAGGACGCCCTCGAGGAACGCTACGGCGAGGTCAATCAGAGCCGGCTCTACCTCAACCTCGACGAACTCGTCGACGCCGACCTCGTCGAGAAGAGCACGATCGACCGCCGGACGAACGGCTATCGCCTCACCCCGACGGGACGGCGGCTCCTCGAGACGCGCGCTCGCCAGCTCGCCGACTGCTGCGGTCTGACCGTCACGGAGGGCGATCGACGATGACCGACGGCGACCCACTCGAGGCGATCGACCGGCTGGCTCGCGGCCTCCTCGCGGCCGTCGAACGAGACGACACACTCGAGGCGGAGACCCGACGCGAGGCCAGGCGGCACCTCCGGGAGATCCGCGCCGAAGTCGAGGCGACGCGACTCGCGCTGTTCGGCCCGGACGCTCTCGACGGCGACCCGCCGGGCAACCGGTGCAGAGCCGACGACGACCTCCCGCTGCTCGTCCGCCGTGGCCCCCTGTCGACGTCGTTGCTCGGCCCCGATCCAGTTGCGTTCGAACGCCGGCGGGGTGACGACGATGAGTGACCCCGACGTCCGGACCCTCGTGGGAGAACTCGAGGCCCTCCGGGAGCGAAACGACCGCCTCCTCGAGCGCGTCGACGACCTCGAGGGCGACCTCGAGCGGGCGACGGACCGACTCGAGAGCCTCGAGGCGGAAACCGAGACGCTCCGCGAGGAGAACGCCCGCCTCCGCGACCGCGTCGACGACTGCGAGGCGGCGACGGACCGACTCGACGCGGCGACCGACGCCGCGCGCAAGCGCACGGGCGCGAACAAGGACCGACTGGAGGAGCTCCAGACCCGCGAACTCGAGAAGGGCGCACACCTCCGCGCGACGAACGTCGACGAGTACGAGGTCGACGTCGACGGCGGCCGACTCGAGAAGATCACCAAAGACGACGGGCGGGCGTACTACCGGCTCCCCGAGTCGGCGGACCCGCTCGAGCGCGGCGACGTCGCTCTCGCCCACGGCGACCTGCTCCCGATCCAGCAACTCGCCCGGATGGACGAGGAGATGCTCCGGTCGACGACGAACGCCCTGCCGACGCGACTCGCGGCGAAACTCTGGCGCGCTCGCTCGGACCCGAACGTGGGCGACGATCCGTGGCGAACGGGCTGTGCGGACGTTCGGGAGTACGTGAAAGCGAGCGACGTGAAACACTGGATTCGACGGCAGGAGCCGGGAACCAGCGACGCGTACGCCAAGAAACTCGTCTCGCGGACGATCGACGCCCTCCTCGAGCTCTCGAAAAACAGGCTCGCCGTCCGCAAGAAGACCGAGCGCAAGAACGGCCTGTCGTACGTGGAACGGCGCGTCGTCCTGCCGACGGCCGCCGAGATTCCAGGTGAGACGGCCAGCGACGCGGCGAGGACGGGGACAACTGACGTCCACGGATGACCGTGGCCACGGACGACCGATACGGTCTGCTGTAACCGATCGAGACCGACGCTCCGACGCGACCCGAGCGGGATCGAACGCTCACAGGAGACGACCGTCGCGATATACTGCCGGACGACACGGTTCAGACGTCGATCGCACGCGAGACGCGATCGAGTAGTCACTGACTGTTGTCCGGTAGTATAGCAGTCGAATGCACGGTCTCGGTACTCGCGAGTCCGTCGATCGAGCGGTCGTCGGCGGTCACACCTCGAGACGGCCGGTCGACACACTCCGAGGACGCCATCTGTCCATCGACGACCCGCTGACCCGGGTCGTACCCGAGGGGACGTCACGGCTGCACGCATCGAACCGGACCGGGAGTCGAGTCCAGTCGCAACCGCGAGTACACGCCGAACCAGAAGGTTTTATCTGAGAGACAGACGACGACGGGACGAATGACCATCCATCGACGCGATACGTTGAAACTCGTGGGCGCAGCGGCGACGGCGGCGATCGCCGGCTGTTCGGACGCACCGGGACTCGGAAGCGGCGGCGGTGACGATCCGGACCCACCGGCGTACAGCGACTGGCTGACCACCGACGACGACGCGCTCGTCTACGCTTCCCTCGAGTGGAGCGCCCTCGAGGAGTTCCAGAGCGACGGCGGCGAGGACGAGGACCCGATCGTCGACGACGAGAACGCGGGGGACGATCCGATGATCGGGCTCCCGACGGGCGGGCTGGTCGCGGTCGGACTCGCGGGGAGTTTCGGGCTCTCCGCGTTCGGCCTGAGCGGACTCGTCGCCCTCGAGGGCCAGCAGGGCGGCACCGAGTTCGACTCGAGCGTCGAGAAGATGGTGCTGGCGAACGAGGCGTTCGTCGTGACGGGCGACCTCGAGACCGACGAACTCGACGAGCGGCTGACCGGCGAGTCCCAGAGCGTGCTCAGCCAGCAGTACGAACAGACCGAGACGATCGGCGACTACGACGTCTACACGCCCGTCTCGGGGGAGCGAAACGCGATCGCGATCTCCGAGGGCGCGCTCGTCTTCGCGGTCGACAACGACGCGCCGGTCGACGTGATCCGAGCGCCGATCGAGGCTTCGGCAGGCGACACAGAGCGGGCGACGGCAGAACACGAGGACCTCGCGTGGCTCGCCGCGACCGGCGGCGACGGCCACCTCGTGCTGGGCCTCTACGGCGATCCGGAGTCGCCCGTCGAAAACCAGACCGGAAACGAGAGCGCCGTCAGGACCGAAGACGACTACGAGGTGTTCGCGGACGCGTCGGGCGTCGTCTCCTCGCTCACCTTCGAGAGCGAGACGAAAGTCACCGGCGACCTCGCGGCCGTCGTCGCCGACCCGGACGAGGAGACGCTCGAGGAGGTCGTCGGCTCGACGGCCACCGAGGGATCGGTCGAGGTCGACGGCGACCGCGTCACTGCGTCGGCGACCTGGGAGAAAGACGCGTAGACGAGTGGAGTGGCGACGCGGGTGCCCGTGTCGCCCGGATTCGGATCGAATTCGAAGAAGTCGACTCGTTCGTCTCGCTCGCGACCGAACGACGAGCGCCGCGAGATTCTAGAACGGGAACAGCGACTCCGCCTCGAGGTCGCGCTCTATGAGTTCGATCTCGTGACCGTCCTGGTCTTTGGTGAACGCGTACATGTCGTCGTTGCTCTCGGGGTCGCGGTAGTCCGCTGCCTCCCGGACGAGCAGCTGTTCCCAGTCGTCCTGGAGGTCGTCGACGCGGACGCAGAGGTGGCCCCAGGCGTCGCCCATCTCGTAGCTGCGCCCGTCGTAGTTGTAGGTGAGTTCGACGGCCATCGCCTCGTCGGCCGCACCCTCGGGTTTCACAAAGTAGTTGGCGAAGGTGTCGGCCTCCCAGCGGCCGGTGTGTTCGTACTCGAACTTCCGGGTCCAGAAGCCAAGCGCCTCGTCGGCGTCCTCGACGCGGATCATGGTGTGGTCGAGCGACCAGCGCGCGCCGTACTCGCGCTCGACGATCTCGACCTCGTGACCGTCCGGGTCCGTGACGAACGCGTAGGAGCCGCCACAGGACTCTGGGTCGCGGTAGTCGGAGACGCCTTCGTCCATCAGTTCCTCGTAGGCGTCGAAGACGTCGTCGACGCGCACAGCAATGTGCCCCCAGGCGTCGCCCATCTCGTAGGACTCGCCCTCGTTGTAGGTCAACTCGAGCATCGCCCCTTCCTCGTGCATCTCCTCGGGACCGAGGTAGACGATGGTGAAGCCGTCGCCCTCGTAGCGGTCTTTCTCCTCGTAGTCGAGGTGGCCCTGGTACCACTCGAGCGACTCCTCGAGGTCTTCGACGCGCATCATGACGTGGTCGAGCGTGCCCTGCATGGGCGAGTAGTCGTGTGCTGGCGGCAAAAGGCTAGCGAAGCCGGCGGTCGACGATTGGTTCGTCTCTCCGCGACGTCGTCATCTCGAGGCGGTCGTGAGGAATGTCAATCACGATATCCGAACGGTTCGTCGTTGCACGCCCACACAGAGTCGTTCGAGCCGCCGAATAACCAGTTCCGTACCTTCAAAAAGTCATTCGTCTCGGTCGGACGACTCGCCGCCCTTGCTCAGTGCCTCCATACGAGCACGCTCCCCGTCGTCCGTCGTCGCTTTGGTATCGGCGAGGCGGACGAATGGCTTGTCATCCCGGTCAGTCATAACTCAGTCTTCGTGTGGAATCACCATGTATCTTTCCTCGAGGATGTACACTGTGAACACCCCCGTTGCCAAAACGACACCAACCGAGACGAGGGCGTCGACGTATATTGGCAAGTCGATGATAAACAGGCCGAGGCCAACGCTGACACCGACGAGTCCGTAAACTAGTGTCAACAGCGTGTTGCGAAATCGTCTCGAGTTCGTTCGGATCACTTCTCTGTTCGTCGTTATCGCCGTCGCGTAGCCCTTGAGTAGCTTCGATTCGTAGTCGGCCCACGAAACCCGATTCTCGGCCAAGACGTCGCCGAATACCGCTTTCGGGCCGAAGAGCATCCGGCTGCTCAAATACGTGTACAGACAGAGTGCGAGAGACAGGAGGAGAGTGGCGACACCACTGGCAACCCAGATCACCGGGAGGACAGTAGTCATCGACATCTCGATGGAATAGTCGCCAGTGACGAACGTCAGCAGCGATAATAAGATGCCGAGCAATACCGCGACGACGCGCATCGTCGTTGCCGCCTTGTCGTCGATTTCGTTGACAGTCTCCACTTGCGTTTGGACCATCTGCTCGTACCGGTCGAGAAGGTCGATCTGGGGAGATTGATCTGCGGTACCGCTGTCCGGCGGTTTCCTTTCTTCGAGGCTGTCGTCACCTGTCATCGCTCGTTGAGATCCCCTCTTTCGTTCGTATCCGGTTTGTCTACAGGAGTCATACGGGCTTGTCGGTGATCGGATAGCCGCTGCCAGATTCGTCCCGTAGCTGATCTAGAGTTGTCGATCGATGTAACCCCAACTTCATTTACTTTTCGGAGAAATTATGTTTTCCGTCGTATCCCGTTCTGACGCTGTCGGTCGTCTACGACGGCAACGCTTCTCCAGAGTCTTCGGGAAGTTCGGGGCTTGGATCAGCAACCAACGCGTGGCGCGTCGCCACAATCGATGCAGTTGGCCCGGTCCCTGTGGTACCCATCTTCGAACGACGGCGAAGCCGGCGGTCTAGTCGGTCTCGCCGGGAACCGCACCGGTTTCGGAGCCGGTCTCGACGTCCTCGAGGTCGCCCGACGACGCGATCGGGGAGACGCCTTTCCGCCGGGCGTCGAGTTCGGAGAGCGCGTAGACGAGGCCGACGAGGACGACGGCCCCGAGCGGGAGGTAGACGACGGGCGGGACGCCGAGGAAGCCGTACAGCAGGTAACACAGCGTCACGACGAGCATGACGGTCCCGGCGTAGTACAGCTGGGTCCGGACGTGGTCGATCAGGTCGGCACCCGTGAACGTCGAGGAGAGGACGGTCGTATCGGAGATCGGCGAGGTGTGGTCGCCGAAGATCGCCCCGGAGAACACCGCACCGACGAGGACGGGCGCGAGGTCGAAACTCGTCGTGAGTTCGTAGCCGACGGGGAGGGCGATCGGCGTGACGATGCCCATCGTCGCCCACGACGACCCCATCGTGAACGCGACGAACGCGGAGACGAACAGGACGACGATCGGCAACAGTGCGGGCGAGACGACGTCCTCCGCGACGCCGGCGACGTAGGTCCCGGTGCCGAGGTCCTCGGCGACCGCGCTGATCGACCAGGCGAGCACGAGGATCGTCACCGCCGTCACCATGAGGTGGAAGCCGTCGACGACCGTCTCGACGGCGGTCGCGAGATCGACGATGTCGTAGACCAGCCCGATGGCGACGACCGTCGCGATCATCGCGAACGACCCCCAGACGAGCGCGGCGGCGAAGTCGCCCGCGCCGATCACGTCGACGAGCACCTGCACGACGCCGTCCTGGCTCGCCGCGGCCTCGAGCGACGTCGGCGCGCCGGCCTCGGCCTGCTCGTCGACCCACGTGCCGTATCCGGTCCGGAACGCGCCCGCGAGCGTGACGACGATCAACACGACGACCGGGGCGAAGAACGTCCGAAGCATCGGGCGAGTCTCGATCGGCTCACCCAGGTCGCCCTCGACTTTCTGCAGCGGCTGTGCGTCCTCGCGGCTGACGTTGCCCGTCTGCCACGACCGGTGTTCGGCGTCGAGCATCTCGCCGAAGTCCCGGCGCGTGTAGAGGACGATTCCGACCATGAGGATGGCGAGCAGCGCGTAGGTGTTGTACGGGATCGACTGGACGAACGTCTGGAACACGCCGGGGGTCTCGACGCCGTGGGTCTCCTCGACGACGACGTACCCCTCGTCGATCATCGACAGCTGGAACGCGACCCAACTCGAGATGGCGATCGTCGCCACGGGCGCGGCCGTCGAGTCGACGATGTACGACAGCTTCTCCCGGGAGATGCGCATCTGGTCTGAGATCTCGCGCATCGTGCTCCCGACGATCGCCGTGTTGGCGTAGTCGTCGAAAAACAGGAGCATCCCGAGGACCCACGCGGCGAGTCCGGCGTTGCGCTGGGTCTCGAGGCGAGTCGTCGCCCAGTTTCGCACGGCGGTCGCCCCGCCGAGTCGCCAGATGAGCGCGACGCCCGACCCGAGCAACAGGGTGAACACGAGGATCTGTGCGTGAAACGAGTCGGCGATCGAGCCGGTGATCCACCGGAACGTCTGCCCGACGCCGAGACTCCCGGTCAGGATGACGCCACCCGACCAGATCCCGAGAAACAGCGAGAGGATCGGCCGGCGCGTCACGATCGCCAGCGCGATCGCGAGCAGCGGCGGCACGAGCGAGAGCGCGCCGAATTCGGCCATGCGAACGATAGACGTGAGGCATCCCAATAACGATGCCTGTGAGCGCAGCTGTAATTCCGTCGTACGAGACGATCACGCAGATTCACGGATCGGCCAGTCTGGTCTCGACGGTTTCGGTCGCCCCGCCGAGAAAACGTCGCCACAGCACACAGAAGCCAGCGCTACTCGTGGTTCGGCGCCCACTCCTCGCAGGCGTCCATGTCGTCCATCGCCTCGTCGTGGTACGCACAGTAGGGCGTCATCCCCGAGGACGAGCGGGCGTACTGGAAGTGCGCGCAGTTCCCGCAGTACCGGTCGGCCGGCTCCGACGGCCCGGCGGGCGCGTCGACGATCTCGGCGTCGCGGCCGTCGAGCGGCGAACTGAGGTCGGTGGCTGCCGAGCCGCCGTCGCTCGCCGGTGCGCTCGTCTGGGCGGCGCGCGTCGAAGCCTCGTCCGACGCGTTGGTCTGGGTCTCGACCTCGCCGTCCGGCGTCCCGCCGAGGAAGCCGATGCCGCCGAGCCCACCGCTCGAGCGGTCGACCTCGACGACCTTCGTCTCGCCGCGTCGGGTGACGTTCATCTCGAGGGCACCGCCGGGGTCGTTCCGGGTCTTGAAGTTGGCGACGGCGACGAACAGACACCAGATGGCGGTGAAGAGCCCGAGCAGGTAGACGACCGAGACGAGCAGCGTCAGGTCGTCGCCGTGCCCGCGCCAGTGGTCGGGGTAGGCGTGCCAGAAGAGGGCGACGCCGAGCAGACAGAGGCTCGTGCCGATAGCTGCTGCGGCACGGACGCGCCGACTCGCGGGCAAGACGGCGAAGACGCCCACGAGCACGGCGGGGACGCCCAGTCCGGCGAGGATGCCGGCCCACTTCACTGCCCCGAACTGGCCACCGACGTACGCGGCGAAGAGGTCGGTCGTCGCGACGAACACGGCCACGACGGCGAGAGCAGCGCCGAGGAGGACGAGTGCCGTCCCGGCGTACAGCCGCCGGAGGCTCGTCACCGCCGCCCCGTTGCCGTCGTATACCTCCGTCAGGCTGGTCATACGCGTCCCGTTCGCGCTCGGGACACAAAACGATACGTCAGACAACTACCAAAGAACGGAGAGGATCGACGGAAACGAGGCGGCGGAAGCGAAAGCTTGAATCGACGGGCTCGCAAACGCCCGATCATGAGTGACGAGGAAGAAGAGTCCGAACCCGCCGTCTCCCTCGGCGAGAAGACGCCCGTCGAGGGCGCACCGCTGGCGCGAGTGACTTCCCGACTGACCTGGCCGAAAGAAGCCAGCGAGGTCGACCGACTCGAGGGCGAGAGCGTCGTTCGGACGCCCGAGGGGCCACTCGAGCTGTCGGACGTGATCGCGGAGATCGACGAGACGTACTTCCAGCGCCGCCAGGAGTTCGAGAGCCACGCTCGCGACGTGATCGGGACCGGCCCCGTCCAGACCGCAGACGAGTAAGAGAGTCGTGGCGACCGAGGAGGTCCGTACCGGCGTCCGCTGGCTGCGCGAGCGCCTCGCTGCCCTCACGTGGGTGCAGCGATCGTTACTCGCCGGTGCGCTGTTGACGGTCCTGTGGACGAACCTCGTCCGCTCGGGGCTGCACAACCGCCTCCTCTTCGACGGCCTGTTTCTGTTCGCGGGACCGCTCGCGCTGGCGCTTTCCCACGGCGAGGACATCGGCTGGCGGGTCGACCGCCTCGCGGTCCGGAACACGGTCGTGCTCGCGCTGTTCGTCCTGCCGTTTTACCTCGTCGGCTCGACGCTACCGACGATCCGGGCGTTCTATCCGATCTGGGAAACCAGCGCCGTTCCGGGCGAGTTCGTCCCCCACGCAGCCAAACTGTTCTTCCTCGCGCTGGCCGCCGAAACCTACTACCGGGGGCTGCTCTGTGTCGGCGTCAAGGACGTCGGCTTCAAAGCGGTCTTCATCAGCCCCGTCGTCTACATGTTCCACCACGCGGGAAAGCCGCCGATCGAGTTCCTCCTCTCCGGTCCGACGGACGTCCTCTTCGGAGCCGTCGACTACCGGTCGAACTCGATTCTCCCCTCCACGATCGCACACGGTGCGGGTCTCGTCTTGCTCGACTGGCTCGTCCTCCACGACCCGCTGTTCTCACCGACGCCGGTCCTGCGCGCCCTCGAGTGGCTGCCAGTCCCGCTGTGAGCCGCCGCTCGCGTCCTCGAGCCGGCAGCTACTGTCAAGTTTTATGTATTACAGGCGAGATGAACGGACATGAACGCCCGGACCGGGCTCTTCGCCGCCCTCCTCGCCGCCCTCGCCGTCGTCGGATTCCTGCTGATCGTCCCCTTCCTGCAGTACGTGCTGATGGCCGCGTTGCTCTCGTATCTCCTCCATCCCGCCCACGAGCGACTGGCACGCGTCGTCGGCCCCCACGCGTCCGCGACAGTGCTCACGGCGGTCGCGTTCGTCGCCGTCGTCGTCCCCGCCCTCGTCGTCTCGCTGGTCGTCGTGGAGACGGTCACGTCGTTTCTGCGCTCGTTCGGCCGCGAGGACGTGGTGGCGACGGTCGACGCAGTCAGGAGCGTCTTGATCGACGACGTCGGCCTCGATGGTGCCAGCGTCGACGAGATGGAGGCGGACCTCCTCGAGGAGGCCGTCTCCAGGTCGCTCGAGACGGCCACGACGGAGGGAGTCGCCCTCCTCGCGACGACCGTCCGGACGACGTTCGGTGCGATCGTCCTCGCGTTCGTGCTGTACTCCCTGCTCGTCGACGGGAAGCGATTTCTCGCCTGGCTCCGCCAGATCGCGCCGCTCGAGGACGGCCTCCAGGAGCAACTGCTGGCCGAGACACACGGGACGACGCAGGCCGTCGTGCGGAGTCACCTGCTCGTCGCGATCGTCCAGGGCGTCCTCGGCGGCATCGCATTCGTCGTCGTCGGACTCCCGAACGCGGCGTTCTGGACCGTCGTCATGACGGTCGCCTCGATCCTGCCGATCGTCGGCGTCTGGGTCGTCTGGGGACCGGCGGCGCTGTACCTGTACGGTAGCGACGCGACGCTCGCGGCGGCGATCCTGGCCGGCTACGGCGTCGTCGTGCTGTCGACGGTCGACGTCGTCTTCCGGAGGCGACTCGTCGACGGGGACGCGAGTCTCCACCCCGCCGCCGTCCTCGTCGGCGCGCTCGGCGGTATCTACACGCTGGGCATCATGGGCGTGGTGCTCGGGCCGGTCCTGCTCGGGATCTTCAAATCGAGCGTGACGGTCCTCAACCGGACGCAGTCGCTGCGGTAAGGGCTTACAGCGGTCCGTATGAGAGGACGTCGAGTCCGGTTCGTCGGCGTGCCACTCGAGTCCCGTCAGTTCGTCCCGAACGCGGAGAGGTTCGACTGCAACCCGGCCGCGAGTTCGGACTTCCGGCGGAGTCGGGCGTGCGAGATCGGCAACTGCGTGGCGACCGCCGAGACGGCGTCGTGGAACGTCTCGGCCGCGCCGTACTCTCCCTCGAAGGCGTTGCGAACGCTCTCGCGGACCTGCCAGACGCCGACCGGTGCCCAGTAGTCGTCGCTGACCTCCCGCAAGACCAGACACTTCGCCTGCCGGCCGATCGACTCGAGGTACTCGAGGACGCCGAGTCGGGCGGCGTAGTATGCGCCCGCGGTCTCCTCGACGTACCCCGAGCGGCCCTCGTAACCCTCCGCGGCGCTCGCCATCCAGACGTCGCCGTGGGGGTCGGGGTTCCAGATGCTGCCGGGCGCTTTCATCTCGACGAGTTCGAACTCCCACGTGCCAGGCGCGAGGACGATCCAGTAGCGATTGCCGACGTACTCGTTCTCCCAGACCTGCACCTCGTCGATGCTCGGGGCGTTCTCGATCCGCCCGCGGAGGAACTGACCGACGGTGTCGTCGACGGCGGTGATCGACCACCGCGTGGGGACGAGTCGGCGATTCTCGGCCTGCCCGAGCGCGCCCGCCGAGAGGATCGAGTCGATCTCGTAGACGTCGAAGCCGCGCCGGTAGAGGTACGTCATCGCCCCCTGGGCCTGCCAGTCGTCGTCCTCCAGGGTCTTCTTCACCGGCCGTGGCACGTGGGGGTTCTCCGTGAGGTCCGCAGAGCGGGCGGTCGCCCGCGGACCGCGCGGGGTCGCCACGTCCGTCCCCGCGTCGAGGCCGAGGTCGGGTTTCCCGTCGAGACCGATCTCGAGGTCGACCGGCCGGTCGGCGATCGCCACCTCGCGCTGGACGCCGACGAAGCCGTCCCAGACGTCGGCCACGGACGGTGCGAGTCGGCTGGCGATCCCAGGCGAGTCGACGTTCGCGCGCTTGCTCGAGTTGAGCAACCCCGTCCGACGCTGGAGCACGTCGTCGATGGCGTACCCCCGTCGGTACCAGCTGTCGTCGGTGACGTACTCCTCGGCTGCATCCTCGTCGCCGACGGGCGAGAGCAGGCCGACGGGGATGTCCGGGTAGTTCGACCGGCCGACGAAGATCGACGGCGCGGTCGAGCCGACGAGGGTGTCGCCGCTCAGCGCGTCGTCGAACTTCCGCTCGAACTCCGCGATGTGGTCCGTGATCGCGTAGGACTTCTCTTTGGCGAGTCGGCGGCGCTCGGCCTCCTCGTCGGGTTCCAGGTCCTCGATGTACTCGTCGAGGCGCATTCGACTCGAGGTACGGCCGGCGCGGGTTTGAATGTTGAGTGTCGCGCCGAGCCCCGTTCGTGATTCCCCGTTGACCCTAACCAGTATGGCCCCGCCTGTTCGTCGATCCGCGCCGTACTGGGGGTATGGAGATCCCGACGGGGCGCTGGCCGCCAGAGGTAGTGACGAGCGGTGCCGTCGGACCGGCGACGCGGTCTCGACGGTCGGTCGACACCGTCGAGTCGGACAGGGACTCGGAGACCGGCGCACAGATCGGCGCGAGCGAGCGCGACACGACCGACGGCGGATCGGCACCGACGACCGCGACGATCACACGGACGGGGCGATGACGGTTCCGCTGACCTACCTCGAGTTTCACGCACTGTTCGTCCTCCCGCCAGTCGTGGCCCTGCTCGTCGCAGCGACGCGTCGCGAGCGGGCGTGGTGGAACCGGCGTGCGATCGCCGGAATCGCCATCATGAGCGTCCTGGCGGTGGCGTACACGACTCCGTGGGACAACGCGCTCATCGACCGCGGCGTCTGGTGGTACGGCGAGGGCGCGGTGGCGCTGACGCTGTGGCACGCACCCCTCGAGGAGTACCTGTTCTTCGTGCTCCAGCCGATACTGACCGCGCTCTGGCTCTACCAGTTCGTCACGGTCGAACGGACGTCGCTCGGGTTGCCCGTCTGGACCCGGCTGGCCGGTCTGGTCGCCGGTCTCCTCGTCGCGGTCGTCGGTGCCGTGCTCGTGCTGGCCTCGAGTTCGACGCTGTACCTCGGCGCGACGTTGCTGTGGGCCGGGCCCGTTCTGGCGATCCAGTGGGCCTTCGGCTGGCCCTACCTCTGGCGGACGCGGCGCGTCGTCGCCGCCGGCGTCCTCGTCCCGACGCTGTACCTGTGGGTCGCCGACTGGATCGCGATCGACCTCGGCATCTGGGTCATCTCGAGTACGTACACGACCGGCTTCACCCTCGCCGGCCTGCCCGTCGAAGAGGCGGTCTTCTTTCTCGTCACCAACCTCTTCGTCGTCCAGGGTCTCGTGCTCTACCGGTGGCTGCTCGACCGACTGGAGCGAAGCGACGCGCGAACGGTCGTAACCGAGGCGGGGTCGCCGACGCTGGCTGACCTCCTCGAACGGCGGGAACCGGAAGGATGACGACGTACACCTCGTCTACGACCGCGGTGTCGTCCGAAGCCCGGAGCAGCGCCCGTCGGCTGGCCCTCCTTCCGGGCTGGGTGACACTCGCCGCGACGCTCGTCGTCGTCCTCGCAGTCGAGACGATTCCGCTATCCTACCAGCTCGTTCCGCTCGCGCTCAGCGTGCTCCTGCTCGGGCTGCCCCACGGAGCGGTCGATCACCTCCTCGTGTCGCGAGCGACCGACGGGCCGTTCTCGATCGAGACGGCGGCGACCGTCGGCGGCGTCTACCTCCTCGCAGGCGGTGCCTACGCGGTCGCGTGGTTTCTCGAGCCCGCGCTCGCGTTCGCCTTCTTCGTCCTCCTGACCTGGTTCCACTGGGGACAGGGGGAGCTCCACCCGCGCTTCCGGCTCGTCGGCACGACCCGCCGTTCGAGACGCGCCGTAGTCGAGACGCTCGTCGTCCGCGGCGGCATCCCGATGATCGTCCCCCTGCTCGCCTTTCCCGACCAGTACCGACTCGTCGCCGGCTGGCTCGTCTCTCTGTTCGATCCCGGCGCGGTCGCGACGCTCGAGGGGCTGTTCTCCGTCGAGTTTCGCGCCGTCCTCGGCGTCGGCTTCGGGACGCTCGTCGTCCTCTCGCTCGTCTCCGGCGTCGGACGAGAAGACCGCGAGACCTGGCTCGTCGACGCAGGCGAGACGCTGCTCCTGGTGGCGTTTTTCGCGACGGTCCCGCCGTTGCTCGCGATCGGCGTCTACTTCTGTGCGTGGCACTCGCTGCGCCACGTCGTGCGATACCTCCTGCTCGAGGAGCGATCGGTCGTCGCACTCGAGGAGGGTCGATCGGTGGCGGTGCTCGGTCGATTCGCGCGCGACGCCGCGCCGTTGACCGCGCTCTCGCTCGTCCTCGCGGTCGTCCTCTACGCGCTCGTCCCGAACGCGTCCGGTGCCCCCGAAGACCTCCTGGCGCTCTATCTCGTCTTCGTCGCCGTGTTGACGCTTCCACACGTGCTCTTTGTCACCTGGCTCGATCTGCGTGAGGGTCTGCTGGGGAACGGCCGATAATGGTGGCTGTGACTGGGTGCCGACGCAACCGCACGACGATTCGCGGTTACGGCGGTACAGACTCACAGCCATCGTTACGACGGCCCGCCCTGCGATGCAGGTCTGTCAGTACGACCTCGAGAGGATACCCTAACTGGTATGGCTCCGACCTGATTGGGTTGACGAGCCAACACTAGTCGTCCATGACGACACTCGTTCCACTGACGCTCGAACCGGCAGTCGAAGACGCCCTCGCCGAGCCGCTGATGGCGAGTTCGCTCTGGTTTATGATCGCACTGATGGGGGCTGCGACGCTGCTGTTCGTCTACATGGGGCGCAACGTTTCCGACCCGCGAATCGCGCTGATCTTCGCGGCGACGATCGGCGTTCCGGCAGTGTCGATCTCGAGTTACTTCGGACTCGCGTCCGGGTTGACGATCGGCGTCGTCGAGATCGCGGGTCGCGGCGAGACGGTCACGATGTGGGGTCGATACCTGACGTGGACGTTCTCGACGCCGCTAATCTTGCTGGCGCTGGGGCTGCTCGCGGGGTCGAACGCGACGAAACTGTTCACGGCGATCGTCTTCGACGTCGGCATGTGCGTGACGGGCCTGGCGGCGGCGCTGACGACGCAAGCGGTCTGGATGCGCTGGGCGTGGTTCGGGATCAGCTCGGCGTTTTTCCTCGTCGTCGTCTACGTCCTGCTGGTCGAGTGGCCCAGAGACGTCCGAGAGCAAGAGCCGGACGTCCAGAACCTGTTCAACACGCTAAAGCTGTTGACAGTCGTGTTGTGGTTTGGCTATCCGATCGTCTGGGCGCTCGGCACGGAGGGACTCGCCCTCTTTGGGACCGGCACCACCGGACTCGCGGTCACCTCCTGGTCGTACAGCCTCCTCGACGTCGGCGCGAAGTTCGTCTTCGCGTTCGTCCTGCTGCGATTCCTCGCCGACGAACCGGAGACGGTCGCCCGGAAGACGCTGTTCGGGACGCCGACGGCGGCCGACGACTGACGGCCGACCGCCGACGCCGACGGCGTCGGAAACTCGAGCAGCCGCTTCCCGGCCGTCGCTGGCGCGAAAAAAGGTCTCTGACGGCGGTTAGCCGTGGATTCCCATCGCTTCGATCTGTTCCTGGTACCGATTGCGGATCGTCACTTCCGTCACCTGCGCGACGTCTGCGACCTCCCGCTGGGTCTTCTTCTCGTTGCAAAGGAGGGACGCGGCGTAGATCGCAGCGGCAGCGTACCCCGTCGGCGATTTGCCGGAGAGCAACCCTTCCTCGGCAGTCTTCTCGATTATCTCGTTGGCCTTGGTCTGGACCTCTTCGGAGAGTTCGAGTTCAGAACAGAAGCGCGGGACGTACTTTTTCGGGTCGACGGGTTTCATCTCGAGGCCGAGTTCCTGCGAGATGTACCGATACGTTCGACCGATCTCTTTACGTTCGACGCGAGACACCTCGGAGATCTCCTCGAGGCTGCGCGGGATGCCTTCCTTTCGACAGGCGGCGTACAGCGCCGACGTCGCGACGCCTTCGATCGATCGCCCACGGATCAGGTCTTCTTTGAGCGCGCGTCGATAGATCACCGACGCGACCTCGCGAACCGACCGCGGGACACCCAGTGCGGAGGCCATCCGATCGATCTCGGAAAGCGCGAACTGGAGATTTCGCTCGCCTGCGTCTTTGGTTCGGATGCGTTCTTGCCACTTGCGCAGCCGGTGCATCTGGCTGCGCTTCTTCGAGGAAATCGACCGCCCGTAGGCGTCTTTGTCCTTCCAGTCGATGGTCGTCGTCAGCCCCTTGTCGTGCATCGTCTGTGTCGTCGGGGCGCCGACGCGCGACTTCTCTTGCCGTTCCTGGTGGTTGAACGCCCGCCATTCCGGCCCGGGGTCGATCTTTTCTTCTTCCACGACGAGCCCACAGTCTTCACAGATGAGCTCACCCCGGTCGGAGTCCTTAACGAGGTTCTCGGAGTCGCATTCGGGGCAGGCACGTACCCCTTCTTCCTCCTCCTCGACCTCGTCCATCTCGCGCGCTCGCTCCCGCTGGCGGGTGGACCGTGTCATCGCACTTTTATAGTAGTATCACGAACGTATATAAATCCTTGGGAAGGATTTTCTACGGTTCAGACGATTCCGGCGAAAACCAGAGGTTAAGACCCGCCTCGCCGTCGATTTTGGATCGAAACCGGAAAGGTTTTAGCCGGTTTGTGGCGACCACAGCGACGGATGCCGGTCATCGAATGTGACGTCGAGGAGGCACGGAAACGCCTCGAGGACGCGGGCGTAACGGTCGAACCGGGCAATACGGAACACGAGCGCTTTCGCGCGCACCACGGCGGCGCGACGGCGGTCGCCTACGACGACAAGGTGGTGATCCAGGGTGAGAACCCGCGGGACGTCGAGGCGATCCTCCGGGAGGACGGCGGCCGCGCGCACGTCTACTTCGACGGTGCCGCCCGCGGCAACCCCGGTCCCGCCGCCATCGGCTGGGTGATCGTCACCGGAGACGGCATCGTCGCCGAGGAGAGCGAGCGAATCGGTCGCGCGACGAACAACCAGGCCGAGTACGAGGCGCTGCTGGCGGCACTCGAGGCCGCACGGGCGTACGGCTACGACGAGGTCCACGTCCGGGGCGACTCCGAGTTGATCGTCAAGCAGATTCGCGGCGAGTACGACACCAACGACCCGAAGCTGCGGGAGAAACGCGTCAGCGCCCTCGAGATTCTCTCGTCGTTCGACGAGTGGACGATCGAGCACGTCCCGCGGGAGATCAACGACCGCGCGGACGGGCTCGCGAACGAAGCGCTCGACGGCCGGTGATACTGCCGGACGACGCGGTTCAGACGGTCTGCCGTCCCGATTTTCCGCAGCGACCGACTGGACGCGGTCGCTGCGGGACGGCCAGCGGTCCGTATCAGCCGTCGCTCGCACTCGAGACGCCGTCGTCGGCGACGACGGCCGTCGAGACGCGATCGAGGATTAGTACGCGAACGACGAACCGACACTGAGAAACGACGACGACTCCTAGCTCGACACCCGAACGACATGAGCGACGCTGCAAACGATCGATCCGACGACGCCGAGGAGGGCGAACTCCCGGAAGAGACCGTCGACGAGGCCGAACGGCTCACGCGGCTGGCGAGAACCGCCGTCGACGAGAACGAGCGAGACGCCCACCGGGAAAAGCGGGCGGACATCCTCGGAGCACACGAGTTTACGGCCCGAATCCGCGAGGACGAGGACGGCGACGTGCTCGTGGTCCACCCCGAGGAGTGGCTCGAGGACGGCACGATTCGCACGGATCGCATCCAGGACGTCTCGCGCGCGGTCGAGATCCCACTCGAGGGGACGGGAGATCCCGACGACTGGAGCGAACTCGACGCCGAGAACCGTCGGCTCGTCGAAGCGGTTCGCGAGGAACACGGCGACGTCCACGGCGACAACGCCGCCGCGTTCGCGGACTTCATGGGCAACCACTACGCTCGCCCGATCGCGTCGGCGACGGCCGACGAGATAGCGGAGTTTCTCACCGAGTACTTCGTGAGAAACGCGTGGCCGTCCGAGAACCAGCGAGCCGTGGTCGACGAGTCGATCAGACTCGTGTTCGAGACGGCCGACGAACCGGTGCCCGAATTCGGTCGTCAGTACCGCAACGGCTGATACGGGCGACTCGTTTCAGTCGTTACTGTAGCTCTCGTCGACGAGGTCGTGGATCTCCTCGGCGCGGTCGTCGCCCGTGACGACCTTCGAGAACGTCCACTGGATGCCGTCGAGGACGGCCTCGTAGCCGTCGTCGGTCAGGGAGTACTGGTTGGTGCGTTTGTCGAGTTCGCTCTTTTCGACGAGTCCGAGGTCGACGAGTTCGTCGAGGTTCGGGTAGAGTCGACCGTGGTTCACTTCGGTTCCGTAGTAATCCTCGAGTTCTCGCTTGATGGCCAGTCCGTACATCGGCTCTTTCGCGAGGATGACGAGAATGTTGTTCTGAAACGCGGTGAGTTCGCGTGCGATGCCCTTGCTGCCGGTGATTGATTGTGCCTCTGACATAGTTTCGTAAATGTCACCTGACTATTTAAGACTTCCCAACTATTCTTCCGTTCAGATCGATCGTCAGCGCTCGATCCGAATCGACGTACCGTAGCCGAGACCGACGAGTTGCCCGTTACCACTGTCGGTCAGACGCCAGGTAGCCGTCAGATCTATTTGAAACTCGATTACGAAAGTACTTTTTGATCGACCGCAGAGTCGAAAACGTATGGTGAATCTCTGGGAAGACCTCGAGACCGGACCGAATCCGCCAGAAGAGATCTACGCCGTCGTGGAGTGTCTCAAAGGCGAGCGCAACAAGTACGAGTACGACAAGGACGTGCCGGGCGTCGTCCTGGACCGCGTGCTCCACAGCAACGTCCACTACCCGAGCGACTACGGCTTCATCCCACAGAGCTACTACGACGACGAGGATCCCTTCGACGTGCTCGTGCTCGTCGAGGACCAGACGTTCCCCGGCTGTGTCGTCGAGGCACGCCCGGTCGCGCTGATGAAGATGGACGACGACGGCGAACAGGACGACAAGGTCATCGCCGTCCCCACCGAGGACCCCCGGTACGACCACATCGAGGACTTAGAGGACATCCCCCAGCAGCTCAAAGACGAGATCGACGAGTTCTTCGCGACCTACAAGAACCTAGAGGAAGGCAAGGAAGTCGAGACCCTCGGCTGGGAGGACAGACAGGCCGCCTACGACGCGATCGAGCACGCACAGGACCTCTACGAAGAGAACTTCCAGTAGTACTACCGGACAACGGTCAGTGACTACTCGATCGCGTCTCGACGGCCGTCGTCGCCGACGACGGCGTCTCGAGTGCGATCGACGGCTGAACCGTGTTGTCCGGCAGTATAAGCCGACGACGGCAGGTGGCCGTCGTTCGATCCGTTCTGCGCCGCCGTGGTGATTCGGATTCACGCGAGTTATGCGCCCCCATTCGGCGATGAGTTATGAGCATGAGTAATTTTATTGTCCACGAGGGACGATATACACCTGTTATGGCAACGAAGAACCCGCCCGCGAAGCCAGCCACGGACGCCCCCGAGTCCGGTACTGGCATGGCGCATCCGACCGTCGTCCCGGTGAACTTCGACCCCGACGCACCGGGCAACCGCCGGGACCGGGACTGACCGTAGCCGTTCGACGATCACGGACGGCCGCGGTTACAGACGGCTACCCCGCTCGAGTCGCCCTCCACCCCTCCACCCGCTTGAGTCGAGCGGCGCGTCGACGCCGTCACGTCGTAGATTCTCGAAAACAGTGTCTAGAGACGAACCTTCTTGTATCCCCTCGAACTACGGCCCTTCATGGGTCTATTCGACCGACTTCGGGGCGATGGGAACCCCCGCGTCGCCTTTATCGGAATCGACGGCGTGCCGTACAGTCTCCTCGCGGACAATCCCGAGGAGTTCCCCAACTTCGCGGCACTCGCCGACGAGGGAACTGCAAGCGAAATCTCGAGTATCGTGCCGCCGGAGTCCAGCGCCTGCTGGCCATCGCTGACGACGGGGATGAATCCCGGAGAGACCGGCGTCTACGGCTTCCAGGACCGCGAGGTCGGCACCTACGACACCTACGTCCCGATGGGACGTGAGGTGCAGGCACCGCGCCTCTGGGATCGCGTCACCGACGACGGACGCAACGCGACCGTGATGAACGTCCCGGTCACGTTCCCGCCACAGCGCAACGTCCAGCGGATGGTCTCGGGTTTTCTCTCGCCCGACCTCGAGACGGCGGCGTTCCCCGACGACGTCCGCGACTACCTCGAGTCGATCGACTACCGGATCGACGTCGATCCGAAACTCGGCCACGAGGAGGACAAGACGGCGTTCGTCGAGGACGCCCACGAGACGATCGACGCTCGCTTCGAGGCGTTCTCCCACTACATCGAACAGGACGACTGGGACCTCTTTTTCGGCGTCTTCATGACCACCGACCGGGTCAACCACTTCCTGTTCAAAGACTACGAACGCGACGGCGAGTACAGAGAGGAGTTCCTCGAGTTCTACCGCAAACTCGACGACTACGTCGGCCAGCTGCGCGAGATGCTGCCCGACGACGCGACCCTGATCGTCGCCTCGGACCACGGCTTCACCAGCCTCGACTACGAGGTCCACTTCAACGCGTGGCTCCAGGAACAGGGGTGGCTCTCGTTCGACACCGACGACCCCGAGGAACTCGACGACATCGCAGACGAGACGCGCGCGTACTCGTTCATCCCCGGCCGGTTCTACGTCAACCTCGAGGGCAGGGAACCCCGCGGGTCCGTGCCGGAAGAGGAGTACGACGAGGTCCGCGACGAACTCAGGGAGATGCTCGAGAACCTCGAGGGGCCGGACGGCCAGCAGGTCGTCGAGCGCGTCGTCGAACACGAGGACGCCTTCCGCGGCGACCACGACGATATCGCGCCCGACCTCGTCGCCATCCCGGCACACGGGTTCGACTTCAAAGCCGGGTTCAAAGGCGGCGACGAGGTGTTCGACACCGGCCCGCGAAACGGCATGCACAGCTTCGACGACACCGCCCTGTTCATCGACGACCCCGACGCCTCGATCGGTGACGCAGACCTCTACGACATCGCGCCGACCATCCTCGAGTTGATGGACGTCGAGTTCAGCCGCGGCGAGTTCGACGGCGCCAGCCTCGTCTAGGGCGATTCGATTCCGTTTTCCGATCGAAGGTCGGTCGTCGAGGTATGCCGCTCGAGGAAGTTATCCACGCCCGCGGCCACGAGCACGTCCGGGCCGAACACGCGAGCACGTTCGAAGTGACGACCGACGACTACCTCACGCCGGCCGGCGACTGCATTCTCGCGATCGAGGCCGACCGCGCGCCGGCCGACTTCGATCCCGCGTTCGTCGCTGCCTGCCAGGATGCCGAAGCGACGATCACGTTCACCATCGAGGCCGACGGCCACGAGACGGTCGTCGAGGGACGTGGCGATCCCGACCTCGAGTTCACGAACGACCGAAGCGCGGTCGGCCGGACGAGCGACTACGTCGACGACCGCACGATCGTGGTCGACGCCGCGTTCGCCGCCGAGGGGTTCGACCGCGACCTCGTCGCGGCGCTCGCCGACGGTGCCGAGGCGACCGTGACGCTCACCGTCGAGTGACGATCAGCGTGGTCGTCACCGGTGGTTGCCGACCACCTGCTCGTGCAGTTCGTCTTCCGCCTGCCACGTGCGAGGGCGGACGGCGATTGCGACGGCGACGAGGTACAGCGCCACGACGACGACGGTCACGACCAGTCCCGAAATCGGGCCGATCGCCGCACTCTCCGGCCACGGCTGGCCCGCGAACGCGACGACGCGGATTCCCCAGGAGCCGAGCATCACGGTGAACAGAAACAGGTAGATCCGTCGGAGCCGGTGTGCGATCGACTCCTCGACGGAGATCTTGATCACCGGCCTGCGGTAGTCCTGGCCGAGTTTCCTTCGCCACTCCGGATCCACGAGGCCGTCGGAGGCGTCGAGGCCGTACGCGAAGACGTTCTTCTGGAACGTACGGACCCGTCCCCGCCAGAGGTCGTAGCCGCGGTAGCGGCGGGCCTCGATGAACAGGAACGCGACCAGTGCCGTCGTCCCGAGCAGGATGATGTAGTGTGGGTTGTTCCGACTCGAGAACGCCCACGTGAGGATCGCGCTCATGACGATCACCGCCCAGTTCGTCGTCTGGTCGAGCCGTTCCCGCCAGACCTGCATCCGGTGGACCTCGCCGCGGTAGAGGTGTGCCAGCGACGAACTCGGGCCCATCTCCTCCTCGAGCAGTCCACCGCCAACCTCGCGATGTTCGGCGTCGGTTGGATCGACGTCTTTCACAGATCGCTTCGCCATCGTCTCTACGTGCCACCCGAGAGCGAAAGAGCGTGGCGATCGCCCGGCGGTGTATCACAACCACAACCGTTAGTTCGCCAGACCGACGAGCGAACGTACGGATGGCCACAGACTCTCGCGCGGAAGCGGTCGTGAATCGCCTCGCCCGTCTCTACGGCGATCGTGGCTTTCCCGAGCACAACATCGACGGCGGACAGAACGCCGTCACGATCGCCGACGACGAGTCGATCTTCTGGGAGCAGGTCGGCGACGGACAGGACGCGTTCGTCTGTCTCGTCCGGACCATCCTGAGCCAGAACACGAGCGACGTGGCGAGCCAGCCCGCCCACGACGCGTTACGCGAGCGCTACGACGGTCCCGACGTGGACCTCGCCGAGTCGCTCGCCGCCGCCGACCGGGACGAACTCGCAGAGACGATAAGCGCCGCCGGGCTGTACAACCAGAAGTCCGAGGTGATCCAGCGAGCCGCCGAGTGGGTGCTCGAGGAGTTCGGTTCGACCGCCGCCTTCGACGCGTTCGTCACCGAGGACGCGCCGGCGACGGTCAGAAAGACGCTGCTCGAGGTCCGCGGCGTCGGTCCCAAGACGGCCGACTGCGTCCTGCTGTTCTCGGGTGGCCGGTCGGGCGTCTTCCCCGTCGACACGCACGTCCACCGCATCTATCGCCGACTGGGTATCGCGCCACCCGACGCCGACCACGAAGCGGTCCGCGAGATACTCGAGCGCGAGGTCCCCGCCGAGAAGTGTGGGTTCGGTCACACCGCGACGATCCAGTTCGGCCGCGAGTACTGTTCGGCGCGGAAACCGGCCTGTCTCGAGGAGCCGGACGCGTGCCCGCTGTTCGACCTCTGTGACAGGGTGGGCGTCGACCTCGAGTCCGGCGACGTCGTCGATCCCTCGGAAGTCGCGGCGGCCGGCGAGCAGTGACGCCCGTTCGCCGGTCGTCACTCGGCGACGATGGAGCGGTATTCGACAGCGCCGTCAGTCCCGAAGCGGCGGACGGTCGAATTCGCTCCCACAGCCCCGGCAGACGACGACCGGTCGCGGCTCGTCCTCCGCGAGCGTGAAACGCAGGTCGTCGTGTCCGCACTCGGGACAGTCTCGCGGGACGTACTCGACGGCACAGTCCGGGCAGGCGAACGACAGTCCGTCCTCGCCTGCGTCCAGACGCAGGTCGGCGTGGCCACACTCGAGGCAGTCGACGGGGACTCGCGTGTCCCCGGTGTCGCGAGGCGCGCCGAGCGCGACCGCCACGAGGTCCTCGGCGGAGTCGTTCGTGCCCGACTGGAACTCGCCGGGAGCGAACCGGATCGCCTCCCCCGCACCGACGGTAACCTCGCCGTCCATCGTCTCGAACGTCGCCGCCCCCTCGAGGACGAGAAACACCTCCTCCTGGTCGGCGTGGGCGTGGAGCCCGCCGGGAAAGCCCTCGCCGGGGGCGAGTCGGTAGTGATTGATCGCCACGTCGGTCGTCTCGAGCGGGTCGGACAGCACGCGGCGGACGCCCCCGCCGCTCGAGTCGTCGGCGGAGACGTCGCCGATGGTCACTTTCTCCACGTCGTCGCCATCGTGACGGGACGCAATCAATTTGAGGAACGGCGGAGTCGGCAAGGTGGCGACTCCGTTCGGGCGTCTGCGAGAGAACGGAGGTGAGACTACAAGAACCGGAACGTCTCGAGGTTCTTCGGTGCGAACGTCCGCATGTTGAACTCGTGGTACAGCGCCGAGGACAGATCCTGCGTGGAGCGCTCGTCGCCGTGGACACAGAGGACTTTCTCGGGGCGGGGGTTCATCGTCCGGACGAAGTTCTCGAGGCCGGCGCGGTCGGCGTGGCCGGAGAAGCCGTCGACGGTTTCGACGTCCATGTTCAGCGAGAGAGTGCCGCGGCCGCCGCCGTTGCCCATGGCACCGACTTCGCTGGTGGGGATCTCGTCCCAGCCGTTCTGGATGCGTCGACCGAGGGTTCCCTGTGCCTGGTAGCCGACGAAGACGAGCGTCGAGTCCGGGTCGGGACCGATGTGGCCCAGCCAGGACATGATCGGGCCGCCGGTGACCATCCCCGAGGTCGAGAGGATGATACAGGAGTCGCCGTCGGCGACGTCCTGCCGTTCTTCCTCGCCGCCGTCGATGTGGTTGAACTCCTCGGCGAGGAAGGGGTTCTCGTCCTCGTGGAAGATCCGATCCCGGAGGTCGTCGCGCAGGTACTCGGGGTAGGTGGTGTGGATCGCGGTCGCCTCCCAGATCATCCCGTCTAAGTGGACCGGCATCGACGGAATCTCGCCCTCGCGCATCGCCTCCTCTAAGACGAGCATGATCTCCTGGGAGCGGCCGACGGCGAACGCGGGGATGAGGATCTTCCCGCCGCGGTCTGCGGTCTCGTTTATGACCTCCTTGAGTTTGCGCTCGGAGTCTTCCTGGTCGGTCTGGTAGTCGTTGCGACCGCCGTAGGTCGACTCCATGACGAGCGTCTCCACCCGCGGGAAGTCGTTGGTCGCGCCGTTGAACAGGCGCGTGTCCTCGTAGTGGATGTCACCGGAGAAGGCGACGTTGTACAGGCCGTCGCCGATGTGGAAGTGGCTCACTGCGGACCCGAGGATGTGACCCGCGTTGTGGAAGGTGAGTTTGACGTCCGGCGCGATGTCCGTGACGTCGCCGTACTCGAGCGGGATGGTGTGTTTGATCGCCTCGCGGACCATCTCGGACTCGTACGGCGGAGTGCGCCCTTCTTTCGCGGCGACGTCCAGGTAGTCGAGCGTCAGCAGTCCCATCAGGTCCCGCGTCGGCTCGGTGCAGTAGATCGGCCCGTCGTAGCCGTACTTGAACAAAAGCGGGATGAGCGCGGAGTGGTCGAGGTGGGCGTGGGTGAGGACGACCGCGTCGATGTTCTGTGCGCCCGCGCCGAGCGCTTCGGGAACGTGGAGGTACGGCACCTCGCCCTCGGCACCCGGCTTGTCGCCGCAGTCGATCAACACGCGCGTCTCGGGCGTCGAGAGGATAAAGGAGGCCCGCCCGACCTCGCGACAGCAGCCCAGCGTGGAGATGCGAACGTACTCGTCGTCGGACATCTCCTCGCGGTGGATCTGCCGGCCGACCCGCTCTAGGATGTCCCGACGTTCGTCCCGTTCCTGTTTGAGGAAGTTGCGGACGTTCGAGACGGTCGACGACTCGATCGGCGGCGTCCGGACGACTTCCGGCGTCCAGCCGACGTTCTTCGTGATCTCGCGCAGCGTCGAGCCGTGACGGCCGATCACCATACCGGGCTTTTCGGCCTCGATGACGACCTCGCCGGTGTCGGCGTGGAAGTCGAGGTCCGTGACGCCGGCCTCCTCGGGGATGACGTTCATGATCTCCTCGCGCGCCTCGTCGGGTCGCGAGAGGACGCTCGGGTCCGGGCGGACGGTGATCCGTTTCCGGAGTTTACTCGCGAGCTTCCGGACGAGGTCGCCCTGCTGGGCGAACTCCTTCGGATCGCGCGTGTAGACCACCAGTTCTGGCCCTTCGTACTTCACTGACGAGACCGAGATGTGACTCGGGAGCTCGCCTGTGATCTCTGCTTTCAGTTCGTCGAGTTGCTGCTCTACAGTGCTCATGTTCGCAAGAGTTCACTCGCGTGGACCCGCTTTCGGACGGGCGTGCCGGACGTCCAGCAGGCGTCACGGGTGCGGTCGACGCGTCCGGGAACGGCGACGGAGAGACGGGGCTGTCGAATCACGCCACCCGGCGAGGGCCACGTAGTCTGTGCCATGTATCGTCTCTCGTCCCGGATCATCGTGTGACAGTAGTCCGTGCTGTGACGAGCACGCGCCCAGGTCGTGTCCTGGTCCGTGCGGGGAGATTCCAGGGAGAACCCGCTTACCCGAGGCTATTCCTTGCGTGATATAAAAGCCTTCGCAAAAGTGAGGGGCGACCGCCGCGAACGGGTCGTATGCGACTCACACCGGCACGCGTCGCCGAGGAACGCGACTGGGTAGCCGACCGCGCAGACGCCGTCGTCCCGATCGTAAACGACGTCCGAGACGAGCTCGGCGCGACGTTCGACACAGACGTCGCACACGTCACCGAAGCGCAGTACCTAGAGGAGGTCGACGCCGTCTTCGCCGACGGCGACCTCGCGGTCAACGTCGCCGCGATGGTCGCGATCTTGCGCGATCTGGACGTCGACGGGGACTATCCGGGCTTCATCGTCGACGAAATTCTGGGCCGGGAGCTCGCGGCGACGATCGCCGGCACCCAGCCCCTGCGGACGCTCGGCGAGGCGACCTTCCACTACGCGGACGTCAACGTCCACGGCTCGAGCGAGGAGAACGCGGGCGTCGACGACCTCGAGGCGGCACTGGCCGCGGGCTTCCAGGAGCGAATCCCCGGCTGGCCGTGGACCGAGCGGGACAGCCCGTTCGCGGTCGATCCCACGCGGCGATAGCCGGGCCCCAGCCGACCGAGCCGCGGGTTGCGCCCGCAGGTCGCGTCGTTTTTACTCGCAGGACAACTACCAGAGAGCAGTGAACGTACGCGAGCAGGAGTCCCGGACGGTGACCCACCGGGAGCCGACGCCGGAGGTAGCCCACGAGACGATCGCCGACGGGATCGCCAGGGAAGCGCTCGTGACCGTCGTCGGTCGCTGTACCGTCGACTACGACGGCCGCGCATCGAGTCGCCTCGAGGCCGGCGACCGCCTCGTCGTGCTCAAACCCGACGGCGCGGCGCTGGTCCACACCGACGAGGGCCAGCAGCCGGTCAACTGGCAGCCGCCCGGCTGCGAGCACGAGGCGCTGCTCGAGGACGGGAAACTCCGGCTCCG
This sequence comes from Natribaculum breve, assembly GCF_023008585.1. GTDB lineage: Archaea > Halobacteriota > Halobacteria > Halobacteriales > Natrialbaceae > Natribaculum > Natribaculum breve. Next base: position 3,039,093 of record NZ_CP095390.1, on the reverse strand, counting down.
CAGCCTGCGTTCGACACCCGACGAGCGGCTGTCGATCACGTTCGAACGGCTGTTCCAGGTGTCGACGTTCGAGATGTCCGATCCCGAGGACCTCGCGCTCGTCGGCACCGAAGAAGACCTCCGCCAGCGGATCCTCGAGGATCCCGACCTGCTCGAGCCCGGATTCACGCCGCTGGCGACCGAGCGCGACACGCCGGCGGGTGCGGTCGACGTCTACGGCGAGGACGGCGACGGCAAGACGGTCGTCGTCGAACTCAAGCGCCGCCGGGTCGGCCCCGACGCCGTCTCCCAGCTTCGGCGGTACGTCGACGCGCTCGAGCGGGACTTGCACGCCGACGCCGCCATCCGTGGAATCCTGGTCGCACCGTCCGTGACCGACCGCGCAGAGCGGCTGCTCGAAGAGCACGGCCTCGAGTTCGTCGCGCTCGAGCCGACGACCGGCTGATACGGTCTGCTGTCCCGCTTTGCCGCCGCGACCGCCCGACGGGACGGGTCGCTGCGGGACGGACGGCGGTCCGTACGAGTGGGTCGCAGGAAAGCGGTAGTCACTCCTCGAGCAGTCGCTTCAACCGATCCAGCTCCGACATCGCCTCGACGGGCGTCATGTGGGCAATCTCGAGCGCGCGAAGTTCTGCCGCGACGTCCGTGAGGTCGTCGCCGCCGTCGGCGGTGGTCGGTGCCGTCGGGTCCGTCGTCGCCCCGTCCGCGGCCGGTTCGTCGGCCGAGGTCTCTTCGAGGTCGGTCGTCGCGTTCGCCTCGACGAGGTCTCGAGCGCGCTCGACGACCGACTCGGGGACGCCCGCGGCGGTCGCCACCTCGACGCCGTAGGAGCCCTCGGCTGCACCGGGTTCGATCTCGTGACGGAAGACGACCTCGCCGTCGTCCCGGGCCGCCTCGAAGTGCAACGTGTGTGCAGCCGCGAGGTCGTCGGCGAGTTCGGTCAGCGGATGGTGGTGCGTGGCAAAGAGCGTCGTCGCCCCGACCTCGTCGTGGAGGTGTTCGGTGATCGCCTGCGCGATGGCCAGGCCGTCGGTCGTCGAGGTGCCCCGTCCGACCTCGTCGAGCAGGACCAGCGAGTTCTCGTCGGCTTCCTCGAGGATCGTCGCGAGTTCGTCCATCTCGACCATGAACGTCGAGCGGCCGCCGGCGATGTCGTCGCTCGCGCCGACGCGGGTGAAGATCCGATCGACTGGCGCGACGGTCGCCGCTCGAGCGGGGACGAAGCTCCCGACCTGTGCGAGCAGGACGATCAGCGCCACCTGGCGCATGTACGTCGACTTGCCGGACATGTTCGGTCCCGTGATGACCGCGAGCCGACGGTCCCGGTCGAAGCGGGCGTCGTTGGGCACGAACGACGACTGCGTGCGCTCGACGACGGGGTGGCGACCGCCCTCGATCCGGATCTCTCGGCCGTCCTCGAGGACCGTCGGCCGACAGTAATCGTACTGGGCGGCGACGGTCGAAAGCGAGACGAGCGCGTCGACCGTCGCCAGCGCGTCCGCGAGCGACTGGACGCGTTCGACCTCGTCCGCGACGGTCCGGCGAACCTCACGGAAGAGTTCGTACTCGCGCTCGTCGGCCCGCCCTTCCGCGCCGACGATCTCCTCCTCGCGCTCCTTGAGTTTCGGCGTGACGAACCGCTCTGAGTTTTTGAGCGTCTGGCGGCGCTGGTAGTCGTCGGGCACGGCCTCGAGGTTCGGGTTCGTCACCTCGATGTAGTAGCCGTGGACCGAATTGTAGCCGACCTTCAGCGAGTCGATACCCGTCCGCTCGCGTTCGCGCTCCTCCAAGTCGTCGATCCACTGCTTGCCCGCGCGGGCGGTCGCCCGGAGGTCGTCGAGGTCCTCGTCGTAGCCCTCCGCGACGATGCCGCCCTCGGTTATCTCGATCGGTGGGTCCGCCACGATCGCCTCGTCGATCAACTCCCGGACGTCGGCCAGCGGGTCGAGCGCGTCGTACAGTGCCCGCAGGCGGTCGGCGTCGGCGTCCGCGAGTCGCTCGCGGACGTCGGGGACGACGGCGAGCGTGTCGCGAAGCGACCGGAGGTCGCGGGCGTTCGCCCGTTCGCGCGAGATGCGACCGATGAGCCGCTCGAGGTCGTAGACGTCCCGCAGCAGTTCGTGAAGCTCCTCGCGGGTCCGGACCGCCGCCGTCAGCTCCTCGACGGCGTCGAGTCTGGCCTCGATCGTCGCGGGCTCGAGCAACGGTCGGCGGAGCCAGTCTTTGAGCTTTCGGCCGCCGAGTGCGCTCGCGGTCTCGTCGAGGACGCCGACGAGCGTGGCGTCCTCGTGGCCGTGGACCGACCGCGGCTCGAACAACTCGAGGCTGCGCAACGCGACGGCGTCGAGCAGCAGGTACTCCCGCGGGTCGTACCGCGTGAGGTGCGTGAGGTACTCGAGTCGCCGGTCACCGGCGTCGTCGGCGTCGTCGCCGTCCTCGTCTACGCCGCCGCGGACGTACTCCGCGTACGAGAGGAGCGCCCCACAGGCGCGGATCTCCGCCGAACTCGCGAGCAGGGCGTCGGGATCGCCGAAGTAGGCGGCGACCGTCTCCTCGGCCCGCTGTGCGTCGAACGCCGTCTCGTCGTAGGGCGTCACCATGCAGTCGTCGCCGACGAGTTCGGCGGCGGCGTCGGGGCCAACGACGGCCTCGGCGGGCGCGAAGCGGCTCACCTCGTCGGTGATCGCCTCGCTCGAGGTCGAACTCGTCGCGAGGAACTCGCCCGTCGAGACGTCGAGCAGGGCGAGCCCGATTTCGTCCCCCTCGTCCTCGCGGTCGCCGCCGGCTCGCGCTGCGGATCCATCGCCGCGGGCGATCGCCGCCACGAAGTTGTTGTCGTCGCTCGCGAGCAGTTCGTCCTCCGTGAGCGTCCCGGGCGTGATTACGCGCGTGACCGCCCGGTCGACCACGCCGGTCGTCTCCGCGGGGTCCTGTACCTGGTCTGCGATCGCGACCCGATAGCCCGCCTCGAGCAGCCCCTCGACGTAGGACTCGGCGTTGTCGATCGGGATGCCGGTCATCGGATACTCGCCCGTCGAGTCCTCACGGCTGGTGAGGGTGAGTTCGAGCAGGCGAGCGGTACGTTCGGCCGCGCCGCAGAATGTCTCGTAGAAGTCGCCGACCTGAAAGAGGACGATCGCGTCGTCGTAGCGCTCACAGAGATCGTAGTACTGGCGCATCATCGGCGTGAGCTCCTCGCGTCTGTCCGCCATCGCTTCGGGAGGCCCGAGCGCCGGATCCATGTGAGGTAGCCGCCGCTCGAGGCGGAAATAGCTGCTGGATCGGATTCTCAGAGGGCAAGATTGGGTGCCGATCGAGCGGGCGGACCCGCAGGCGACCGACCGCATCTCGTCGGGGCGGTCGCTGCGGGACGGACGGACAGCGGTCCGTATGAGGGACTTCCAGCCCAGCAGACAGAAGACCGGCCTCACGGAGATCTCGAGATGCTCCTCGACAGGGAGATCGTCGTCAACGCAGACGTCGCCGTCTCGATCGGGGACACGCAACTGCTCGGCATCCAGACTCTGGCGGTGATCGCCTCTTCGAGACGACCCCGAAGTACGGCCTCGAGTTTCCCGAGGGGACCGACATGCGCCGTGTCGCCGAGGCCGCGGGCGAACCAGAACTCGCCGAGAAAGATCGGTCCGCCGTGCCGGTCGATCCGACCCGCAGGGAGAACGTCACCGCCGAGGGAGACGACGAGGGCGAGCAGGAGCGACGACGCGCTGGTCGACGTCCTCGACGTTCTCCTGCGGGACGGGATCGTCCTCAGGGCCGACGTGATCGTCTCGGTCGCGGAGATTCCGCTGGTCGGGATCAAACTCACGGCCGTCGTCGCGGGGATGGAGACGATGACCGAGTACGGACTGTTCGAGGAGTGGGACACGAGCCGACGGGCCGCCGCAGTCGCCCGTCGCCAGTACGGGAACCGAAGACCCGACCGCGAGATCGACGGCGAACGCGGACGAAGAGCGAAAGAGGAGACGGATAGCCGGAAGACGCGGTGAGAGAGTGAACCGGGAGGCGAGTGCGAGCGACGGTCGTCCCTGTCGTTGCCCCCGGCGACGGGGGCGGGTAGTCAGGCGAATCTGGGGCGCTCTTCGGTGACTTCGACGTCGCCGGTGACGTTCGCCCGATCGCAGGACTCCGCGTACGTGTACGTCCCGGTTCCGCCACAGAGGGTACACTCGTAGGTCTCGCTGATCTCGTTTATCATCTCTCCGTCCTCGAAGTAGACGCGGCTCTGGGTGATCTGTAAGAACTGTGCGGTCTCGCAGTTCGTACACTCGATCATGGACGACTGGTCTCGGTTTCCGGACGTAGTTATCCGGCTTGTAACCGAATCGGGTCAGAACCTATGAGCGAGTTAACCAGATTCGGCCGAGTCCCACCCCGCCGGGTCCCCCCGAAACGGTGTCACACGCACGGGGTGCGGTCGGACGGGTCGCTAGTCGGATCGTAATCGGGAGACGGCGGCCGAATCGAACGGCCATCTGAGTAGCTCATTAAGACCCGTAAAACGGGTATTCCACGTCGATGGCACTCTCGTTAACGTGGTCAATACGGATATTACTCGGCGTCTACGGCGACCCGCGTTCCCGTCCTGGCGGCCTCGTAGGCGGCTTCCGTGAGCGCAGTCACCCGAGAGGCGTCACGGGCCGTCGCCGGTGGTTCGACACCTTCGAGGACGCTCTCGAGGAACGCGTCGGCGCGCGACTGCTCGCGTCGCGGATCGACGTAGGGGACGTAGTCGCCGCTGTCGGCGTCGATCTCGCGCACGGTTCGGGAGCGCCACTGTTTGCCCTCGAGGTAGACCGCGCCGTCGTCGTCCCAGAGGTGGATGTGTTCGCGGACGGCCGGGGCGTCGCCGTTGAACGAGAACGTCCCCGTCGCGCCGTTCGCGAACGCGACGTCGAGGTGGGCCCGGCTGTCGACGCGGTCTGCGTCGTCGTAGAAGTCCATGCTGGCGACGACGGACGCCGGTTCGAGGCCGGTCGTCCAGAGGACGCCGTCGACGACGTGGCTCCCGGTGTCGTAGAGGAACCCCCCGCCGGAGAGGTCGGGGTCGAGACGCCACGTGCCGGCGGAGTCGTCGATCCAGTCCTGCGTGATCGAGGCCGTGATCCAGTTCGGCGTCGCGTCGTCCCACCGCCGCCGAGCGGTCCGAAACGACGTCTGGAGGTGGCGCTGGTAGCCGACCATCAGCGTTCGATCGGTCCGGTCGTCGCGATCGACGAGGTCGCGTGCGTGCTCGAGGTCCGTCGTCAGCGGCTTGTCACAGTAGACGTGGAGGCCTCGCTCGAGGGCGGCGACGGTCTGATCGTAGTGGAGCGTGTGTGGCGTCCCGATCAACACGGCGTCGAGCGGGGCGTCGGCGAGCATGGTGTCGTACTCGAGGTATCGCCGGTCGGACGGGACGTCGAACCGGTCGCCGATTTCGGACAGGCGGGCGTCGTCGAGGTCGCAGACTGCGGCGACGGTCGCGTCGGGGTGGCGAGCGAACTGGCCGCCGACGGTCGTACCGATGAAGCCGAGGCCGACGATACCGAGTCGAACTGGCGTCTCGCGGGCCATACGCCTGCTACGCGAGCCACGACTATCGTTCTGGGGACGGTACACTGCTACTCTGGCCGTTCGACCCGTCGGTATCGCGTCTCGCGTGCGAAACCGCCGTCACCGCTTTACCGGCGCGGGTCGAACGACGACCGTGACGATCACCCTGTACGCACTCGATGGCTGTCCGTACTGCGAGCGCGTGGCCGACCGCCTCGACGAACTCGACGTCGAGTACGAGCGCGTCCCGGTCGAACCGCTGCACTCGAGCCGGGACGAGGTCAAGCGCGTCTCCGGCCAGCGCGTGGTCCCGGTCCTCGTCGACGACGAACGCGGCGTGACGATGCCCGAGTCGGAGAACGTCCTCGAGTACGTCGAGCGGACGCTCGCCTGACGACCGCCTCGAGCGCCTCACGGCCGCCCTACCGGGACGTGGCGACGAGTAGGCGACCCCTCCCGACCGGTAGCCGGGTGCTATCGCCGTCGGCTGGGCGGACCGACCGATCGCGCGTAGCGACGGGATATACGCCGTGTACGAGCAGGTTTGCGGCGTTTTCGACGGGCTAACGTCGTTCCAGAAGACGCATAACTAAGGGAGAGTATGCCATCGACCCACGTGCGGGGATACACCCCCGCCGGGTGCACGCTCGGCGCAGACCACGACACGCGTACCGGCCGATTGCCGTGCGTTCGTGCCCGGATCGCTCGGAAGTGGACTCGCCCCCGCTTCGAGTCAGCTCATGTCTCTCACGCCAGGGCGGGACCCACCCCGCCCGGTTCCGACGCTCCGAGTGACGGCTCGGAGACCCGTCTCGGCCGAACTCACGGCGGCTCCGATCGTCACCGGTGCGTACCACGTATTTTGACGCTCGAGCGTCGCGAGACGGTGAAAGGGTCGTTTCACCTAGGGGTGCATATATCCGATCGGTCGTCCTCGTACGTCGTATGGACCTGACACGACGGCGGATGCTGTACGGCAGTTCACTCGTGGGTACGTCGATGATGGCCGGGTGTCTCGAATCCGGGGTCGGCGCGTCCGGAAACGACGATCAGGACGGTGACGGAAACGGAGATGGCGGCGACGCCGGGAACGAAAGCGACGACGGAGACGACGCGAACGACGGAACAGGCGACACCGACGAGAAGAACGACGACGGCGAGAGCGACGACGGAGACGACGAGGGGAACGACGGCGACGGCGGTGGCGAGAACGAGTACACGCTGGCCGACTACGAGACGCTGTTTTACACCGTCAACCGGGGCGAGACCGACGCCGAACCGCTGTTCTCGAAAGAAGACGCAGCCGACGTGATCGACGACGAGCGCCTCTCCGAGACGGACCGGGAGGCCGTCGAGAAGTTCGTCGAGAAGACCGACTTCGACCGGGCGAAGATCCTGCAGGTCCGGGTTCGCGTGCCGAACCTGTGTTACGAACTCGAGGTCGACTCCGTCGGGACCGACGCAGACGGCCTCACGGCGCACGTCTCCGCCGTCGACACGTCCGGTCCCGACGAAGCGTGTGCACAGATGATCGCCGTACGGACCGTCCTCGTCCGGGCCGTCTTCGAGGGTGAGGTGCCGAACAGCGGGTCGGTCACGATCACCGACGCCCGGGGCGGGACACACGGCATCGGGTACAGCGTCGGTCACGACGAAGCCTCGGCCGACGCCGAGAGCGACGGGACCGACCACTGATAATGGTGGCTGTGACTGGTTGCCGACCACTGATAATGGTGGCTGTGACTGGTTGCCGACCACTGATAATGGTGGCTGTGACTGGTTGCCGACCACTGATAATGGTGGCTGTGACTGGTTGCCGACGCAACCGCACGACGGTTCGCGGTTGCGGCGGTAACGACTCACAGCCATCGTTATGACGCACCGGAACGGATCATAACCGGGCCAACTGCACGTGGACGGCACGTGCGCGAGCAGATCACACAGTCTTCAAGAGACTCGCCTCGAATCCACGGGTATGCGACTCGAGGAGTACTGGGGAGTCGGCCCGAAGACGCGCGAGACGCTCGTCGACGAACTCGGGACCGAGCGGGCGGTGGAGGCGATCGAGAACGGCGACGTGCGCACGCTGTCCGAGGCCGGATTGCCGCGAGGGCGGGCGACGCGCATCCTGCGGCGGGCGACGGGCGGCGCGGGGATGGACGTGCTCGCGACGAGCGACGCCCGCGCCGCGTACAAGGAACTGCTCGACCTCGCGGTCGACCACGCGGTGACCGACCGCGCCGCCGATCGGATCCGCGTGCTGACGCCGCTTTCGACCCGCGAGGAGATGGAGACGCGACTCGACGGCGTCCTCGCCGCACGCGACGCCTGGGAGACCCTCGAGGAGGGAGACCGCGAGGCGGTCCTCGCGGCCTACGAACGGTACGACGAGCGCGACGAGAGCGAGCTGGCCGCCGTCGAGACGGCCCTCACCGTCCTCGAGGCGGGCGTCGACGCCGGTCCGTTCGAGACGATCGCCGACCTCGAGCAGGCGCGCCTCGAGGAGGCGGCACGGGCGCTGTCGGCACTCGACGGCGGTCGCGTCCGCGAGGGGGCCGACGAGGAACTCGATCGACTCCGGGAGGCGCTGGGGACGGTCGAGGACGTCGACGCGAACGCGCTCGAGGTGATCGAGGAGTTGCGATCCGAGGGCGTCCGCGACGTCGTCCAGTTCCGGGAGGCGTTCGAGGACTACCTGCTGAGCGAGGCCGACGTCACGATCGACCGGGTTCGCGACGCGATGCCGACCGACGCGACCGACGCGACCGACTTCGTCGGCGCGACGTTACGGCACCTGCGAGACGACCTCCGGGAGGCCATCGACGAGCGCGAGGCTGCCGTCGCGAGCGACCTCGAGGCGACGCTCGAGACGTCACGCGAGGAGGTCGACCGGGCCGTCACCGCGGTCGACGAGATCGCACTGGAGCTGTCGCTCGCTCGATTCGCGCTCGCGTACGACTGTACGCGGCCGACGTTCGTCGACGAGGGTGACGAGGCGACGGTCGCCGTCCTCGAGGCGCGCAACCTCACGCTCGCCGCGCGCGACGAGGATGCCGTCCAGCCCGTGACCTACGCGCTCGGCGATCACTCGCTCGATCCCGTGGACGTCGCGGTTCCCGACGACGAGAACGTCGCGGTGCTCACCGGCGCGAACAGCGGCGGGAAGACGACCCTGCTCGAGACGCTGTGTCAGGTCGTCCTGCTGGCCTCGATGGGGCTGCCGGTCCCCGCCGCACGCGCCGAGGTGACGCCCGTCGACGCGCTCGTCTTCCACCGCCGCCACGCGAGCTTCAACGCGGGCGTCCTCGAGTCGACGCTCAGGTCGATCGTCCCGCCGCTGTCAGATACCGGACGGACGCTGATGCTCGTCGACGAGTTCGAGGCGATCACCGAGCCGGGGAGCGCCGCCGACCTGTTGCACGGACTGGTCACGCTCACCGTCGAGCGCGACGCGCTGGGCGTGTTCGTCACCCACCTCGCCGAGGACCTCGAGCCGCTGCCGCCGGAAGCGCGCGTCGACGGTATCTTCGCCGAAGGGTTGAGCCCCGACCTCGAGTTGCTCGTCGACTACCAGCCCCGCTTCGAGACGGTCGGCCGGTCGACGCCCGAGTTCATCGTCTCGCGACTCGTCGCGAACGCGAGCGGCCGGACCGAACGTGCCGGGTTCGAGACGCTCGCGGAGGCGGTCGGTCACGAGGCCGTCCAGCGGACGCTGGCCGACGCGCGCTGGAGCGAGTGATCACGGTCAGCCGCAGTCGGACGGCCACTCCGGCCCTTCCGTGGCGTCCCCGGTCTCGTTCGGCGTCCCGTACGTGTAGACGCGTCCGTTCTCGTCCTCGCAGACGCGCGCCTCGAGGTACGACCTCGCCGCGCGACGCGAGAGCACGCCCATCTCGACGACGTCCGCGAGCGTGGTCTTGAGCGCGCGAAACCAGGTCCGGACCTCGAGGTCGCGGTCGCCGGGTTCGACCTCGACGATCGCGCCGCGGCCGTCTTCGTGCCCGTCGTCCCACTCGAGCCAGAGCACGCGGCAGGCGGTCACCTCGAACTCCGGCGAGACGAGATAGAGAGCCTCGTGAACGCAGGGGTCGAGGTAACCGGAGAGGATCCGGCTCCGGGCGACGGAGTCTGCGAGGACTTCCGGGTCGACGACGCCGTGAGCCAGCGGCGCGTCGGGGGCGAGCGAGGCGACGAGCTGGAGGTCCTCGCCGCCCCAGTGGCTGTACCGGACGTCGTAGCGGTGGTCGGGTCGCCGGTAGGCGACGAGAGCCCTATGTCCCATCGTCGCCTCGAGTCCGCGCTCGGCTTCCGATCGGCTCGTCGGTGGCGGTCGGATCGTCGTGCATCGACGACACTGGCCGCGTGTTCACATTTGAACCTGCGGACGGCGTCGGTCGGTCCGATCACGCGGACACGGCTCGACGCGACGGACTTCGTCGGCGGCGGAAAGTGAAGAAAGGAGAGGGAGGTTCGGACTACTCGTCTGCGGCGGCGTCGTCGCCAGTCGCGCCCTCGAGGACGATCGTGGTCTCGACGTCGTCCTCGCCGACGGTCACTTCCTCCTCGACTGGCTCGAACTCGTCGTTCGTGCTCTCGACGGTGATCGTGTAATCGCCCTCGTAGAGGAGCGTCGTCAGCGTTCGCTCGCCGTTCTCGATCCCGCCGCTGAACGTGTTGCTGGAGTCTTCTTCGGTGTGACTGACGTCGACCTCGACGCCGGACGAGACCGGTTCGCCGCTCTCGTTCTCGAGGACGATCGTGAGTTCGCCGGGGTCGTCGTCCGGGAGCGTGACCTCGTCGTCACCGGATTCGTTTTCGGATCCGTTGCCTTCGTCGTCGGAGTTGCTTCCCATACAGCCGGCGAGACCGATCGTCGGAACCGCTACCAGCGCCGCGCTGAACTGTCTTCGAGTGAACTGTTTACGATTCATACCCAAAATTGCCGATCTTTGCTAATAAGCATTCATATTCCGAGCTACATGTTTGACAAACGTTGATCTGTGACAGGAAAACGTAAAACGAGAGAAGAGGCGTAACGACGAAACCACGTGGCGTCGTACTGGAACACAGATGCAATACGACGCAGTCGTCTTCGACAACGACGGCGTGCTGACGACCCCGACCAGTCGAGAGGCACTGATACGTGCGATGCACGACGCCTACGAGGCCGTCGGCGTCGACTCGCCGACGGACGAACACGTCGAGACGCTCATCAGACCGGACGTCCCCTCGCTCCGGGAACTCGCCACCCGGTACGGCGTCACGGCAGACGAACTCTGGACGGCGCGCGAACGAGCCGCCATCGAGGTCCAGACCGAGGAGATCCGCGCCGGCCGGAAGACCCTCTACGACGACGTCGACGCCCTCGAGTTCCTCGAGCCGCCGCGGGCGATCGTCAGCAACAACCAACACGAGACGATCGAGACCATCGTCGACCACTTCGGGCTGGACGGCTTCGACCCCTGGTACGGGCGCGAGCCGACGGTCCGAGGGATCGAACGCAAGAAGCCGACGCCGTACTACCTGGAGCGAGCGATCTCGGAGATGGACGCGACGAACCCGCTGTACGTCGGCGACAGCTGGGTCGACGTCGCCGCCGCCGACGCCTGCGGCGTCGACTCGGCGTTCGTCTGGCGGTCACACCGCGAGAACTACGAACTGGACGTGGAGCCGACCCACGAGATCGACTCGCTCGAGGGACTCGTCGACCTGCTGTAGCTCAGATCGACGCCGCCACGCGCCGCTCGGCCCGTTCTCTGACCGCCTCGTTCATCGCCCGGAACCCTCGTTCGACGCGCTCCTCGTCGAGCAACACGGGCACGAGCGCCCCGCGGAACGTCTCGCGCTGGAGCAGCCGGGTTCGGTCGTCGTCGACCGGCTCGAGGTGGAACTCGTGGTAGCCGTCGAACGCGAACGGAACCAGCAGTCGGCCGTGCCAGACGAGACGTCGATTCTCCTCGACGGCGACGACCTCCGGTCGAAACGTCGTCCCGCGCGAGCCGGGCGACTGGATCCGTACGCGGAGGCGTCCGCCCACGACGGGCAGCCCCTCGATTTCGCGAACGAACGGGTTCCACTCCGGGTACGTGTCGAACTCGAGCAAGATGTCCCAGACGACGTCGGGAGGGGCGTCGATCTCCTCGAACACCTCGATCTGTTTCATGCTAGGGTCTGACGTGGCCCGGCGCTAACTGATTGTCGCTCGCACCACAATTCCCTTTGTCACGCGGACCCCAACCAAACGTATGACTCGCACGCCGCGTGGAATCTCCCGCCGGGCGTTCGTCCGCAGTGCCGTGGCCATCGGCGGCGCGAGCGCGCTCGCCGCCTGCGTCGATCGCGAGAACAACGTCGACGTTCCCCAGTCGTCCGTCGACCCCGACGACCTCCCCGACCGACAGCACGCCTGGAACGACTACCTCAGCCGGGACGAACACGGCAATCACCTCCCGCCGGAACACCACCTCCTCTTGCACCTCGAGTACGTCGGCGACGGGCCGACCGACGACGAGCGCGGGCAACTCGAGGACGCGCTGACGACGCTCGAGCGCGCCTACGCGCGCGGAAACGACGGACTGGTGTTTACGATCGGCTACTCGCCGGCGTACTTCGACCGGTTCGACGAGGCGTTGCCAGAGTCGGTCGACCTCCCACACCCCGAGGCGCTCGTTCCGATCGAAAACCCCGAGCTCGACGAGTACGACGCCCTGCTCCACCTCGCCAGCGATTACGGCCAGGTCGTCCTGAGCGCCGAGGAGGCGCTGAAGGGAAACCGCGAGCAGCTAAACGACGTCGAGGTCGAGGGGACGCTCGAGGGCGTCTTCGAGGTCGACGAGCGACGAACGGGGTTCGTCGGGGAGGGCATTCCGGCCGAAAAGCAGCGCGAGGACGTCCGCGGGATTCCCGACTCCGAGCCGGTGCCCGAGGACGCGCCGATGTTCATGGGCTTCAAGTCGGGCTTCCGGAAGAACCAGGCCACCGAAGCGCGGGTGACGATCGACGAGGGACCGTTCGCCGGCGGCACCACGACCCACCTCTCGCGGATCGACCTCAACCTCCACCAGTGGTACGAACAGGACAGCCGCGAGCAGCGCGTCAGCAAGATGTTCTGTCCGGCACACGCCGACGAGGGTCGCGTCGACGGGGCCGGACACAACCTGGGCGACTCGAGTGGCGTCGACGACTGCGGGGCGTCGGCCGAGGAGGACGCCCGAACTCGCGGCGTGGTCGGTCACACGCAGAAGGCCACTCGAGCCCGCGAGGGCGACGAACCGCTCATCCTCCGGCGGGACTTCAACTCGACCAACGACGACGCCGCCGGGGTCCACTTCCTCGCCCACCAGCGCGGTATTTCGGCGTTCGTCGAGACGAAACAGACGGTGACGGGAACCGACCTCTCCTCCGCCGTTGGCTCGCGAAACAACAACGGCATCCTCCAGTATATGTCCGTCCTGCGGCGAGCGAACTACCTCGTCCCGCCTCGTCGACACCGGTCGCTGCCGACGCCGAATCCATCGTGAGAAGCGAGGCCGCCGTTACCTCTCGAACTGCCAGTTCGTCTCGATCTCGGGCGGGTTCGTCAGCGTCTGGTAGACGACACAGTAGCGCTCCGCGTACCGCTCGAGCGCGTCGGCCGTCTCCTCGTCGACGTCGCCCTCGACGGTCGTCTCGAGTTCGACGTCCTGGAACCCCACGGGGACGTCGTCGTCGACGCCGAGCGTCCCGCGGAGGTCAAGGTCGCCACGCACCTCGGTGTCGATGTCGGCGTCGACGCCGAACGCGTCGGCGACCGCCTGCGTCGTGAGCTGTGCGCAGGCGGCCAGCGCGCCGAGCAGCAGGTCGCCGGAACAGGCGGCGGTACCGGGTCCCGCAGCGCCCTCGTGGAGTTCGGCCTCGTACACCGCTCGTCCGATGTCGACGTGACAGGACCGGACGTCGGCCTCCTGCTCGCCGGTCGCCGTCAGCGTGATCCGGGCTTCCTCGGGGTCGTCCTCGTACTGTTCTTTCAACGGCTGCTGGTCCGCTTGCAGGTCTCGGTCGGACATAGAGGTGCCTCAGCCAGGGCAATGTCCGTCGTTACCATAGCTCTAGGGGACGGCACAGTCCGACCGCACACCCGACGCTCGAGCGAACGACCCGTCTGGACCGACTCCACGGGAACGATCACGAATCCGTCTCCCTCGGAACGTGCGTCTGCCGGCCCCGGGCGGCCAGCTCGTCGAACCGCGCCGCCGCCTCGTCGGCCAGCGGATACTCTCCGTGGTACGGGTCGGGCTCGCGCTCGAGACCGGAGACCGTCCGGATCGCGTCGGCCACCGCCTCGTAGTTGTCGCCGACGACGTCCTGGATCAGGACGGGCATGCCGGCCCGCTCGCACAGTTCGCTCGCCGCGGCCTCGCCGGCCCAGACCGTCTCGGCCTCGCCGTCGACGAAAAACAGCGCGAACGGGGCCTCGTCGAACTGCGCCTCGAGGAACGCCTGCGCGGCGGGGTCGTCCCACTGCACCGCGCCGACGTCCGGAAGCTGGCGCATGGCGGTCGCCGCGGCCGAACAGAACGGGCAGTCGCCGTCGAAGAGCAGGATACCGGTGAACTCGGTCATGGGTGTCGTGGGTTTCTGGTCGTCGTGGCGCGTCCCGTCGGGACGGTGGAACGCTCGTCGGGCAGTACTCGAGCGACGATCAAAAGCGGGGCGGAAGCGGAAGAGTGGGATCGCCGACCGGGCGGTTAGCGTTACGTTTCGCCGACATCCCACCGTACCGGTTTCGGGTCGGCAGGTCGGCCCGTCGGGGATCGGTGGAACCCCAAACCCCATACCTATTCGCCACATATCCCCGGGCAATGGCCAAGTGCGACGTGTGTGGGAAAGAAGAAAGCATGCCGTACAAGTGTCGGCACTGCGGGGGGACGTACTGTGCCGAACACCGGTTGCCCGAAAACCACGACTGTTCAGGCCTGCGCGACTGGAACGACCCCGGCGGAGTGTTCGATAGCGGCTTCGACGACAGCGTGAACACCGGGGAGAGCACGTCGAAAACCTCGAGTATCACCTCGAAACTCGGCATTAACGCGGGTCCCGGCGGGATGCTGGCGTACTTCCGCGGGAACGTGACCTACCTGTTCCTCACGCTCATGTGGGTGACGTTCGCCTTGCAGTTCGTAACGGATCTCGTGTTGGGTCAAGCCGCCCTCACGTCGATCTTCGTTCTCACACCGCAGCATCCGGAGTATATCTGGACGTGGTTCACGTCGATCTTCGCCCACGGCGGGTTCTACCACATCGTCGGGAACAGCATCGTGATCTTCTTTTTCGGACCGCTCGTCGAGCGGTACGTCGGGTCGCGAAACTTCGCGATCCTCTTTCTCGCCAGCGGGGCGCTCGCGGGTCTCGGACAGATCTTCGTCCAGATCGCGACGGGACCCGTGACGCCGATGACGCCCGGCGTTCTCGGCGCGAGCGGGGCCGCTCTCGCTATTATGGGTGTCCTGACGGTTCTGAATCCCGGTCTCAAGGTGTACCTCTACTTCATCTTCCCGATCCCGATCTGGATGTTGACCGGGGGCTACGCGGTCGTCAGCGTCTTCTTCATCAGCACCGGCGGCGGCGGTCCGATCGCCCACGCGGCACACCTCGTCGGACTCGCCATCGGACTCGGCTACGGCGAGTACGTAAAGCGCACGCAGAACGTCCGCGCCCCGAGCCAGTTCCAGCTGGGTGGCGGCCCCGGCGGTCCTGGCGGCCCAGGCGGTCCAGGTCGCGGCCGCGGTCCCTTCTAACGTGACCCCCCGCCCCGACCTCGCGCCCGACGCCGACCTCTCGCGTGCCGACATGGAGGCGCTCCAGCGCGAGATCGCCCGCGTCGCCGTCTTCGAGGACGACCTCGAGTTCGACCCCACGACGCTCGCCGACCCCCTCGCCGCCACCGCAGGCGACGCCGACCCGCCGATCGTCGCCGGCGTCGACCAGTCGTTTCTCGACGACCGCGCGCTGAGCGCCGTCGTCGCGATGCAAGCCGGCGAGGTGATCGAGCGCGTCCACGCGGTGACGCCGCTCGAGATCGCGTACGTCCCGGGGCTGCTCTCCTTTCGCGAGGGCCGGCCGATCCTCGAGGCACTCGAGGCGCTGTCGGTCGACCCCGACCTGTTGCTGTTCGACGGCAGCGGCCGCATCCACTTCCGGCAGGCCGGCATCGCGACCCACATGGGGGTCGTCCGCGACGTGCCGAGCGTCGGCGTCGCCAAGAGCCTGCTCTGTGGCACGCCGCGGGAGGACACAGACGGCCTGCCGGCCGGCGCGCGGGTGCCGATCGAGGCGAACTCGAGGGTCGACGCTCCCGACGGGACGCTGCTGGGCTATGCGGTCCAGACGAAGCAGTACGACTCCCCCAACCGTCACGTCAACCCGCTGTACGTGAGCCCTGGCCACCGCGTCGGCCCCGAGACCGCCGCCGACGTCGTCCTCGCGCTCGCGGCGGGGTACAAACTTCCGGAGCCGATCCGGCTCGCCGACAGCTACGCGGACGAGGCGAAGCGGGAAGTCGACGATTAGCCGTCCCTCGAGGGGTCGGCCGCCCACCGACGTCCCTATCACTCGACGAGGATTTCGAGAGATCGCTTCCGTTCAGTAATTTTTTCGTACTCTCGTTCGAAGATAGGATTTATGGTAACCCGAACGTTCCCGCAACCGCTCCAGCAGCGATTCAGGTGGGCGATTCGAGAGAGTATACTCATCGCGGGCATCTTCCTGTTTTGGATCGGCGTCGGACTCGTGCTCGTCTCGCTGCTCGGTGCGTTTGTGTTCGTAGCTCAGGTTGTTAACGTCGGTCCGTCTCGGTTCCTCTACGAACTCCCGAGACAGAGCGGCGTAATGTGGGCCGCCGTGACGCAACTCGCGGGGGCCACGACCGGACTGTACGTGCTCGTCCGTGCCGGCACTATTCTGATCGACCGGTACCAGTCGGATCCCGGGGAGTAGCCGCCGTTCTTCCAGGCGAGATGGCCCGAGCGCTACCACGTGGTTCGGTGTCGAAGGCGCGACGTATCCGGCGTGACACCACGATGTCCGTCGACGCTGATAGCGGCCTCCCGATCCCCGTCCGACGCCTCGCTCGGATCGCGACGAACCGTCGGTACTTAGGTGTCGTCTCCCGAACGAATCGCGCATGGCCATCCCAGCGGAAGCCGAAGAGACCGACGGCGGGGACGAAGACCCCGCTGCCGGCGACGACGAACCAGCCGAAGACGACGAGGTGACGGACTCGGGTCGCGAACCCGATCAGGTGACGCGAACGGACGACGACCGCTACACGCGCAAAAACTGCGTCCTCATCACGGGCTGTTCGTCCGGTATCGGCCGCGCCACGGCGACGGCCTTCCTCGAGGAAGGGTGGCTGGTCGTCGCGACCGCCCGGGACACGGAGGACATCGAAGACCTCGCGGAGGCGGGCTGCGAGACGATGGCACTCGACGTGACGGAACCCGACCAGGTCGCCGCGGTCGTCGAGGAGACCGTCGACCTCGGCGGGGCGATCGACTGCCTCGTCAACAACGCCGGCTACGCCCAGATGGGGCCGCTCGAGGACGTCTCCACCGTGGACCTCCACCGGCAGTTCGACGTCAACGTCTACGGCCCTCACCGGCTGACCCGTGCCGCGGTCCCGCACATGCGCGCGCAGGGCGAGGGGCGGATCGTCAACGTCTCGAGCGTGCTCGGGCGGCTCTCGGTCGCCGGATCGGGCGCGTACTCGGGCTCGAAGTTCGCACTCGAGGCGATGAGCGACGCGCTCCGGGCGGAACTCGAGGAGTTCGGCGTCGACGTGGTCGTCGTCGAGCCTGGACCGGTGGACACGTCGTTCCCCGACCGCGTCGACGACGAGTTACCCGGCGGTCGCACGCCCGCCTACGAGTCGCTGTACGAGATCCTCGACGACGCCCAGCTGATCGGCGGCGGTGGGCCACTCGCCGTCGATCCCGCCGAGGTCGCCGACGCGATCGTCCAGGCGGGGACCTGCGCCGAGCCGCCGGTGCGCTACCCCGTCGGCACCGTCGCCCAGGTCGGGCTGTACGCCCGGTATCTCCCCGACAGACTGCGCGACGCCGCCTACGGCCTCCTCCGGAAGGTCGTCTGAACCATGTTCGACGACCGCGAGCGGCGCGCGAAAACCGACGCACACGACGTCGCACTCGCCTGTCTCGAGGTGGGGATCCGCGCTGCTCACCCCCGCCAGGTCGTCGCCGACGCGGTCTCGCTCGAGGGCGGGACGCTCCACGTCGAGGAGGCGACCTACGATCTCGCAGACTACGACCGAGTGGTCGTCCTCGGCGGTGGCAAGGCCGCCGGGGGCGTCGCCGCCGCGCTCGAGGACGCGCTCGGGGACCGGATCGACGACGGCGTCGTCGTGACGACGGACGGGGCCGAGACCGACCGCGTGACGGTCCTCGATGGCGACCACCCCACGCCGAGCGAGCGGAACGTCGACGGCACGCGGCGGGTGCTCGAGCGGGCGGCGGCCGCCGACGGGGACGCGCTCGTCCTCGCGGTCGTCACCGGCGGTGCGAGCGCCCTGTGGTGTGCTCCCGCCGAGGGGCTCTCGCTTTCGGACCTGCAGGCGACCACCGACGCCCTCCTCGAGTCGGGAGCCTCGATCCACGAGGTAAACGCCGTCAGAAAGCACTGCTCGGCGATCAAAGGTGGGCGACTCGCCAGCGAGGCCGCCCCCGCCGCAGTCGCGACCCTCGCCATCAGCGACGTCGTCGGCGACGACCCCTCCGTGATCGGCAGCGGCCCGACCGTCGCCGACCCGAGCACGTTCGACGACGCGCTCGCGGTCCTCGAGCAGTACGACCCTTCCGTGCCGGACGCCGTCCGGGAGCGACTCGAGCGCGGCGCGGCGGGCGAGCGCGAGGAGACGCCAACCGACGACGACCCGGTGGTCGATCGGGTCGACTGGCACCTGCTGGCGAGCGGTCGGACGGCGATCGACGCCGCCCGCGAGGTCGCCGCCGAGCGTGGCTACCGAACCGCGGTGCTCTCGAGTCGGGTTCGCGGGGAGGCGAGCGAGGCCGGGCGGTTCCACGCGGCGATCGCCGACGAGATCGCCGCGACCGGGGAACCGATCGACTCACCGGCAGTCGTCTGCTCGGGCGGCGAAACGACGGTGACGGTCCGCGGCGACGGCACCGGCGGTCCGAACCAGGAGTTCGCGCTGGCTGCCGCCCTCGAGTTCGCCGACGCCGAAACGGACGCCGTCTGCGCGAGCGTCGACACCGACGGGATCGACGGTCCGACCGACGCCTGTGGGGCGATCGTCGACGGAGAGACGATCACCAGCGACGGCGAGGACGCCGCGAGACGGGCGCTCGCGGAGAACGACGTCTACGGACTCCTCGAGGATCGGGAAGCGGTACTCGAGACGGGTTATACGGGGACGAACGTGAACGACCTTCGCGTGCTCGTGGTCGAGAGTTACTGATACCGCCGGACAAAACGGTTCATTACAGCGATCGCTACCGGAGACACGCGGCGACGACCTCGAGCATCTCCTCGCCGCGCACCTCGTCCGCGAAAAGCGGGACGCGTCGGACGTCGTTGCCACGGAAGAGGTCCTGGGCCTCCATGAGCGCCTTCTGCTGGACGTCCCAGCGGCGCTGGCAGAACTCACACTCCTCGAGGTTCGGGCTGAGGAAGTCGCCGTCGACGTCGTCGGTGACGTCGGCGAGTGGCTCCATCACCTGGTTGACGACGATCGTGTCGACGGGGATGTCGAACTCGGCGAGTTGCTGGTAGAGCCGTCGCGACTCGACGACGCTCATCTCCTCGGGAATCATGACGATCCGGAAGTCGGTCCGTCCAGGATCGCGCAGCGCCGCCCGGAGGCGTTCGATCCGCTCGCGCATCTCCTCGAGGTCCTCGAGATCCTGACCCTCCTCGACGCCCTCGCCGCCGCCGAACATCCCCTTGACGCCGTCGATCATGCCGCCGATGCGCTGGCGGAAGGTGATCAGTCGCCCCATCATCGTGTCCATGACCTCGGGCAGTTGCAGCAGGCGGAGGGTGTGACCCGTCGGTGCCGTGTCGACGACCACGCGCTCGAACCGGTCGTCGTCCATGTACTCGAGGAGCGTCTGCATGGCCACCGCCTCGTCCGAGCCGGGCATCGCACCGCCGAACATCGCGTCCATCGGCGACTCCTCGCCGAGCATATCACCCAGGCCACCGAGCGCGCCACCCTCCGCGGCGAAGGCGGCCTGGCCCTCCTCGAGGGCCGCGTCGGGGTCGATCTCCGCGGCGTACAGCGGGACGTCCTCGCGGATCCGCTCCGGGCGGGCCGGAACGTCGGTCTCGAACGTGTCGGAAAGCGAGTGGGCGGGGTCGGTCGAGACGACGAGCGTGCGCACGCCTCGCTGGGCGCTATCCAGGGCGGTCGCCGCGGCCATCGTCGTCTTTCCGACGCCGCCTTTGCCGCCGTAGAGGACGTAGTCGGGCCCCTCGACCGGTTCGTCCGAGGGCTCGACGTCGATCGTCTGGCGCTCCGTCTCGTCGTCGACGGAGTCGGTCGGCGTCACCTCGATGCTGTGGTCGTCCGTATCCGCGTCGGCCTCGTCGACCGGTTCGACGTCGAGTCCACTCATGCCAGCAGGTAGCCGACCCGTCCACCTGTATTCGTCGGTCTCGCTCGTTTCGCGTCTTCCTGCTTCGATGTGTGTATATATCTCATATAATAGTGCGGTGGTCGTCGATATCGACACAGGTCTTTAATAGTTAATCTTAACTACAGGAATGTGGTCTCTCCACTCGAGTCGAACCCGGTGGTGGTGGCTTCGACCCACAGTGACTATGACAGTCGAACTCGAACTCCCAGCGAGGACGGAACCGACAGAATCGACGGCGAGAGAGATTTTCCCCTACAGCGAGGACGAGGCGAGCACGTCGCTTCCCGTCGTGCGAGCCCGCGGCGTGTTGCACTCGAGCGACGGCCCCGATGGACGGGTCGGCTCGACCGCCTGCCCGGCCTGCGACGGCGAGACGATAAACGGTGTGGGGCTGTTCGCCTGCACCGACTGCGAGTGGAGCGGCGTGTTGCGCTGACGACCGCCTCGCCGACCGATCGTCGCCGCTCGCAACTGCGACGAGTATCGAGTCCCACGGTCAGGCCGGCGTGAACAGGTAGTGCAAGAGCACCGCGAGAAAGAGGTACGTCGCCACGAACCCGGCGACCCGGTAGGAGACGGAGTCCTCGAGCGAGACCGCTGCGCCCGTCCCCGCGAGGCCGGCGACGGCGTTCGGCCACGCAGCAAGCGACGTGGGCGGGAGCACGGTCAGCGCCACGGCGTCGACGAACCGCGCCGTGACGTCCACGACGGCGGCGACCGATCCCGTCGAGTAGACGGCAACGCCTGCGACGACGCCGAACGAGAGCGCGAGCGCACCCACTCCCGTCTCGACGAGGTCCTCGAGTACCGACATACGCCATCGAGGTCGTGACGGCACCCAAAACGTTCGGGTGAACTGATTCACCTATTATCTGAAATACGTCGCCAGTCGCTCTGCCGCCTCCTCGACGCGGGGCGTGACGAGTGCGAAGCGTAGCCACTCCTCGCGGGCGGTTCCGAAGGCCTCGCCGGGCATCCCGGCGACGCCAGCCTCGTCGATCAGCCGCTCGACGTTCTCGAGCGTGCCGGGGAACCCCTCGAAGCGGGCCATGACGTAGAACGCGCCGTCGGGGTGGGTGTACTCGGCACCCGCGGCGTCGAGGGCGTCGGTGAACGTCTCGACGCGCTCGCGGAGGAGTTCGCGGTTCGCCTCGTAGTACGCCGGTTCGGTTTCGCGCAGAGCCCGGGACACCGCGTACTGTGCCGGTCGGCTGCCCGCGACGTTGACGAGCATGTGGCGACTCCGGGCGTTCTCGACGAGTTGGGGCGGGAAGATGGCGTAGCCGACCCGAAAGCCCGTGATCGCCATCGACTTCGAGAAGGCGTTCGTGACGATCCGGTGGTCGGAGTCGAACGCGAGCGCGCTCGCAAACTGCCCCGAGAGGTCGTAGTGGTCGTACACCTCGTCGGAGACGAGGATCGCGTCGTGCTCCTCGGCGATCGAGACGAGTTCTCGAACCGTCTCCTCCGGGTAGACCGCCCCCGTCGGGTTGTTCGGCGAGTTGACGACGATCGCCGCCGTCTCCTCGCTCGCCGCCGCGCGCACGTCGGCGGGGTCGAGCTGGCCGTCCTCGGCCGTCGCGACGTACCCCGGCGTTCCGCCGAGCATCGTCGTCTTCCCCGGATAGTAGGAGTAGACGGGATCGGTGAGGACGACCTCCGACCCGGCGTCGCGCTCGAGTGCGCGCGCCATCGCGAGGTAGTTGGCTTCGCCCGCCCCGTTGGTGACGACCACCTGTTCGCGGTCGACGCCGCGACGGGCAGCGATCTCCTCGCGCAGGTCCCGGAGACCCACGCTCGGCGGGTACTGGAACTGCTCTGGCTCGAGGCCGGCGTACTCGCGAAGGGCGTCGCGAAGCGCCGCCGGTGGCTCCCAGTCGGGATTCCCGCTGACCATGTCGATCACGTCCCGCTCGGCGCGCACCGCGTACTCCATCACGTGAAAGAAGAGGGGCGTCTCGTACTCCATGGGAGTGGGTGGGGGATCGCTCCCCGTGGTTCTTTCGTCACGCGTGCTGGCACGGAAGGTCGCGTCCCCTCCTTTCATACTGCCGGACAAAACGGTTCATCCCTCGATCGCACCCGAGACGCGATCGAGGATTCATACTATCGGACGTAACTGTGTGAAGATTCTCGCCACCCCGGAACGGCAAGAATCTTTCACGACTTACGTCCGGCAGTATCACTGACTGTCGTCCGGTAGTATCACTACCTCGCCCGTCGTCACCTCGCGTATGGACGAAGCGATCGACCTCGACCTGGCCGAGCGCGTCGGCGACGCGCTTCGAGACGCAGACGAGACGCTGTCCGTCGCGGAGTCGTGTACCGGCGGTCTGATCGGGGCGGCGATCACGGCAGTTCCCGGCTCGAGCGACTACTTCGACGCCGGGCTGTGCACCTACGCCTACGACGCGAAGCGACGACACCTCGGCGTCTCTCGCGAGGCACTCGACGAACACGGCGCGGTATCTGCCCCCGTCGCCCGTCAGATGGCCCGCGGCGTGCGCGACGTCACCGACGTCACCTGGGGCGTCGCGACGACCGGAATCGCCGGCCCGACCGGTGGAACCGAGGAAAACCCCGTCGGCACCGTCTACGTCGGCGTCGCCTACGCCGGCCCCTGGGGGTCGGAGTCGTCGTACGTGACCGTCTCGCGGTACGTGTTCGACGGCGACCGCGCCGCGATCCGGGCGGCGACCGTCGAGCAGGCGCTGTCGAACCTGCTCGCGGAACTCGAGCGATCGCGCGTGTCCTGATACTGCTGTCCCTGTGTCCCGAAAACTACGTGTCATCCGGCGGTTTCACCGGAGACGACTGCGAACGACGGGACGGGTCAGCGGCCGCCGTAGCTCGTGGTGAGCGTCTCCTCGAGCAGCGTCTCGAAGAGTTTGTTCTGTGCCGTCCGGATGTGCTGGTGGAACGTCGCCGGCGCGATGTCGAGCGACTCCGCGACCGCCTCACCGGAGCTGTCCCTGGGCCACTCGAAGAAGCCGCTGTAGTAGGCCGCCTCGAGGACCGCCCGCTGGCGGTCGGTCAGGTCGTCCAACCAGGTGCGCTCGAGGCGCTGTGAGGAGCCGACGTCGCGGGTCACCTGGCGACGCGCCAGCACCTCCGCGTTCGGATATCGCGCTTCGACGTCGTCGGTCACCCGGCGGACGTCCGTCTCGCGAGGGAGGTGGACCGTCATGTGGAAGTCGCCGTCGTCGACGATCGCTTCCTCGACGTACCCGCCCTGGGATGCGATCGTCGAGAGCACGGTCGATTCGGAGAGTCGCGCCTCGAACGAGACGTCGCCGAAGCCCTCGCTGATCACCGTCACGTCCTCCCAGTACGAGACGCAGTCTGTGAGCGCGTCGAGCGTCGGCAGTGCGTCGTCGGTGGCCGTCCCGTACACGAGGTACTCGCCGTCGCCGACTGGTACCGTCCGCTCGAACGTGATCGTCCCCTCGAGAGACTGCTGGACGTCGACCGCCTCGAAGACGTCGCGGATCTGGAGTTCGAGTTCGACGACCTCGTCGCTGGTCAACGCCCGCTTGCGTTCGACGGCGGCGATGGCGTGACCGACGATCTCGCCGAGTTGCCCGACCACTGACCGCTCGTCGGCCGCGAACGCGCCCGTTCGTTCGGAGTAGACGCCGAGAATGCCGTAGAGCGTCCCCTCGTGGGTGATCGGGATCGCGGCCGACGAACGGTAGCCGTACTCGCGGGCGTACTCGCGCCAGGGCTCGAACGCCGGGTCGGTCAGGACGTCCCGGCTGATCTGCATCTCCCCGGTCTGTACGGCTCTCCCCGCTGGCCCTCGACCCGCCGGTTCGTCGGGATCCGCCGAGACGTCGACGTCCTCGAGGTAGCCGTCGACGCCGGCTTCCACCCGCGGGACGAGCCGCTCCGTCTGCGGATCGACCTCGGCGACCCACGCGAACGCGTACGACGCCGAGTCGGCGAGCGACTCGCAGACGGTCCGTTCGATCTCCTCGCGGGTCGACTGGTCGATGACCGCGTCGGTCGTCTCCCTGACGACGTCGTTGACGTTGTTGAGCGCCGCGAGCTGTTCGCGCTGGCGCTCGAGTTCGCGTTCGCGCTGGTTGCGCTCGGTGACGTCGGCGAAGTACACCGAGAGTCCGCTCTCGGAGGGGTACACCCGCACTTCGAACCAGGCCTCGAGCGGTGGGTAGTACGCTTCGAAGGAGATCGACTCCTGGGTCTCCATCGCGTGGCGATACTGCTCTTCGAACGTCGAGTCGACTGCCTCGGGGAACGCCGCCCAGAGGGGTTCGCCGAGGAGTTCGTCTTCCGTCCAGTCGAGAAGCTCTTCGGCGCGCTCGTTGACGTACGTGAACCGCCAGTCGTCGTCGACGGCGAAGAAGCCGTCCGTGACGCGATCGAACACCTCGTCGAGTTCCGTCCGCAACCCGTCGCGCTGGCGTTCGAGCCGTCTGGCCTGTTCTTTCAGCTGCGTGACGTCGGTGGCCGTCGCGACGACGCGCTCGAGATCACCCGCGTCGTCGGTCAGCGGCGTCGCGTTGACCGAGACCCACCGCCGCTTTCCGTCCGGCGGCTTCACCAGGAGTTCCTGCCCCCGGACCGTCTCGCCGGTCTCGAGGACGCGTCCGATCGGCCGCTGCTCGAACGGGAGCAGGTCGCCGTCGGCGTCGAACAGGTCCCGCTGGCCGAGTGCATACTCGCCACTCGAGAGGCCGAGGATCGCTTCCATCCGCTCGTTCATTCGGGTGACCGAGCCGTCTGCGGTCGCGATCAAAACGCCGACGGGACTGGTCTCGAGGATCCGTTCGACGACGTCTCGCTCTCGCCGGAGCGATCGTTCGGACCGCGTTCGGTCGGTCACGTCGTAGTAGAGTTCGACGCGGCCGCCGGCGTACCGGCCGGAGTCGATCGGTTTGCTGCGGTGTTCGAGCCAGCGCTCCTCGCGATGTTCGCCAGGCGTGACGCGACACTCGAACTGTTCGACGTAGCTGTTGTCCTCGTAGGTCGATCGAACGGTGTCGACGAACGCGTCGGTATCGGCGACGCGATTCCCGATCGTCTCTGCGATCACGTCGCGTTTGTCCCGGCCGACGACCGCCTCGCGATCGAGCCCGAAGTAGCGCTCGATCCCCTCGTTGAGCCAGACGACGTCGAAGGTAGAATCGAGGACGAAGACGCCGACGTCCGCCTCGTCCAGAACTGCCGGGAGAGCGTCGGACGGATCCTCGAGGGTGCGACGCCCGCGTCGACCATCGCGGTCGTCGCGGCCGTCGCGGTCGTCGACGTTACAGACGACGACTGTCCCCTCCTCCGTTCTATCGTCGAACGAGTGCAACCGCAGCCGACACGGAACCGCCTCGCCGCTGGCCGTCCGGAGTTCGAGCTCGAGCGTGGACGTCTCGCGGTCGTCATCGCGGATCGAACGGATCGCCGTCTCGATCCGCACCGCGTCGGTACGGTCGAGGACGAGCGACACGTGTTCGCCGAGGAGGTCGTCTCGAGCGTGGCCCGTCAACTCGACGAACGTCTCGGTGGCCGCGACGACGTCCCCGTCGGCGTCGAGCTGGACGAGGCCATCGCCGATCGACTCGAGGAGCGTCCGGCACCGCCGGAGGGGACCATCCCCGTCCCCGTCGCCGTCCACCCAGAACGTCGCGTCGGTCGTCTCTGCCGGGTCGCTCATGCACTACTAGTCGTCAGTGGATCGGATAAATCCCGAGTGCGGTCCGATGGACCGGCACCCATCAAGTACGGTCACATCGATGGACCGGCACCCATCAAGTACGGTCACATCGATGGACCGGCACGCATCCGGTACGCTATTCACGCTCCAATTGAACAGTCCAGGGTAGATGAACAAGAAGGGACACGTCCTCAACGCGGTGCTTCTCGGTATCGGCCTGGGGTACCTCATAGAGCCGGCCGGCGACGAGACGACCTTCGCGACGATCCTGATGATCGGCGTTCCCGTGACGCTCGGCGCGCTGTTTCCCGACATCGACACGGAGTTTGGCCGCCATCGCAAGACGCTGCACAACCTGCCGATTCTCGCCGGATTCGTCGCGTTTCCGTACTTCTTCGGGAACCTCGAGTACGTCTGGATCGGCGTCCTCACCCACTACGTCCTCGACGTGGCGGGCAGCAAACGCGGCATCGCGCTGTTCTATCCCGTCTGGAAGAAGGAGTTCGGCCTCCCGACCGGCGTCACGGTCAGCAGTAGCCGGGCCGACCTGGTCACCGTCCTCGTCACCGTCGCCGAACTCGTCCTCGCGGGACTCGTGATCTACGAGGTCCCACAGCGAGGTTTCGAGGTCGGGCGACAGGCGATCGGCCTCTGACCGCACACAGACGCTCACGCACGGACGTACGCCCACGTCGCGAGCGCGAGCAGGTGGATCGACCCGAGCGGGATCGCCTGTCGCTGCGGGCCGACGCCGAGGCCGCTGGCCAGCCAGGCGATGGCGATCGCCGCGAGCACGAACAGCCCGGCCGTCACGCGCCGGTCCGCGCCGTAGCGCGCGCCGCCGGCCCAGACGACACCCAGCACGTAGCAGACGACCGCGAGCGGCCACATCTCGAGGTGCGTCGGCAGGCTGCTCGTCGCCCCGACGTACGCCGGCAACGTCGTCAGACTTCCCGTCGCGGGCGTCGTCATCCCCCACGGGAACACGAGCGTCCGCGCCGTCGTGGTGACGACGACCCAGGGAACCACGAGCGGGGAGAAAAGCGCGAGCCACCAGCCGAACGCGTTGCCGGTCGTGGATCGGTCGCGGCCGGCAGTGGCCGAGGCCGACGCTCGAGCGTCGTCTCCCGTCGGTCGGTCGCTGTCGCCGTCGGTCGCCGTCGGAGCCGACTCGTCCCGCGGCTCGTCACCCACGCAGCGTCACCGCCGGAGAATGAGTTTCAGGACGTCCTCGTCCTCGAGGACGTGCTGGTCGCCGACTTGCTGTTCGTCGTGGGTCGCGCTGGGACCCGAGACGCGAGCGAACCGGAACCGCTCCTCGAACTCGCCGCCGAGTTTCGAGACGGCGTCTTCGATGGTCGATCCCTCCCTGAGCACGAGCGGTTCCTCCCAGTCGACGCCGCGGCCGGGCTTGTCCATGTACACCCGGATGAGGCCGAGGCTCTCCCACATGCGGTCTTTCAGCGCCTCGAGTCCCTTCTCCGCCTCGGCGCTGATGAACGTCACCTCCTCGGGGTCCAGGCCGCGCTCGCGGAGCTGGTCGTCGACTTCCGCCTTGTAGTCGGGGTTGATAAGGTCGACCTTGTTCACGCAGGTGATCGAGGGGATGTACTCGCGATTTTCCATCAGCCCGTCGATCAGCCGGTCGATGTCCACCTTCTCGCCGAGATTGACGTCGGCGTTGACGTAGCCCTGGTCGCGGAGGACGTCCTTGATCGTCTCCTCGTCCAGGTCCTGGTCGGCACTCGAGGTGATCTTGATCCCGTCTTTGTGCTTGGGGCGGACGGTGACCCGCGGGGGCTCCTGGTCGACCCGGACGTTGATGTCGTACAGTTCCTCCTGCAGGCGGTCGTACTGTTCGATCTCGAACACCGAGAGAACGAAGACGATCAGGTCGGCGTTTCGCACGACCGAGAGCACCTGCTTGCCGTCGCCCTTTCCGGTCGCCGCGCCTTCGATCAACCCGGGAACGTCGAGAATCTGGATGTTCGCTCCCCGGTGTTTGCACATCCCCGGATTGACGTCGAGCGTCGTAAACTCGTACTCGCCGGTCTCGCTCTCGGCGTTCGTCAGCGCGTTCAGAAGCGACGACTTCCCCACGCTCGGGAACCCGACGAGAGCGACCGTCGCGTCGCCCGTCTTCTCGACGGAGTAGCCGGTGCCGCCGCCAGCCGAGGACTGGTTCTCGAGTTTCTCTTTTTTCTCGGCGAGTTTCGACTTCAGGCGGCCGATGTGGGCCTCCGTCGACTTGTTGTAGGGCGTATTGGCGATCTCTTCTTCGATCTCGTCGATCTCCTCCTCGAGCCCCATTTGTCTATACGCAACCGTTCGGGCCGAAAAACCCTTTCCATGCGTCGGGCCGGAAACCCATTTCCGCGTCTCGGACCGAAAAACCATTTCCGTGCGTCGGACCGGAACGTTCCACGCCACGTCGCCCGGTCGAACCCGGTGGGTACGTCCGGTGCCAGCGGACGACGTTCGTCGATCCACGCGAACCCGTCGTACCTGCCGCTCGCCCGGCTGTCCCGTCTCAGTTACCGATGCCAACGAACTTCGACACACATAAACGGCCGTTGGCCGTTACGTCGGACGAATGCCGGAACCGTCGAAGCTGCGCGACAGCACGCAGATCGTCCTCCCACGGGAGGCCATACGCGGCCTCGAGGCGCAGCTCGACGACGAGTTCACCGTCACGATCTTCGACGAGAACGACGATTACTGCCGGATCATCGGCAGCCCCGTCGAGATCAAACGGGCGAGCAAGTTCCTCGCTCGCCAGGGCGTCAGCATGCGGTGACATCCTCGCTCGCCGTGAACGCCGGGATTCTCTCGCTGACAAAAGATAGCGCCACCTCGAGCGGGCCGGCGGCCCTTCTTACCGTTCCGGGTGCGTCGCCGCGTCGAAGCCACCGCGAACCAGCGGCTTCGCGACGTGGCGACGCGCACACGGCGGCACCTCGTACCATCCCTCCTCGAGGTCGCGCTCGAGTTCGACCTCCGCTTTCCCGGCCGCGGTCGTCCCGCAGTCGCGACACCGGTAGCCCTGGTCTCGGCCGGCGCTCTCCATCGATCGGCCACAGTCGGGACAGGTCGGCGTCACCCGCTCGGTCCGGACGAGGTCGCGAACCGCGAACTTCTCGAGTTTGCACGTCCCCCGCGAAACCTCCCCGCAGACGGTGAGCCGGTCGCCGACGCGCAGGGCGCGCACGCGGTCCCGGAAGCGTTTGGTCGGTTCGAAGGCGGCACACTCGAGGCGGCCATCGCCGTCGGCTCGCGGTACCCCGCTCTCCTCGCTGGCGTTCGATCCCCCCGAACGGTCCACAGTGCGTCGCTCCGTGCTCGCCTCGAGCGCGAAGAAGACGTGACCGCCGCGTCTGGTTTCGGGGTCCGTGGCGACCGTCCCCTCGAGGCGGTATGCTCTGCCGTCGCGGGCGTCGGCGATCGACCCGTCCCGGAGGTGAGCGTCGGTACCCTGGTTGGTGACGAACAGCTGCGTTCGGTCGACGGGCTCGCTCTCGATTCGACCCGCCACCTCGCGGACCACGTCGGGGTCGTCGCCGCGGATGCCGTGGAGGATCGGACCGGGCGTGTGGGGAACGCAGACGGTCTCGTCCTCGCCGCAGTCGACGGTGTCCCACGCCTCGGGGTACCCCCGGTCGGCCGCCGCGAAGACGCTCTCGTGGTCGACGGTTCGCGGCGTTCCCCACCGCTCGGGCTCGCGGTAAGAGATGTACTCGTAGGTCCACTCCTCGAGCGCCGTCCAGCTGCCGACCGCCGCGAGCGCGCCGATTCGCCCCCTGCCGTTTCCGAGCCCCCAGCCACGGTAGCCGACGGCGTCGATGGTCGCCTCGGCGTCGGCGATCTCGAGGTGGTCGCAGACCGCCTCGCGGGCGAACGCGGCGACGCTTCCCGGCACGTCGTCCGGATCGTGGCCGGCCACCACGAGGCCGGGATTGGTCCGGTCGTCGGCCGTTTCGGCGAGCGACTCGAGTTCGTCGCGGGCGACCGAAAACGCCGTCTCGGCGTCGCAGTCGACGTGAATCGCCAGCGCGGCGTTTCCCCGCGTCTTGTACTCGACGGCGGGGTTGAGTCGCACGAGGAGCAGTCGCTCGACGTCGCCAAACTGGCGCAGTTCGTCCGCGACCCGCGCTGCGACGTAGGTCGTGCACATCCCGCGCTCGCGAGAGTCGGTGTCGTCGAGTCCCACGACGGTCATCGACGCTTCGTACTCACTCGAGGGAGTAACGACTTTCGGG
Organism: Natribaculum breve; assembly: GCF_023008585.1. Taxonomy (GTDB): domain Archaea; phylum Halobacteriota; class Halobacteria; order Halobacteriales; family Natrialbaceae; genus Natribaculum; species Natribaculum breve. The sequence goes on along the minus strand of NZ_CP095390.1, from coordinate 3,008,965 downwards.
GTGACCGTCGGACGTCCGTTTCGGGGTGACCGCTGGCGTCCGTTTCGGAATGGCCGTCTCGAGAATCTGTTTTCAGGACACCTGCCGGGAGCCGGGTTCGGTTCCCATCGACGCCATCGCCGAGACTGATCGACGGCACCGGGACTGATATATAAGGATATTCCCGGAATATCGACGGAATCGCCCGACGTAGGGCGGGCGTACCGGGGGAAAATCTCTTATACGAGGAGTCACTTACTTCCGCCTATGTCCCGGTCCGCACTGGTCGGCAACGTCACCGCGATGCTCGAGGACGCGGGCTTTACGGTGAGCGACCGGTGTGCAATTCGACCGAAGAGTTTCGACGTCGCCGCCCGCCGTGGCGACGACCTGGTGCTCGTGAAGATTCTCGGTAACATCGACGCGTTCAACGAGGCGACTGGCCACGAGATGCGTCGACTCGGCACCTACCTCCAGGCGACGCCGCTCGTGATCGGCCTTCGGAGTCGCGACGAGGACCTCAAACCCGACGTCGTCTACTTCCGCCACGGCGTTCCCTCGCTCAGTCCGGACACCGCGTACAACCTGTTCGTCGAGGGCATCCCGCCGCTGATCTACGCCGCACCGGGTGGACTGTACGTCAACATCGACGGTGACTTGCTCGCCGACGAGCGCGAGCAACGCGACTGGAGTCTCGGACAGCTCGCGAACGAACTCGGCGTCTCCCGGCGGACGGTCTCGAAGTACGAAGACGGGATGAACGCCTCCATCGAGGTCGCGATGGCACTCGAGGAGCTGTTCGACGCGCCGCTGACGAGCCCCGTCGACGTCCTCGAGGGTGCCGAAGACGTCCACGACACCGATCCGACGCCAGACGACCCCGAGGCCGACCCAGACGACGAGGAGATCGTCACGGTACTGACGCGTGCCGGATTCCGCGTCCACCCGACGCTGCGGTCGCCGTTCAAGGCCGTCAGCGAGGACGAAGACGAAAAAGACGACGTCGTCCTCACGGGTCACTCCCAGTTTACGAAAGCCGCGGAGAAGCGTGCCCGGATCATGAGTTCGATCGGCCACGTCACCCGCACCCGGTCGGTCTACTTCGTCGATCGTGCGAAACGCGAATCGGTCGACGGAACCGCGCTCGTCGAGCGCGAGGAACTGACCGAACTGCACGACGCCGCCGAACTCCGGAAAGTCATCCGGGAGCGCGCCGAGCGAGAAGAGGCAGCCTGAACCCGGCCGGAACGGGCTATCGTCGCGACAGGTCGTCCGACAGACGTAATTTTTATAATAGTTTCCGAGTGAGTTGTCTCGAGTCGAGACTCGAGGTAGCCGCTTGCTGCCGATTTTCCAGCCACATGTTCGTACAACCAAACCGATAAATCAGTCACACGTGAACGTGGGCGCGTACCATGACTAGCTTCGAAACGGGTTCTCTCGAAGAGGAGGCGATCGACGAACTCGACATCGCGCCGGTAGATGGGTGGAACGGGCTCTATCTCGACGGGGAGTGGGTACCCGCCGGAGATCGCGACGAGATCGACGTCGAAAACCCCGCGACGCGGCAGACGTTGACGGCAGTCCCGTCGGCCACCGAAGCCGACGTGGACGAGGCGTTTGCGATCGCAGAGAGCGCTCAAGAGGAATGGGCAGAACGCCCACCGCAAGAGCGCGCGGCGGTCGTCTCTCGCGTCCGTGACCTGGTCGGTGAGTACGCCGACGACCTCGAGACGCTGTTCGCCGTCGAGTGTGGGGGTGTCGAGCTCAAAGCCGCCTTCGAGACCGAACTCACACAGGGGACGATGGAAGTCGGTGCGGGACTGGCGATGCGCGACGGCGGCCGGCGGACGGAGTCGGTCACCCCCGGCAAGGAGAACTTGCTCGTCCGCGAGCCGGCGGGCGTCGTCGGCGTCATCACCCCGTGGAACTTCCCGCTGTATCTCACCAGTCGCGTCGTCGCTCCCGCCATCGCGCTGGGCAACAGCGTGGTTCTCAAGCCCGACGAGAACACCCCGCTGACTGGCGGACTCGTGCTCGCGTCGCTGTTCGAGAAAGCCGGTCTCCCGGACGGCGTGTTGAACGTCGTCCCCGGCTACGGCGACGAGATCGGCGACCACTTCTCGGGACACCCGACGCCGTCGGTGATGTCGTTTACCGGCTCCTCGGAGGTCGGGCGACGAGTCGGTCAGCGCGCCGTCGGCCAGTTCACGGAACCGGCGCTGGAGCTGGGCGGGAACAACGCCCACGTCGTGCTATCGGACGCGGACCTGGAACGGGCTGTCGACGCCGGTGCGTTCGGCTCGTTCACCCACCAGGGCCAGGAGTGTATCTCGATCAACCGCCACCTCGTCCACGAGTCGCTGTACGACGAGTACGTCGCGGCACTCGCCGAGCGGACCGAAGACCTCCCCATCGGCGATCCGCGCGAGGAGGGCGTCCTCGTCGGACCGGTCGTCAACGAATCCCAGCGTGACAAGATCGTCGGCCTGATCGAAGAGACCGTCGAAGCCGGCGCGACCGTCGAGGCCGGCGGCGATCACGACGACCTGTTCGTCGAGCCCACGGTACTGTCGGGAGTGACGAACGACATGCCGATCGCAGCCAACGAGCACTTCGGTCCGGTCGCACCGGTCATTCCTTTCGAGACGGACGAAGAGGCTGTACGGCTCGCCAACGACACCGAGTACGGCCTGTCCGGCTCGGTGCACTCGGCCGACGTGTCCCGAGCGCGGGACGTGGCCGACGCGATGGAGACCGGAATGGTCCACATCAACGACCAACCGCTGAACGACGAACCGCACGTCGCGTTCGGCGGCGTCGGCGCGTCGGGAATGGGCCGGTACAACGACGAGTGGATCCTGGACACGCTGACGACGTTGAAGTGGATCTCGGTCCAGCGAGAGCCGCGGGAGTACCCGTACTGATCGGTCTCGAGGCGACGGTCGCCGTGGTCAGTCGCCCTAGACCTCGACCCACTCGATCCGGTACTTACAGCGTTGCCCACCGTCGGCGCGACACCGCTCACTGATCTCTTCGACCTGTACAGGGCTGTCGGCGAATTTCTGGGCGACACCCCTGATGAGTCCCTGATCGAGTTCACACGGGTAGGGATTCTCACAGATCATCCGCCCTTCGCCGGCTCCGTTTTTGTGGAACTCGTAGAAACCGATCGCGCCGCCGCGATGGTTGTGGTTGTACGCGTCGTCGATCGAGCCGAGAGCCTCTTCGACGCCGGAAATTCCCGGCGGAAACTCGACGTGATCGGGAAGGTTCTGCCCCATGTTCTGCATACTCCCCTCACCGTACTCCTCACGCATATCGAACAACATCGCGAGCGGAGCCCGGAGCGGGTACCACTCGTCGGGCTGTATGTCGTCGAGACCGTACTCCGCGAGTTTGTGGCCGATGTGTTTGCCCATCATCGGCGAGACCGACTCGCCAGCGGCGACGTACGACAGCGGACTCCGTCCGATCACTTCTGCGCCCTCGAGTGAGCCGTCGAAGCCGGTTCGATCCAGCACCGACGGCACTTCGGCGGACGACGGAGAGTCGGTGCTAGAGAAACCGAGCAGGTTCTTGACCTTACTGCTGGCGGCAGATAAGCGATTACCGATTACCATAGTAGTAAACCGGTTCGCCGTGGTCTACTAATGCATTATGGCTGATCGCTACATCTACTGGCGATTTTTGAGAGTTGCGAAAAGGCTCGGCACCGACAGTCGACGCCGAACCCAGCACGCGCTGGTCGTCGTGGGAACGAATCTAAACGAAGAACTGTCCGATCGGCTACTGGTAGGTCTCCTCGAGGTAGTCGACGATGTCGCTACTCTCGGGCATGCCGTCGACGCCGTGGTCTTCGTCGACGATGACGGGCACGCCGGTCTGTCCGCTCACTTCTTTCACTTCGGTGCGTTCGGCGTGAACTCGCGGTACCTCGACGACGTCGTACTCGAGGTCGAGTTCGTCGAGTTTCCTGCGCACTTTCATACAGAAGGGACAACCGGGCAGGTCGTAGAGTGTAATCGTGCTCATAGACGGCCGTAGGAACAGCGCCACCATCAGCGCCGCGATCGTCCAACGGATTGCCGGTACCGGCGATCAGCCGAGCATCCCGCTCGTGTAGACGTAGAAGTAACCGACGAGCGCGACGGCGATGAGCCACTGGCCGAGGCGTACGTCCTCGAGGTCGCCCGTCGCGGTTTTGATAAGCGGGTACGCGATGATCCCCGCCGCCAGGCCGTTCGCGATGGAGTAGGTAAGCGGCATGATCGTGATCGTCAGGCCACCCGAGACGGCCCACGCCGGATCGTTCCAGTCGACGTCGAGGACGCCCTGGAGCATGATCACGCCGACGACCACGAGCGCGAGGAACGACGCGTACGCCGGAATCAGCGCGATCAGCGGGATCGCGACGAGCGAGACCAGAAAGAGGACGCCGACGACCAGCGCGGTCAGACCCGTCCGGCCGCCCTCCGCGACGCCGGTCGACGACTCGACGTACGTCGTCACGGTCGAGGTGCCGAGGATGGCACCGACGGTCGTCCCGACTGCGTCGGCCATCAGCGGCCGATCCATGTCGGGGAGGTTGCCGTCGTCGTCGAGGAAGTCGCCGAACTGGGAGACGCCGATGAGCGTTCCCGCAGTGTCGAAGAAGTCCACGAAGAAGAACGTGAACACGACCAGCGTGAACGTGAGCGGATCGACGTCGCGCAGGCCCTCGAGGAACGCGCCGACCAGCGGCGTGATGTCGTACTGCGGGGAGGTGACCGCGGCGAACGACAGTTCACCGTCGCTTACGAGCGCAACGGGGACGACCTCCTCGGTGCTCGCGAGGCCGGCGAACCAGGTGAGCCACCCGAGCAGGGTCGTGCCGACGATCCCGATGATGATCGATCCCGTGATCCCCCGCGCCCAGAGCATGAACGTCCCGACGAGTCCGACGATGGCGAGCAAGGCCGCCGGCGACTGTGCGATCGGGCCGAGCGCGACCAGCGTCGCCTCGTCGGCGGTGACGATCGCCATCTCCTGCAAGCCGATGAACAGCAGGAAGACGCCGATACCGGCACCGACGGAGAACTTCACTGGCTCCGGGAACAGCCGGATGACGTACTCGCGCGCGCCGATCGCCGTGATGGCGATGAAGATGATCCCTTCGACGAACACCGCGGCGAGCGCCGTCTGCCACGGGACCCCCATCCCGAGGACGACCGTGAAGGCGAAGAAGGCGTTCAGCCCCATTCCGGGTGCCAGACCGAACGGCCGGTTCGCGTAGAACGCCATCACCGCGATCGCGACGACCGAAGAGAGGATCGTCGCGATCGCGATCATCTGGGCGGTCTGGATGAAGCTGTGGTCGGGAAGCTGGATCGCCTCTGCCAGGATGAACGGATTCACCAGAATGATGTACGACATCGCGAGGAACGTCGTGACCCCGGCGATCGTCTCCGTCCTGGCGTCGGTGTCGTGCTCGCTCAACTCGAAGTAGTCTGTAACCCCCATATTGGATGTTCGAGCATAGATACACCCGTCAGTTAAAAGTTCCCTTCCGAGTTTTCGCCGGATCGTTACACGATCGTGAATATTAGCCGATAATTTGGCGGCGAAACGTCGCTGGCAGTGGGCTACCCGGGACGGTGGTGGTCGCCGCCTGTGGTCGACTCGAGGTGGCGGGTAGTCGCCGCTTTCGGGCGATCGGTCGCCTGCCTCTGGCGAGCGATCACGAATCGTCGCCCAGTCGTCTCCGCTTCTCGCTTCGGGGACTGCCTCGTTCGGCCCGTTTCGGACAGTACGATCGGTCAGACACCACCCATTCAAACGTTTCAGGAGTCGCGAAGCGAGATGGGAGGTGCAGACCGAAGGGGTGGCGAGAGACCGAAGGGGTGGCGAGAGACCGAAGGAGTGACGGGAAACCGAAGGAGTGACGGGAGACCGAAGGGGTGGCGAGAGAGACACCACCCATTCAAACGTTTTGGTCGAGGGTGTGTCGGGATACTCGAGCGACGCCCCACCAGTGGTTCAAACGTTTTTGGCAGTTTGAGTGCCTATTACGTGCGTTTTTGGCGATGCTGCGAGAAGACATCGACGTCCTCGAGAGGACGCCGTCGATGTCCTCGAGAACACACCACCCATTCAAACGTTCTCGGAGCGACTGCAACGCGGGTTTGGTTCTCAGTTCCTCGTGATAAATCTGGCCATTCTAGAAATCCTTCCGCAGCGATCGCCCAGAACGACCCCTCTCCCGTCACCTAACGATTGAATCAGTGGTGTCTCTCACCCCTCATCATCGAACGAACCGCCCTTCATCATCGTACGAACCACCCTGCACCATCGTACGAACCGCCCTACCCTATCGAACGAACTGACCCTCATCATCGAACGGACCACCCTACACCATCGAACGGATCACACGCACTATCGAACGAAACGAACGAATCGTTCGTAACGTTCGCATCAACGGGCTTATTACCACGTTGGATAGTTAGCAGATAATGACTCTCTTCGAGCGGTCTGAAGCCATCTTCGAGGACGAGAACGTCCTCCACGACGACTATCAGCCCGAGTCGCTCGAGGAACGCGACGCCGAGCTCGAGCAGTACACCGCGTACCTTCAGCCCGTCATCAACGGCTCACAGCCACGGAACATCTTTCTCTACGGGAAGACCGGCGTCGGGAAGACGGCAGTCACGAAGTATCTCCTGCATCACCTCGAGGAGGACGCACGACAGTACGACGACCTCACGGTCACGACGGTCTATCTCAACTGCGAGGATCTGACCAGTAGCTATCGAGTGGCCGTCGAACTCGTCAACACCTTCCGTGGGCCGTCAGACCAGATCAGCCGTACCGGGTACCCGCTCAACGCCGTCTACGAAAAACTGTGGACGGAACTCGACCGGATCGGCGGGACGATCCTGATCGTCCTGGACGAGGTCGATTACATCGGAGACGACGACTCGATCCTCTACCAGCTGCCGCGCGCCCGGAGCAACGAGAAGATCGACCGCGCCCGCATCGGGATCATCGGCATCAGTAACGACTTCAAGTACCGCGAGAAACTCGATCCGCGCGTCGAGGACACCCTCTGTGAGCGCGAGTTACACTTTCCGCCGTACGACGCGACCGACCTCCAGAACATCCTCGAGAAACGCGCCGCGCTGGCGTTCAAAGACGACATCCTCGAGGGCGACGTCGTCCCGCTGTGTGCGGCGTTCGCGGCACAGGACAAGGGGAGCGCTCGTCAGGGGCTCGACTTGCTCCTCGAGGCGGGCGATCTGGCCCGGCGACGGAACGATCCGGTCGTGACCGAAGATCACGTCCGCGAGGCGAAACAGCTCCTCGAGAAACAACGGATCGAAGAGAGCATGAAAGATCTGACCTCACACGGGCATCTCACCCTCCTGGCCGTGGTCACGTCGACCGTCGCCGATTCCTCACAGGTTCCCTTCCAGAAGCAACAACTCTACGAGCAGTACCACGACCTCGCGGTCGCGACCGATCGCGACCCACTCGGCGGCAGAGCGTTCCACAACCACCTCGCCGAACTCTCCATGCTCGGCATCCTCGATCGAACGAAACGAAACGAGGGCAGAGGCGGCGGAATCTACTACGAGTACGAAATCGACGTGCCGATCGACGCGGCCCTCTCGACGCTCGAGAACTTACACATGAGCGGCGAACTGGACCTGGAATCGCTCCGGCAGAACGCGGCAGCGCAGGGCCTTTTGTGACCCTCGAGCGTAGTCGGTAGGGACCGCCCCACACACCACCCATTCAAACGTTTCTCGATCTCTCGTGCGGCGGTAACGATAACCGGGACCGAACTCCGACGATGGAGCGAACGCAGGATAGGACGAACGTGAACGTATTCGAACGTGAACGTATTTCACTGAGGCGAGTGTACCCACACGTCATGAAGTTCGTTATCGTGGGTTACGGTCGCGTCGGCTCACGGACGGTCCGCATCCTGGGCAAGGAGGGCCACGAGGTCGTCGTCGTCGACAACGACGTCGACCGCATCGATCGCATCGAGACCGACGGGTTCCCGGCGGTCCAGGGCGACGGAGACGACGAGGACGTCCTCCTCGAGGCGGGGATCGACGACGCGGACGCCATCGGTGCGTTCACGCCCGACCTCAACGTCAACTTCGCCGCCTGCATGGTCGGGAACCACTACGGCTGTCGGACCGTCCTGCGCATCGACGAGGACTACCGCGAGGAGATCTACGAGAAGTACGCCGACGAGGTCGACGAGATCGTCTACCCCGAACGGCTGGGTGCGGCGGGCGCGAAGACGGCGCTGCTCGGCGGTGACTTCAACGTCGTCACCGACCTCGCGGCGAACCTGCAACTGACCGTCCTCCAGATCAAAGACGGGTCGCCGGCCGTCGGCAAGCGCATGAGCGAACTCGAGTTGCCGGATTCCGCGCGGATCTACGCGCACGGACACGAGTACGAACCGCTGACGATCCCGCTGCCGGGAACCGAACTGGCGGCCGGAGACGAGGTCGCGGTCGTCGCCGAGACCGAGAGCGTCGACGAGGTTCGGGCGGCGCTGTTGCCGGCGAACTCCTGATCCGAGGTGGGACTGCGGTTCGGTGGGACTGATACGGACCGCCGTAGGACTGATACGGACCGTTGTAAGACTGATACGGCCGCTGCAGGTCAGTACCAGGGCGACCGCGAACTGGCCTGCGGTTGCCCCGGTACACAGCTACAGCAGACCGTATGAACCGGCCGTTCGGAGAGTGTGCCAGGCGCGCGACCGGGGGAAGGATGGGGACGAAAACCGCGTTTCGAGTCTGCGCGCCCGTTCGACGGCGACGCACCGAACGGTCATAAAGATGCGTCAGACGGCCGTGTGACGCGTCATTCGAACGGCAGACCTTTCTCGTCGAGATCGACGTCGGCGTCGCCGAACGGCCGACTTGACCGTTACTCGGGCGACCGATCGCCATCGACGCGAAAGACGAGCACGTTCTGGTGGACCATCGATGGAACGAACGAGAACGGGTAGCCGTAGACGTGGAGGTCTTTCGTCGGATCGTACCAGATCAGGTTCGCCTTGAGCGTCACCGGTGCCGCGCCTTCGATCGCCCGGGCGAGGTCGGCAGAGAGGAACTCGTAGGACTGCTCGCGGTACATGTCGCCGATGAAGACAACGAGATACCCTTCCGGTTTCACCGCCGTCGTGAACCGCTCGAACTTCGCGGCCATGTCCGCGAGCCAGTCGGCTTTCGTCCCCGCAGCGTCGCCGCTGACCGCTCCCTCGCTCCCCGTCGCCGCCTCGTCGCCGAACGCGCCGAGTTTGCTCTCCCGGGTGGCGGCCTCGTTGCGCGTCTGCTCGAGTTCGTCCATGTGCCAGTAGGGGACGTCCGTCAGCAGGAGGTCGATCGAATCTGCGGGCACGTCCGCGATCAACTCGGCGCAGTCGCCGTGGCGCAGGTCCTGTGGGGCAAGCGGCGGTTCACCCCGCGCCCGTCGCTCGTCGTTCTCCCGCTCGAGGACCTCCTCGTAGATCTCGATCCAGCGTTCGTTGCGCTCGAATCCGATGGCTTCGCGCAGACCCGTCCCCTCGTGCTCGCAGAAACTCGCGCCCAGTAAGGTCCCGCCGACGCCGGCGAACGGGTCGAGGACGGTGTCGTCGGCCTTGCTGAACCGCCCGATCAACTCCGCACAGAGTCGCGGCGGCTTCTGGCCGCCGTGCTCGCTGCGCAGGTCGTGCTGGACGTCGGGCGGATACCGCTGTGCGATCACCGACTTCGTCGCGTACTTCCACTCCTTGCCGGTGAGGTCGTTCACGCGATTGCGCTCGTCGTAGATCCCGCGCCCCTCGAGGTACGTCTGGTGGTCCGCGAGGGCGTCGGTGTCGACGACCTCGCCGTCCTCGACCGGGAGGGACTCGTCTCGGGCGCGCTCGGCGTCGAACTCGCCGTCGTCGGTCGTAAAGAGGCGGCTCTGTCGGTGTCCCGTGCCGTCCTCGGTCATGCTCCGCAGTGTTCGTCGGGACGGCATAAGCGCTTGGCCTCGCCGGGGCCGGCGTCGCGATCGCGTCGTCACTCGCCGACGAACTCCGGATCGCGATCGTCGAAGAACGCCGCGTGCCCGCGACGGTAGTCCTCGCTGTGGGCGGCCGTCGCGATTTCGTCGGTCTCGGCGGCGAGTTGCGCTTCGAGTCCCCGCTCGAAGCTACGGGTGAGCAGGCGCTTGGTGGCGGCGTACGCCCGCGTCGGCCCGCCCGCGAGTCGATCGGAGAGGTCCGAAAGCCGCTGCTCGAATCTCCCGTCGGGGACGACTTCGGTCGCCAGTCCGAGGTCGACCGCCCGCTCGGGGGAGATCGGTTCGTCGAGCAGTACGAGTTCTCTCGCCTGTCGAAGCCCGACGATACGGGGGAGAAAGAACGTCGATCCGCCGTCGCCGGTCAACCCGATACGCGGGTAGGCGTACTCGAGGCGAGCGTCTTCGTGGACGAGGACGACGTCGCCGGTGAGCGCGAGGCTGAACCCCGCGCCCGCCGCGACGCCGTTTACCCCGACGACGAGCGGGACGTCCGCCGCGTGTAACTGGACGATGGCGTCGTGGAGCGTCGTCGCGAGTCGTCGAACGTCGTCCCCGTCGCTTTCGTCGCCGTCCCACGCCGCGACGTCCGCGCCGGCACAGAAGGCCTCGTCCGATCCGGTGAGGACGAGACACCGTAGCGAGTCGTCTTCGACGCAGGCGATCGCGAACTCGAGCAGTTCCTCGGCCAGCGACTGGTCGAGCGCGTTGAGTCGACTCGTACTCTCGATCCGGGCCCGGACGACGTCGTCCCGCCGGTCGACGTGAAGCTGGTCGAACCGTGTTCCGTCGATCATCGTCGTCGCATTTCAGTTCGAGACGTGATAGTCGTTGTCACTGGACGGGTTTCGGAGTCCGAACCGAGCGTCGACGAGAGTCCACGTCATTCGGTCACAACCACCACAGTATTAATATGCTGAATATGAATACGTGGCGTATGTATCCCACGATCGGAGAAACCCTGGAGTTGACCGCCAAACGACATCCAGACCGCGACGCGATCGTCTACCCCTACCGGGGACAACGGTGGACGTACGACGAGTTCGACGCCCGCGTCAACCGGCTGGCGAACGCGCTCCGGGACGCCGGCGTCGCGAAAGGCGACCGCGTCGCGACCGTCCTCTACAACGGCTCCGAGATCGCACTGACCGTCTACGCCTGTGCGAAGATCGGGGCCGTGTTCACGCCGCTCAACTTCCGACTGTCCGCCGACGAGATCGAGTACATCGTCGACGACGCCGAGGCCACCGCGCTCGTCTTCGAGGCGGCGACGCGCGACGCCGTCGAAGCCGCACGTTCGGCGCTGTCCTCGGTAGAGACGTACCTCTACGTCGACGAGGACGTCCCCGACTACGCGCTGGATTTCTACGCGCTCCTCGAGTCCGGCGATCCGGAGCGACCAGACGTGGACGTCGCGGAAGACGACGTCTACGCGTTCATCTACACCTCCGGGACGACGGGCCGCCCGAAGGGCGTCGTCCACGCACACCGCGACATGATCGAACACAGCCTGCTGTGTGTCGCCGAGATGAACATCACCCGCCACGACGTGGGGCTCTCGATTCTCCCGCTGTACCACTGCGCCGAACTCCACGCCATGCTGTTCACCCGCGTCCACCGCGGAGCCACCAACGTGATCCACCACGAGTTCGACCCCGAGGCGGCACTCGAGGCGATCGACGACCACGACGTGACGATCCTGTTTGCGGCGCCGACGGCGTGGAACGCACTCGCGACGGCCGCCGAAGACGCGGCCGCCGACACGTCGTCGCTGCGTATCGGCCTGTACGGCGCTGCGCCGATGCCCGAACGGGTGCTCGACGACTGCATGGAACACCTCTGTGAGAACTACGTCCAGGCCTACGGCATGACGGAAATCGGGCCGTGTGGCGTGTTCCAGTCGCCGGAAGATCAACTCTCCAAACAGGGCTGTGCGGGACTGCCGGCGCTCAACCACGACCTGCGGATCGTCGAACCGGGTGCCGACCCCCACGCCACCGTCGATCGGGGGAACGTCGGCGAGGTACTCATCGCGGGTCCGTGTACGATGCGCGAGTACTGGAATCGCCCGGAGGCGACCGCGGACTCGCTGCGCGACGCCGACGGAAAAGAGTGGTACTACACGGGCGATCTCGGCTACCGCGACGACGACGGCTACCTCTACGTCGTCGACCGAAAGGACGACATGATCATCTCCGGCGGGGAGAACGTCTACCCGACCGAGGTCGAAGACGTGCTGTTCTCTCACCCCGACGTCCTCGAGGCGGCCGTCGTCGGCGAACCCGACGACGAGTGGGGCGAACGCGTCGTCGCCTACGTCGTCGGCGACGCGACGGCAGACGACCTGGACCAGTATCTTCGCGAGAGCGACGCCCTCGCCGACTTCAAACGTCCCCGCGAGTACTACTTCGTCGACGAGTTGCCGAAAAATCCCAGTGGAAAGGTCCAGAAATTCAAACTCCGGGGTGACGAGTGACATCCGCCTCGCCGTGAACGCCGGGATTCTCTCCTTGAAAAAGATAGACGCCTTCGCTCGTCGAGCAGCCGACGTTTTTCCCTGCCGACGGCGTACGTCACCTCGTGACGATCGTCGGCGACGTCCTGTTGCTCGCAGTCGGGGCGGCGGCGCTCGCGCTCGGCGCGCGATGGCTCGTCGAGGGAGCGTCGCAACTCGCGAGGTCGGCGGGGATCTCCCCGCTCGTCGTCGGGTTGACCGTCGTCGCCTTCGGCACCTCGGCACCCGAGTTCGCCGTCTCGATCGGTGCCGCCCTCGAGGGTCAGGCCGACGTCTCGGTCGGCAACGTCGTCGGCTCGAACGTCTTCAACATCGGACTCGTCCTGGGCGGGGCCGCCGTGATCGCCCCGTTCAGGGTCAGAAACGTCCTCGTTCGTCGGGACGCCGTCGCGATGGGTGCGACGACCGCGCTGGCACTCGCCGTCCTCGCCGACCTGTCGATCGGTCGCCTCGAGGGCGCGCTCCTCGTCGGACTGCTCGTCGCCTACCTCGGCGCGCTCTTCGTCGCTGCCCGGGCGACGGCCGATCGAACGGCAGCACCCGCCGGGTGGGACCCTGCCGACGACGATTCGACCGCCCGCTCGAGGCCGTGGGTCGACGTCGGCCTCGTCCTCGTCGGACTGGTGCTCGTGGCCCTCGGCGGGCGGGTGCTGGTCGACGCCGCGACGCGGCTCGCCCTGGACGCCGGCGTCTCCGAGTGGCTCGTCGGCGTGACGCTGGTCGCGGCCGGCACCTCGTTGCCGGAACTCGCCACGTCGATCGTGGCCGCACGGCGTGGTGCGGTCGCCATCGTCGCGGGGAACGTCGTCGGCTCGAACGTCTTCAACCTGCTCGGCGTCCTCGGCGTCGCCGCGCTGATCCGGCCGCTGAGCGTCGACGCCACCGCGTTGCTCGGCCTGGCGTGGCTGCTCGTCCTGACGGCGCTCGCGACGGTCCTGCTCGCGACCGGTCGACGACTGACGCGACTCGAGGGGCTCGCACTCGTCGCGTTGCTGTTCGTCTACTGGGGTGCGAGCGTCCTCGCGTGACCGACGCTGCGCCCGTCGGGGGTGGTAACGTCGGTGTTAGCGAGTGCCTTTAGGTCCGCTTTCCCTAGACCGGTTATGAACATGCTCGTCGACGGCGAGTGGCGCACCGACGCGTACGAAGCGACCACCGAGGAGGGGGCGTTCGAGCGCCAGGCGACGCCGTTTCGCGACTGGATTCGGGACGAACCGGACGCCAGGTTCCAGCCCGAGGCGGGGCGATATCACCTCTACGTTTCCTACGCCTGTCCGTGGGCCCACCGGACCCTGATCGCCCGCTCGCTTCTCGGACTCGAGGACGCGATCTCGGTCTCGGTCGTCGATCCGTACCGCGACGAGGACGGCTGGCAGTTCACACCCGGGAAGGACGGTTGCACCCGCGATCACATTCACGACGCCGACTACCTGCGAGAACTGTACGTCCGGGCGGACCCGGACGCCACCTGCCGCGTGACCGTCCCGGTCCTCTGGGACACGAAAGAGGACACGATCGTCAACAACGAGTCGAAAGAGATCGTGCGGACGTTCGACACTGCATTCGGGGACCTCGCGAGGAGAGACGTCGACCTCTATCCGGAAGGCTATCGCGAGGACGTCGATCGCATCCTCGAGGAGATCTACGAGCCGATCAACAACGGCGTCTACAGGGCCGGGTTCGCCACGAAACAGGAACCCTACGACGAGGCGATAGACGACCTGTTTTCGGCGCTGGACCACTGGGACGACGTCCTCGCCGACCAGCGGTACCTCGCGGGCGACCGGCTGACGGAAGCCGACGTCGCCATGTTCACCACGCTCGTCAGGTTCGACGACGTCTATCACACGCACTTCATGTGTAACGTCCGGTATATCCGTGAGTACGACCACCTCTGGCCGTACCTGCGAGACCTCTACCAGACGCCGGGCGTCGCCGAGACGGTACACGTGGACCACATCAAAGAACACTACTACACCACCCACCCGGACGTAAACCCTCACCGGATCGTCGCTCGCGGCCCCGACCTCGAGTTCGACGCGCCCCACGACCGCGACGAACTGCCGGGGAGTCCGCCGGACGCGCTGGTCGCGACGACGTGACCGGTGGCACCAGAGACCGTCGTCTTCACCGAAACGTATCACCGATCGTACGTGTGTCTGACGCACGATAGACGGGCGTCAGCGTACGATCACCGGAATTTATACGGGGGAACGTTGGCCCGACGGCTATGTCCCACACGGACGAACTCGCGTTGACGATCGCCGAGACGGTCGCCGCCCGGGAGGGCGTCGATTCGACCGAACTGCACCCGCCACTCCACGAGACCATCGACACCGACGCTCTCGAGTCGCTGATCGAGTCGGCGACTCGAGGACGGGCACGGGCGTCGGTGACGTTCGCGTACCACGGATACACGGTCCGGGTCGACAGTTCGGGCGACGTTCGCGTCTCGAAGACGCGTTCGGAAGCAGCGTCGACGGCGGCCGACGCGTGACGGCCACGCGTCTCCCCACGTCGCCGTCGCCACCGCACCGTTCACCGCGCGTCGGCCGAGCCAGACGACTGCTGTTCGGTCTCGGTTTCGTCGGTGACGGTCGATTCCCGTTCGGGAGTGCCCCGTTCCCGTTCGGCCCGTTCGGGAGTGCTCGAGTCCTGTTCGGACCCCAGACTGGCGATGCGGACGACCAGCCACACCGCGAGGAGAAACGGCAACACCGGTAACAGGACGACCGCGATGCCGGCGACGATCAGATACCCGATGATGGACATCTCCACGGTCGGGTCGTAGGGGTTCGAACCGGTTACCGTCCGGGACATGTGCGACGATATTCTAACGGTCGTATTCCTCTTTTCGACAGTTCTAGCTAGTACGTATGCTAAAGTCCGGTGTAGGCTCGCAAATGTTCAATTACCCTGATCGGTCACGGCGATTCGAGTCCGGACCGATCGCCGCCGTCGTCGCCGAGTACCTCCGTCGCGTCGTCTCTCGGCCGATAGCCGAGTTCGACGGTCGTCTCGGTCAGCGAGAGGAACCGATCGGTGTTTCGCGAGATGCCGTGGGCCGTCACGGGCGTTTCCTCGAGCGTCGCCGTCGCCGCCGCTCGAACGACTCGCCGGCAGTCGTCCGGACTCAGCCACATCGCACGGACGAACCGCTCACCCGCCCCGTCGCGTTCCGCACAGACCGTCCGGAGGTCGTCGCGCGAGAGCAGCCAGCCGATGCGCAGGTTCACCACCTCGAGGCCGTGTCGCCGGGCGTAGTAGTAGCCCATCGCCTCGCCGAAGACCTTGGTGACGCCGTAGTAGGTGTCCGGTCGTGGCGGAGTGTCGGGACGAACCACGTCCGGCCGTCCCTCCGTCGTCTCCGGCCGAATCGGCGAGGTGACGGTCTCCATGTTGACCGCGTGGTTCGAACTCGCGAAGACGACCCGCTCGACGTCGTTTCGCAGTGCGGCCTCGTAGGCGTTGTAGACGCCCTCGACGTTCGGTCCCGAGAGGTCGTCCCACGCGGCGTCTGGCGAGGGGTTCGCCGCGAGGTGGATCAGGACGTCCTGGCCCTCGAGTGCGTCGACGAACGCCTCGCGGTCCGTGATCTCGAGGAGTTCCGTCTCGAGGTCCTCGTACTCGCTGCGAGAGAACAGCGTCAGGTCGTGGTCGGGGAACGCCCGGATCGCCTCGCGGCCGACGTTCCCCGACGCGCCGGTGATGGCGACGTCGGTCATGCGTACGGCCACACCGGTCGGGACGAAATAGCTCGGGGCGGCGCGTGCCGGTCGGCCTCGATTCGTTCGGGCACGGCGACCGCGACAGCCGACAGTATATTTTTGGCTCCTCGAGTCGCAGTCTGACGTGTGAAACCGTACGAGCGAAAGCAGTTGCTCGAGCGCGTCGAACGGGAGGGTGCGACCGTCGGCGCGGACATCCCGGATCGCATCGAGGTACAGGGCGAGGAGATCGACTTGCGGGAGTTCGTCTTCGAGATCAAGCGCCGCGAGACGATCCCGCCCGGCGAACGCGACCGCGTCGAGCAGGCGAAAAAGAACCTGCGACGCGAGCGGGTACAGCGGATCGAACTGCTCGAGGAAGGCGACATCAGCCGCGAGGAAGGCGAGGAAATCGCCCGCAGCGTCGTCGGCATCGATCGGGCGCTGAACGCCCTCCAGAATCTCGGCCCGACCGACCTCGAGCGCGAGCAGAAAGCACAGCAAGCGGCCGACCGGAAGCGCTGGATGTCGTTCCTGAAGAAGGCTCTGGGCCACGAAGACGACGCCTCACGGAGGCGCGCATGACGACCAACGCCGAACTCGCCGCCAGACTCGAGGAGTTCGCCGACTTGCTCGAGGCCGACGACGTCGAGTACAAACCGCGCGCCTACCGCCGCGCCGCAGAGAGCGTCAGCGCCCACCCGACGCCGATCGCCGACTACGTCGACGCGGACGACCGCGAGGCGATCGAGAACGTCGAGGGCGTCGGCGAGGCCATCGCCTCGAAGATCGTCGAGTACGTCGAGACCGGCGAGATCGAGGAACTCGAGGAGCTCCGCGCGGAGTTGCCCGTCGACATGGCCGACCTCACCCGGATCGAGGGCGTCGGCCCGAAGACGGTCGGGAAACTCCACCGCGAACTCGGGATCGAGACGCTCGACGACCTCGAGGCGGCCGCCGAGGCCGGCGAGGTCCGCGAGGTCAAGGGGTTCGGCGCGAAGACCGAACAGAACATCCTCGACAACCTCGAGTTCGCTCGCCAGATGGGCCAGCGACAGTTACTCGGCGAAGCGCGGCCGCTGGCCGACGACGTGCTGGCCCACCTCGAGGGGCTCGAGGGCGTCGATCGCTGCGAGGTCGCGGGCTCGATTCGCCGCTGGCGGGCGACGATCGGCGACGTTGACGCGCTGGCGTCGACGGAGACGCCGGAGGCCGTCGTCGAGGCGTTCCTGGCGTGGGACTCCATCGACGACGAGATCGAGTCCGGGCCCGCGAAGGCGAGCGTCCGCGTCGGTGACGTGCGCGTCGACCTTCGCGTGGTCGCCCCCGAGGAGTTCGGCTCCGCCCTGCAGTACTTCACGGGGAGCAAAGCGCACAACGTCCGGCTTCGCAACTACGCGATCGACCGCGGGATGAAATTAAACGAGTACGGCGCGTTCGACGTCAGCGAGGCGCAACGCGCCTCGGATAGTCGGACGGCGTCCGACGAGAACGTCGACGACCCGGACGCGGGGCAGCGAGTCGGCGAGCGCGTCGCAGGCGAGACCGAAGAGAGCATGTACGAGGCGCTGGGCCTCCCCTGGATGCCGCCCGAACTGCGCGAGGACCGCGGCGAGATCGCCGCCGCAGCGGAGGGCGACCTGCCGGAGCTCGTGACCCGCGAGGACGTCCGGGGCGACCTCCACACCCACACGGAGTGGTCAGACGGCAACAACACCATCGAGGAGATGGTCGCCGCGGCCGAGGAACGCGGCTACGAGTACTACTGCGTCTCCGACCACGCGGAGGGGCCGGGCGTCGTCGGCGGCATGGGGCTCACCGACGAGGAGATCCTAGAGCAAGTCGAGGAGATCAGAGCCGTCGACGACCGGTACGAGATCGAGGTGTTCGCAGGCATCGAGGCGAACGTCGACGCCGACGGCGAGATCGGCCTCTCCGAGGAGGTCGTCGACGCACTCGACCTGATCGTCGCCTCGCCCCACAGCGCGCTCGGGCAGGACTTCGACACCGCCACCGACCGCCTCGTGCGCGCCGTCGAGAACCCGGACGTCGACGTCCTGGGGCACCCGAGCGGCCGGCTGCTCAACGAGCGCGAGGGGCTCGACTTCGATCCGAACGCCCTCGCCCGGGCGGCCGTCGACCACGACACCGCCCTCGAGGTCAACAGCAACCCCCACCGGCTCGACCTCCCCGGCAGCGACGTCAAGGCGGCCGTCGACGAGGGGGCGAAGATCGCGATCGACACCGACGCCCACAGCCCCGCGACCCTCGAGTACGTCCGCTGGGGCGTCCACACCGCTCGCCGCGGCTGGGCCGAACCGGCCGACGTGATCAACACCTGGCCGCTCGAGGAGCTTCGGGCGTTCTTACACTGACGGCGACAGCGAGGACGAGGATGAGATTTCTGGTCGACCTCATGTGCGGCGGCGTCGTCTCCTACCTGCGGATGTGCGGCCACGACACAGTCTACGCGGGCGACCGAAGTCTCGATGGCGACGAGGCCGAACCAGGGTCGATCGATCCGCGAGCCGACGACGTGCTCGCGGTGGCCCGCAGCGAGGATCGGACGGTGGTCACGCGCGACGTCGCGCTCGCGAACCGCGCCGAGGAGTCGATCCTGCTCGAGTCGCGCGAGGTCGAAGCCCAGCTCGCCGAACTCTCGGCGGCAGGCGTGGCCCTCGCGCTCGAGGACGAGCCGGCCTACTGCGGTCGGTGTAACGGCCACCTCGAGCGCGTCGAGCCGACGGCGTCGACGCCGGAGTACGCGCCTGACCCGTCGGAGACGACCGTCTGGCGGTGTCTGGACTGCGGCCAGCACTTCTGGAAGGGGAGCCACTGGGATCGCGTCCGGGAGACGCTCTCGAGGGTCGGCGACGAGCGGTCGAACGCCGAGGATCAGTAGACGGCGGCGTCGTCGAACTTGCCGTCGTAGGCGATGTGATCGGGGTGTGTCGGCTCGGTTCCCCGGAGGAAGAGTCGGTCGATCTTCTGCCAGGTGTTCTCCCAGCAGAGGTGGCCGAGTTCCGACGCCGTGGTCTGCAACCGCCGGAGGCCGTTCCGATAGACGACCCGACGGGCGATATCGTCTCGCAATGCCGCCACCAACTCGTCCTCGTCGGCGACGCGCTCCTCGAAGGCGGTGTAGGCGACGCCGACGCTGCCGGAGAGGTGGGCGTACGAGGAGGTAAACGGGGCACACCCGAGCGTCTCGGCGACGTCGCGAGCGCGTTCGTTGTGCGAGGGGAGGTGTTTCGGATTGAAAATCTCGACGGCGTCGACGACGTCGTCGTACTCGCGGAGGTCCGCCTCGGTGAGGCTGACCGTCGCGAACTCGGGGTGAGGTGCGAGGACGGCCGCACCCTGGCGGTCGAACTCGGCCATCGCGGCCTCGAGCGAGATGAAGTCCGGAATCGGCTCGGAGAGGCCGATCGCGAGGACGTGTTTGCGGTTTCGCCACGAACCGGTGAACACCTCGCGGGCGGGAATCACGCGCAGGTCGTCGCTCGAGTAGGCCTCGGCGCGGGCGCGGATCTCGGGGAGTCGAGTGAAGTGGGGTGCGTAGACGATCGCGTCGAGTCCCGCACGTCGCGCTCGGCGGACGACTCGCTCGTCGAGGACTTTCACGTGGCAGTCGACCCGGAACTCGTCGCTGTCACTCACGAGTACGCGTTTCGGGACGGGTGAGTTAGGGATTCTGATTCTCCGTTCGACGTAGACGTGATAACGTACAGCACTCGTTGTCGCGTCGAGTGCGCGACCAGCGTGGTCGAACCGGTTCGAGCACACGACAGTCGGTAACGGCGAAAAGACCTTTACACCGGCCCGTCGATTCAAGACAACGAATGCCCTGGGAATGCGGAATCGACGGCTGTGGTGCGGTGTTCGAGGACGTCGAGTCGGCGGTCGTCCACCAGGCGACCGAGCACGAACGTCTCGAGTGTAAGGTCTGTGGAACCGTCGTTCCCGACGGTTACCTGGCGATCCGCCACGCCTTTACCGAACACAGTCGCGCCGAGTACGTCCGCGCGTACGGGGCCAGTTCGGAGGAGGTCAGACAGCGCGAGGCGCTGCTCGAGGAGATCGGCGAGGAGGCGAACATGACAACGATCGCGAATCGGCTGAAACAGTAGTTCCGCTCCCAGTCCCGGGCCTCGAGATTCGATCGACGGCGACGTCGGCGGTCGACTATCGCAGTCGAGGGCGATTCTGCTGGCACCCGTTTCGCCGACCGACGAGCCCACGGAGCCGCCACACGCCGTCTGGTTGACCAGTATTGGAGACGGTAAGTAACGACGTCGTGTTCGTTCCGTGATAACTTCTATGCGCCGGCCGACCGTAACGGCGGGCGTGCGCTACGTCGAAATCACGATCCCGGACGGACGACGGAACGTCGTTCTGAACACCCTCGAGGACGAAGGGATCGACTACGTCGTCTTCGACGAAACGAGCAGTCGGGAGTACACCGCCGTCGCCAGGTTCTCGCTCCCGACGCAGGCCGTCGAGCCGGTGCTCGATCGGCTGTACGAGGCTGGAATCGGTGAGGACGCCGGCGTCGTCGTCATCGACGCCGAGACGGTCGTCTCCCAGAAGTTTACGCGACTCCGCGAGCAGTACAAACGCGGCGGACTCGAAGGTGAGCGGATCTCGAGGCAGGTGCTCCGGACGAAAGCTGACGAACTCACGCCCGGATTTCCCATCTACGCGACGATGGTACTCATCAGCGCCGTCGTCGCGACCGCCGGCTTACTGCTCGACTCGCCGGCGGTCGTCGTCGGCTCGATGGTGATCGCGCCGCTGATCGGGCCGGCGCTGGCGACCAACATCGGCGTCGTCATCGCCGACGACGACCTCCGGTCGACGGGCCTCGTCTACCAGGTCGTCGGCATCACGCTCGTCGTCGCCGGATCGATCGCGCTGGCCACCGCTGCTCGCGTGGCCGGACTGGAACCGGCGGGAATCGACATCGTCGCCGTCGCCGAACTCGAGGAGCGAGTCACCCCGAACGTGCTCTCGCTCGCGGTCGCGCTGGGTGCCGGCATCGCAGGGGTGATGAGTCTCACGAGGGGGTTCTCCGAGGCCATCGTCGGCGTGATGATCGCCGCGGCGCTCATTCCGCCCGCCGCCGCGACCGGCATCGCGACTGCCTGGGGAATGTACGGTGCTGCCGCCGGGGCCGCCGTCCTCGTGTTGGTGAACCTGCTGGCGATCAACCTCGCCGGACTGCTCACCCTGTGGATCGCCGGCTACCGGCCGCGAGGACTGTTCGACGTTCCGGCCGCTCGCAGACAGACGATCACCTACGCGAGCCTGATGACGCTCGCAGTCTTGCTCCTGCTGGTTCCGCTCGTCAGCGCGACGCTGATCGACCTCCAGACGACACAGCTCGAGTCCGACGCGAACGACGAAGTCGACGCAGTCCTCGCGGAGCCGGCGTACGACGACCTCGAGGCGGAGGAAGTCGAGATCGAACTCGACAACGACTACCCGCTGCGTTCGATCGATCGGGTCGTCGTCGTCGTCACCAGCGACGATTTCGGTCCAGTACAGGGACTCACCGATCGGCTCTACGCGGCGATCGCCCCTCACGCGGCGGAACCGATCGTCGTGGAGGTGCAGTTCGTCGTCGCCGAACAGGAAGGCGACGGCGAGGCCCGACGGATCGCGACGGCCAGCGACGATTCGGGCCCACGACGGCTCTCGACTCTCACAATCGCGGCACCGAGCGTCGTCCAGTAGAGAGACGCGACGCTCACGCGGACGTGCGAACGGCGACGAAAACCCGGTCGTTTATCGCTCCTCGCTGTCCAGCACGCGGATCTGGTCGCCGCGTACCGTCACGGGGATCGGAACCGTCGCCTCGTACAGTTCGACCGTCACCTGATCTTTGCCCTCGTCGATGCGCTGTACCTGTGCTTTCTCGCCTTTGAACGGGCCGGCGATGAGTTCGACGATGTCGCCCTCGGCGATCCCCTCGACGTCCGGCTTGGGCGAGAGGAAGTGCTCGACCTCGGAGATGTCCGACTCGCCGGGGACGATGCTCCGCGCGTGCGGGATCTCCTCCAGGACGCGCTCGAGGACCGCGTCGTCGTCCGCCTCGACCATCACGTACGACGTGAGCGAGTCGGGTGCGAGTGCGGCGTGGATCTTCGGCTCTTCGCGGTTGATGATCATGTCCGCGACCGTGCCCTCCTGGCTCGCGGTCGTCTTTACGGCGTAGATCGACATCAGAACCCACCCGTCAGTAGGAGCATGACGCCACCGATCAGGAAGCCCATGAGTCCGACGAGCAGGATGCCAGCACCGGCAATCTTCGCAACCTGGAGGAACTCATTCTTCCCGGGTGTCGTCGCCATCTTCAGCACCCGAACGTACGAGGTGAGGTCGTACGGAACGTCCATATCTGTGTATTCTCACCGGGGCGTCTTTTATCTGTCTTTCGTGTCTGGCGAACGGTAGCGTCCAGTGACGGGAACGTCGACGCGCCGTTTCGTCGGCAGCGGTGCCGGTGTCGGCCGACGAGCCAGACCCGTCCGGGCCCCAGTCGAAGTACGGTAGTCGGCGACCGAAAGGCCGACTCGACTTCGCTTCGCTCAGTCGAACAGGGCGAATCACAGATTCGCTGGCTCGACTTCGCTTCGCTCAGTCGAACAACTCCTCACCCTCGACCATGTGCTCTTCGACGGCGTCCATGTCGAGCGTGACGCCCAGCCCCGGCTTCTCGGGAATCTCGATGTAGCCGTCCTCGATGACGTCCTCCTCGACCAGGTCCTCCCACCAGCCGAGTTCGTAGGAGTGGTACTCGACGGCGAGCGAGTTGGGGATCGCCGCGCCGACGTGGGCGCTCGCGACCGTCGCGACCGGCGAGGAGACGTTGTGCATCGCCACGGGCACGTAGTACTGGTTGGCGACGTCGGCGATCTTCCGGGTCTCGCGCATCCCGCCGACCTTGGGCATGTCGGGGGCGACGATGTCGACCGCCTGCCGCTCGATCAGGCGTCGCTCTTCGGTGACGCGGTAGCGGTTCTCGCCGACCGTGATCGGCGTCGTCGTAGATTTGGTGACCTCCTCCTGGACCTCGAGGTTCTCCGGCGGGACGGGATCCTCGAGCCACCAGACGTCGTACTCCTCGATCGCCTCCGCGAGACGCTTCGCGCTGCCCCCGGAGAACGTCCAGTGGCAGTCGAACGCGACGTCGGCACGATCTTTGACGCGCTCGGTCACCTGCTCGACGATCTCGGCTTTGTGCCGGATCTCGCCGGGGCGGAGGTGGCGGTTCGCGCGGTCCTTCTCGAGGCCCGAGGGGACGTCGAGGTCGAACTTCAGCGCGTCGTAGCCAAGCTCCTCGACGACGCGCTCGGCCTCGTCGGCGCAGGCCTCGGGGTCTGCTTCCTCCTCGGTGTGGCAGTCGCAGTAGACGCGCACGTGGTCGCGGTACTTGCCACCGAGGAGCTGGTAGGCCGGCACCTCGAGGATCTTGCCCGCCAGATCGTGTAGGGCGATCTCGATGCCGGAAATCGCGGTGACGGTAACGCCCTCGACGCTCCCTTCGCCGGACATCTTCTGGACAAGGTGCTCGTAGAGCCGATCGATGTCGAGCGGATTCTCGCCGACGACGAACGGCTTCATCCGCTCGACGAGTTCGGGAACGCCCGCACCCCAGTAGGCTTCGCCGGTGCCGACGATCCCCGCGTCGGTGTAGACGCGCACGAGCGTCCACGGGAAGTTCCCGTCGACCATCGTCGTCTGGACGTCCGTGATCTCGACGTCGCGCCCGCCGCCGCGCTCGCGCGTGACGTCCATCGTTTCGGCCGAGAGATCGCGCATCGTGTACTCCGCGTTGGGATCCCGGAGCTGTGAGTAGTCGACTCCCATGGTGTTACGTTGACTCGGACAGTAGTAAAACCTTCACGTTCGTTTCAGCTGATCGGTCCGAATCGGCTGAACGTGTGCGTGCTGACGAGACCGCCATGACGAGAATCGTACGCGACCGAGTGCCGTCAGTGCTCGCCCTGCACACCCTCGAGTGACGCCGCCGTCGTCACTCGAGCCAGTCGACGACCTCCTCGGCCGGGGCGTCGAACCCGCCGGCCTGTGCGAACCGGTCCGACCCGCCGCCACCGCCGCCGAACTCGTCGGTGAGGTCGTCGACGACCGCCGCCGCAGAGCGCGACCCGGCCGAGCCGACCGCCGCGAACGGCGCTCCCTCGCCGCCGACGAGGACGACCACGTCGGCGACGTCTCCGGCGCGCTCGCGTGCGACCTCGGCTGCGTCGTCGGACGAGACGTCCTCGAGTGTCGTCACCAGCCACTGCTCGCCGTCTCGTTCCAGGCGATCCGCACGCTCGAGGCGCGTCTCGATCACCTCCCGACGGAGCGTCCGCACGTCGTCCGCGAGCGCGTCGCGTTCCTCGAGCACTCGCTCGAGTTCGCCGGGAACGTCCGCGATCCCGACGCCGAGAGCGTCCTTGGCAGCGAGGGACGTCTGCTTCTCGGTCGTGCGGCGCTCGATGGCGCGCGGACCGACAGCGAATTCGACCCGGGTCAGCCCCTCGCCGGGGTTCGACCGATCGAGGACGGTCACCGGCCCGATCTCGCGCGTGTTTCGGACGTGGGTCCCGCCACAGGCCGCGACGTCCCACGGATCGGACGAATCGTTGGCGTCGCCGTTGTCGTCCTCGCTCCCGATCGTGACGATCCGAACGTCGTCGCCGGTGAACGCCTCCTCCTCGGTCGCGTCGTTGAACGCGATCGCCTCGCGTTCGCGCGCCTCGTCGACCGGAATCGACGTCCAGGAGACCGGCCGTGACTCCCAGACCGCGCGGTTGACCAGCCGCTCGAGTTCGACCAGCACCTCGTCGTCGACCGTCGTACTCGTCTCGAGGTCGACCCGGACTTTCTCCTCGCCGATGTCGAACCCGCCGTAGCCGAGGTCGGAGAGGAGCCGCCGCCCCGCACCGTACAGTGCGTGGCTGGCGGTGTGTGCTCGCATGCAGTACATCCGGAACGCCCAGTCGATCGAACACAGGACGCGAGCGCCCGCGCGAAACGACGGCTCCGTCTCGAGGACGTGGACGTGTTCGCCGTCGACGAGCTGGACGTCCTCGACGGCGACGTCGCCGACCTGCCCGCGGTCGGCGGGCTGGCCGCCGCTCTCGGCGTAGAAGTAGGTCGTCTCGAGTCGGACCTCCCGTCCGTCGACCGCCGACACCTCGGTCTCGAAGCGCGTGGTGTACGGCTCCGCTGCTGCCTGTTGGCCACTCATCGGTACCACTCCGCACGCCTCGAATAAAAGTCTGCTCGCCACTCGCCGTTCTCGCCGAAAGCCGGCAGGCTACTACTCCGCGAGGTCGACGTCGAGGTGCTCCTCTATGGCGTCGATCAGTCCGCCGCCGACGCCAGCCTGGGTCGCACGACCCTGTTCGATCGCCAGCAGGTCGGCCTCGCGGGCACCGAGTTCCGCCGCGAGTTCTTCGCGCTGGAGGCCGGCGTCCTGGCGCGCTTCGACCAGCCGGTCGCCGTAGTTCGAGACGAGATAGGGGAGCGGATCGTCGTCGTAGTTCGTCCCCTCGCGTTCCCAGTGTTCGGAATCGCCGTCCCAGACCGGGTTCGCCTTCGCGACGTTCTGGGCGGCGCGTTTCTTGCGACTCGTCTCCTCGCGCGCGTCGCTCGCGCTCGAGCCACCGCGAGTCGAACCGTGGTGGGCGTCGTCGTGGGGAGCGCAGTCGGGACAGACCTCGAGTTCGGCACCGGCGATCGTCGCCGTGCGCAGCGACTCGCTCTCGGCACCGCAGAGTTCGCAGGTCGTCCCACCGCCACCCGACGAAGCGCCCGTCGAGTACTTGGCCATGGCAGAGTTTGGCACCAACGACATTTGAATACACCGCTCGACGAGTGCGAGTGTGACCCCCACACAGTCACGGAGCCAAAGGAAAGGGCTTTTATAATCACACTGGATACGATTGAGTGCAGAAAGAGAACGCGAGCGTGGGTAGCCAAGCCAGGCCAACGGCGCAGCGTTGAGGGCGCTGTCCCGTAGGGGTCCGCCGGTTCAAATCCGGTCCCACGCATCGCAACGGCGCGGCTGACGTCGTGCCACTCGATGCGGGTGATTTCCCTTCGCGGACATCACCCACGCACAACTTACTTCCGACGCAACGCTCGAGAGCGACGGCGCTGATCGCACGTCGCCCGTCACCATTCTCGACAGTAACCGCTTTGCCGACCGAGTCCTACCTGTCCGACATGGAGTACGTCACCCGAGAGCGCGTTCCGCTCTTGACGGGAGTATTGAGTCTCGTCTCGCTGGCGCTGGTGTTCGGTGCAGCCGGCGGGGCGATTCCACAGAATGCCGTCCCGATCGCGCCGGAGTGGATCCTCGAGGTGATCCCACATCTCAACGCGATCATCAGTCTGACCGCGATCGTGACGATCTCGGTGGGGTGGCGGGCGATTCGTCGCGGTGACGTCCGCCGCCACCAGCTGGCGATGATCGTCTCGGTCGTGCTGTTCGCGTCGTTTCTCGTCCTGTATCTCTACCGACTGGTCGCGATGGGCGGTGCGGGATCGTTCCCCGGCCCGGCGACGATCGAGCGGTTCGTCTACTTCCCGATACTCGCCGTCCACATGATCCTCGCGATCGTCTGTATCCCGCTTCTGTACTACGTCCTGTTGCTCGCGCTGTCACGTTCTGTCGCCGACCTCCGGCAGACGCGCCACGCGTTCGTCGGTCGCATCGCCGCGTCGCTGTGGCTGATCTCCTTCGCGTTCGGCGTCGTCGTCTACCTGCTGTTGCACCAGCTCTACTGAGACTGCCGGACGACGGCTCTTCCGCCGATCACACTCGAGACAGCGTCGCCGGCGGCGACGGGCCGTGAGACGCGATCGAGTACGTCCGTTGTCCGGCCGTACGAGAAGGGGGCGAACGTCGGTTCCCGGACGGGTTCGAGGCCCTAGTCGTCGGCGTGGACCGGCGACTGGTCGATCTCGGGGCGGGAGACCTCGCGGTCGGTCTCCTCGCCGTCGATGTCGTAGGGGTACTCGCCCGTGACACAGCCCAGACAGAGGTCGGCCCGGTCGGACTCGAGCGCGTCGGCGACGGCGTCCGTCGAGAGGTACGCCAGGCTGTCGGCGGCGATCTCGTCTCGGATCTCCTCGACGGACCTGTCGGCGGCGATCAGTTCCTCGCGGGTAGCCATGTCGATGCCCATGTAACAGGGGGCGACGATCGGTGGCGCGCCGATGCGCATGTGGACCTCCTCGGCGCCGCTGTCTTTCAGCAACTGGACGAGTTGCGTCGAAGTCGTCCCGCGGACGATGCTGTCGTCGATGAGCGTGACCGTCTTGCCCTCGACGGTGGACTTGATCGGGTTGAGTTTGAGCCGGACGGCCCGCTCGCGTTCGTCCTGCGTCGGCATGATGAAGGTGCGACCGACGTAACGGTTTTTCATCAGGCCTTCGGCGAACTCGACGCCCTCGTCGTCTTCGTCTCGAGGTTCGCCGTCGGCGGTCGTCTCACCTGCGGCCTCGGCGTACCCGGAGGCGAACGCCCGGCCGGAGTCCGGAACCGGCATGACGACGTCGGTCTCGACGCCGCTTTCCTCCCAGAGCTTGCGGCCGAGTTCCCGGCGGGCCTCGTAGACGAGGCTGCCGTCGATCACCGAGTCCGGCCGGGCGAAGTAGACGTGCTCGAAGAAGCAGTGAGCCGTGCTCTCGGTCTCGATCAACTGGTAGGAGTCGAAGCCCTGGCCGTCGTCTTGCAAGACGACGAGTTCGCCCGGTCGGACGTCGCGGACGAATTCACCGTCGAGCGTGTCGATCGCCGCCGACTCGGAGGCGATGACGTAGCCGTCCTCGAGTTTCCCGATACAGAGCGGGCGGTTGCCCCGTGGATCGCGAACGCCGAGGACGGTGTCGTCGTGGGTGATCGTCAGCGCGTAGGAGCCGTGGATGCGCTGCATCGTGCGTTTGACCGCACGGATCAGGTCCTCCTCGAGGAGGTTGCGTGCGAGGTCGTGGGCGATCACCTCGGTGTCGCCGTCGCTCGTAAAGGCGTGGCCTTTCCCCGCGAGTTCGTCGCGAATCTCGTCGGCGTTGACGAGGTTGCCGTTGTGCGAGAGGCCGAGCGAGCCGCTTTTGAACGAGACGGAGAAGGGCTGGGCACACGAGGTGTCGACGCTCCCCGCAGTGGGGTAGCGGACGTGACCGATCCCTGCCGAACCGTTGAGTGTCTCGAGGTCGTCCAGACCGAAGGCGTCGCCCACGAGTCCCATCTCGACGTGGCTGTGTTGCTGGAAGCCGTCGTGGGTGACGATGCCTGCAGACTCCTGTCCGCGGTGCTGGAGTGCGTACAGCGCGTAGTACAGCGGTCGTGCTGCCCTCCGACCGTCCAGTGAGATGCCGACGACGCCACACTTCTCGGTCATCCCGGTCCGCTGGGGGCTCTCTCCCCGCCCGTTGGTCATGTGGGAACGTAGAGTGACCGACCGATAAAAATCTCCTTGTTTGTGCCTTCATCGGTTCTCACGAACTCGAGATTGTACACGTTCGTGGATAGGAGAAACTGTATCACGAGTGAACGACACACAGGTCACAGATACACACCTCGAGGACGGCGTCACAACACACTCAGGACGGCGTCACGATCTCGGATCTCGCGGCACGTCGCCGTGATTCCTGCAGGTGCGTCACCCTGGCCGCCTGATACGGATCGTTGTACCGTTTTCCCGCTAATCGCCGCCCCGTTCGGGAGGTCACTGGTAACGTACCACAACAGACCGTATGAGACGGGAGCGAACGCTCGAAGTGCGAGGACGAGAGAAGAGGTCGAACGACAGATCAGTTGTCGCCGGTTTTACCCTGCCAGGCGTACTCGCGGCGCTTCTTGGACTTGCCAAAGCCACACGACGAGCACACCTTCTTTTTCACGTGGTAGGACTTCTCGCCACAGCGACGACACTTGACGTGCGTCGTCTTGTTCTTCTTTCCTTGGCTCGGGGTTCCTGAACCAGTCATGGAGTGATCGAAACGACGTTATCGCCGCGTATAATGGTTGTGTCTTCGGCCGGCACCTCTCCGTCGACTTCGCCGTCGACCGGCACCGTCACGTCCTCGAGCACCAGGTTCATGTGCTGATCGTAGCCGGCGAGGTCGCCGACGTACTCGTCACCGGTCTTGAGTCGCACCGTGACGCGGTCGCCGAGCGACGCCTCGAGTACGTCCAGCGGTCGTCCACTCATACGAAACACCGCTTGTACCGGACACTTAACCGTACCGGTCTAAACGTCGACCGCGAACGAGTCGTACGTGGCCGCGTCGGCCGCGAACGCGCCGAGTAGCGCCGCCACCTCCTCGAGGTCGCCGACGTCGACGAGTTCGACCGGCGTGTGCATGTACCGGTTGGGAACGCTGACGACCTGCGAGGGAACCCCGCCGCGAGCGGTGTAGAAGGCGTCGGCGTCCGTCCCGGTGCCGACGCCCGACGCCTCGAGTTGCACGTCGACGTCGGCGTCTGCGGCGGCCTCGCGGACGGCCCGACAGAGGACGGGATGGTTGGTGCTCCCGCGGGCGACGACCGGTCCGTCGCCGACCGAGACGTCGCTTCGCTTCTCGCCGGGGGCCGTCGGGTAGTCGAGTGCGTGCGTGACGTCGACGGCGACGACGGCGTCGGGGTCGAGTTCGAAGCCGATCATCTCGGCCCCTCGCCGTCCGACTTCCTCCTGGACGGTGCTGACCGCGTAGACCGTCGCCTCCGCGTCCGCGTCGACGGCCCGTCGCAGTCCCTCCGCCGCTGCCCAGGTCCCGACGCGGTTGTCGATCCCGCGGCCGGCGAGTCGGTCGTCGGTGAGCCAGGAGTACGTCGAGGCGATCGTGATCGGATCGCCGACCTCGACGCGCTCGCGGGCCGCGTCGCCGTCCGATGCGCCCACGTCGATCCAGAGGTCCGACACCTCTGGTTCGTCGCCGTCGTCGTCCCGGAGGTGGATCGCCGTCTGGCCGACGACGCCCTCGACGGGACCGTCCGCCGCGTGGATCGTCACGTGCTGACCCCGGGAGACGGTGGCGTCGGCACCGC
Organism: Natribaculum breve; assembly: GCF_023008585.1. GTDB lineage: Archaea > Halobacteriota > Halobacteria > Halobacteriales > Natrialbaceae > Natribaculum > Natribaculum breve. Next base: position 2,978,637 of record NZ_CP095390.1, on the reverse strand, counting down.
CGATCCGGCCGGGGCGGACGAAGCCGTCGTCGTCGATCGAACGGACGATGAAGCCGATCTCGTCCGCGTGCCCGGTCAGGACGACCGCCGGCGCGTCGGACGCACCCTCCGAGACCGCGACCGCGTTGCCGTAGTCGTCCGTCCAGACCTCGTCTGCGAACTCCGCGACGTACTCGAGCCAGACGCGCTGGCCGCGCGTCTCGTAGCCCGCAGGGGAGGGCGTCTCGAGCAGGTCGGTCAAGAAGTCGCATGCCTGTGAGTCCATGACACGACGTGTCGACGGACGGATTTGAAGCTGTTGGCTCCCTGTCTGCCGGCCTCGAGCGTCGCAGTCGATGGAGACCGGCACAATCCCTAAGTAATCGCTCGTCGACTGTCGTCGTATGAGCGACAAGAAATTCACGTTCATCGAACTGCACTTAGACGGCGACACCCAGTTCGGTCCGACGAGCATCCCCGGTCTCGAGACGGTCGACGAGTCCGAGGAAGCCGAACGCGACGAGTCCGAGGAAGCCGGCGCTGCAGCCGAGGAGGACTCGGGGAGAGGCGGGGCGATCGGCGCGCTCGTCGGTCTCGTCGCGCTCGTCGCGGTCGCCGTCGCGCTGAAGAAGTTCCGCGGCGGCGACGACGACGAAGAGATCGAACGGCGGGAAGAACCCGACGTCATCGTCAACTGATACGACCTGCCGTACCGAGTTCCCGACACCACCGCGAACCGTCTGCGGTCGTGTCGAAACTGGCGTACAGCAGTCCGTCCGACCGTTCGGCTCGTCCGAACGCTTTTGCGTTTCCTTCGCGTACGTATCGTCGTGAATCTCTACCGCAGTGTCCGGGCCGTCGCCGGGGCGTCCGGCGATCGTGCCATCGACTGGCACGCAGCTGCCGACGCCGCCAAAGCGTCGACGGATCCCGGCTCGATCTCGCTCGAGCCCGACGAGCGCGAGGGCTACGCTCGGGACGTTCGCGACGCCCGCAGGGAAGTGCGGGCGGTGGCAGACCTCTCGTTCGACGTTCCGGAGACCGTCCAGATCCAGAATCGCCACCACTGGATCGACGCCAACGTCGAGACGTTCCGGCGGGTGATGGCCCCCGTCGAGGCCCACACCGGGTCGTTCCCCGGCGTCGCCCGGACCATAAACACCGGGACGATGACCGTTCTTCTCGCGTTTCTCGGCCGCAACGTCCTCGGACAGTACGATCCACTCCTGCTCGCCGAGGCCCCCGACGACGACCACGCGCTCTACTTCGTCCGGCCGAACATCCGGCGCGTCGCCGACGTCCTCGAGGTCGACTACGACCGCTTCCGGCGCTGGATCGCGTTCCACGAGGTGACCCACGCGGCCGAGTTCGGCGCGGCCCCGTGGCTGTCGGACCACCTCGAGGAGCGCATGCAGGAAGGGATCGACGCCCTCGCGGAGGGATCGTTCGACAGGGAGGCGTTTCGCGAACTCGACGCGACGATGACCGTCGTCGAGGGCTACGCGGAGTTGCTGATGGACCACGCCTTCGACGACGAGTACGAGGACCTCCGGCGAAAACTCGACGAGCGGCGGCAAGGACAGGGGCCGCTCCAGGGGTTGTTCCGGCGGCTACTGGGACTCGGACTGAAACGCCGTCAGTACGAGCGTGGGAAAGCCTTCTTCGAACACGTCGCTGCCGTCCGCGGGCTCGAGGCGGCGGGCGCGGTGTGGGACGGCCCCGAGAACCTCCCGACGCACGAGGAACTCGACGCGCCCGGTGCCTGGATCCGGCGGGTCGATCCGTGAGTCGGTCGTCCCCGTAACGTCTGCCGTAACTCATTCCCGGAGCGGCCGCGAGCTTTCCGGCGGTTTTCGCAAAACAGGTACAGCAGACACGATCACTGGACGACCCAGAGCAGATACCACAGTAACGCACCGCCGACGAGGAGTCCACCGACGATCGAGAGGGCGACGACGAGAAGCGACGCTCCTCCCTGTACCGCGATCATCCCCCCGGAGAGGCCGACTAGCACGACGAAGCCGGCCTTGAGCCGCCCGAGGCCCTCGACTGGATCGTCACCCGGTCTCGACCCCATCATCGCAGTTCGTGGGGCGCACTGACGTGCATCGAGACGAACAGCCAGGTGCCGTCGTGGTACTCGAGCGTGCCACTCCAGCGGGTCTCGAATCGGCGTCGCGTCTCCGCCACCCGGTCGGTCCACTCGAGGACGACCTCGTCGGCGAAGACGGCGTAGCCGTCGCGCTCGTCGACGACGAGTCCCTCGCTCTCGACGGACCAGTCGTCGGTCGTCCGGGTCTGCTCGAGCAAGCCGTCGGCGACCTCGTCGTAGCCGTACAGCGTCTCGCTCACGCCGAACTTGACCGTCGACTCGTCGTCCAGAAAGTACGGATAGAGCGGTTCGCCGCGACGCAGGGCCTCGTAGTAGTCACGAATGACCGCTTCGGCACTCATGTGTCACGGCTCGATGGCGAACGGTAAAGCACCACCGGCTACGTGATCGAATCGCAGGGTCGCCGGCGACGGCGAGACGAACCGGCCGGAGCGTTCACATGAAGCCGCGGTCGACCTCGTCGGTCTCGATGAGGTCGTCGAGTTCCGCGTCGAGCAGTTCGTCGGCCTCTTCGAATCGGCCGGAGAGTTCCTCGAGTTCGTCGGGCCGGTCGTACTGATCGTACTCCATCGGCCCGAATGCGGGACTCTCCAGGGCGTCCATCACGTCCTCGAAGAAGGCGTCCGGGGTCGTCGGCGCGTCGGCGTGGGTCTTGACGACCTCCTCGAGGCGGGTCGCCTGCGTCTCGGCGTGATCCTCGTCTTCGGGCGGCGACTGGACGGCAAAGCGGCCGCTCGCGTCCCGTTCGGGCATGAACGAGCCGATCTCGTCGTCGAGCTTTCTGGCGACCTGCGTGCCGACGCCACGGACCTCGAAGGGATTCTTGGCGTAGGTCTTCAGGAAGAAGACGCCGGCCCGGGGATGCGCGAGGTACATGTCTTCGCCGACGCCTCGCGATCGGTCGCCGGCGACTGCTCGCCAGTCGTCCGGATCGACGTCCCGTTCGACGACGTCCTCGAGTATATCCTGCCACTCGCGAATCCGCATACGTACTCCTTTCTCGGCGGGCGGAAAGAACGTATCGATCGCGACGAACTCGCAGACGTCGCGTTCGTACCGCGGCCACTCAATACGCTATTTCCAGTCCCACGACGACCGCGCTGCCGGAACGAAAAGCCTACGACGACTCGCTCGACAGGAACGGTAAGAACTGATTTCCAGATGTCTCGCCGACGTTTCGCCTCGTTCGTCGACCTCTTTCTCGCCACGCCGGCAAAGAGTGCGCTGCTTTCGGTCTGTCCGCTCGCGCTGGCGCTCGCACAGCTTCTCAACAGCTACGCGAACGGCTTCTCGCCGACCGTCGCCGTCGCGTTCGCCGCCGCGATGGTCGCGTTCGCCGTCGTCGCCACCGGCCACCACGCCGCGGAGTATCGACTGCGACGACTCGAGGGCGGCAGTCGGCCGCAGAACTGACGACCGCTCCGATCGTTAGGACGTCCGCGCTTCTCGCTCGGTCGCGACCGCGCGCGCCTCGCGAGCCTCGTAGGCGTTGTACCCCGCGAGGACGGCGATGAGAAGCCCCGAGACGGCAGTACTCCAGAAGAGCCCGCCGGCCATCGCGAGGATGGCGGCCGCGACGATCAACCAGATGCCCAAAAGCGTCACGAGCGACGCAACGCCGACGGACAGCGGGACGTCGTTGGACAGCCGGTAGTAGTTGTAGCCGGCCGCGAGGAAGACGGCCGCGCCGACCACGACGTTGTTCCACAGCGCGGCCTGCGGGACCGGGTATACGAGCACGGAGAGGGCGATCCACGCCCCGATCACGGAGACGATGCCGCTGACGATCGACGTCTTGCGCCGGCGGTCCTCGCTCGCGATCTGGGTCGACTCGTCTCGAGGGCCGCGCTCGGGTTCGGTTCTGGCTTCCGGTTCGGTCCCTGTGTGCGTCTCGGCGGTATCGGAGGTGTCGTGACTGTTCGAATCACTCATGGCACAGAGCGGTTCGCCTCGATTCATCAAAAGCGACGACGACCGTTACGAGAACTCGGTCGGCAGCGACTCGAGTAATACAGTGTTACCCGACACGGGTACCCAACCGCTATCGATCGCGACTGGCGAGATGTCGTGACCGATAGCGTTTTTCGGGTTCCACTCGAGTATCGAACCCGTGAACGTACGTGGAACCGTCGCCGACGAGGTCGAGGTGCGAACCGTCACGACGAGCTACGGCGAGAGCGAACTCGCCGAGGTCCCGGTTCGTCTCGTCGACGGCTCGGACGACGGCCCTGCGAGCGCCGACGGGGACGTGACGACGGTGACGTGCTGGGGGAAGTGGACCGAGTCGGCCGCCCTCCTCGAACCGGGGATGGAACTGCTGGTGACGAACGCCGAGGTCGACGAGTACCGCGGCGAGATCCAGTACGCGACGACCGGCGACTCCTACGTCGTCGTCGAGCCCGACTACCTCGTCGACGTCACGGACGTCCGAAACTGGGTCGAGTGCCCCCGGCTGTACTACCTGAACAAGCTCTCTGGCGTCCCGCTTAACTACCCCGTCGTGAAAGGGACGCTCGTCCACGAGGTCTTCGGCGACCTGCTGCGAGGACGGGACCTCGAGGCGTCGATCGACGAGCGGATCGACGAGCGCGGCCTCGAACTCGGGCTGCTCGGCGAATCACCCGAGAGCGTCGCCGAGGACGTCAGACAGAACGCCGCCGCGATCGAGGGGTGGCTCGAGCAGGGTCGGCTCCCCGAGGCCGACGACGGCGCGGCTCTCGACGCCGATCCGGAGGGCGCGTTCGCACCCGAAGCGAGCAACTGGCGGTCGGAGCAGATGCTCATCAGCGAGACCTTCGGGATCAAAGGCCGGGCCGACGCGGTCCGGCGCGGCGCGCCGGTCGAACTCAAGACGGGCAAGAACCTCCGCAAGGAACCCCGCTTCAAGGACAAGGTGCAGGCCGCCTGCTACGCCCTCCTGCTCGAGGAACACGGCGACCCCGTCGACACGGGGACGCTACTCTACACGAAAAACTCCGCGCTCGACCGCGACGAGGAGACCGGCGACCTCACCCCCGCAAAAGAGTTTTCGATGGGCGACGGGCTGTTGAAGTACGTCGTCCGCCTGCGAAACGAGATCGCCGCCACGGAGGCGAACGAGGCAGTGCCGACCGGCCACGAGGCCGACGCGAAGTGCGAGTACTGCTTCGAGCGCGACACCTGCATGGTCGTCTCGGGCCGGCTCGACCAGGAGTCGAAAGCCGGCGCGATCGGCCGGTCGCTCCCCGCCGACGAACTCGAGTACTTCGAGCGGTTCTACCGCGCCATCGAGGAAGAGCGCCGCGAGGTTCACCGCGAGTACGCCAAGCTCTGGGAGCAAGACGCCCAGGAGCGAGCCGACGACGACCGGGCGCTGATCGACCTCGAGTTCCTCGGCAAGCGCGAACTCGAGGGCGGGCGCTGGGAGCTCCGTGCGGGACGGAAGACGGCGGCGACCTCGAAGCTCCGGGAGGGCGACCTGGTGCTGGCGAGCGACGGCCACCCGGTGCGGGGGGACGCCGAACTGGCGCGCATCGAACGGTTCGGAGAGGACGTCGTCCTCACCGCCGACGAGCCGGTCGAGGTGACTCGCCTCGACGTCTACCCCTCCGAACTCACCACCGATCGGCTGCTGGTCGCGCTCCACGACGCACTCCTCAAGGGCGACGACCGTCGCAAGGACGTGCTGTTCGGCCGCGCCGACCCCGAGTTCGAGCCGATCGAGGAGACGTTCATCGACAACAACGGCGCCCAGGACGAGGCCGTCCGAAAGGCCGTCGGTGCAGACGACTTCGCGTTGATCCACGGCCCGCCGGGGACGGGCAAGACCTACACCATCGCCCGCGCCGTCCGCGCGATGGTCGAGCGCGGCGAGCGCGTCCTGCTCTCTGCCTTTACGAATCGGGCCGTCGACAACGTCCTGGAGGCGCTGCTCGAGCAGGGATTCGACGACTTCGTCCGGATCGGCACCGAGAGCGGCGTCCGGGCGGACATGCAGCCCTACCGACTCGAGCGGGCTGGCGACCCCGACGAGCGGGTCGCCGAACTCGAGGGGGCACAGGTGGTCGCGGCGACGACGGCGACCTGCGGCTCGCGGGTGATGAAAGAGCAGGACTTCGACGTCGCGCTCGTCGACGAGGCCGCACAGCTGACACAGCCGGGAACCTACGCCGCGATCAACCTGGCCGACCGGTTCGTCCTCGTCGGTGACCACGAGCAGTTGCCGCCGGTCGTCCGCGCCGAGAACGACCTCTCGGAGTCGCTGTTCGAACGGCTCGTCGACTGCCACCCCGAGGCGGGCGTCATGCTGGATCGCCAGTACCGGATGAACCAGCGCATCCAGGCGTTCGCCTCGAGGGAGTTCTACGACGGACAGCTTCGGCCGGCCACGCCGGCCGTCGCGGCTCGAACCCTCGACGACCTCGAGGGCGTCTCGCGGGACGCGCTCCCCGAGCACCTGCGCGATCCGGTCGCGTTCGTCGACGTCCCCGGCGACGGCAACCAGTATACGGACGCCGAGGAGGCCGAGACGGTCGCCGACCTGATCGAGACCTACGAGGCCGCGGGGCTCGATCGCACGGAGGTCGGCGTCATCGCGCCCTTCCGCGCGCAGGTCTCGGAGATCGGCCGCCACGTCCCCGACGACGTCGCCGTCGACACCGTCGATCGGTTCCAGGGCTCGAGCGAGGAGGTCATCGTCGTCTCGTTCGTCGCCAGCGGCGACCTCGAGGGACCGATCTTCGAGGACTACCGGCGGATCAACGTCGCGCTCACCCGTCCGAAGCGGGCGCTCGTCCTCGTCGGCGACGCCAGCGCACTCGAGACCGATCCGGTCTACCGACGGATGCTCGAGTGGGCTCGCGCGTGAGGACGCACGCCTCGAGCCACACGGCCGCCGAAAATCGACATCGTTTATTTCCGAGGGAAACGCGCATCCGATAGGATGCGACTCGTCGACGAGAGCGCCGCGATCAGAGAGGCCTTCCCGGAAGCGTACGCCGACCTCGTAGTGTTCGTCACCGACCTCGGCGGAACGACGATCCTCATGTTCCTCCTCGCGACGGGCTACTGGCTGACGCGACGGCGGGAGACGGCACTCGTGATCAGCTACGCGATCGCCGGCGTCGGACTGATCCTCGCGCTGAAGGCGACGTTCGGGATGCCCCGCCCGCCCGAGGAGTACTTCCTCGTGGCGTCCGAGGGCGACGGCTACGGCTTCCCGAGCGGCCACGCCTTCGCCGCCACCGTCGTCTACGGCGGGCTGGTGTCGGCGTTCGACCGCACGCGAGACCTGCGGGCCGTCGCGGGGGCGACGACCCTGATCGTCCTCGTCGCCCTGTCGCGGGTCGTCCTCGGCGTCCACTACCTCGGCGACGTGATCGCCGGGGTCGTCCTCGGCGTCGCCTTCCTGCTCGGGATGAACCGCGTCACGGGCGGAGATCCACGGCGCGGCTTCGCCGTCGCCCTCGCGCTGGCGCTTCCGGCGCTCGTCGTCGTCGGCGCGACCGAAGACACGCTGATCGCGCTCGGGGGCTCGATCGGCGGCCTGCTCGCCTCGAGTCGGATCGACGACCTGCCTGCCCTCCGCTCGCGACTCGAGGGCGCGGTCCTCTCGGTCGGCGGCGTGACGTTCGTCGCCGCGGTGAAGGGACTCGAGGCCGTCGTCGCCGGACTGGCACCCGCACTCGTCGCCCTCTACGTGGTGTTGCTGGCCGGCATCTTGCTCGCACCTGAGGCAGTCGATCGCCTCGCGGTCGGGCCACTCGAGGCGACCGGATCGTAGCACCCACGCGGCCGACGCGCTGAATCCACTCCCCGTCGGGTAAGCGCTATGTCACTTTTATCTCCGCCGGCGTCGTGTGACGCCCATGTTCGACCGCGTTCGCCAGCGTCGACCCAGTGTCCGGGTCGCCGTCTGGCTCGTCGTCGCCATCGCGCTCACGTCGATCGCGACCGGCGTCGTCGCCATCGTCACCGAACCCGCGCTCAGGGCGGCCGGCGTCTGGGGGACGGTCCAGTCGATCGTGGAGTTCAGCGGCACCGTCGTCGGCTTCGCCCTGCTGGTGACGGCCTGGGGAATGCGACGGGGCTACCGAGTCGCCTACGTCGCCGCCGTCGTCCTCGTCGCCCTCGAGGGCGTCCACGGCGTCGCCCAGTCGCGTCTCCTGTCGATCCCGCTCGTGGTCCTCTCGGTCGGCGGCCTCGTCGTCCTCGTGCTCACGAGTCGGCGATTCACCCGCTCGGTCTCGCTCGAGTCGACGCAACTCGGCGCGTTGCTCGCCACCGTCGGCGTCCTCTGTTACGGTACCGCGGGGTCGTACGCGCTCCGCGGCGAGTTCGACGGCGTCGAATCGGTCGTCGACGCGGTGTACTTCACGTTCGTCACCGCCAGCACGGTCGGCTACGGCGACGTCCACGCCGCGGGCGACGGCGCGCGGCTGTTCGCCATCTCGCTGGCCGTCCTCGGGCCGGCCACCGTCGCCGTCGCCGCCGGTAGCCTGGCCGGCCCCGAACTCGAGGCCCGCCTCTCTCGAACCGGCCGACGGATGGCCGCCCGCGAACGCTCGAGGCGCGAGGAACGCGTCGTCGTTCTGGGCTACGACGGTACCACGGTCCCCGTCCTCGCGGAACTGATCGACCGCGCCCCGGTCGTCGTCGTGACCGACGACGAGACGCAGGCACCCCGACTCGAGGACGCCGACGTCGCGGTCCACCGCGGCGACCCGACCGACGAGGCGACGCTCCGGGATCTCGACCTCGCGGACGCCGCCGCGGTCGTCGCCGCGACGGGCGACGAGGCGCGAACGCTGTACGCCGTCGTCGCCGCCCGCGACGCCGAACCGGAGGCCTACGTCGTCGCGCTCGCGGCCGACGGTAACGTCGACGCGCTCGAGAACGTCGGTGCCGACGTCGCCATCGATCCCTGGGAACTGCTCGGGACGGCGACCGTGGACGCGGCGCTCGGGGCGGACGACGAGTGAACACACGACGGCACTCGAGTCCACCCACTCGAGCCTCCTCCTCCCCAGCCGTTTGCGGTGCTCGGCTCACGCGGTGAGCCTGCGCTCCTCACCCCTCGCACGGCGTCGTCGGGCCACCCTCGCGGTCGCTCGAGCGGCCCGACGGCGCGCGCCGCGTGGTCAGTTCGTGGTCAGTTCGTGGTCAGTTCGCGATCGACAATCCACGCGGCCGAGAGCGCGTTCGCACCGACGTCGGCGCGGATTCGCAGGGTACGACGGGTTCGTCCGGCAGAACGAACTAGTCGGCGTCGGCGTCGGCCCACAGCGGGTAGAGGTCGTCCTCGATCGGGTCGACGATCGACTCCTCGCCGAGGTGCAGTCTCGGTTCGCCCTCGGCCTCGCGGACGACTCCGATCTCCGCAGCTTCGAGTCCGGCGTCTTCGAGCGCCTCGAGCGCGTCGTCGACGTCCTCTGCGGGGACGGTCGCCACGACCGACCCGGAGCCGAAGATCCGGAGGGGGTCGACGCCGACCGCGTCACACAGCAGCCGCGTCTCCTCGCGAATCGGGATCGCGTCGGGGTCGACCTCGAGTCGGACCCCGGAGGCCCGCGCGAGCTCGTGCAGGCCGGCGGCGACGCCGCCCTCGGTCGGGTCGTGCATCGCGGTCGCGAACTCGCGGAGCACGCGGGCGTCGGGGACGACGCTGATCTCCTCGAGGAACGTCTCGGCGCGCTCGCAGACCTCCCGGGGGACCTCCAGGTCGTCGCCGAAGTCCGCCGCGAGGATGGCCGTCCCCTCGACCGCCGCGGCCTTCGTGATGAGGACGCGGTCGCCGGGTTCGGCTCCGCCGGTCGAGACGAACTCGTCGGTCGTTCCCATGGCGGTCAGCGAGACGATCGGCCGCTCGAGGGCGTCGACGTACTCGCTGTGGCCGCCGACGATGGCGACCCCGAGGTCGCGTGCGGCCGCGTCGAGGTCGTCCGTGATCTCCTCGAGGACGCCCTCGTCGGGGAGCATCACGACGGCGGTGAGCCAGCGCGGGTCCGCACCGGAGACGGCGACGTCGTTGCAGGCGACGTTGACGCCGAGCGTTCCGATCCGGGAGGCCGCGAGCGAGATCGGGTCGGAACTGACGACGAGCGTCTCGCCGGCGAGGTCGATCGCGGCGGCGTCCTCACCGATCGCGGGCCCCTGCAGGACCGCCTCGTCGGCCGCACCCGTCCGAGCGAAGACGTGCGAGAGGAGATCGTCCGGACTCACTTTACCGGGCATACGACCAACTGGGACGATTCGACGCTTGTACCTGTCGAAGCCGTGGTCCTCGAGTGTCACTCATACTGCCGGACGTACGTCGTGAAAGATTCTCGCCGTCCCGGGGTGGCGAGAATCTTCACACAGTTACGTCCGATAGTATCAGTCCTCGGACCCGGAGCCGAGCCCGGCGAGCGACTCCTCGCCGATCTCCTCGAGAACGTGCTCGTGAAACGCCTGCAGGGCGGCGCTCTCGTCCTCGGCGAGGACCACGTCGCTGGCCGAGAGCGTCGCGAGGCCGAACGCCCGGGGCGTCGGCGAGTCGACGAGGTGGCGCGTCACCTCGAGGTCGCCCGCGTCGATCGCCGCGACGATCCCCTCGATCTCGGCGACGTTGAGTTTGTCCTCGAGGATCTCCCGGTAGGTCTCCTCGATCACGGCGAACTCCTCTAAGTCCTCGGCGAAACCCAGCAGCATCTCGCTCGAGACCTGCTGTTCGCTCGCGGACTTCTCGTAGCCCTTGTACCGTTTGAGGATCATCAGCGACCGCGTGGCGTTGATCCGGAAGTACCGCTGGAGGAGGTCGGTTCCCGAGAGCGCGTTTCGAAGGTCGTCGCGGACCGCGTCGGGATCGAGGTCCTCGAGGATGCCCACGAGGTCGACCTTCCGGTTGAGAGCCGTCGAGAGGACGAAGCCGTTGTCGGCGACGGCGACCTGGACGTTCGCCGTGGCCTCCCGTGCACACCGGTAGGCGAGCAGGCGAGCGAAGCCGTCGTTTACCTTCCGGCCGTAGTTCGAGTGGACGTAGTAGCGACGGACGTACTCCTCGCGGTCGCGTTCGACCTCGATCGCGAGGCGGCTATCGGTGCTCACGCTCGCCTCCCCCGCGTACCGCAACTGGTAGTCGAACAGCCGTGCGATCGCCCGCACGCTATCGTCGTCCAGCGGGAACGCCCGGAGCCATCGGCGGACGGCTGGCGGGCCACCGTCGTCGTAGCGGGCGAGCAGTTCCCGCTGGAACGCCAGGATCTCACAGCCGAGGTCGTACGACAGCGGGAGCCGTTCGGAGTACCACGACGGGACGGTCGGCCGGGCGCTCGTGCGGTCGACGTAGACTTTCGAGCCGCGGCGGTAGCGGTACTCGAAGTGGTCGCCGCCGAGGACGAAGACGTCGCCTTTCTCCAGGGTGTCGAGGTAGTTCTCGTCCAGCTGGCCGACCCACTCGTCGCTCGAGCGGGTGAAGACGTCGCACGTAAAGGAGTCCGGGATGGTCCCGATGTTCGTCATGTAGATCACCCGCGCGAGCCGACCGCGCTTGCCGATCAACGGCTCGCCGACGGGGAACTCCTCGTGGTGGTGCTCGCCGCCCGGCGGGTCGTTCTCGTCTCGCCACACTTTCGCGTAGACGTTTCGATCCTCCATCCCGGCGTACGCGGCGGTGAGGTACTGCATCAGGCTCTCGAACTCCTCGTCGCTGTAGTTTCGGTACGGATAGGCGCGACGGAGGATTTCCGTCACCTCCCGCTCGGGGCGAATCTCGGCGATCGCCATCCCGTAGACGTGCTGTGCCGCGACGTCCTGGGCGTTCTCGGGGATCGACACCGAGTCGACGAATCCCTCCTCGGCCTTCTTCAGCATCACCGCACACTCGAGCAGTTCGTCCCGATCCAGGGCGATCACCCGCCCGGTGACGGTCTGGCCGACGCGGTGGCCCGCCCGGCCGACGCGCTGGAGCAACGCGGCGACGCTCTTCGGCGAGCCGACCTGGACCACGAGATCGACGTGGGGCATGTCGATGCCGAGTTCGAGCGACGTCGAGGACGTGACCACCTCGAGGTCGCCCGCCTTCAGGCGCTCTTCGATCCCCTGGCGGACGTCCTTCGAGAGGCTGCCGTGGTGACAGCCCGAGTTCTCCTCGTCGTAGTCGTCGAACCGCTCCCGGAGGTTGTGCAACACGCGTTCGGCTCCCGAGCGCGTGTTCGTGAACACGAGCGTGTTGGTGTGCTCCTGGACGTGCTCGTGGAGCATCCGGTAGAACCGGTCCTGGACGACCTCGCGGGGCGTGTTGACGAGGTCGTCGGTCGGACATTCGAGTTCGAGGTCGAACTCGCGGGCGAAGCGGGCGTCGACGATCTCGTACTCTCGCGGCGGCTCGGAAGACGTAGCGCGCCTTCCGCCGTCACGAGACGGCGAAGCCGGCTCGAACGACTCCGCCGCTCGAGTTTCGGCGGGATTTCGTCCACCACTACTCGGCTCCGGGACGCGGGGCGTCTCACACCCCACCAGAAACTCCGCGACCTCCTCGAGCGGCTCGATCGTCGCCGAGCAGCCGATTCTGGTGATCTCGTGGTCGGCCAACGCCTCGAGTCGCTCGAGACTGACCGCCAGGTGGGTGCCTCGCTTTCCCTCGGCGAGCGAGTGAATCTCGTCGACGATGACGTACTCGACGGTCCGGAGCTTCTCGCGGAACTTCGGCGAGTTGAGCAGGATGGCGAGCGTCTCGGGCGTCGTATTCAGGATGTGGGGCGTCTCCTCGAGCATCCGCTGGCGGGCCGCCGAGTCGGTGTCGCCGTGGCGGATGGCGTGGCGGATCTCGCCGACGTCCTCGCCGCGTTCCTCGAGGATCGACTCGATTCCCTCGAGGGGCACCTCGAGGTTGCGGTGGATGTCGTTGGCGAGCGACTTCAGCGGCGAGACGTACAGGCAGTAGACCGAGTTCTCGAGTCGTGCGTCGGACGCGCGATCGCGCTCGAAAATATTATTTATTATCGAAGTGAAACTGGCCATCGTTTTCCCGCTGCCCGTCGGCGCACAGATCAGCGTGTTCGTCCCCTCGTGGATCTTCGGGATCGCCCCCCGCTGTGGCGGCGTGAAGAAGCCGCCGTTCTCGGGCACGAACTCGCCGAACTCCCGGAGCCACCACTCCTGGACTGCCGGCTCGAGGAGGTCGAAGACGTCGCGGTCGTCGATGGTGACGTCGTCGACGTCGAACGGCAGTCGCTCCTCGGCGGTCGGCAGCTCGTCCCCGTCCATACGCAGTAGCTTGGCGCACGTGGGCAAGAGGGTTTGGCCACCAGAGTGAAAGTGAAATGCCGGATTGGGACCAGGAGAGCGTCGGAACCCGAACTGAATCCGCCGTCGAAACGGCTTTCCTTCGGGCTGGCACACCTTCGTCCATGAAGGTGACGTTTCTCGGCACGGGTAGCGCGATGCCAACCGGCGAGCGGTTCCAGACCGGCATCCTCGTCCAGGAAGACGGCCGGACGCTCCTCGTCGACTGCGGCTCGGGCGTCCTCCACCGCCTCCAGCAGTCCGGCGTCGGCTACGAGAACGTCCCGACGGTCCTGCTGACCCACCACCACCTCGATCACGTCGCCGACCTGCTCCCGCTGATGAAAGCCCGCTGGCTCGCGGGCGAGGAACACCTCGAGGTCGTCGGCCCGCAGGGGACGAAGGCGCTCGTCGACGACCTGCTCTCCGTCTACGAGTACATGCAGGACAAACTCGACCTGCAGGTTCGAGAGGTCGTCCCCGGCGACTTCTCGGTCGCGGGCTTCGACGTCTCGGCCTACGAGACGCGCCACTCGCTGCCCTGTCTCGCCTACCGGTTCGACGACCGATTCACGTACAGCGGCGACAGCGAGGCCTTCGCCGGGCTGGCGAACTTCGCCGACGGCTCGGCGGTGCTGGCCCACGACTGTTCGTTCCCAGACGACGTCGACGTCTCGAACCACCCGACGCCGACCCAGCTCGGGTGCGAACTCGCCGGCCACGAGATCGGCCGCGTCTACCTCACCCACCTGTATCCCCACACGGACGGCCGACACGCCGAGATGCGCGAGGCGATCCTCGAGCAGTTCGACGGCGACGTCCGGTTCGCCGAGGACCTCCAGACCGTGTCGATCGAGTGAGTGCCGGCACCGGTCGTACACACTTCGTGACACTGCGGTGAGTTCGACTATCGCATTTTCGATTTGGTTTATCCATTAATATTATATAGACATGGTAGAAAATTACTGAAGTTCCATCGACATATACCACTACGAGACAAGATATACCTAGCAATATCCCCTATATCTCTACCGGCTACTACACTCTATAATTTCCCATATTATATAGGAAATATAAAACTTCAAGCTATTTCTGAGTCGATGACAGTTCGCATGGTCGAGTTATCTCGACGGCGGTTGATGGAAACGTCGATAGCTGCCGCACTCGGTGCCAGCGTGGCCGGTGTGGCGGGCGCTGACGAGGTCGCGGAATCGGATACACCCGGCGCACCGAGCGTCAGAGGACAGCTCAAGCGATTTTCGACGACGGCGTTCGGTGCGGAGGTGACGGGTCCGTTCGTATTCGAAGACGGGTCGTTGCTCTACAGTCTCCAGCACCCGAGCGAGGAGAATCCGGAACCGTTCGACCGATCGGGGATCGGCTACTTCGAGGGATTCCAGTTCGAGCTAGATGGCGACAACGGCGATTTTACGGAGGTTCCGACGCCACAGAACGAAGCGGAACAGGGCGTCGTCCGGTCTGGCAACGGCGAGTACGTCCTGCTGGCGCAAGGGCGAGAGCCCATCAACGGCGGGACTGAACGCCTCGGTGTGACCCAGACGCCCGAGGGAACCGACGTCACCACGGACAACTTCGCCGGCACCCAGTACGGCGATCCAGCGACCAACCCGGACTGTAACCAGTTCGTCGCCACGAACGAGGAGGGGACCGAAGGATACCTGTTCACGAACTGGGAGAACAGCCCCGGGAACATCTCTCGGATCCCGATCAGCACGACGGCCGACGGCGAGTGGGAGGCCGACCTGGAACACGCGATCAACCTCGCGAATACGGCCCCGTTTCGCGACCTCGGCGGGACGCGTATCAACTGCTACGGCGATCTGAGTCCGTGGAACACGATGATATCCTCGGAGGAGAACTACGCCCATCCGCGAGTGTCGCTCACGTCGACGGTGAGTGACGTCGAGGAAGCAGGGTCCGGCAAGGGCATCCTCGGAGGCTGCCAGTTCTGGAATAGACCAAATCCGGTGGGGATTCAAGACGCCGTCAACGAGTACTACGACGACGACTCCTGGCCCATTCAAGGGTACTGGGCACTCAGCGGCGTCGAGTTCCTCGCGTACTACCTCGGTGCACAACCGGTAGAGGGTGAGGTCAACACCACGAAGCCGATCGGCGACGTCTATCCGAACCCCTATCGCTACGGCTACCACGTCGACGTTCGCGAACCGACAGCAGACCCGCCGCAGCCGGTCAAGTACTACGTGATGGGCCGGGCGTCCTGGGAAGCACCCGACATTCAGACCGACGAGCGGACCGTCTACGGCTGTTCCGATGGCGACAGTAAAGGGATCTACAAGTTCGTCGCCGACGAGCCGATTCCCAGTTACGACGACCCGATGGACGTCGAAGGCACCCTTTACGCACCCAAAATCACCAACGACGAGGCTTCTGTCGCAAACTCGGGAACCCGCCACTCCCCGGCCGACGTGAACCTCGAGATCGAGTGGCTACCGCTGGGCCACGCGAGCAACGCCGAGTGCGAAGCGTGGATCGCCGAGTACGACGACGTCACCCAGGAGGACTACCTCGAGACCCACGCCGAAACCGACTGGGAAACGGACCTCGAGGCGGCACTCGAGGAAGCCGACAGGGAGGTCGTCGAGAACGGCAACCAGAACTACATCACCAACCAGGAGATCATCGAGTGGGCCGAGCAATACGAGGAAAACGGCCACGATGGCGTCGACGACGAACTCCGGAAGGTGCCGTTCCTCGAGACGCGGGCAGCCGCCAAGGAAATCGGTGCGTCGATCGAGTTCAACAAGGCCGAAGGTGTCGACAGTATCGACGGCGCAGGCCCCGGCGACTTCGTCTACTTTGGCATCTCCGAGTTCAACGACGGCCTGGCCGACGATACGGGCGACATCCAGATGGACCGCGTCGACGGCGGGGTGGTCTATCGGGCCGAGCTGGAACGAGATTACAACGTCTCGATGCTCGAGCCGGTCATCGTCGGCCCTGACTTTACTGACTCGCCAGCGGACGCAGACGATGCACTCCGCAACATCGACAACGTCTACGTGATGGACGACGGCCGCGTCCTCTGCTGTGAGGACGGATTCGGCGGTCCCGCTCGCTCGTACCCCAACGACGGGCTGTACGTCTACCAGCCGAACGTTCTGATCGACCTCCAGTCGATCGCCGTCCGCAAAGGATCGACGGGGACAGCCGAGCTGTACGCCTCCTCGCTGCCCTCGGGCATCTCCGGTGGCGAGCTCACCGTCACGGTCTCGAACCCGGAGGTCGCGACGATCACCGACGTCTCGTTCGCCGACGATCTGGCGCTCACCAGGAGTCGCATCAGCGACGACGGCTCGTCGGTGATGCTTCGGTTCTCCGACGCCGAACGGAACGTCCAGCCCGGTGGGAGAAACGTCGCCCTCGCATCGCTCACCGTCCTGGCCGAGGGAGAGGGGACGACCGACCTCGAGGTCGGCGTCGAGGACATCGACGACGACAGCGGTAACGCCATCGACGCGGAGGGACGAAGCGGCGTCTTCGTCGGCGGACCAAAGAGACCGCCTGCCATCGGCGGTGGAGACCGCCCGACCGACGTCGACGGCGACGGTCGGTACGAGGACGTCAACGGAAACGGGCGGCTCGACTACGACGACATCGTGTCGCTGTTCGAAAACATCGAAAGCGACGAGGTGCGTCTGAACGAGGCCGCCTACGACTTCAACGAGAACGGCCGGCTCGACTACGACGACGTCGCCAGTCTCTACGAAGAGGTCAACTAACGTCCGATCGACGGACGGTCCCGCTACGACCACCCTCCCATTCACGATTCTTCCGAGTTACACGACCCATGACCCAGGAGACGACTTCGACACGCGCAGCGACTCGCGTCGGCGGCGTACTGCTCTCTATCGCCGTTCTCGCTTCCGTCTGTGGGATCGCGACGATTGCAGCCGGTGCGACACAGACGCAGACAGACCAGCCGACCGTTCGCGTCGTCGGCGAAACCGTCGACGAAAACGGAACTGCGACCGTCGCGCTCACCCTCACCGGGGCACCCGACGGACTCGCCGGCTACTCCCTCCGGCTATCGACGGACGACGACGTGGCCCGCATCGAGGACGCGAGCTATCCCGACCGGTTCGGGATGACGACCGAACCCGAGATCGGACCGGACGGCCAGACAGCCGAACTGGAGGCAGTCGACCTCGATCGATCGATACAACCCGGCGCGACGGACGTACTGCTCGCGACGGTGAACGTGTCCGGGGTCTCACCTGGCGAGACTCGCGTCACCGTCGAGCCGATCCAGTTCGATGCCGACGACGGCAACGCTTTCGAACCAGTCGGCCAGTCAGATACCGTCACGGTGACCTCGAGCGACGGGGGTGGTGTCGCAGACGCGAGTGACGACGCGAGCAATTCTACCGACGAGAAGGAGACGGCGACCGATGGAGAACAGACCGAAACGGACGAATCTGCCGACGAAAGTGGCGCAGGACCGATCGTCCCGGTCGTCGCTGCCGCAGCGATCCTTCTGATGATCGGCCGCTCTGCCTGCCGTCGACGGTAACCGTCTCCCCTCGACCCGTACCCGGCACGAATCACGACTCACCGACAGACTATCCACACATGTCACGATCAAACGAACCGACGACCCCGACTGGCACCGAATCGACGTTCCGCGAGTACATCCTCGGTGTACGAATCACCGAACGCACCTCGCCGGATGGCGACGACGTCTACCGATTCGAGGCACCGCAGCATCGAGAGATCGAATTCACCGACCCGGATCTCGCCGAACTGTACGTCGACGTCTACTTCGACGTCAATGGCTTCGAGGAGGCAGGTACCGGTGAACGGGGCGTGCCTCCGGCGATCATTCAGGCCGGTCGAGACACGCTCGTCGCGTACTTGCTCACACAGCCTCATACGGACGTCTACTGGCTCGCCTCGTTCTACGGCGAGAAACCGGAGAAGATCAGACGGTACGTCTCCCGCGTTCGCAAACGCGCCGCGAGAATTCGCGAGGGTGCACAGCAACGAGGCATCGAGTGAAGGCGATTTGAAAGACGACCTCGACAGGGCCAAATATATACGGTACCGTTCGAAACGGTCGTGACAACGATCATGAATTCCTCGAGCGAGCGGGCAGAGACGAGGTGACGGCCGGTGTCGCGTGCCGACCGACTCGCCGCCGCGGTCACGACCAGGACGAGGCTCGTGCTCGCCGCGTTCGTCCTCGTCACGGCACTCCTCGGGAGCGGCGTGACCGCCCTCGAGGTCGATTCCTCGCTCGAGCAGTTCGAGAGCGAGTCGCCCGAGGCTCGCGCGCTCGAGTACGTCGAGCAGAACTTCTCGACAGGGAGAAACGAGACGACTGTCCAGCTCGTCGTCGAAGGTGAGGACGCCCTCTCGAGGGAGTCGCTGCTCGCCTCGCTCGAGTTCCAGCGGGCGATCCGCGACGACGAATCGGTCGACGCGACGCTGGCGGACGAGACGCCGATCGTCGGCGTCGAGAACGTCGTCGCCACGGGCGTCGTCCGGGAGGAGCGAGCCGCGAAACTCGAGACACAGGCTGCGGACCTCGAGCGCCGCGGCGAGGAGCTGAACGCGACGGGGCGAGTGCTCGAGGCCGAACTCGACCGGGCGGAGAGGTTACAGCGGGAGTACGAGCGGTTGAACGAATCGTACGCGGCGGGGACGGTGAGCGAACGAGAGTACGAGCGCCGGGCCGCCGAGATCGAGGCCGGATTCGAGCGGGCACGCGAGAACGCGACCGCCTCGCTCGACGACGCGCAAACCGATCGCTTCGAGCGAGCGATGGCGCAGGTCAGGCGGGTCGAGGCCGAACGAGTCGCCACGGAGCGCGAACACGACGCCGGCGAGATCGACGACGCGACGTACGACTATCGCATCGACGAACTCGCGTCGGCGCGCGAGGACGCCCGCACCGCCGGGACGGTCGGCGTCCTCGCCGGCGAGTACGAACGGCTGCGCGCCGAACAGGACCGACTCGAGGCAGAACGGCGAGTTCTCGAGTCGACCGACCAGCCGCCGCTCGAAGAACAGATCGCGGCGCTCGAGTCGCTGAACGAGTCGGCCTACGAGGCGGCGCTCGAGCAATTTCTCGCCGGCGGCGGTCCGGCGGGCGACGCCGCGTTGCGGTTGCTGCCGTCGTCGTACGAGCCGGGATCGACGACTGCCGACGCCCGGATGACGGTGCTCACGCAGTCTTCGACGGAGGGTGCACTGCGGGGACCGGGGACGATCGACGACGACCTCGTCGACGCACAGCTCGAGGTGCGCGAGATGGCCGCCGAGCGCGACCAGGAGTACGTCGTCGTCGGCAGCGGCATCGTCGCCGACGAGATCGACCGCTCGATGGGTGACAGTGTAGCGATCGTCGCCCCGCTCGCGCTCGCGTTCGTCGCGCTCGCGTTGCTCGTCGCCTACCGCGACCTGCTCGACGTCGTCCTCGGCGTCGCGGGCGTCCTCGTGGTGCTGCTCTGGACGTTCGGGGCCATGGGCTGGGCGGGAATCGCGTTCAACCAGGCGTTCGTCGCCGTCCCCGTCTTGCTCGTCGGGCTGTCGATCGACTACGCGATTCACGTCTTCATGCGCCACCGCGAACGGCGCGAGACGGACACGGCGGACGGAACTCGAGCGTCTATGGCCGCCGCACTCGGGGGCGTCGGCGTCGCGCTCGCCTGGGTGACGGCGACGACCGCCGTCGGCTTCCTCGCGAACCTCGTCAGCCCGATCGCACCCGTTCGCGAGTTCGGCGTCGTCAGCGCCGTCGGCATCCTCGCCGCGCTGGTCGTCTTCGGGGCGCTGATCCCCGCCGCGAAGGTCGAACTCGATTCCGTCCTCGAGTCCCACGGCTTCGACCGTCGGAAACGCGCGTTCGGCACCGGCGACCGACTCGGACGGATGCTCTCGGTCGGTGCAGTCGCCGCTCGCCGTGCACCCCTCGCCGTCCTCGTCGCCACGTTGCTGGTGACCGCAGGCGGCGTCTACGGCGCGACGCAGGCCGACACCAGTTTCGACCAGCGGCAGTTCCTCGCCGAGGAACCGCCAGCCTGGACCGACCGACTCCCCGACCCGGTCCGACCCGGCGAGTACGGCGCCAGAGACGACCTCGAGTCCGTCGAGCGAACCTTCAAGCGGGACGCGACGGTCCAGATCCTCGTGCGAGGGGACGTCACCGACGGGGAGACGCTCGAGCGAGTCGCCGACGCCGAGGCCGTGGCCGAAGACAGCGTCGTCGTCTCCAGGCTCGCGAACGGCGAGGCCGACGTCCGCTCGCCGCTGTCGGCGATCGAGGCGCGGACGGCCGACGACGACTCGCTCGACGCGACCTACCAGCTCGCCGATCGATCCGGCGACGGCGTTCCCGACCAGAACCTCGAGTCGCTGTACGACCGGCTGTTCGAACTCGACCCAGCGACCGCGAGCGACCTGCTCTCCCGGACGGCCGACGGCGAGTACGAGGCGCTCCGACTGGTCGTCTCGGTTCGAGGCAACGCCTCGAGCGCGGAGACGGCTGCGGCGGCTCGCGACGTCGCGGCGGCGATCGACGACGGGGCAGACGATCGCTGGACTGCCGTCGCGACCGGCGGCCCCGTCGTCACCCACGTTCTCGAGCGGGCCGTCCTCGAGACCGTCCTCGAGGGACTCGTCGTCACGCTCGCGGTCGTCGTCGTCGTCCTCTCGCTGGCCTACCGCGCGACGGGCAACGGCGCGACGCTGGGCGTGGTCGCGCTCGCACCCGTCGCGATGGCACTCAGCTGGACACTCGGGACGATGGCGCTCGTGGGCGTACCGCTCAACGTCCTGACGGGGACGGTCACGAGCCTCACGATCGGTCTCGGCGTCGCCTACAGCATCCACGTCAGTTCCCGCTACGCGCTCGAACTCGAGCGCCAGGGCGACGTCGCGGCGGCGCTGTCGACTGCCGTCACGGGCACCGGCGGCGCGTTACTCGGCAGCGCAGCGACGACCGTCGGCGGCTTCGGCACGCTCGCACTCGCCATCTTGCCCGTCCTCCGCCAGTTCGGCGTCGTCACGGCGCTGACGATCGTCTACTCGTTTCTCGCGAGCGTGCTCGTCCTGCCGACGCTGCTGGTGCTGTGGACGCGCTATCTCGGCCCCGACGTCCCCGCCGGCCCGACGGCGGTGGACGGACGACGGTCGCCGGTCGACGAGCGCCGATCTGACGGCGACCCCGACGCGTCGGACGACTGATACCGTCGGTCGTGTGCCGTCCCTGGGCAGTGTTCTCGAGTCTCGTAACGACCGTATTCGCACTGTCCTCGGTTGTTAGTATATTCGTAACAACAGCTATATGTGCCATCGTTTAGTAGGATCGTAACAACAGATGTTCGTAGCGAGTAGATCGACGAGAGATCGGGGTGTCGTCGGATGAGCGTCCCGGATCGAGTCGCCGACGTGATCGCGACCCACAGCAAGGTCGTCCTCGCCGCCTTGCTCGTGACGACCGTGCTGGTCGGTTCGGGTGTGACGGCGCTCGACGACGACTCCTCGCTCGAGCAGTTCGAGAGCGAGTCGCCCGAAGCCCAGGCGTCGGAGTACGTCGACCAGAACTTCACCGTCGAGGAGACGGAGAACACGACGACGGTCCAGTTGATCGTCAGGGGAGAGAACGTCCTCACGAGAGAGTCGTTGCTCGATTCACTCGAGTTCCAGCAGGCGATCCGCGACGACGAATCGATCGACGCGACGCTGGCGAACGAGAGGCCGATCGTCGGCGTCGAGAACGTCGTCGCCACGAGCGTCGTCCGCGGCGAACAGGCCGAGGAACTCCGCCAGCGGGGCGCCGAACTCGAGCAGCGACGGGCGCAACTGAACGCGACGGCCGACCGACTCGAGGCCTCGCTGAACGAGACACGCGAACTCGAGCGCGAGTACGTCGCGTTGAACGCCTCCTACGAGCGCGGCGAGATAAACGCGAGTCAGTACCAGACCCAGTCGCAGGAACTCGAAGGCGAGTTCGACCGCGTGTTCGCGGAGGCGACGGCGAATCTCGACGACGACCAGGCCGCGCAGTTCCGGGAGGCGACGACGAACGTGCGGGCCGTCGAGCGACAGTTCGTCGAACTCGAGCGCGCCAGCGAGTCCGGTCAGATCGGCCCCGAGGAGTACGACCAGCGGGCTGCAGAGCTCCAGGAGCGACTCCAGGGCGTCTACCAGCAGGGGACGATGGGCGTCCTCCAGTCGGACTTCGAGCAACTCGAGGAAGACGCCGAGCAACTCGAGGCCGACCAGCGCGAACTCGAGACGGCCGGACAGCCCCCGATCGAGGAGCAGATCGAGGCCCTCGAGGACCTCGAGGACGACGAGTTCGAGTCAGTCCTCGAGGAGACGCTCTCGGAAGACGACGAGAACGACCTCGCACTCGGCCTGATGTCGTCGTCGTACAAACCGGGCTCGACGAGCGCCGAGGCCCGGATGATCTTCGTCACGCAGTCGACCGATCGCGGCGAGTTCCAGGGGCCGGGATCGGTCGACGAGGGGATCGCCGAGGCGCAACTCGAGTTGCGCGAGATGGCCGACGACCGCGACCAGGAGTACGTCGTCTTCGGTTCCGGCGTCATCACAGACGAGATCGACCGCTCGATGGGCGACAGTCTGGCGATCGTCGGCCCACTGGCGTTGCTGTTCGTCGTCGTCGCGTTGCTCGTCGCCTACCGCGACCTGCTCGACATCGTCCTCGGCGTCGTGGGGATCGTGGCCGTGCTGGTCTGGACGTTCGGCTTCATGGGCTGGGCGGGAATCGCGTTCAACCAGATGTTCGTCGCCGTTCCCGTCCTGCTGATCGGGCTGTCGATCGACTACGCGATTCACGTCTTCATGCGCCACCGGGAGGAACGCGAGGCGCAACGCGCCGGTGACGACGTCCGGGGCTCGATGCGCGTCGCACTCGCAGGCGTCGGCGTCGCGCTCGTCTGGGTGACGGCGACGACCGTCATCGGCTTCCTCGCGAACCTCGTCAGTCCGATCGGCCCGATCCGCGAGTTCGGCATCGTCAGTGCCGTCGGCATCCTCGCCGCACTGGTCGTCTTCGGCGCGCTGATTCCCGCCGCGAAGGTCGAACTCGACTCGTTCCTCGAGTCCCACGGCTTCGACCGTCGCAAACGCGCGTTCGGTACCGGCGGCGGCCGGTTCAGCGACGTCCTCACTCTCGGCTCCGTGGCCGCGCGGAAGGCGCCGCTCGTCGTCCTCGTCGGAACCCTCCTGCTCACCGCCGGCGGCGTCTACGGGGCGACCCAGGTCGACACCAGTTTCAACCAGGAGGACTTCCTCGCGGAGAGTCCACCCGAGTGGACCGACCGACTCCCCGAACCGTTCCAGCCGGGCGAGTACGGTGCCAAAGAAGACCTCGAGTACGTCAACCAGAACTTCCAGCGCGAGGACTTGCAGGCACAGATCCTCGTGCGAGGCGACGTCACGGCCGACGAGACGCTCGAGCGGATCGCGGACGCCGAGGCCGACGCGAACGACAGCGACGTCGCCTACGTTCCCGCGGGCGGCGAGGCCGACGTCCAGAGCCCGCTGTCGGTCATGGAACGAGTCGCCGCCGAAAACGAGTCGTTCAACGCCTCGTACGTGGCGGCCGACGCGGACGGCGACGGCGTCCCGGACCGGAACGTCGAAGAGCTGTACGACCAGCTGTTCGAGATCGATTCCGGCGCTGGCGAGGTGATCTACCGGACCGACGACGGCGAGTACGAGGCGGTCCGACTGGTCGTCGCGATCGAAGGCGACGCCGCGAGCGGCGACACGACCGAGCAGATGCGCGCCGTCGCGGCGACGATCGACGACGGCGACGACGACCGCTGGAGCGCGATCGCGACCGGCGACTCCGTCGTCAACCACATCGTCGAACAGGACCTGCTCGGGACGGTCTTCGAGAGCCTGCTGATCACGCTCGTGGTCGTCTTCGGCTTCCTCTCGCTGGCCTACCGTGCGACGGGCAACAGCGCGACGCTGGGCGCGGTGACGCTGTTACCCGTCGCGTTCTCGGTCAGCTGGATCCTCGGCTCGATGTACCTCATGGGCATGTCGTTCAACGTGCTCACGGGGATGATCACGAGCCTCACCATCGGGCTCGGCGTCGCCTACAGCATCCACGTCAGTTCCCGCTACACGCTCGAACTCGAGCGCCAGGGTAACGTCTGGGACGCGATGAATACGACGGTGACCGGCACCGGCGGCGCGTTACTCGGCAGCGCGGCGACGACCGTCGGCGGCTTCGGCACGCTCGCGCTCGCCATCTTGCCCGTCCTCCGCCAGTTCGGCATCATCACCGGGCTCACGATCGTCTACGCGTTCCTCGCGAGCGTGCTCGTCCTGCCGACGCTGCTGGTGCTGTGGACGCGCTACCTCGGTCCCGACGTCTCCTTCGAGACCGGGACGACGAAGACGCCGACCCCGACGGCGAGCGACGGCGGCTCGGACGAGCACGACCCCGCCGGAGGTGGCGACGAGTGAGCCCCGCACCCGGCGAGGCGGGCGCACTCGAGGCGTTCGAGCGACTCGGGCTCACCAGCTACGAGGCGAAGGTCTTCATCGCGCTCCAGCAACTCGGCTCGGGCACCGCACGCGACGTCGCCCGCGTCGCCGACGTCCCGCGCTCGCAGGTCTACAGCGTCGCCGAGAGCCTGGAGGAGCGAGGGCTTCTCGAGGTCCAGCAGTCGAGTCCGATCCGGTACCGGCCGGTCAGCGTCGACGAGGCTCGCGAGACGCTCCGCGAGCGATTCGAGAGCGAACAGGAGCGGGCCTTCGAGTACGTCGAGGAGGTCCGCGAGGAGTCCGTCGGCCAGGAAGCCCAGGAGGACATCTGGACGATTCGCGGCCGCGAACGCGTCGACGACCGCGTCGTCGACCTCGTCTCCGACGCCCGCGAGCGGGTCGTCTTCGGCACTCGACTCCCCTCGTTGCTCACCGACGGCATCGAGGACGCACTCGAGGAGCGCGCGACGAGCGGCGTCGACGTCTTCGCCATTAGCGCCACCCCGGCGGTCCGCGAGCGCCTGGACGAACTGCCCGAGGTGTCGACGTTTTCGCCACCCGCCTTCCGCGAGGACGACGAACGGTCCGGACGAATCCTCCTCGTCGACGACGACAGCCTCCTGTTGAGCGTCGTCGACGACGACGGCAGCGAGACAGCCATCTGGAGTTCGGGGTCGCTGTTCGCCTCGGTGTTGATCCAGTTGATCGATGCGGGCGACGAGACGCCGGCGGAGTCGCGTTGAGGACAGGGCGGGGAACGTTCCCGGTCGTCACTCGAGTCGGTACCGAAGCAGCGCCGCGATGCCGCCCAGGTTCGCCAGCTGCTGGCCGGGCGGGAACTCGCTCGAGAAGACCGTCACCTCGCCGCCTTTCTGTTCCGTGGTCCGGACGATGTCGTCGACGTCGACGTCCCACTCGCCGTCGGGACCGCGTTCCTGCCGGAGTCGGTCGTCGAGCACGAGTAGCCGCTCGATCGCGCCGTACTCGGCGGCCTTCTTCACCTCCTCCGGGCCGTAGGCGGCTTTCGCCCCCTCGGCGATGCGACGGGTGAGTTCGTCGATCGCCTCGGCCTCGTTCTCGATTCTGGTCTCCTGCTGGACGTCCGCGACCGCGCCGCGTTTCAGCACCTCGTGGACCCCCCGGTCGCCGACAGCGGCGGTGTCGACCATCGTCACCTGCGCTGCGACCTCGGGTTCGTTCTTCTCTAGGTACTTCAGGGCGTCCTGTTTCGTAAAGCCGGGGCCGGCGAGGATGATCGCGTCGACGTCGAGTCGTTTCAGTACCGACGCGAGTTCGGCGAACAGCTCCGACCGCTCGCGGGCGAACTCGCCCTTGCCGGTCGGCCCCGTGATCGTCGCCCGTTCCTCGGTGCCGTACTGGGCGACGGTGTGGACGTGCGCCTGCCCTTCCTCGACGGTCGCGATGGCGACGTCGGGGTTCTCGGTCGCCTCCGCGGCCTCCTCGAGGCGTTCCTCCTGGTCGGGCTTGAACCGCTTCTCGATCGAGATCTCGTCGCGCTCTTCGACGTTGAGCGTGTGGTGAAAGCCGAGCTGGTCCTCCCGGGAGCAGGCGACGATCTCGCCGCCGACCCGCAGACGGTTGGCGAACTTGTGGAATTCGATGGTGTCGACGGCGATGGCGACCCACATGTGTTCGCGCTCGCCGCCCGTGTCACGCATCTTGTCGTCGTCGCGCTGGATCCGGCGGGTGGTGTCGCCCGCGACGCGGTCGCCGGGCTCCAGGACGTACTGGAGGTGCCAGAGGTCGTCCAGACTCTCCGGGACGACCGTGATCCGCTCGCGGCCGCCCTCGACCTGCTCCCGGTCTTTGATCTGCATGCCCGTGCGTTCTCGGGGTGCGGGTAAGTGGTCTGCGATCCACTCAGGATCGGTCCGGCGGTCCCGCGACCCCGTTCCCGGACCCTCCGTACCGTCGGCGATCGGTTCGTCTTGTCCTGACTGCTGTCGTGGGTGAGAGTATCCACTATAGTAAGGGTCCAGTGGTATCCCTGTGGTAAGCCTCCCTCCCGGTATGAAGCTCGCACACGTGACGCTCCTCGAAGACTTCGGAACCCGATCGCTAACCGTTCACGGAATCATGGTCCTCGCGTTCGCTAACGCGATCCTGGCGGGCCTGTTCGTCACGGGTCAGGTGGGCCTCGTCTCGTTCGTCGCCTTGCTCAACTTCACCGCAGGGCTGTGGGTCGCCCACTCGATCCACTCCCTCGGCAACGAGGTCGGTGACGACGACTACGCCGGAGTGCTGAACGAACTGTTCGAGACCGACACGGACGACGAGGGCGAGGGACTCGACACCGGCCGCTTCGGTCGCCTGCTCGGGCTGATCGCGGCCGTGACAGCGATGGCGCTGCTGACCTCGGCACAGGTCCTCTCGGGACCGATCCTCTCGATCGCCGTCGTCGCCGTCGGGGCGGTCGCCGTCGTGACCGCGATCGTCGGCTTCCTGATCGCGCTCGGCACGTCCTACGACGAGAGCCAGCAGCGGTGGGTCGACAGACAGGAGGGGAACACGGACGTGGACACGGTCGAGTGAGGGCGAGTGGGGACGGAACGACGATCCCGTTGGCTCATACTGCCGGACGTAAGTCGTGAAAGATTCTCGCCGTCCCGGGGTGGCGAGAATCTTCACACAGTTACGTCCGATAGTATCACTCCTCGGCGATCCGACTCCCGCCCGGTGGCAGGAAGTGCTGAATCTGGTCCGGGCTGGCGATCTTTCGAACGAACGACTCGTCCTCGAATCGCTCGCGGAGTCGCCGGTAGATCCGCTTTGCGACGTCGGCCTGTGCGAACCGGCCCGGTTCGACCTCGAGCGTCGTCACCGCCGGTTCCCCGATGGCCGACGGCGGCCCGCCGATCACCCGCGTGTACGGCTCACACTGGATGCCCACCGCGACGCCGACCGGCGTGTCGTCGAGGTAGGTGCGCTCGCCGCGAACCGCGAACCCGCCTTTCTCGAGGTACTCGCCGCTCTCGGGCGTCTTCGAGACCTGGTCTGACTCGACGACGTAGACGTCGCCCGCGTAGCGGCCGTCCTTCCAGACCGACGAGTAGGAGACGGCGAACTGGGCGGCCTCCTCGACGCTCGAGTCCGGAATCTCGATGTCGCCCGAGGACGCCTCGCTCGGGTCGGTCGCTTTGAGCACCGTGACGGGACCGCCGTGGGCCTGCGTGTGCAACACCTTGTCGCCGCGTTCCAGGTACTTCTTGACGAGTTCCTCGTTCTGGTCGGCGTTGCGCCCGCCGATGACGAGAAAGCCGTCGCTCGTGTGGAACCACCGGAAGCGTTCGTACCACTGCTCGTTCGTCCGGATCGGCACCGAGGGCTCGGCGAGCCAGTCGCGTTCTTCGCCCTCGCTTTCTTCCGCCTCGGGCTCGCGATCTGTCTCGTCCGTCGCCTCCCACTCGTCGCGGCGGCGCTTGATCTCCTCGAGCTCCTCGCGCGTGTCCTCGATCGCCGCGAGCGCGCCCTCTTTCTTCTCGGCGACGCGTTTCGCCTCGGTGTAGAGCCGGTCGGCGTTCTGCTCGACGCCGTCGCGGGCGATCAGTTCGATCCGCTCGCCGTCTACCTCGACCGTCACCGTCCCCTCGCGGCCGTCGACGTCGACGACCGCCTCCGCGGCCTCGATGCCGCGTTCTTTCCCCTCCTCGAAGCGCTCCTCGATCTCGTCCCAGGGCCGATCCTGCTCGCGCGCCCGCTGGACCGTCGAGAGGATCTCGTCGACCAGTCCGTAGTTCGCGTACAGCAGTTCGGCCTTCTCGCGTTCTGACTCGGCCTGCCGTTCGAACCCCTCGATCGCCCCCTGTTGCTGTTCGATGATCCGCTCGTGTTTCGCGATCCGTTCCTCGAAGTCCGGCCGCTGCTGGGTGGACGACTCGGGTTCGTCCTCGGAGAGGTCCAGCCGGAAGAAGTAGTCGTCGAGCGCCTCGAGGAACGTGTCGGAGGGCTCCGACGCGAGGTCGGCGTGCTCCTCGAGCGGGAACGGCGTGACGTCGACGACGCGGTCCGTCTCCGTTTCCGTCTCCGCGTCGTCGCCGGACTCGAGGTAGAGTCGCGGGTCGAGGTTCGCGTTTCGCAAGTCGAGTGCGAGCCGTTCGGTCGCCTCGTAGAGCCGTTCGTACTCGGCCTCGCCGGCGTCGTCGATGTCGAGGGTCTTCTCGACGCCCGCACGGGTACACAGCTCTTCGGCGTAGAGGCCGCCGAAGTTGAGCTGGGTCGCGAGGGTGCGGACGACGTCGGTGTCAGACTCGTCCATCTCGTGGTCGAACGCCTCCCGGCTGATCGCGAGCGGGTTGGTCCGGGACTCGGGGAACTCGTAACGCGAGCCCGGAACCACGGTGCGGGACTTCAGACGGACCGTCTCGAGGCAGTCGATCACCTCGTACTCGCCGTCGGTGACGGCGACGTTACCCTGGCCGAACAGTTCGGCGATGATCCGCGTCGTGCCGTCCTCGCGCTCGAAGACGAACTCGAGGATGCGGTCGAACTCGTACTGTTCGATGCCGACGAAGTCCGCCCCCGACAGGCGGTTGCGGAGCATCATCGCGAACTGCGGCGGTCGACCGGGGGCGTCTGGGACGCGCTCGGGCGAGACGGTGTGGGCGCGTTTGATCTCCCCGACCTCGATCAGCAGTTCGACGCGCCCGCGATCGAAGTCCCGCATCTTCAGCCTGACGAGGTCGTCGCCGTAGAGGTAGGCCTTGTCGACTTTCGCCCCCTCGTAGCTCCCCAGTTCCCCGACGAGGGCGGCGAGGTCGACGCTGGTGAGTTCCCGCTTTGGATCCATGCGTTACACTGCCCGGTCCGGTCAAAAAGGCGTGTCGCTCCGACGGAGCCAGACGGCCGCAGGCCGCATCGATCACACCGTAATCGTCTCGCTCACCAACCCGCTCGAGCCGCTCGGATACGGACTCTCCTCTTCTGCTGGCTGGACGGTCCCCGTCCCGTCGATCGCCCGGACGACGACCTCGTGGTCGCCGGCGGGCGGCTCCCAGGTGTACTGCCACTGTCGCCAGGCGTCGCGTTCGCCGAGGACGTGCTCCGAGGGCAGGGGCTCGCTGATACTATCGGACGTAACTGTGTGAAGATTCTCGCCACCCCGGGACGGCGAGAATCTTTCACGACTTACGTCCGGCAGTATGAGCTCCGCCGTCTCCCAGCTGTCGCCGCCGTCGACCGACACCTCGACGGTCTCGATTCCGCGGCTACCGGCGTAGGCGTGCCCGCCGACCTGCACCCGCCCGTCGGCGCGTTCGTTGACCGTCCAGAGCTTCGCGACCGTGTTGACCGGCCCCGTCCCGTGCCAGCCGCGCTCCTCCCAGTAGCCCTCGACCTCCCGATCGAGCACCTCGATCTCGGTCACCCACTTGACGTTGATCTCGCCCCAGTGGCCGGGCACGAGCAGCCTGACGGGGTGGCCGTGCTCGCGCGGCAGCGACTCGCCGTTCATCCCGAACGCGAGAAAGCTCCGCTCGAGTGCGGCGATCGGGAACTGTTCGTAGTAATCGTCTGCCGCCCGGACCATCACGCACTCACAGCCGCCGCCGGGATCCGCCCGCTCGAGCAACGGTGCGACCGGAACGGCCGTCCAGATCGCGTTGTCGAGCAGGTCGCCGTTGAGCTGTTCGCCGACGCAGCGGAGCGTGTTGTACCCCGTTCGGACGTCGCCGTCGACGAGTTCGTCGTACGTCACCGTGAACGACGACTCGACCGCGCCGGTGACGGAGAGCGTCCACTCCGACGCCTCGAGGACCGGATCGACGTTGTTGATGTCCACCTCGTAGAAGTCGTCGATCCCACTGACGAGGCCGGGGATGCCGTCTATCTCGAGGGATCGTCCGTCCGCCTGCTCTTGAAGCGTCGCTGCATCCGCCGCTCTCGCAGCTTCGGGGAGTTCGTGGTCGATGTCGGTCGCCCGCCTCGAGCCAAGCGCGTACGAGAGTACGCCGAACGCGACCGCACCGGCGCTCGCGGCGAGAACCCGACGGCGGACCGAGTCGACGGTGCCGTCTGGCGAGCCCGGATCGGCGGGAGCGGCAGCCGCCGCCAGCACGACGGCGGGAGCCGCCGCCCCGACTGAGGAGAGCGCGGAACCGCTCATACTGCCGGACGTAAGTCGTGAAAGATTCTCGCCGTCCCGGGGTGGCGAGAATCTTCACACAGTTACGTCCGATAGTATCAGGAGCCACGCGAGCACCAGCGTCGTCCCGCCGACGAGCACGGCGACGCTCACTCGAGACGGGATCGAGACTCGAGCGGCGATCGCGTCGGCGACCAGCAGTCCGACGTAACTCGCGATCGCGAACAGGGCGACCGTCAGCGCGACCGCGGTGAGGTACGCCAGTAGCTCGCCGAGGTAGCCCAGCTCCTCGATGGCGAACGCGACGAGTTCGGCCGGCGTCGCTCGCACGACGACCGCGTCGACCGGCGCGACGACGAACGACGGCCGGAGTCCCGAGACGGCGAACGAGCCGGCGACTGCGACGAGTCCGGCGAGCAGTGCGACGATCGATCGCTGTCCGGGTCGGATCACGACGGGACCTCGAGATCGAGAGTCGACGGTCGATCGCGTTCTCGGAGCCAGCTGTTCATGGTGGTGAAGCAGAATGCCGGTCGTTTATAGCCGTGTGATCGTTCAGACAGCAATCACGAGCTACCGGATCGCCACGTCGTCGGTCGCGGTGCTACCGTCCGCCCAACGAGCGATTTCCCGCCGACTATCGCCGCGAACGATATTTACGGGCGACTGACCAACGCTGTGGTATGCCGTCACTCGGGGAGGTCCTGCTCGTCGCGACGATCGCCGGCTGTGCGACCGGTATCGGCGCGCTGCCGACGCTCGTCACCGACCGGGTGAGCCACCGCGTCTACGACGCCGCGCTCGGACTCGCCGCCGGCGTCATGATCGGCGCGGCGGTGTTCGCGCTCGTCGTCCCCGGCCTCGACCTCGGCTCGCCCTGGGAGGTCGTCGCCGGCATCGTCCTCGGCGGTGGCTTCCTGCTCGCGGCGAACGAACTCCTCCCGCACCTCCACCTCCGCTTTCGGGGCGAACAGGTCGAGGGAACCGTCGCACTCGAGGAACGAAACCCGGCCGAGGCCATCGCGACGGAACCGCTCGAGGTGACCGAAGACCCGTACAGGCCCGCCGACGACCTGCGGCGGGCGATCCTCGTCGGGGCGACGGTGACGATCCACAACGTCCCCGAGGGACTCGCCGTCGGCATCGCGTTCGCCAGCGGCGAGGCGGGCCTCGGGTTCGCCATCGCGACGGCCATCGCCGTCCAGAACGTCCCCGACGGCTTCGCGATGGCCGTCCCCGCCACGCGCGCCGGCGTCTCGAGGTCGAAGACGCTCTTTTACACGACGATCTCGGGCGGCGTCCCGGAACCGATCGCCGCCGTCGCCGGCTTCGCGCTCGTCGCCGTCGTCACCGATCTCTTCCCGCTTGCCGCCGGCTTCGCCGCCGGTGCGATGATCGCCGTCGTCTTCCGCGAACTCGTCCCCTCGAGTCACGGCCACGGCTACGCCGACACCGCCACGGCGGCGTTCGTGCTGGGCTTTGCGGTCATGCTCGTGGTCGACACCGTACTCGCGGTCTGATACTGCCGGACAACACGGGTCACACGCTGATCGCACGCGAGACGCCGTCGCCGACGACACACTCGGGTCGCGACCGGGCGTGTACTGACTCGAGCAGTACGAGGATCGGTCCGAACGCTCAGAGTCGCTTGCTCACGTACGGCCCGTCCTGGTGGTAGCCGAGTTTGTTCCGGTAGTACTCCCGCGCGCCGATCCCCGAGATGACGCTCACCTTGTCGTAACCGGCGTCGGCGGCCAGTTCCTCGGCGCGCTCCATCAGCCGGCGGCCGTAGCCTCTGTGCTGGTGCTGGCCGCTCTCGCCGTCGCTCCCGACGGAGACCTCGGAGCCGTAGACGTGCAACTCGCGGACGAGTGCGGCGTTCTCGAGTTCCTCCCGGACGGGATCGTTCGGAAATCGCAGGCGGCAGAAGCCGACGAGCAGGTCTTTGTCGAAGTCCTCGAAGGAAATGAAGTGTTCGGTGCCGCCACAGGCCTCGTAGGTCAGGACGTCGAGTTCGACGTTCTCGGGTTCGGCGTCGTTCATGCCGGCCTCGCGACACCGGATACAGTCACACGACCAGCCGTGGTCGTCCATACGCTTTCGAGCCAGTTGCCGGAGGTTCGACTTCCAGACGCCGGCGTCGATGAAGTCCGCGGGAATGTCCCGCTGGACGCGCTGGAGGCGAGTGTACCGGGGGATCATCGACTTGATCTCGGCGACGAGTTCCGCGGCTTCCTCGTTGTCGAGGGGATCGTACTCGCCTTTGTACCACCAGTCGTAGGTCGCGGTGCCCCGCACGACGAGCGTCGGATAGATCTTCAGGTAGTCGGGCCGCCACTGCGTCGACTCGAACAGCTCCCGGAAGTCCTCGAGACACATCTCTTTCGACATGCCGGGCTGGCCGGGCATCATGTGGAAGCCGACCTTGAACGCCGAGTCGCGCAGCCGCCGGTTGGCGTCGATCGACTCGGCGACGCCGTGACCGCGGTGCATCTCCCTGTTGATCCGCTCGTAGGTGGTCTGGACGCCGACCTCGACTTTGGTGCCCCCGAGCTCGAGCATCCGGTCGATCTGTTCCGGGTCACACCAGTCCGGTTTGGTCTCGAAGGTCGTCCCGACGTTGCGGACGTCCGCCGTCTCGTTTTCGGCGATGACGTCCTCTACGTACTTCCACTCGTACTCCTCGGGGTCCTGGGCGAAACTCGTTCCCTCCGCGGGCTCCGGTTCCTTGTCGACGTCGTAGTCGTTCATCGCCTCGAGCGCGCGCTTGACGAACCACTCCTGGTAGTCGTGGCTGCGGGCGGTCATCGTCCCGCCCATCAGGATCAGCTCCACTTTGTCGACGGGGTGGCCGATCTCGCGCAACTGCTCGAGTCGCAGCGTCACCTGCCCGTAGGGGTCGTAGTCGTTCTGGACGCCGCGGGCGGCGGCGGGCTCCTCGCCCGTGTAGCTCTGGGAACTCGAGAACTCCGAGTCCGGTCCGCCGGGACAGTACAGACACTTCCCGTGGGGGCACCGCTCGGGGCTGGTCATGATCGCGACC
Organism: Natribaculum breve; assembly: GCF_023008585.1. GTDB lineage: Archaea > Halobacteriota > Halobacteria > Halobacteriales > Natrialbaceae > Natribaculum > Natribaculum breve. The sequence continues at coordinate 2,944,644 of NZ_CP095390.1, read as the reverse complement.
GGCGAGACGCCCGAGGCGGTGCGAACCGGCTTGCGCTGGAGGACCGCCTCGAGTTCCTCGCGACGTTCCTGTGGCGCGTAATCGAGGATCTCGGAGTTCTTGGGCACCTTCGGCGAGGAGTGTTCCGAACAGGCCTCGAGTTTCGCCGACTCGACCTCGTCGCGCTCGAGTTCTCCCTCGAGAATCCGCTCGACGAGCGTCTCGCAGACCCGTTCGAACGCCTCGGACTCGGTCGGATCGGGCGTCTCGGTACTCACTGTCGGAGTTTCGTCGCCCTCGGCGAATAAGCGTGTCGGACTCGCGACCACTCGGGGACGGTCGAGCGCGGTCGTCGACGTATCCGACCCCATCGTGGCCGTCGCCGGCGGAGATACGCGCTCGGGTGAATCGTTAAGGCGAACCTGCTGGTATGCCTAGGGAGTGAATGAGTCCGAACCTATCGATCGTTCTTCTGGCCGTCGGGCTGCCGTTCGTGGCCGCGGTCGTGACGCCGTTTCTGTTCCGCGTGCTCGGCGAACACACGGGGTACGCCGGGGCACTCGTCGCGCTGACGACGTTCGTCCTGCTCGGCTCGCAGTTCGGCGCCGACGGGACGGTCGCGCTGTCGTGGATTCCCACACTCGAGGTCGCGCTTCGCTTTACGGTCGACGGCTGGGCGCTGCTGTTCGCCCTGTTCGCGAGCGGGATCGGGGTGCTGATCTTCCTCTACTCGCCCGCGTACATGCACGGCGAGTCGGGGCTGATCAGGTACTACGCGGCGTTGCTTACGTTCATGGGGTCGGTCGTCGGGGTCGCGCTTGCCGCCGACCTGATCGCGCTCTTCCTGTTCTGGGAACTCACCAGCCTCTCGTCGTTCGTGCTGATCGGCTTCTACACCGCCGACGACTCCTCGCAGTACGCCGCCCGGATGTCGATGCTCGTCACGGTCGGCGGCGGACTGTTCTTGCTCGTCGGGCTGTTGTTGCTCGCGTCGGTCGCCGGCGACGTGCTGGGTGGGTCCGCGTTCGACCTCGCGGCGATCCTCGCGAACGCCGACGAGATGCAGGCCGCGCTTCGCGACCGGGGACTCTTCGTGCCGGTGCTGGCGATGATCGCCGTCGGCGCGGCGACGAAGTCGGCCCAGGTGCCGGTCCACTTCTGGTTGCCGAACGCGATGGCAGCGCCGACGCCCGTCTCGGCGTTTCTCCACTCCGCGACGATGGTGAAAGTCGGCGTCTACCTGCTCGGACGGCTGCGACCGCTGCTCGTGAGCCACGAGTGGACGCTGCTGTTTGCGACCCTCGGGCTGGCGACGATGACGATCTGTGCGATCCTCGCCGTCGCCGCGACGGACATCAAGGAGTTGCTCGCCTACTCGACGGCGAGTCACCTCGGACTGATGGTCGCCGGCTTCGGCTTCGCGTCGGCCGTCGGCGCGGAGGCGGGCGTCTTCCACCTGTTCAACCACGCGCTGTTCAAGGCGGCGCTGTTTCTCGTCGCCGGCATCGTCGCCCACGAGGCGGGAACGCGCCGGATCGACGACCTCGGCGGCCTTCGCCACGACCTCCCGGTGACGGCGGCCGTGACGACGGTCGCCGCGCTCAGCATGGCCGGCATTCCGCCGTTCAACGGCTTCTACTCGAAGGAACTGCTCTTCGAGGCGACCGTCGAGGCCGCCCACGAACTCGGGACGATCGGCTGGCTCTACCCGGCTGTCGCCGCGTTCGCGAGTATCTTCACCGTCCTCTACTCGCTGCGATTTCTCGGGCTCTTCTTCGGTAGCCGACCCGACGAGCTGGGCGACGTCCACCGACCGCCGGTGACGATGCTCCTTCCACCGGCCCTGCTCGCGGCGGTCGCCGCCGTCGTGAGCGTCGATCCCGAACTCGCCGTTCGCACGATCGTCCAGTCGGCCGTCGACGTGACGGCCACCGAGGCTCACGAGATGCACGTCGGCCTCCCGACGAGCCTCTCGCCGGCCGTCGGCATGAGCGCCGTCGCGATCGGCGTGGGCGCCGCCGCGTACCCCTCGTACGACCGTCTCCACCGGGGGGTCCGTTCGATCCCGGCCGCCGTGCCGCCGATCGGTGCGAACTGGTGGTACGACGCCGTCGTCGGTGGACTCGACGGGGCGAGCACTCGAGTCGCGAATCGGGTTCACGACGGCCACCTCAGGACGTACGCGACGTGGACGTTCACCACCACCTGCGTCCTCGCGCTCGCCGGGTTCGCCGCGGCGCACGTCGCGATCCCGACGACCGTCGCGCTCGACGTGTCGCTGGCGATCGCACTCGTCTTGCTCGTCGCCGTCGTCGCCACGCTCGCGGTGGCGATCGCACCCACGCACGTCACCGGCGTTCTCACGCTCTCGATCCTCGGGTTCATGGTCGCCATCGTCTACATCCTCGCCAGCGCGCCCGACCTCGCGTTGACCCAGCTCGTCGTCGAGACGCTCGTCCTCCTCATCTTCCTGCTGGTGATCGAGGAGCTACCAACCTATCCCGGGGGAGAACTGGCGACGCCGACCGTCGGCCGCGACGCCGCCGTCTCCGCTCTCGTCGGCGTGACCGCATTCCTCACGATCGTCCTCACGACCGACGCCCGTCCGGAGGGCGCGACCTCGAGCGCGCGCTACTACGTCCAGAATGCTGTCGACGAGGGCGGCGGGACGAACGTCGTGAACGTGATCCTCGTCGACTTCCGCGGCTTCGACACGATGGGCGAGCTAATCGTCGTCTCGATCGCCGCGATCTCGGTGCTGACGCTGCTCGTCATGCGCTCTCGAGGTGAGTCGGAGTGACGGACTCTCTGACTGTACGAAAGCGGCTCGTCGATGGCGCTCGCCACTGGAGGTGGCTGCCGTGACGACCGTCATCATGCGGACGACCGCTCGAGCGATCGTGCCGATCATCCTGGTCGTCTCGATCTCGCTTTTCGTCGAGGGGCACAACCTCCCCGGCGGCGGGTTCATCGGCGGCGTCCTCACCACGACGGCGTTCGCGATCATCTACGTCACCTTCGGCCTGGACTTCCTCGAGCGGGGCGTGTTCGGTCGCGACCCCGACGCGGAGTTGCGACCGACTCGAGAGCGCGTCGTCGACGTCTACCGGCGGGTGTTCGCCGTCGGCCTCGCCATCGCGGTCACGAGCGGGCTGGCACCGCTCGTCCTCGGCTACCCCTTCCTCAGTCAGTCGTTCGTCGTCCTCGAAGGAGTGCCGCTCTACGACCACCTTGAGGTGGCGAGCGCGCTCGCGTTCGACTTCGGCGTCTACTGCGTCGTCGTCGGCGGGCTGCTGACGATCCTCTCGGTGGTGGGTGCCGAATGACGGCGTTCGTCCTCGCGGTCGCCGTCGGCGCGCTGTTCGCGCTCGGCACGTACCTGATCCTCCAGCGCGAACTGATCCGCGTCGTCTGGGGGCTGGTGATCGTCAGCCAGGCGGCGAACGTCTACCTGCTGGCGATGGGCGAGATCGTCCCGGGGTCGTTCGAGTCGGTCCCCGTCCTCGCCGGCCACGGCGAACCCGGACCGGGAACGACCGATCCGCTGGTGCAGGCGCTCGTGTTGACGGCGATCGTCATCGGCTTCGGCATGACCGCGTTCGCGCTCGTGTTGAGCTACCGGGTCTACGAGGAACACGACACGCTCGACGTCACGGAACTGGGTGATCGCGAGTGACCGGCGTCGTCGTCGCCCCGATGCTCGTCGCTCTCGTCACGGCCGTGGTGACGCTGTTGCTCCGTCGGCGGGTTCGCACTCGAGTCGTCGTCAGCGTCGCGGGCGGACTCGGGTACGCGCTCGCGGTCGCGGCGCTTTGCTGGCAGGTCGTCCTCGCGCCGGACGCGCCGGGAATCGCGACCTACCAGGTCGGCGACTGGCCGGCACCGTACGGCATCACGCTCGTCGCCGACGGGCTGTCGGCGTTCATGCTGGCGATGGTCGCCACGGTCGCGGTGGCGGCGACCGTCTTCTCGGCGCGGTACGTTCCGTCGTCCGAGCGGCGGACGTTCTACCATCCGCTGTTTCACTTCCTGTTGCTCGGCGTCACCGGGTCGTTTCTCACCGGCGACCTGTTCAACCTGTTCGTCTGGTTCGAGGTGATGTTGATGAGCAGTTACGTCTTCGTCGCCTTCTACGGCGGCCCCCTCCACACGCGTGCGGCGTTCTGGTACGTCTCGCTCAACCTCGTGGCCAGCGCCGTCTTCCTGGTCGCTGTCGGGGGGCTCTACGCGACGGTCGGCACGCTCAACATGGCCGATATGGCGCGTCGACTGGCAGAGCCTGCGGCCTACGGCATCGACGCCCGGCCGACCGTCGGGCTGCTGGCGCTGTTGCTCTCCGTGTTCGCGCTCAAGGCGGGGCTCGTCCCGTTCCAGTTCTGGATCCCGACGGCCTACCGGGCAGCGCCGCCGCCTGTGACCGCGCTCCTCGCCGCCGCGAGCAAGAAAGTCGGCATCTACGCGATCGTCCGGGTCTCGTTTACCGTGTTCGCCGACGCGGCCGTCGTCGTCCGGCTCCCGTGGATCGAACCCACGACGCCACTCGCGTTCGTCGGAGCCGTACTGTTCGTCATGGCCACCGGCAGCATCCTCGTCGGCGGCCTCGGCGCGATCGACCGCGACTCCATCGAGGGCGTCCTCGCGTACTCGAGCATCGGACAGGTCGGCTTTATCGCCGTTCCGGTCGCGATCGCGGCGACGACGACGGCACCTGAGCTCCGCCGGTTCGCGATCCTCGCGGCGCTAGTGTACGCGCTCAACCACTCGCTGGCCAAGGGGCTGCTGTTTCTCGCAGCCGGGACGGTCAGACACGCGACCGGTACGATTTACTTCGACGGGTTGGGTGGGCTGGCCAGACACTTTCCCACCCTCTCGGGGACGTTCCTGCTCGGCGCGCTCTCGCTCGTCGGCATCCCGCCGCTGTCGGGGTTTTTCGGCAAGTTCCTCGTGTTCGACGCCGCGGTTCGGGCGGACGCGTCGGCCGTGATCGCGCTCTTGCTCGTCGGATCGCTGCTGACGATCGCCTACGCGACGCGGGCGTGGAACCGCGGCTTCTGGGGTGCCCGCTCGCCGGCCGTCGAAGACGCCACGATCGATCCGGTACAGGTGGCCGTCCTCGTCGCCCTCGCGCTCGTGATCCTCGCGGTCGGCGTCGGGTTCGACCCGATCTACCGGTTCGCCGACGCCGCCGCCGGGGCCGCACTCGACGCGGAGACGTACGTCGACGCCGTCGCGCCGCGGGGAGGTGAGAGCGGATGAACGTCCGAACCTGGCCGATCGCGGGGATCGTCTTCGCCGTGCTGTGGGTGTTCGTCCGCGGCATCGAACTGTCGCCGGCCGCGATCGTCGGCCAGTTCCTCGCCGGTCTCGTCGTCGGCCTGCCGGTCGCGTTCGTCTTCCGGCGACTGTACGTAAAGCGCGTGGACCTCCGGCAAACCGTCCATGGACTCCCCTTCGTCGGCCTGTACTTTCTGGCGTTTACCTACGAGGTCGTCCGCGCGAACGTCGACGTCGCCTACCGCGTCCTCGCCCCTGGGACGCAGATCGATCCGGAGGTCATCGCGATCCCGCTTCGCGTCGAGACCGACCTCGCGATCACCACCCTCGCGAACAGCATCACGATCACGCCGGGAACGGTCACGCTGGACCACGAACCCGACGCGAACGAACTGTACGTCCACGTCATCGACGGTACCGACCTCGAGTCGACCGTCGAACCGATCCACCGATGGGAAGACTACGCACTCGAGATATTCGACGAACGGCTGTCCCCGGACGATCCGCCGGGCGAGATCCGCAGCACTGGAGAGGAGACCGATGACTGAGGCCACACCCGCCTTCCTCGAGACGACGATCAACGCGGCGCTGATCCTCGTCAGCGGGCTCTGTGTCCTCTGTGGCTACCGCGTCATCCGGGGGCCGACGATCCCGGATCGAGTGGTCGCGCTGGACGCCATCGCGACCAACGTGGTCGCGATCGCCACGCTGTTTGCCCTCCTGACGGGGCGCGGGCTGTTTATCACCGTCAGTCTCGTGCTCGCGATCATCGGCTTCATCGCGACGGTCGCCGTCGCGAAGTACATCATCGAAGGGGAGGTGATCGAATGATCCGCGCCGCGGTAGTCGCCGCGCTCGTCGTCGTCGGCACGTTCTTCCTGACGGTCGGGACGATCGGCCTGCTCCGGTTCCCGAACGTCTACAACCGCATGCACGCGACGAGCAAGCCGACGACGCTCGGGACGGCCGCGATCTTCCTGGCCGGCTTCGTCGAGTTCGGTCCCGGCAGCGAAGGGCTCACCGCGCTCGTCGGGATCGCCTTCCTCTTTCTGACCGTCCCGTCGGGTGCACACATGATCGCCCGCTCTGCCGAGCAGGTCGGCGTCCCCTTCCTGGGTAGCGTGACCTGGCCCGGCGAGTCGTCGCCGGCAGTCGTCGACGACGACGAACCCGAAACCGACGACTGATACTGCCGGCTGGCACTGGTTCCCGACTACTCCCGGTCGAACGCCGGTTCGCGGACGTCCTCGCCACCCCGGTCGCGCTCCCGCCGTCCGTGCCACTCGGACGTCTCCTCGAGCGTCTCCGTCTCGAGCAGTCGCTCGAGTTTGCGCTCGAACTGCTCGTCGGTCAACTCGCCGCGCGCGTAGCGATCGCGGAGGGTCTCGAGTGCGTCGCGGTCGTCTGCGGTCGTCGCGTCCTCGTCGGCGTCCGCGCTCGACCAGTCGTCCCACCACTCGCGACGGTCCGCCTCGTCGTCGAACAGGAGGGCGACGAGCGGCACGACGACGACGTAGCCGACGAGCAACGCGGCGAGCCACCACGACCGTCCGGTAAACAGCACGGCGAGCCAGAGTCCGATGACGAGCATCGAGGCAATTCCCGTTGCGTTCTCCCGAACTCGTTCCCGAACGCCGTCGTCCATACGCCACAGTGCAAACGCCCGACAGAAAACTGTTTCTCGTCCTCGACGATCGCGTCTTCGAAATCGACGGCGCAGCCGCTATGCGGGTAGCGGGCAGGAGAACTGGCGTGGCTCTTACGCGAGCGTGTCGCCGAGTGCGTCGAGTGCGGCGTCGCGAACCGCGCCGCGTTCGCCAGAGAGGAATTCGACGTAGCCGTCGTGGCCACCGACGACGAGGACGCCGGCGTCGGGAACGGTCTCGGCGATCGTCTCGCCGAGTTCGCGGACGTCGACGGTCGCGGTCGCGCGAACGTGGAGTTCGTCCTCGTCGAGGCCGAGCGTGACGAACCGGTCGTCCTCGCGGTCGCGCCGGTGGAGTTCGTCGAGCAGCAACTCCGTCGGCGGGAAGTCGAAGCGGTGTGTGAACGCCGCCGTGTCGAGGACGGCGACCGTGACGTCGCCGGCCGACCGGGTCTCGAGGTTCTCGCGTGCGGTCTCGAGTTCGGTCTCGAGTTTGTCGCGGAACTGTTCGGAGACGTGCGCGGCGAGGCCGCTCGCGCCGTCGAACAGCAGGTCGACGACGAGTTCGCGCTTGTCCTTGTACGACTGGTAGTAGGCCTCGAGCGCGACGGCTTCGCGGCGCTCGGAGATGTCGGTCTCGTCGTAGCCCGCCTCGGCCGCGATCTCGGTGTAGGCGTCCGGCACGCCCTCCCAGTAACTGACCGCGGGGAGGTGCGTGAGGTCCTCGCGCACGTCGTCGTTGACGTGGGCGGCGACGTTGGCCGCGAGCGCGGTAGACGTGACGTCGTCGCCGTCGACGTCGCCGAGCGTCGGGTTGACCGCAACGGACACCTCGTCGGCGATCTCCGCGTCGGCGTGGCTGTCGTCGATCACCAGCCGCTTCGCGCCGTAGAGGTCGAGCAGGTCGTAGCCGTCTGTCGACTCGGCCGTCGAGCCGGCGTCGACCAGCACGACCAGCGGGAGCTGTTCGCCGTGTCGATCTCGCGCCTCGAGCATCGACGTGACGTCGCCCGTGGCGGCGTCCATGTCGTAGACCCGTCCGTCGAGCGGCCGTCGCTCGAAGTAGTGGTACTCGGCGTCGTCGCGGGTGTGTTTCTCGCGGATCAGCGGCAGCACGGCGCGTTCGATGGCCGCACCGGCGACGTAGCCGTCGGCGGTCGCACTGTGGCGGACGACGATCGGACGCGCTTCCATGACCGCACGACGGATCGTCGTCGCCGCCTCGAGGAGGTCGTCCTCGACCGCGGCGACGGCGTCGTGGTCGGCAAAGAGGTCGACCGTCTCGGGACGCGCCTCCTGCTGGATGGCGTCCTCGAGTCGCTGCTCGACTTCCGTTCGGTCGTCGCCCTCGAGAACCTCGAGGGTCTCCGTCTCGACCTGCAGACTGCCGTGGCGGCGCTCGACTTCGCCCTCGAGTGCGACGACGTCGCCGACGTCGACCGCGGGGTAGGCGCGAACGCCTGCCTCCTCGAAGGCGGCACACTCGACGGCACCCGTCTCGTCGCTGAGTTCGAACACCGTGGGGCCGCTGGTCTGGCGAACGCCGCTGATCTCGCCCTCGAGGCGGACGACGCTCCCGACCTGCTCGTCGAGCGAGCCGACGCTCGTACGTTTCAGCGGCGAGTCTGGCTCCTCGACTTCCATCGTCGGAGTGGCCGGTTCGCTCTCGTCGGCCGTCGTCCCGCTGCCGTTGGTCACGGCGTCGGTCTCGTCGGCCGCGTCGGTCTCGTCGGTCTCGTCCGATTCGCTCGACTCGTCCTCGCCCGGCATGCGGTCGCCGCCGGGGGCGTCGATCAGCGTCCCGCGGAACTCGCGGTCTGCCTGTCGAATCGACCAGCCGAGGTCGACGTTACCGTTGTCTCTGACGTCGAGTACCTGTACGTAGACGGTGTCGCCCGGCTCCCAGTCTAGACTTTCGAGCCGGCGATCGAGTTCGCTTCGGTGCAGCAGTCCCGTGACGTGGTCGCCCAGGTCGACGAAGACGCCGAAATCGGCGTAACCGTCGACAGTACCCCGGTAGTAGCGACCGGGGGTGAGTTGCGAGGGGGAGTCGCCTTCGAACTCGAAGACGACGTCCTCCTCGTGGGTCTCACAGACGAGCCCGTCGACGGGCTTGCCGCAGATGATACAGTTGCCCATCTATTCGGGACAAGCAGTTTCGTCCTAAAACGGTTGTCGAAATGCGCTCGTCACGGCTGTCGACGAGCACGACCGTCCATCACGCCGATCGAATTCGAGAATTTCGGCAGCTGACGACCGAATTCACTCGAAAACCGGTGAATCGTCCTCGAGCGATTCGACGTCGCGGACGATTTTCCGTACGTCTTCGGGAAACAGCGACACCTGCAGTTCGTTCCCCTCGTCGTCCTCGAAGACGAGTTTGACCCGTTTGTCGCCGAACTCGCGGGCCTGCGCGCGTTCGACGTCGAACAGTTTGACCGTCGCGGACTTGTTCGTCGGTCCGACGTTCTTGATCGACCCCTCTTTCAGTTCCACCATGAACTCCTCGAGTTCCAGCGCGAGCATAGTCGTCGTACGCGTACGACGCCCGGATAAAAAACGACACGTCATCGCCGCGTTCCCGTGGCCGCACCGGAAGTGACCGTGTCGGTCGGGTGGTGTGTCGTCGTTCGTGCGGCCAGTCGTCCTGTCGGCTGGACGAGCACCGGTGAGCGCCCGATCACACGCGCGGTCGTCGAGCGGCGACGACCGCCGAGATGCGATCGGGGTGTGGATCACTTCGTCCAGCAGTACGTCGTTGTGATCTAAACACTATAAAATTCAGTGACCGTACATGACATCCTCGTCGTGCGATTCACCCGAAGGCGGGGGTACGAAAGGTCGTCTGCGATCAATTTTAAGTTCGTAACGGACGAAGGTGGCGACGTCATGCAACTCACCTGGCACGGCCACTCGACGTGGCACGTCACCGTTGGCGACACGGAACTGCTGATCGACCCGTTCTTCGACAACCCGAAGACGGACCTCGAGCCGTCGGACGTGGAGACGCCGGACTACGTGCTGTTGACCCACGGCCACGCCGACCACATCGCCCACGCGGGTGAGTTCTCGGACGCGACGCTCGTGGCAACGCCGGAACTCGTCTCCTACGCCCAGGAGGAGTTCGGCTTCGAGGACGCCGTCGGGGGGATGGGGATGAACCTCGGCGGCACCGTCGAGTGTGGCGACGCCTACGTGACGATGCACCGGGCCGACCACACCAACGGCATCATGACCGAAAACGACCGGAGCGCCGGGATGCCCGCCGGCTTCGTCGTCTCGGATACGAAGCCGACCCAGAGCGCGGACGAGGAGAGCGAGACGTTCTACCACGCTGGCGACACCGGACTCATGACCGAGATGCGCGACGTCGTCGCGCCCTTCTTGGAGCCCGACGCCGCCGCGGTGCCGATCGGAGACCACTTCACCATGGGCCCCTGGCAGGCTGCCGTCGCCGTCGACTGGCTCGACGTCGACCACGCCTTCCCGATGCACTACGACACCTTCCCGCCGATCGAACAGGACCCAGACGACTTCGCCCGCGAGGTCAGGGCGACGGGTAGCGACGCCGAGGTCCACGTCCTCGAGGCCGACGAACCGTTCGATCTCGGCGAGCGACTTCCCTGACCGGCCTCGCCAGCCCATCTCGACGAACGTGTCGTGGACAACGTTTACGACACCAGCCGTCGTCCGTTTTCTTGCCATGTCGAAAGACGTCACCACCATCTCCGAGGAGGGGTTCAGTGCGACCAACGAGATTCGCGAGTTCGAGACCGAGATCGACGCGACCGCCGAGGACGCCCCGGACACGCTCGAGGCCCTGCTCGCGGCCTACGGCTCCTGTTACGTCCCCGCGCTCCGCGTCGGCGGCCAGCAACGCGACGTGGAAGAACTCGGTCGCATCGAGATCGACGTCTCGGGTGACCTCAACGACGACGACAAACTCGAGTCGATCAGTTTCGACATTCGCGTCGAGGAGGACGTCGACGACGAGAAGGGGGAGGCGATCATCGAGCGCGCGTTCGAACTCTGCAAGGTCCACGACGCGCTGAAAGACAGTCTCCACGCCGACGCGTCGTTCGAGGGCGGGGCGTTCTAACGGCCTTCGGTCGAACGGACGACGAAACGTTCCTCGAGGGGAAACTCTGATACCCTCACCGACCCAACCCGTTGCCATGACCGAGGACTCGTGGACCGACAGGATCGTCGGCGAACGGATGACCGTCGATCAGGAGTTCTCCTCGCGGATCGCCGGCTCTCGATTCACGAGCCAGGAGTGGAGTCTCATCATGACCGCCACCGAGTTCGAGATCGAACACCCCGGGGACCCGGATCGAGCGAGAATCGTCGCCAACACGGAGAAGATCGAACAGATCCTGCCCGAACTCGAGAACGTCCGCTCGCAGGTCGGGGCGATGGGCGGTGCGACACCGGACCAGGACTCCGGGTCTGGCGGCGGCATCGTCGACTCGATCAAAGGCGCACTCGGGATGGGCGGTGACGGCGGCGATTCCTACGAGGCCGAACGCGAGGCGGCCGAGACGCTCACCCAGGAGTACGCCGAACAGCTACAGTCACACCTCGAGTCCAACGGTCGGTGGGACTCGATTCGGGACTCGGTCGCAGACGAGTAGCGGCCGACTTCTACGGACCGCGGTCCGTCCGTCCTGCAACGGCCGCCCGGCAGTACTGACACACGACAGCCGTTATCAGTCGCCTGCGTGGAACATCGTGTACTCGCTGGCTTCGTAGATGTTGATGAGTTCACGGACGAGTTCGTCGTACGACTCGTCTTCGACGCGCAGCGCGTCGAGACGCTCGATCGTCTCCTCGTCGAGTTCGACCGTAGGCATAGCAAGTAAACGAATGCCCCGAACGATCATAAATGCCGACGGCTAGTGCCGATGAACCCACTGTCGCCACACCTTTACGTGCGCCCGCCGTCCGGGGATGTATGTCAGACGACGTCGAGACGATCACGTTCACGATCGAGTCCGAAGACGGCGACGAAGACGACGTAACGCTCCCGGCCGGACTGGTCGACCTGGTCGCAGAAGGCGGACAGTCGCCGACCGAAACCGTCGGCGACATCACGTTGCTCTCCTTTGCCAGTCGCGCACACCACATCGTCCACCACGGCGAGGAAGCCGACGAGGAACTCGAGGCACAGGAAGCGCGCGTGATGGACCTGTTCGAGGAACGCTTCGGCGTGACGTTCGGCGAGGCGACCGGCCACCAGCACTGAGACGGTCTAAAGAACGGGCCGCGAGCGACTAGCCGGCAACCCCGTTGCTCTGATTCTCCGAGTCCGGCGACCCCTGCTCCTCGAGTGGCGCGACCTCGCCGGCGGTCGGCGTCGCGACGGTCGCCGGCTCGTCGTAGCCGTGACTCGAGAGGTCGACCTCCCAGACGAGACGTTCGTCGTCGCTCTCGGGCGTCCACTCGACGGTGAACGTCGACGTACCCGACGAGAGTTCTTCCGGCGGCTCGTCGTCGGTCGCCCCCTCGACGAACGCGCTCTGGGCGACGATCGGATTCTCGTTCGGGTTCTCGTAGCCGAAGGTGACGTCGACGCCGTCGTCGGTCGCCGTCGTCTCCTCGACGGTCAGTTCCGGCCGGATCGGTCGGACGGCCTCGAGACAGTCCTCGGCGTCGGGGTTGTCGATCGCCTGTTCGAACTCGCCCTGGTCGTCTGCGAGGGCGATCGACGCCAGGATAGACGAGCGGTCGTTTTCGGCCGGGTACGCGCCCCGGTCTTCGATCTGGACGACTCTCGTGTCGTCGTCTTCGAACGTCCGCTCCTCGGGACCGATCCGCAGGATCGTCGTTCCGTTGCCGTCGGCGAACTGCTCCCACGGAACCTGTGGCGTCGCGGTCTCCTCGTCGAGGCCGTCGGTCGCGTAGAACTGCTGGGTGTACTCGATTGCGTCGACCTCGCCGCTGATCTCGACGGCCGTACAGTTCAGGAACTCGACCTCTGGTTCGGCCGGCTCTGCCTCGTCGCCGTCGGCTTCGACCGGTTCGTCCGGCGTTTCGGCTTCGGCCGGTTCGACGGTGACCACCGCGTCGTCAGCGACCGGCGTCTCGTCGTCCTCGAGGTACGGCCCGTCCGCGTCGCCGTCGGTTTCGGCGTAGCCGAACGACTCGTCCTCGTCGGTGTCGCGGTGGGCGACCGCCAGCAGCGTGTGCTCGCCCTCGTCGAGCGACTCCTCGTCGAACTCGAGGCCGGGCACGTCGAAGAGGTCGACGGTCACGTTCTCTGTCTCGCCGGCCTCGAGGGCGTCGGAGACGCCGATCACGCTCTCGGGCTCGAGGTCGTCGACGGTCAGATCGTCGACGTCTCCAACCTCGAGTGCGTCCGCGTCGTAGACCGCGACGAAGCCGCCGTCGGGAGCCTCGACCGAGTCGACGGTGACGTTCGTCCCGTTCGACGTCTGGTCCGTGAACGTGACGTTCGCCACCGGCGTCGGCTCCTCGAGTTCGACCGCGTACTCGATCGTCTCGTTCGCCAGCACCGCGTCGTCCTCGGCGGCGCGAACTTCGACGTCGACGGTCGCGTTCTCCTCGAGCGGTGGCTCTAGCTCGATCGAGGCGTTCTCGAGGGGCTCGTCCGCCTCGATCGAGTCGGTCTCGACGGTCACGTCGTCGTAGCTCGTGGCGAGGTAGTAGTCGACGGAGGCACTCGCCTCGTCGACGGTGAGCGTCGTTCCGTTACCCGTCTGGTCGGCGACGGAGAGCGTCGCTTCGGGCGTCGGCTCCTCGAGTTCGACCGCGTACTCGATCGTCTCGCTTGCGAGCACCGCGTCGTCATCGGCGGCGCGAACCTCGACGTCGACGGTCGCGTTCTCCTCGAGCGGTGGCTCTAGCTCGAGCGTGGCGTTCTCGGCGGTCTCGTCCGCGTCGAAGTCGTCGCTCGTTGCTGTCTCGTCGTCGTAGCTCACGGCGAGGTAGTAGTCGACGGAGGCGCTCGCCTCGTCGACCGTGAGCGTCGTCCCGTCGCCCGTCTGGTCGGCGACGGAGAGCGTCGCTTCGGGTTCTGGTGGTGTCTCCTCGTCTCCTTCGTCGTCTGCTTCGTCGTCTGCTTCGTCTGCAGGTTCTTCCTCGTCGTCTTCCTCGAGACGCTCCTCGACGTCTTCGGCGGCGACCGAGACGAGTTCGTCCGCGTCTTCGATGTCCTGCTCGGCGGCGGTAGTGGCGGTGTCCGTGGCGGTCGTCTCGGCGATCTCCTGTAGTTGCGTCACGCTCACCTCCTGGGTCTGGATCTGTTCGCCGACGGCGAGACAGGTCCCGCTCGCCGCCGCCTGAATCTGTTCGGCCGTCGCCTCCTGGGCCTGCGAGAGCGCGCCCGCCGACGCACCCTCGGCGAGGACCTGCACCTGGACGACGCTGACGATCTGGACCTGGGTGACGGCACCCTGGCCAGCGCCGCGGGCCGCAGACTGGATCTGCTCGACGTCGACCACCTGGTTCTGGACCGCCGACGAGACCGCTCCTGCTGCGGCACCCGTCGCGGCGGACTGGACCTGCGTGATCGACACCTCCTGGCGCTGGACGAGGACGCCACCGGCGCTCCCCTCGGCTGCCGCCTGGATCTGCTCGACCGTCGCCTCCTGGCTCTGGGAGATCGACCCCTTCGCCGCCCCGAACGACGCTTCCTGGATCTGCGTGATCGAAATTCGCTGTACCTGTTCGATTTCGACGCGCTGGATCTGCTCGAGCGAGCCCTTGCCGGCACCGCGTGCGGCCGCCTGCGTCTGCTCGACGCTCACCTCCTGGCGCTGGACGAGCGCGCCGCGGGCGGCACCCATCGCAGCCTGCTGGACCTGCTTGATCGTCACCCGCTGGACTTGCTCGACGTCGACGCGCTGTTCCTGGACGGCCCCCACGAGCGCGCCCGCCGACGCGCCCGCCGCGGCCGACTGGACGTGCTCGAGCGTGACCTGCTGGCGCTGTTCGACCGTGACGTTCTGGTACTGCTCGACGACGCCGTAGGCCGCACCCTGTGCGGCCTCCCGGATCGTGCCGGCCTTCCCGACGTCGTTCTCGCCGGCCTCGCGTGCGGCTCCTGCCGCAGCGCCTCGCGTCGCGACCTGTAGCTGGTCGACCGTCGCCCGCTGTTTCTGTGCGATCGCGCCGTGAGTGGCACCCCAGGTCGCACTCTGCATCTGGGTCGCGTTGGCCGTCTGGTTCTGGGCGAGTGCGCCGTCGGTTGCACCGCCGACGACTACCTGCACCTGCTCGACGTCGACCTGCTGGTCCTGGACCAGCGCGCCGTGGACCGCACCAGTCGTCGCCCGCTGGATCTGCTCGACGTCGGCCTCCTGGTGCTGGGAGACGGACTCGAGTGCCCCGTCGATCGCCGCCGCTCGCTGCTCCTGGGACACCTCGACGCCCTGTGACTGGACGATCTCGATCCCCTCGTCGACGCCTTCCTCGACGGCGTCTTCCCGTTCTTGCTGTAGCTGTGCGTGCTGTGGCTGCTGTCGTTGTGCGCCCGCCCCGGCCGTCGACCGGACCGTCGCCTGTCCGCTTCCGGCCGCCATCGGTGCCGACCCGCTTTCCGCCTCGAGTATCGCGTCGCCGCCACGGCGCTCGAGTCCGGACTCCTCGACACCCGCTGCGAGCACGGGAGCGGCGACGGCACTCGAGACCATGCTCGTCGCGACGACGACCGTCACCACGAGTGCGATGCGATTCATACTTCCTCCCGTCCGTTCCGTCGATCCGAATATGCTGTGCTAACGGTTGCCATATACCGCCTTGGCGGGACGATTCCACGCATAAGCGCCCCGGTCGTTTCAGTTAGAACGTGGACACAATTGTCGGTTGCAGACCGAACGGCGCGGCGAACGGTACGTTTCGAACTCACGGACCCGCCGACTGCGGTGCGACGACGTGCGCCCTCGAGCGCCGGTGTCGTCACGTCCTCCGCGTCGCACGCCGGATAGACGGGTGACATGAAGCGGTCCGTTGGAGTCGTGTCGCACTGCAGACGGGGCGGAAAGTGACGGCCGAACGGGTGGCGTACCGGTAGTGTGGTGACGGGACCGCTCGCTCCGGCGCGACGTCGGATGCCCAACCTCCCCCGTAAACCGAAGTACTAATTTCGGTTTACGATACACACCGGGGTATGGCAACGGAACGTAATTCGGTCGAACTCGTCGACGCCGACACCGTGGGGTTGTTCGCCCGCGCGGCGCTGCTGGCGGCGTTGATGGGTGCAGCCTCGTACGTGTCGATTCCACTCCCGTTCTCGCCCGTCCCGGTGACGCTGCAGGTGCTCGTCGTCTACCTCGCCGGGCTGTATCTCGGGCCACTCTGGGGCGGTGCGTCGATCGGACTGTTCCTCGCTGCCGGCGCGGTCGGCGCACCGGTGTTCGCAGAGGGCAAAGCCGGTGTCGGCGTGCTGGTCGGATACACCGGCGGCTACCTCCTGGGGTACCTGCTCGGCGCGGTGCTGGTCGGGCTGCTCGTCCACCGCAGTCTCGACCGCCTCCGGGACCCCGCCGAGACGTCCCTGCCGGTGCTCGTCGGGAGCCTCGTCGCCGCGCTCGTGCTCATCTACGCACTCGGCGTCGTCTGGTTTGCGCACGTACAACAAGTCGAACTCGCGGCGGCGATCGGTGTCGCCATCGTCCCCTTCATCCCCGGCGATATCCTCAAAATCGTCACCACGATCGCCATCGCCAAACGCGGCGTGATCGATCCGGTATGATCGCACTGGATCGACGAAGCGAACGTCGGTGGTGACGATGATCGAGTTCCGATCTGTCTCCTTCGCCTTCGACGACGTCCCCGTCCTCGAGGACGTCTCGCTGTCGATCGCCGACGGCGAGTTCGTCGTCCTCGCGGGTGCCAACGGGAGTGGCAAGAGCACGCTCCTGCGACACTGCAACGCCCTGCTGACGCCCGACGAGGGCGAGGTGCTCGTCGACGGCGTCTCCGCCGAGGCAGATCCCGTCGCCGCCCGGACGAGCGTCGGCATGGTGTTCCAGCACCCCCGAGATCAGTTCGTCGCGGCGACCATCGGTGCCGACGTCGCCTTCGGCCCCGAGAACCTCGGTCTCGAGCGCGCGGAGATCGACCGCCGGGTGGCCTCCGCACTCGACGCCGTGAACCTGTCGGGACGGGAAACCGAGCGCATCGACGCCCTCTCGGGTGGCGAACAGGCCCGCGTGGCCATCGCGGGCGCGCTCGCGATGGAACCCACCCACCTCGTCCTCGACGAACCGTTCACCGGCCTCGACGAACCCGCCAGACAGTCCGTCCTCGAGCGACTCGAGGACCTCGCGGCCGACGGCACCGGCGTCGTCGTCGCGACCCACGACCTGCGCGACGTCCTCGCGCTCGCGGATCGCGTGATCGCCATGGCCGACGGCCGACTCGTCGTCGACGAACCATCTGAGCGCGCACTCGAGGCGCTCGAGTCGATCAGTGTCCGCGTTCCCCGCTCTCGCTCCCGATGCTGACCTACGAACCCGACGAGACGGTCGCCCACCGGCTCGATCCCCGGTCCAAGCTGGCCGTCCAGATGGGGTTCGCCGTGGCCGCGCTGGCGCGCATCTCGCCACGGGCGCTGCTCGCACTGTCCGCCGTCGCCGCGGTCGCGTTGCTGGCCGCTCGCGTCTCCCTCGCACGCGCGCTGTACGCCTACCGGTTCGCGCTCGTCGTCCTCGCGATCGCGCCGGTCGTCTCTGCGGTCACGCTCGGCTCGCCGTGGATCGACCCCGCGGCGGCCGTCACCCCCGCGCTGGCGAGCTACCGCGTGCTGTTGATCCTGCTCGTCAGCGCGGCGTACGTCCGCTCGACGCCGGTTCGCGACTCGCGGGCTGCCATCCAGCGGACGGTCCCCGGAAAAGCGGGCCAGCTACTCGGCACCGGCGTCGCGCTCGTCTTCCGGTTCCTGCCGGTGTTGCTCGCAGACGTGCGGACGATCCGCGAGGCGGTCGCCGCTCGACTCGGCGACGAACGCGGCCCGGTCGAGCGAGCCAGTCGGCTGGGAGTCCTCGGCCTCTCGCGAGCGTTCGCTCGAGCGGATCGGCTCTCGCTGGCCCTGCAGGCGCGGTGTTTCTCGTGGAACCCGACGCTCCCCGCGCTGGCGTTCTCGCGGCTCGACGCGCCGGTGCTCGCACTCGCTGCCGGGCTGGCGGTGTCGCCGTTGCTGTGAGCCGGGGAGGTTTTTTAGCCCGTCGAAGAGAAGTCACCTCGATGACTCGATGAGTCTCATCGCGGAGTTCGAACTGACCAACCCGATCCTCCTGGACACCAGACGCGCCGTCCCCGACGTCGCCGTCCAGGTCGAGGACGAACAGCTCTCGCTGGACGACCTCCCGAAACTGGTGTTCTGGGCCAGCGGCGACGCCGACGACTTAGAGCAGTTCGAGCGCCTGCTGCCGTCCGACCCGACCATCGAGGCGTACGAACGCCTCGCGGACCTCGGCGGGCGACGACTCTACCGCATCTCGCTCACGGAGGCGGGGCGCGTCGGGATGACCTACGCGAACGCAGTCGAACTCGACATCACCTTTCTCAAGATCTGGGGCTCGGGCGAAACCCTGCGGTATCGCGCACAGATTCCGTCTCGAGAAGCGCTGTTCGCCTACCGGGACGTGTGTCGAGAACGGAACCTCTCCTTTCGGCTCGTCAGCCTCTTCCAGGGCGAGTTCTCCGAGGCCGACGAGTTCGGCGTCACCGCCCGCCAGCGCGAAGTCCTCCTCCACGCCCTCGAGGAAGGCTACTTCGACGTTCCCCGGCAGACGACGCTCGAAGAACTCGCCGATGATCTGGACGTGTCGGATCAGGCGCTCTCTGCGATCCTCCGACGCGGACAGGCGAACCTGCTCCGTCACACCCTCACCACCGACACCGCCACTTAAAGGAGTTGGATTGCCAACTCTAGCCTCTTGCCCGTCGCGGCGGTATCTGGAACATAGTCAAATCATGTCCGTAGAGTGCAACCAGGTACGAGAGAAGCTCGAAAACGAGAACGGAAGCGAAACCGTCCACTACCACCTCGAACCGGGCGAGCCGCTGAGCGAAGCGGTCGTCGAAGCCGTCGCAGCGGCTTCGGGTCGGAGCGTCTTCGCGACCGACGAAGACGCAGAGCCGCTGCCGCCGCTGTACGACGTGATCGACCCGGACGCGCTCAACTCGCTTTTCAAACCGGGACGCGAGAGCCAGCAGATCGACGGCTGCGTCTCGTTCACCTACTGCAACCATCGGGTCGTCGTCGAGAGTTCCGGTTCCGTGCTGGTCTGCCCCGCCGAGTGATCACTGGCGCACTCGAGTACGTACTGTCGGACGTCTCCACGGGTTCTTCTCGATTCGGTGTTCGGATCGCTGGCGCGCTCGAGAACCGGTTCGCCAGAAACGGTGTGGGTGGAGGGATTTGAACCACGGTCGGAGCGAAGCTCCTCTCTGATTCAAATCCCTCTGGCGTATTTGCTACTCGCGAGGTTGCTCGCAGCAAAATAAGCCGGTGGAGGGATTTGAACCCTCGACCTAATCCTTACGAAGGATTCGCTCTGCCAGTCTGAGCTACACCGGCACGCGTCACCCGAGTGTGCCTCGGCGTGCACTTCTACGTAGGGCAGAAACCAGGCATAAGGATTGCGAATCGTTTCGGTCGTGCGAGATGGAAACGTGCCAGTGACTCACTCGAGGCCGTCACCGCTCGAGTCGGACGTCCAGACAGACGTTCAGTTCGTGTGGCGCGTACGATCGGACGGTTCGTCGGGTCTCGACGGTCACGTCGTACTCGGGTTCGGCGGCCGCGCGGATCGCTCGCTCGCCGGGACCGAAGGGGTCGTCCTCGTGCTGGATGTCGTAGTAGTGGAGGACGCACTCGTCGCCTGCGATCGTGACGGCGGACTCGAGGAACGCGTCGGCGCTGTGGGGGAGGTTCATCACGAGCCGGTCGCCCCAGTTTTCGTACTCGGGGGCGACCTCCCGGACGTCGGCTGCGATAGCGGTTACGCGCTCTTCGACCCCGTTGCGGCGGGCGTTCTCCCGGAGGTACTCGATCGCACGCTCGTTGACGTCGACGCCGACGCACTCCGCGCCGCGTTTCGCGAAGGGGATCACGAACGGGCCGACGCCGGCGAACATGTCGAACGCCCGCTCGCCCTCTCTCACCTGTTCGGCCACGCGGTGGCGTTCCGTGGCCAGTCGGGGCGAGAAGTACACCTCGGCGAGGTCGAGGGCGAACTCGCAGCCGTACTCGCGGTGGACCGTCTCGGTTCCTTCGCCCGCCAGCACCTCCCAGTCGCGAACCCGCGTCTCACCCTTGACCTTGGAGGCCTTGTTGAGCACCGTCTCGACGGGCAGGTCCGACTCGACGATGGCGGCGGCGATCACTCGAGCGCGCTCGTCGTCGTCCTCGTCGACGATGACGACGTCGCCCAGTCGCTCGTAGGAGGGCTCGAATCCCAGGCGGTCGGCGGGCGTGGTCTGCGTTTCGCGCTCCGGGGCCTCGCGAGAGACGACCTCGAGGTCGTCCGGGACCGCCTCGGGATCGGTCACGGGGATGTAAAGCGTACCGTCCGCGACGGTGATCTCGAACTCGTCGGCGATCAGGTCCGCGTCGGCGAGCACCCGGCGCGTGCGCTCGCCCTCCTCGCGCGGGACCCGGACACACGGGACTTCCATACCGGTGTTCGCCGCCAGCACGCCGTAACGCTGACGCTTCGGCGGCCGCGACGTCGTCGGCTGCGTTCACGAACCAGAAAAAAGAATATTCTGACCACAAATATAATTCTCTCACCTAAAAGAATTATATGTGGGTGTGATGTTAGAACGCGTGCAATGGCAGACAGTGACAAACCACACGCCAGTGGCAGCGTTTCGCCGGGTGACACGAGTCAGCGCGTCGGGATGGAGGTCCTCCGGGAGCGGGGGCTCGAGCCGGAAGAACTCCGCGAGGCGCTGATCGACGCGATCGGTGCCGAGTTCACGACCTACTACTACTACACGAACCTGCGAATGCACCTCGCGGGCAACGAAGACTACAAGGAGATCACCGAGGACGCCCGCCTCGAGGACCGGGCGCACTTCGAACTCGTCGCCCCGCGGGTGTACGAACTCGGTGGTGCGCTCCCGAACGACATCCGCGAGTTCGCCGACCGGGCGTCCTGTCCCGACGCCGAGGTGCCGACGCCCATGAGCGGCGAGGGCGGGTTCGACACCGAGAACCTCGACGCCGAGGGCATCCTCGAGGTGCTGCTCGAGGCCGAACGGTGTGCGATCCGCACCTGGAGCGAGGTCTGTGACATGACTCGAGACGTGGACCCGCGCACGTACGACATGGCCTCGCGCATCCTGCAAGAGGAGATCGAACACGAGGCGTGGTTCGTCGAACTCCTCTCGATGGAGCGCGACGGCGAGATCAACCCCGCCGGCCACTTCGTCCGGGGCGAACCCGGCGACGCGCCGTACTCGACGAACCGGCGGATCAACGACAGCGCCTAATCGCGACCGGGGAGCGATCGAGCGCGAACCGAGCTTTTTCCAGGGTCGTCGAATATCGATCCTAGCCGTCTTCCTCCGGCAGGTAATGTTCTCTGTGGACGACCTCTTCGACACCGTCTTGGATCGCCGTCACGACGATCTGGTCCCCCTCGGGGTGCAGTTCCAGGACCCCTTCGGCACCCGCCCACGTCGTCGATATCCCGTCGGTCTCCTTCCGGTAGAACTCGAGTTCCATGTCGGCGATCGTCGACTCGATTCGGACGGTGTCGGCCTCGATTCCCGGCGAGTCGGTGAGGACGACCCGCGCCCACTCCGCGTCTTCGGCGAATTCGCTGTCTTTATCGTATTCCCAGTCGATTTCCGCGACGACGTCGTCGTCCTCGTCGACTATCGGCTCCTCGAAGACCTCCTCGGGATCGTCGGGCGTGTCGTCGATCGGTCCGCCGAAGAAGACCTGCCATTCGCCGTCTTCCGTCACGAGCACCAGCCGTTCGAGGTCGTCCTCCAGTACCTCTCCTTCGACGTCAACCAGGGCGATCTCCTGCGAGCCGATCTCTTCCTCGAGGTCGGTGTTCTGGAACCAGAACGCCGCGTTCTCCAGTTCGAGCACGTCCTCGACCGAGCCGTTCTCGGCCACGACTTCGGCCTCGTACTCCGGCACTTCTTCGGACTCCGTACCCTCGAACTTCCAGCCGTCTTCCTCCCACCTCTCGGGATTGAGCGGACTCTCACTGTGGACGACGTCGGCCATCGCGTCGGTATCCCCGGCAACAGACGCTTCGAAGTAAGCGTCGACCACCTCGAGCAGTTCGGCTTCGTCCTCTTCGGTCGACTCGTCGGCCTCCTCGTTAGCGCGATGATCTTTGCCGTTCGACCCGTCGTCTTCGTCGTTCGACTCGTCGCCGTTGGTCGTCTCGTTGCTGTCGTCGAGACAGCCGGCGATTCCAGCGGTTCCCAATACGCCCAACGCGAGGAGGTACTTTCGTCGTTCCATACACCGTTCTTATTAGTATATATACATCAACCGTCAACCAGAGTTTCCGAGCGAGAAACAGATGACGAGTAGATACCGACCGCCACACCCTATCCCACGTCGATGCTCGAATACGCGTTTCTCCTGGTCAGCCCCGGACTCGTGGCCTCGGTCCTCCGGTGTCCGGTGTTGCTCTCCGGGCGTCTTCGGGCGCTCTTCCGGCGGTTGCCGCCGTCCCGTTCGACCGTCGGGGGCTACGTCGCCGTGGCGCTATCGCTACCGTTTCTCGTCGGAACGGGCCTCGTGTTTGCGTCCGTTTCGCCCGCGGACGCCGCACTGTCAAACGCGCTCGTGAACTTGGTAATGTACCTCTCGGCCGTCTACGTGGGGGGAAGTGTCCCTGCTAACGGGAGTCCCCTCCAACGGGCAGGTCTCGATTGGGGTCCGGCCGGGTACGGCCTTCGGACGTGGGCCCCTCCCATCGGGGCGACGTTCTGGTACGTCGTCGTGTTTGCGGTTCCGCTGGTTTTCCTCGCGTCCGTCCTCGTGTCACCGACCGGCTAGGCGGGGTCGATAGCGTTATAATACGCGACGGCGCTACGCTCGCTATGCTCACCTTCATCGGCCTCGGCCTCTACGACGAACGATCGATCACCGTCGAGGGCCAGGAGGCGCTTCGTGCGGCAGACCGCGCCTACGCCGAGTTCTACACCAGCGAGTTGATCGGGACGACAGTCTCCGACCTCGAGGCCCACCACGAGATCGAGATCGAGGTCCGCGATCGGGCGGGCGTCGAACAGCACCCCGACGAGATCCTCGAGGCCGCCGAAACCGAGGACGTGGCCTTTTTCACCGCGGGCGACACGATGATCTCGACGACCCACGTCGACCTCCGACTCCGGGCCCACGAGCGCGGGATCGAGACGCGGGTGATCCACGGCGTCACCGCCCAGACGGCCACGAGTTCGCTGACCGGCTTACAGAACTACCGCTTCGGGAAGGCGACCACCCTGCCGTTTCCCTACGCTCACGGGGCCGACGGCCTGCCCGCGAGCGTCACGGAGACCATCGAGGAGAACCGCGAGCGGGGCCTCCACACCGTCGTCTACCTGGACATCAAAGTCGGCCACGAGCGAGTCGAGGACGACGAGTACATGACCGCCGACGTCGGGGCCGAACTCCTGGCCGCGGAGTACCCCGACCTCGTCGGCGTCGTCGTCGCCCGCGCCGGTAGTCCCGACCCGCTCGTCGAGGCGGCGACGATGGCCGACCTCGCCGAACGTGACTTCGGCGATCCGCTCCACCTGCTCGTGGTTCCCGGCGAACTGCACCTCCTGGAGGCCGACGCGCTGGTCGAACTCGCCGGTGCGGACCGCGAGGACCTCGAGATCGCCTGATACTATCGGACGTAACTGTGTGAAGATTCTCGCCACCCCGGGACGGCGAGAATCTTTCACGACTTACGTCCGGCAGTATGAGGACGCGGTCACGCCTCGAGCACGTCGTCGAGTCGGTCCCGGAACTCGTCGGGGGCTTCGACGTGTGGCGAGTGGCCGACGTCGTCGAAGACGACTTCCTCGAACGTCCCGCCCCGGTCCTCGTAGGACTCGAGGACGGCGCGGGTCTGGTCGACCATCGGCTGGGGCGGGAAGACGTCGTCTCCGGGCCAGCCGTCTACCTCGCCCATCCGACCCAGCGTTCCGAGGTCGAAAAGCGACTCGTTGGAGACGATCACGTCGTTCGCACCGCGAACCCACAGGACCGGGGGTTTCGAATCGATCTCGACGAGGTCGGACAGGTCGCAGTACTTCGGCGAGATGGCGTTGTTCACGCCCGTCTCGCCGGGTGCGACGCCGGGCCAGTTCTCGCTGTCGCGTACCGACCCGGGGTAGTGCTGCTCGCCGACCGCGGTATCGAGCATCCCGGTGAGATACGACTCCTCGCGGTCGGGGTCGAACTCGTGGCTCGAGTCGACGTAGAACGACCGGAGGATGGTTCGCGGGTTCGCCTCACCCTCGTCCTCGCGGAGGCGGTGCTCGAGTCCGGTGACGAACTCCCAGTTCGCCATCCCGCCGCCGGAGCCGGCGTAGTCGGGGAAACACGCCGTCCCCTCGACGTCTTTCGTCCCACCGAAGCCGTACGGCGACAGCGGGTTGACGAGCACGAGCGCGTCGACGGCGTCGGGGTTGGCGGTCGCGTAGTCCATCGCGACGCCGCCGCCGTTCGACCAGCCGACGAGCGTGACCGACTCGTCGACGTCGAGTGCCGACAGGAGCGCCTCGAGGTCGGCGGTGAAGTCGCCGAGGCCGCTGGTCGCGTCGACCGGCTTCGTCTCGCTGTCGCCGTACCCTCGCATGTCGGGCGCGACGGCGTAGTAGTCCGTCTCGAGGGCGGCCAGCGTGTCCTCCCAGAACCGCGAGGAGGAGACGTTGCCGTGCAAGAAGACGACCGGCTCGCCGTTCGGATCGCCACACTCTAGAACGTGCGTCTCGAGGCGGTCGGTCGAAACCGTACGGGAGTCGACGCCGGAGAGCGTGTCGTCTCGGGACATGGCCCGGGATACCACGACCAGCGGCATATATTACAGGTCGCCCCTCAGCGAGTGGAAGAGCCGGCTCACCGCTCGAGCAGGGCCGCGATCCCGCCGCCGCCACCGACGCTCATCCCGACCACGCCGCGGGTCGCGTCCGCAGCCGCGAGCGAGTGGGCGAGCGTCGTCGTGAGGATACCGCCGCTGGCTCCGATCGGGTGGCCGAGCGCGATCGCGCCGCCGTGAGGATTGAACCTCTCCTCGGGGATCTCGAGTCGATCCAGGACGTGCACCATCGGCGCGGCGAACGCCTCGTTGATCTCGAAGTGGTCGACGTCGGAGACGGCGAGGTCGTTCGCCTCGAGCAGCGACGCGACGGCGTCGCCGACGGCGGTACCGAACCACTTCGGGTCGTCGTAGGCGACGGCGTAGTCGACCACGCGAGCCAGCGGATCGACGCCGGCGTCGCGGGCGGCGTCGTCGCTCGCCAGCAGGACACAGCCTGCCCCGTCGCTCATACTGTCAGCCAAAAATATTTCAAAGAAAAGCACGTTACTCCGATATGACCTCTCTCGACAACGTCTCTACCGAAGACCTCCGCCAGGCCTTGGCGGAGGTCGAGGGAAAAAAGCCATCACAACGGCTCATGGCGGCGATCAATTACCTTGAAGAAGACGGTGCAACGCTACAAGAGGTCGCTGAACGCTATGGATACACTGCTGGCTGGCTCTCGCGGTGGCTTGATCGACTCGAACGGCTCGCCGACGAGCCGTTCGAGGAGGTCGTCTACGACGAGCACCGTTCAGGAAGGCCCTCAAAACTCTCCGACAAAGAGCATGAACAGTTCGTTGAAGCGCTTCACAAGTCTCCAGAGGAAGTTGGACTTGACGCGCCTGCGTGGTCCGTTCCACTAGCTCGTCACTATCTCGCCGAGGAATTCGACGTTGAGTACAGTGAGCGTCACGTTCGACGATTGATGACCGAGGCCGGGCTGTCCTGGAAGACAGCCCGGCCGGAGTTTCACAAATCCGATGAGAGAGCACAGGAAGCATGGCAAGACGGGTTCAAAAAAAGCGCGACAACCTGGACGACGAATACACGATCTTAGCCATTGATCAGACGCGACAGGTTCTCTCGACACTGATTCACGCATGGTTTCCCAAGGGTGAGCGCCCGTCACTCCCGGTGACGGGCGCGTGGGACAGCATCAAACTTCTCGGTGCAGTCAGCGATACTGATGAGACGTTCTTTCTCCCCTGCGAAGAGAACTTCAACAGCGACACGACGATTCGTTTTCTGGACGCTCTCCAGACCGAGTTCGGCGAGAAAATCTGCGTTGTCCTCGACAACGCCTCGTATTTCACGGCGAACAGAGTCCAAGAGTTCGTTGAAGGTACTCCGATCGAACTGTGTTACCTTCCGCGGGGTTCACCAGAGCTGAACCCCGCGGAAGAGTGCTGGCGACAACTCGATCAATCACTCGGCAACCGCCTATTCGAAACGCTTGACGAACTTCGTGATGCTGCTCTCTGTGCACTGGACGAGATCAACGTGCCAGATGTCTTTACGTACTTATGTCCGTGAGTATCAGGTCCGAGGCGTTGCCCGCCGTGATCGTCCCGTCGGGGTCGAACGACGGGTCGAGGTCGGAAAGTACCTCGAGGGAGGTGTCCGGTCGCGGCCCCTCGTCTTCGGCGAGTTCGCCCTCTGGCGTCACCACGGGGACGATCTCCGGGTCGAAGACCCCCTCCTCGACGGCCGCTGCCGCCCGCCGGTGACTGTGGAGTGCGTACTCGTCCTGGCGTTCCCGGCTGACGTCGAGCCGGTCGACGAGTTCCTCCGTGAGCGTGCCCATGTGGGCGTCGTAGGTCTCGTCCCACAGCGCGTCGCGAATCATCGCGTCGACGAGCGTCGCGTCGCCGTGGCGTCTCCCCTGGCGCATGTCGGGAACGAGGTACGGCGCGTTCGACATCGACTCCATGCCGCCGGCGACGGCCGCGTCGATCCGACCGGACGCGATCCGATCCGTCGCGAGGGCGATCGCCCGCAGGCCCGAGCCGGAGGCCTCGTTGATCGTCGTCGCTGCCACCGAGTCGGAGAGGTCGGCGTTCACCGCAACCTGCCGTGCGGGCACCTGCCCGAGCCCGGCCTGGATCGCGTTCCCCAGCCCGACCCAGTCGATCGCCTCCCTCGAGAAGGCGGTCCGCTCGAGCAGCCCATCGAGGGCGGTCGTCCCGAGTTCGATCGCCGAGACGTCCGCGAGCGAGCCGAGGAATCGTCCGTGTGGCGTGCGCGCCGCGTCGACGAGAACGACGTCGGTCATAGCCCCCGGACCACCGCGATCGATATAAAAGATGAACGAGAATCGTCAGCACCATTCATACTGCGTCGTCGCTCGACACTCGAGTCCACGTAAGAGCGTGTGCGTTCGAAAAACGCGTCGAACCGACCGACAGTCCCCATACGGACGACCGTCCGTCGTTTCCGGTGTAACCGCGACCGCCATGCGGTTACGCCGGGAAATCGGGACAGCAGACCGTATCAGAGCCGGTCGATCACGGCGCTCGCTACGTCCTCGGTCGAGGCGTCGCCACCGAGGTCGGGCGTGCGCGGGCCGTTCTCGAGGACGTCCTCGACCGCCTCACGAACGGCCCCGGCTTCGTCGTCGTGGCCGAAGTACTCGAGCATCATCGCGGCGGAGATGATCTTCGCCGCGGGGTTGGCGACGCTCTCGCCGGCGATGTCTGGTGCGGTGCCGTGGACGGGTTCGAACAGCGCGCGCTCCGGGCCGACGTTCGCGCTCGGCAGGAGGCCGAGCCCGCCGACCAGCCCCGCCGCCAGATCCGAGAGGACGTCGCCCGCGAGGTTCGGACAGACGACGACGTCGAACTGCTCGGGGTCGAGACAGACCCGCGTCGCGAAGGCGTCCATCAGCACCTCGTCGGTCTCGACGCCGTGGTCGTCGGCGACCTCGAGGACCGTCTCGCGGAACAGGCCGTCGGTCTCGCGCATCACGTTCGCCTTGTGGACGACCGTAAAGCCGTCGTGACCGTGCTCCGTGACGAACTCGCAGGCGTACTCGGCGAGTCGCCGGGAGGCGGATTCCGTGACGACGCGAGTGAGCGTCGAGACGTCTTCCGTGAGCCGATCCTCGTGACCCGAGTAGACGCCCTCGGTGTTCTCGCGCAGGAAGATCAGATCGGTCTCCGGACGAACGGCGTCGACGCCGGGGAAGGCCGTGGCGGGCCGGACGTTGACGAACGAGTCGACGGCCTCCCGCAGCGGGAGGATGACGTCCGCCGCCGTCTCGCCGGCGGCGCCGAACAGCGTCGCGTCGGTCGAGGCCGCCAGATCGTAGGTCTCCTGGGGCAGGGCCTCGCCGGTCTCTTCTTTGACGTGGTCGCCGGCCTCGGCCTCGACGAACTCGAAGTCGACGTCGAGCGACTCGAGGACGTCGACCGCCGCCGGGACGACCTCCTGGCCGATGCCATCGCCGGGGATGACGGTGATCTCGTAGCTCATACGCGTTTCCCGTCTTCTACGTACGGCAGCGATTCGGCCGTCTCCTCGATCGCGTCGGCGTTCGCCTTCATCAGCGCCGTCGTGTCCCAGACGCCCTCGACGAGCGCCTTGCGCTGGGCCTCGTCGACGGTGACGTCGACCGTCTTCCCGTCGTAGGTGACGGTCTCGTCGGCGACGTCGATCTCGAGTTCGCCGTCGGGGTTCTCCTCGACCCACTCCTGTAGCTCCGCGATGGTCTCCTCGTCGGCCGTCACCGTCGGAATGCCGAGTGCGAGGCAGTTGCCCGCGAAGATTTCGGCGAAGCTCTCGCCGATCAGCGCGTCGATGCCCCAGCGCATCAGCGCCTGCGGGGCGTGTTCGCGCGAGGAGCCACAGCCGAAGTTGGCGTTGACCACCATCACCGAGGCGTCTTTGTGCTCGGGATCGTTCATCGGGTGGTCTTTTTGCTCGTCGGCTACGACGGCGTCGCCGTCTCCGTCTCGCGACTCCTCCGGAGTCGCGCTTTCAAACCGCTGGTCGAAAAAGGCGAACTGCCCGAGGCCGTCGAACGTGACGACCTTCATAAAGCGCGCCGGGATGATCTGGTCGGTGTCGATGTCGTTGCCGCGGATCGCGACACCGGTACCGGACACCTCCTCGACGCTCGGGATCTCGACTTCGTCGCTCATTGCGGGCTCACCTCCTTGATCTCGCGGACGTCAGTTACCTCCCCTTCGATCGCCGCCGCGGCGACCATCCGGGGGTTCATCAGGACCGTCCGGCCGTCTTTCGATCCCTGACGGCCGACGAAGTTGCGGTTCGACGACGAGGCGGAGGCCTCGTCGCCCTCGAGCTGGTCTTCGTTCATGCCCAGGCACATCGAACAGCCCGCACCGCGCCACTCGAAGCCGGCCTCTTTGAAGATCTCGTCGAGGCCTTCCGCTTCGGCGGCTGCTTTCACGCGCTGGCTGCCCGGGACGACCATCGCCCGGACGTCGGGGTCGACCTCCCGGCCCTCGACGATCGTCGCGGCTCGTCGCAGGTCGGGCAGGCGTGCGTTCGTACACGAACCCAGGAAGGCGACGTCGATGGGATACCCCTCCATCGTCTCGCCGGGCTCGACGCCCATGTGCTCCTGTGCGCGTCGTGCGGTGTCCTGTTTGTCTTCGGGCAGGTCTTCGGGATCCGGGATCGGCTCGGTGACGCCGACGCCCTGACCCGGCGTGGTGCCCCACGTGACGACTGGCTCGAGTTCGCTGGCGTCGATCGTCACGACGTCGTCGTACTCGGCGTCCTCGTCGGACCTGATGGACTCCCAGTACTCCTTTCGCTCCTCGAAGGCCTCCCCCTCTGGGACCGCATCGCGGCCCTCGAGCCACTCGTAGGTGGTCTCGTCGGGGTTGACGTAGCCCGCGCGGGCACCGCCCTCGATGGACATGTTACAGATCGACATCCGGCCTTCCATGTCCATGTTCTCGACGACGTCGCCGGCGTACTCGTAGACGTAGCCGACGCCGCCCTCGGTGCCGAGCCGACGGATGATCTCGAGGATGACGTCTTTCGCCTCGACACCCTCCGGGAGTTCGCCGTTGATCTCGATCCGGCGGACCTTCTGTTTCTCCATCGCGACGGTGCCCGTCGCGAGCACGTCCCGGATCTGGGAGGTGCCGATGCCAAAGGCGAGCGCGCCGAACGCACCGTGAGTCGAGGTGTGGCTGTCGCCACAGACGATCGTCGTCCCCGGCTGGGTCAGCCCCTGTTCCGGCCCGATGACGTGGACGATGCCCTGATCGCCCGTCTCCGGGTGCGAGAAGTCGATGCCCGCCTCGCGGACGTTCTCCTCGAGTTCGGCCATCATCTCCTCTGCCGCGTCGTCGGCGTAGGGACGGTCCTTGCTCGAGGTCGGGACGATGTGGTCGACCGTCGCGTGGGTCAGATCGGGGTAGGCGACCTCGAGGTCGCGCTCCCGGAGCATCCCGAACGCCTGTGGACTCGTCACCTCGTGGATGAGGTGGAGGCCGACGAACAGCTGATCCTGTCCGGTCGGCAGCGTCGTCACCTTGTGGCGATCCCAGACCTTGTCGTACAGTGTTCCCTCGCTCATTCCTCGGCCTCGGATACGTGTACGCGTCCGCGCTCGAAGACGCGATTCGCGCCCTCGGAGCCGTCCGGCGGCGTGTGACTGACGTGTCTCATCGTCCGCTCGCTCCGCGCTTCGGTCTCGTCGCCGGCGTCGACCGCGTTGGCACGGCCCCCGTCCGCGGCGACGATCGGACCGCGGCTGAACACCTGCCCGAGCGTCTCGCCCGTGTAGGGGTTCGCGTGGCTGATCTCGCCCATCGTCCGTCGATCCGCGTCGTTGTCTCCTGTCATTGCTAGTCGTCTGCCGGAACGTCCGCCGGTTCGTTTTCCGTCTGTTCGTCGGCCCAGGCGAAGAGGTCGCGAAGGCGCTCGCCGACCGCCTCGATCTCGTGGTTCTCCTCTGCCTCGTGGAGCTGGGTGAAACTCGGACGACCGGCCTGGTTCTCGAGGATCCACTCGCGGGCGAACTCGCCGTTCTGGACCTCCTCGAGCGCTTCCTCCATGTTCTCGCGGACGGACTCGTCGACGATCTCGTCGCCGCGGGTCAGCCCACCGTACTCCGCGGTGTCGGAGACGGAGTACCACATCTCGCCCAGTCCGCCCTCGTACATCAGGTCGACGATGAGCTTGAGTTCGTTCAGACACTCGAAGTAGGCGATCTCGGGGCTGTAGCCGGCGTCGACGAGCGTCTCGTAGCCGTGTTTGACCAGCGAGGTGACGCCGCCACACAGCACCGCCTGCTCGCCGAAGAGGTCGGATTCGACTTCTTCCTGGAAGGTCGTCTCGATGACGCCGGCGCGAGTGCAGCCGATGCCTTTCGCGTACGCGAGTGCGCGCTCGGCCGCCTCGCCCGTCGTGTCCTGGTAGACCGCGAGCAGGCCGGGCGTCCCCTCGTCGTTCTCGAAGTTCCGGCGGACGAGGTGACCCGGCGACTTGGGCGCGACCATCGTCACGTCCACGTCCTCCGGGGGCTGGATCTGGTTGTAGTGGATGTTGAAACCGTGGGCGAACTGGAGCGTGTCACCCGCCTCGAGGTGGGGCTCGATCTCCTCGAAGACCGCCGGCTGGACGGTGTCGGGCACGAGCACGGAGACGTACTCGGCCCGGGCCGCCGCTTCGGCGGGGGTGGCGACCGCGAGGCCGTCCTCGCGCGCTGCGGCACGCGAGGAGGAGTTCTCGCGCAGGCCGACGACCACGTCGACCCCGCTGTCGGCGAGGTTCTGGGCGTGGGCGTGGCCCTGGCTGCCGTAACCGAGGACGGCGACGGTGGTGTCTTCGAGGTGCGATTCGTCTGCGTCGTCATCGTAGTAGATGTCGGTCGTGAAGTCGTCAGCTACGTTCTCAGTCATCGTCGGATGTCGTCTGTGTCTGTGTCGGTTGGTGTCTGCTCGTCTGTTCTGCTGTTTGTGCACTTGCGGCGGTGTCTTCGGTGCCGCGGGCGAGCGCCGTCGGGCCGGTCCGGGAGATTTCGCGGATGCCAAACTGGCCGAACGATTCGATCGCGGCGTCGATCTTCTGGCGACTGCCCGTGATCTCGACGGTCGCCGTCTCCGGACTCGCGTCGACGCTCTTGGCGTCGTACATGTCCGCGACGGCGGCGACCTGGTCGGGCCGGGTCGCGTTCACCTTGATCAACGCGAGTTCGCGGCGCATCGCGTCCGACGGGAGTTCGCGCACCGAGATCACCGGCACCAGCTTTCGCAGCTGTTTCTCGACCTGCTCGATGCCGGGATCGGGCTCTTCGACCACGATCGTCATCCGTGCACGCTCTTCGTCCTCCGTCGGCCCGACGGTCAGACTCTCGATGTTGAACTGCCGTCTCGAGAACAGTCCCGAGACGTCCGAGAGCACGCCGGGTTCGTGTTCGACGAGCGCCGAGATCACCGTCCGCCGGGGCTCGCGTTCGGCCTCGACTTCGGGATCGACCCGGATTCCCTGGGAGTTTCGTTTGCCCTCCGGCGTCGGTCGCTCCTCGGGTGCCGGTCCCTCGAGTTCGCCCGTCATAGCTGGTCCTCCGTCAGTGCGAACTGTCCGTTGTCGCCGCCGCTTGGCACCATCGGGTAGACGTCCTCGCGGGGGTCGATGTGGACGTCGATCACCGAGGGACCGTCGTAGGCGAGTGCGGCCTCGATCGTCTCGGCGACGTCGTCGTAGTCGTCGATCCGGAAGCCGCGTGCGCCGAAGGCCTCGGCCAGTTTGTCGAACTCGGGACACCAGCCGTACTCGGAGGCGGCGTGTCGCCCCTCGAAGAAGGCGTCCTGCCACTGGCGGACCATCCCGATGTACTCGTTGTTGAGCACCGCGACGGTGATGTCCATGTTCTCGCGCACCGCGACCGCGAGTTCCTGGATCGTCATCAGGAACGAGCCGTCGCCGTCGAAGCAGATCACTTCCTGATCGTCGTCGGCGGCGAGTCGGGCACCGATCGCAGCGGGCAGGCCGTAGCCCATCGCGCCGAGGCCGTGACTCGAGACCCAGGTGCGCGGTTCGGTGAACGTCCAGTACTGGCAGGCCCACATCTGGTGTTGGCCGACGCCGGTGGTGACGATCGCCCGGTCGCTCGTGGCCTCGTCGATCGCCTCGACGACGAACTGCGGTTTGACCGGTTCGTCCTCGGGTGCCTCGTAGGCCATCGAGTAGTCGGACTTCCACTGCTGGCACTGGGCGCGCCACTTCGTCGCCTGTGGCGAGGAGTCGACCTCCTCGGCCAGCTGCGAGACGACGGTCGCGGCGTCCCCGACCAGCGGGTACTCCGCGTGGATGTTCTTGCTGATCTCGGCCGGATCGATGTCGACGTGGATGACCTCGGCCTCGGGCGCGAACGTCTCGATGCCGCCGGTCAGCCGGTCGTCGAAGCGGGTGCCGACGCCGATCAGCGTGTCACAGTGGGTGATCGCCATGTTCGCGTAGCCGGTGCCGTGCATTCCCGCCATCTCCATCGAGAGTTCGTGGTCCTCGGGGAACGCACCGAGCCCCGGCATCGTCGTCACGACGGGGATCTCGTGTTCGATCGCGAACTCGCGGACCTCCTCGGTCGCGTCGCCTTTGATGACGCCGCCGCCGACGAGCATGACGGGCTTTTTGGCCTCCTCGATGCGCCGTGCTGCCGCACGGACGATCTCGGGGTCGGCCGCCTCCTGAACCTCGTACGTGTCGGGCGTCCGGGGTTCGCCCGGTTCCCGGTCGGTCTCGCCGTTCGTGACGTCTTTCGGCAGGTCGACCAGGGTCGGTCCGGGTCGGCCCGTACTCGCGAGGGCGAACGCCTCGCCGACGTCGTCGCCGACCGCGTCGGCGTCGGTCGAGAAGGTGTTGTCCTTCGTGACCGGCTTCGTGACGCCAGTGGTGTCGGTCTCCTGGAAGGCGTCGTTGCCGACGAACTCCGTCGGGACCTGTCCCGTCAACGCGAGCATCGGGTCCGAGTCCATGTCGGCGTCCGCGATGCCGGTGACGAGGTTCGTCGCACCCGGTCCCGAGGTGGCCAGGCAGACGCCCGGCTCGCCCGCGACGACGCCGTAGGCGTCGGCGGCGTGGGCCGCACCCTGTTCGTGGGCCATCGTCACGTGCGTGATCTCGGAGCCGTACAGCACGTCGTAGACGGGCATGATCGCCCCGCCCTGGACGCCGAAGGCGTACTCGACGCCCGCGTTCTCGAGTGCGCGGACGACCGATTCGGCACCCGTCGTGACGGGCGTCGCGTCGGTCTCGAGTTCCGCGTCGGGACTCGAGTCGGCGTCGACGTCGGTCGATTCGCTATCCTGTGCCTCGTGGTGTGTGACTGGTGCAGCGCGTTCGCTCATTCGTCACCTCCCGCTGGGTGTCGCCAGCGTGTCGCTGTCGATCGATAGTGTCGTGTCATCTGCTGGGTTGCTGGTCGCTCGAAAATCGATGCGAAGCCGGAACGGAGATGAAGTGGAGTAGGGGCTAGTGAGCCCCTACGATAACGAGCGTCGCGACCGCGCTGCTGTCGGCCCTGCGAGCCGAAGTCGAAACGCGTCGCGTCATTACTACAACGGTAGTGGTCTCGACCACTATAACCGTTCCGCGAGTGGCAATCGTTGCTCGGACCCGCCAGCAGGTGCTCGGCAGCGGGTACAAACGGGGAGGACACGGTCAGGCGCGCACCTCCTCTCGAGTCCGCGTGACGTCTTCTTCCTCGGCGAATCGCTCGAGGTCCGAGACCGTCACGCTGCGCTTCTCGGCACCGTAGTCCTTGACGCGGCGGGTGACCGCACGGACTTCCGCCTCGGTCGGGTCGTAGCCCTGCTCGACGAGCCGCTCGCGAACGGAGTGGGTGCCGGTGTGTTTGCCCAGGACGAGTCGGCGCTGTGCGCCGATCATCTCGGGGGTCATCACGCCCGGCTCGAACGTATCGGAGTTTTCGATGACGCCCGCGGCGTGGATGCCGCTCTCGTGGGAGAAGGCGTTCTCTCCCACGACGGGCTTGTTCCCCGGCACGTCCATTCCGCTTTTCTGCTCGACGACCTGCGAGAGTTCGCTGATCCGGGTCGTGTCGATACCAGTGTCGGCCTGGTAGAGCGACTCGACGGCCATCACGAACTCCTCGTAGGCGGCGTTGCCCGCACGTTCGCCGATCGAGTTGACCGAAACCTGCGCCTGGTCGGCACCGGCCTCGATCCCGGCGAGTGCGTTCGCAGTCGCCAGCCCGAAGTCGTCGTGGGTGTGGACGTCGATCCGTGCGTCCGTGTGGGCGGTAATCTTCTCGATTAGATCGTAGTATCGCCCCGGCGTGGCGACGCCCGTCGTGTCCGGGACGTTGATCCAGTCCGTTCCTGCCTCGGTGACTGCATCGATCACGTCGATCAGGAACGACTCGTCGGTCCGCGTCGCGTCCATCGGCGAGAACATACACGTTACGCCCGCCTCTTTGACGCGTTCGACCGACTCGACTGCGCGCTGTACTACCTGGTCTCGTGTGGCGTGCATCGAGTCTTCGATCTGGACGTCGCTGGTGCTCACGAAGACGTGAACCATCTCGACGCCAGAATCGAGTGCAGCTTCGACGTCCTCGTCGACGACGCGAGCCAGTCCACAGGTCGTCGTGGACGTACTCGCCGCGATGTCGCGAACCGCTTCGAACTCCGCGTCGGAGTTTACGGGGAACCCGGCCTCGATGACGTGGGTGCCCATCTCGTCCAAGATCGCGGCGATCTCGCGTTTGTCGTCGTAGGAAAACGAAGTGCCTGGGGACTGTTCGCCGTCCCGCAGCGTCGTATCGAAGACTCGTGCCGTCTCGATTTCTTCAGTGGAATCTAACGTGCCCTTGAAGAACTCGACCGCCCTGACTGGTGTCAGAGCCGACCTCGTCTGGAGTAGACATTGTATCGAGTTCCGAGGTTCGGGGACGTATATAAAACTGGCGCTGTGACAGATATCGGCCGGAACCCGGACGACCGCGACTGAGCGTCGTCGTTCGAAAATCGCACGACGTAAACGCCTTGTACTTCACGATATCTCCTTATACAATACCAGGATATATCGATCGGTGGCGTCGTTCGATGGACGGAACGACGCAATTTTCACGTCGAAAATTGTGGATGTAAATCCTCGAGCGCTGGCGCGCGTTCTCGAGTGGACGTTCGTCCGGATACCGAGCGCCACGAACACGTGGTGGCCGAGTCCGACCGGCACGTGTGACCATTATACCCCCCGTCGTGGTACGCCCACCTGCGATGACCTCCGAGGAAATCACCGACCTGCTCACGAAGGCGTACGTCGACGAGTTCGAGACGATGATGAACTACCTCGCGAACGCGATCGTCCTCGACGGCGTCCACGCAGAGGAAGTAAAGGAGAGTCTCGAGGAAGACGTCCAGGAAGAACTCGAGCACGCCCAGATACTCGGCGAACGGCTGAAACAACTCGACGAGTCGCCACCCGGCTCCGAGGAGTTCGAGGCCCGACAGACGAACCTCCAGCCGCCCGCGGACACGACCGACGTCCAGTCGGTCATCGAGGGCGTCCTCGAGGCCGAAGAAGACGCGATCGAGACGTACCGCTCGCTCGTCGAGGCCGCGAGCGAGGCGAACGATCCGGTCACCGAAGACGTCGCGGTCACGATCCTCGCGGACGAGGAGGCCCACCTCACCGAGTTCCGCGGCTTCGAGAAGGCGTTCCCGGCGGAGCAGTAGCGTTCTCGCGAGGAGAACGTTTTTCTCGTCGCGCTTCGAGCCACGGCACATGAGCGACTTCGACCTCGATCTCAGGGCGGTCGAGGAACACATCGACGACGAACTCGATCTCGAGGGTAGCATCGTACTCGGGGTTCTCGACGGGACCACGCCACCCGAGGAGTGGCTCGAGATCGTCGGTAACGGAAACGTCCTCGTCCTCAACGTCGAGGGCGACGTCAACGAACTCGCCGCGAGCTTCGCCCGCGACGTCAGGGAGGCGGGCGGCAGTCTGGTCCACTTCCGGGGATTCCTGCTCGTCGCACCGCCTGGCGTCGACGTCGACACCGGCCGCCTCTGAACCGACTACCCGCTCGAGAACGTCAGGTAGTGGCCGTCCGGGTCGCGAACGACGACTCGATCGTCGTCGCGGGTCACCGAACACGCACGGTCGGCGACTGCCTCGCCCGCCGCGTCCGGCTTCGGCGTCTCGAAACCCAGGTCGACGTGGACGCCGCCGCGAGCGTCGGCGATCCCTAACTGCGGTTCCCAGAGTTCGAGCGCCATCGGCCCGTTCATCCGTACGCGAGTGCGCTCGTCGCCGCGGTCGACCGTCTCGAAACCGAGGTCGGCGTAGAACGCTTCCGCGCGCTCGAGGGACTCGACCTCGAGGACCACCTCGAAAATGCCGTCGATTCCCGGTCCCGCGACGTCGCGCTGGCCGAGTTCGACGCAGTTCCCGTCGGGGTCGTACAGGTACAGCGACCGGGCGGAGCCGAACGTGACCTCCTCGAGGTCGTGCGTCTCGGCCAGGTCGTCCCACCAGTCGTCGTACTCCGCGGCGGGGATCGAGAACGCGAAGTGGGTGTGGAGTCCGCCGCGCGGGAGTCCGCTCGGTCGCCGGAGCACGAGGTCCGTCTCACCGGCCGCGAACCGACACTCCTCGTCCGTCGCCTCGCGAACCGACAGCCCGAGCGTCCCCTCGTAGAACGCCCGTGCCGGCTCTCTGTACTTGACCTCGAGTGCCAGCCAGTCCAGCCCGGTCAGCATGTTCGAGCGTACTCGGAGGAGAGATAAAGAGCCGTCGGCGACCGGGACGTCGCTGCGGTTCGGCGATCGATTCGCCGGTGAACCGGCGTTTATGAGTCTCGCGTCCGTACGCGTACCCATGGCATTTCGCGTCGACGAACGCGCGACGGACTTCCGCGAGATCGACCGCTACGAGAGCGGCGTCGGCTGGATCGCCCACCCGGAGGAGACGATGCAGCGAGCGAGCCACGCCCTCGCGGTCGACGGCGAGGTCTGGGTGGTCGACCCGGTCGACGTTCGCGGTCTCGACGACCTGCTCGCCGAGTTCGGCGACGTCGCGGGCGTCGTCGTCGCGCTCGACCGACACAAACGCGACGCTGCAGCCGTCGCGAATCGCCACGACGTTCCCGTCTACCTCCCCAGTTTCTTCGAGGGCGTCGCCAGGGAACTCGACGTCGACGCCCCGATCGCCCGCTTCGGGGCCGACCTCGCCGACACCGGCATCGAGGCACACGTCCTCAAGAACAGCCGGTTCTGGCAGGAAGTCGCGCTCTACGAACCCGACAGCGAGACCCTCGTCGTCCCCGAGTCGGTCGGGACGGCCGACTACTTCCTCGCCGGTTCGGAACGCCTCGGCGTCCACCCCATGCTGCGGGGGTTCCCGCCGCGCGAGAAACTCGAGGGCTTCGACCCCGAACGCGTCCTCGTCGGCCACGGACCGGGCGTGTCGACCGACGCCGCGAGGGCGCTGCGGGACGCACTCGAGGGATCGCGACGGCGATTGCCCCAGCTCTACGCACAGAACCTGCGCATGCTGCTCCCGATCTGAACGCTCCAGGAGACACATCTAACTCGCTCGCCGCCGTATCCAACCCGTGGTCTACGTAACGCGCGGTCTCGTCGACGTCCTGCTCGGGCTCGCCAGCGACGCCGACCCCGACGACGTGACGACCGGCCTCTCTGTGACGCCCGCCGGCGACCTCGAGGGTGCCGACTCGCTCCCGCCCGAGACGCCCGTGTTCACGGACTTTTTCCTCCCCGATCCCGGCAACGCCGTCAACGCCGTCTTCGGCGTCGACCTCTCGACGCCCGCGCGGCAGACTCACGGTCGGTTCGTCTCCCACCCCGTCGGCGAACTCGAGGTGTCGAGACGAGACGACCTCGCACAGGTGATCTTCGTCGCCGTCCCCCCGTGGGAGCCGGATCGGGCGTCGTTCGCCGCGTTCGACCGAACGGGGGCGCGACAGCCACTCGAGGTCCTCGACGCGCG
Source organism: Natribaculum breve (assembly GCF_023008585.1). GTDB lineage: Archaea > Halobacteriota > Halobacteria > Halobacteriales > Natrialbaceae > Natribaculum > Natribaculum breve. The sequence goes on along the minus strand of NZ_CP095390.1, from coordinate 2,905,767 downwards.
GCCGCCCGAGGAGTCGCTCTCCGAGGGAGTCGGCGATTAGGGCTGTACGTACCGTCTGCCGTCCGCCACGCCCGGCGCAACCGCGAGCAGTCCAGCGAATTTCAGGATACAGGGACAGCAGGCCGTCTCACTCGAGGTAGCCGAGCCCCTTCAACTGCTCCGTGATCTCCTCGAACTCCGCTTCCGTGAGCTCGCCCGAACGCTGGTGCTGGATGACGATGCTGCGCAGCAAAAATCGGACGAGGTCGCTCGTACTCGAGAAACTGGTCCCCTCGATCGTCTCTTCGACGCGCTCTGCCAGGTCCTTCGGAATCGAGACGGTCGTGTACTCGGTCATACTCGAGACGTTCGCCGGAGACCTGATAGGACTGTCGACGGCGCGCGTCGCGACCGCGGATTGCTCCGTAGCGACTTTAGCGCACGAGCGTCAATAGCCCCGCATGGGAGTCCGGCCACCTTCGAACGACGACGACGACGATCCACACAGCATCGACTTCGGTATCGCCGCCGTCGACGCCCGACTCAGACGGAGCGACCTCTCGTTTCCGGCCACGAGCGACGACGTCGCGGCCGAACTCGGTCACGAACGCATCCCCTACGACGTCCACGGCAACGACGTCGCACTGGGCGAGGTTCTCACCGAAATCGAGCGAGACACGTTCGAGAACCGCCAGGAACTGCTGAACGCGCTCCACCCCGTGTTCGAAACCTACCGCAAACGACACTCGAGCGGCGTCGTCGGGCAGATGCGGTCGCTCCTTCCGTTCTGACCGTGGTCGCTTCGCGATCGGTGTTCGTGTTCGCCCCTACTCTTCTCGCTCGCGTTTCGACTCGCGAGTGATCCGCTCGAGTCGCCGTCGCTGTTCGCGATGGAGCGTGACGATCATGTCCGAGAGGACGCCGAACATGAGCAACTGGACGCCCAGCAAGATTCCCGCGGCGGCGACCAGCGCGAGCACGTCGTGACTGATGCCGTACTGGAGGTACCGGTAGAGCACGTAGAGGGCGATCGCACCGCCCGAGAGGATGCCGCCGACGCCGAAGCTGCCGAAGTAAAACAGCGGGTTGTTCGTCTTCGCCAGCGAGTACAGCGTGAGGATGATCGTCCCGCCGTCCCACAGCGGGTGGAGGTTCGTCTCCGAGTCGTCCGGGCGCGCGCGATAGCTGATCGGGACGACCGTCGTGTCGACGCCGTGTTTCACGCACTCGACGGCCAGTTCCGTCTCGATCGTGAACCCCTCGGACTCGAGCGAGAGCCGACGGAACGAGTCGGTCGTAAACGCCCGGTAACCCGACAGAATGTCGTCGTACCCGGCTCCGTGGATGAACCGGAACGCGCCGTTTATGATCCGGTTGCCGAAGCCGTTGAGCGCGCGCATCGCGTCGTCGTCCATGTCCGCAAACCGGTTGCCGATCACGTGCTCGTACCCGCGAGCGAGCGGCTCGAGCATCGTCTCGGCGTCCGCCGGGTCGTAGGTCCCGTCGCCGTCGACCATCAGGACGTAGGGGACGTCGACGTACTCGAGGGCTTCGCGGACCGCCTGTCCTTTCCCGGAGCCGGACTGCGTGAGCACGCGCGCACCCCTGTCGCGGGCGATCTCGCGCGTGTCGTCGTCCGAGTCGCCGTCGACGACGAGGACGTTGGTGTACCCCTGGTCGCGAAAGCCGTCGATCACCTCGCCGATCGTCGCCGCCTCGTTCAGCGTCGGAATCAGGACGCAGACCTCGTCGGGCGAAATGTCGTCCACTCCGTTGGCCGACGGTCCACGCCGCTCGTCAGAAACGAACTCGCGATCCGCGTCGGTCGCGGCAACTGCGCCGTCGCCTCGCACCGGTCGGGACGGCGAGGACTGCTCGTCACCCATTTGGCCACCTTTCGTCGGGGAGAGTGCAAAAGGCTACTGATCGGTCCGACGTCGATCGATGGTCGTCACCGGTCCGCTCGAGCGACGGATCCACCGGACGAATGCCCGTCGTCCGATCTCTCGGGCGACGCGAAACCGAGACGACTGCAACGAAACGCTGACCTTTCGATGAAAAAGTATTTATGCGAAATGAATATACTCACATTCTGAGTAACTATGACTGTACTCGTGACGGGAGCCGATGGGTACATCGGATGGCCGACTGCACTCCGAATCGCGACGCGAACCGACGATCGCGTCGTCCTCGTCGATAACTTCGCACGGAGAGAGTGGGTCGAATCCGTCGGATCGACCAGCGCCATCCCCATCCAGGGAATGGAAGAGCGACTCGCCGCGGCCGAAGAGGTACACGGACTCTCTAACCTCTCGTTCGTCCCCACGGACCTGACCGACAAGAGCGCGGTCGATCGTCTCCTCTCGATTCACGAACCGAACGTCGTCGTGCACACCGCAGCACAGCCGTCCGCGCCGTACTCGCAGATAAACGGCGAACGGGCCAACTACACGCAGCACAACAACCTCCAGGCGACCCGGAACCTGCTGTGGGGTCTCCACGAACACGGACTCGAGGACACGCACTTCGTCGAAACGACGACGACCGGCGTCTACGGCGCACCCGAGTTCCCGATTCCGGAAGGCGAGGCGACGATGGAAAACGGCGGCGAGCGCGACGAGGTTCCGTTCCCCGCGATGGCTGGCAGCTGGTACCACCTGACGAAGTCACACGACGCCGCGAACATGCGGCTCGCACACACGCAGTTCGGGATTCCGATCTCGGACGTCCGGACGGCGATCACGTACGGAACCGAGACGGAAGAAACGGCGGCGGATCCGCGGCTGGCGACCCGGTTCGACTTCGACTACTACTTCGGCGTCGTGACACACCGCTTCTGTGCGCAGGCGGTCGCCGGCTATCCCATGACCGTCTACGGGAAAGGCGAACAGCGAAAGCCGTTCATCGCGCTCGAGGACGCGGTCGAGGGGCTGGCACGACTCGCACTCGAGGACCCGGCGTCGCGACCCGACGACCACGTCGTCTACAACCAGGTGACGCGAGCGATCAGCATCGTCGAAATCGCCGAGACGATCGCCGACGTCGCCGGCGAATACGGCCTCGACGTCGCGGTCGAACACTTCGAGAACCCGCGGGAGGAAGACGAGACGCACAAGATGGAGATCGAGAACGATCGGTACGACGCGCTCATCGGCGGCCAGTCGACGACGTTCGAGGAGGGCGTCCGGGAAATTCTCGGGGCGTTACTCGAGTACGAGGACACCGTCACGGCCCACGAGGATCGGTTCCTCCCGGGCGTCCTGACCGACGACGAAGCGGACGAGACGGTCGTCGAATACGAAGACGACGAGTCGACGGAGGAAGCCGACACCGCCGCGACGACTCGAGGTGAGTAGGGAGATGCGCGTACTCGTCACGGGCGGCTGTGGCTACATCGGGAGCGCACTCGTTCCAGCGTTGCTCGAGGATAGCCGAGTGGACGAAGTCGTCGTCTTCGACTCGCTCGCGACGGGCTCGCCGGCGAACCTCGTCGGTTGCGTCGACGAGACGCTTCGGTTTCGCCGCGGCGACGTCCGCGAGTACGGAGACGTCGAAAGCGCCATGCGCGGCGTCGACAGCGTCGTTCACCTGGCCGCGATTACGGGTGCCGACTCGACGCACGACCGACGCGAGGAGACGTTCGCGGTCAACCGGCAGGGCACGGAGAACGTGCTCACCGCCGCCGGAAAGTTCGACGTCGAGACGGTCGTGTTCGCCTCCTCGTGTAACAACTACGGTCGCGCGGCCAGCACCGACATCGACGAGGAGACCGAGCAGGATCCGCTCAACCCCTACGCGAAGTCGAAAGTCGAGTCCGAGCAGTTGCTCGTCGACGCGATGGACGAGTACGGCTTCGACGGCACCGCACTGCGGATGAGCACGAACTACGGCTGGTCGCCCGGCGTGCGGTTCAACCTCGTGGTGAACCACTTCGTCTTTCGGGGGCTGACGGACCGCCCGTTGACCGTCTACGGGGACGGGAACAACTGGCGACCGTTCATCCACGTCGAAGACGCCGCCCGGGCGTACGCACACGCTGCGCTCGAGCCCGACTCGTGGCCGCGGACGGTCTACAACGTCGGTTCGAACGACGAGAACTACCGGATCGCCGAAATCGCCGAAATCGTCCGCGAGGAACTCGACCGCGAACTCGAGATCACCTATCTCGAAGACGAGCACCCCGGCCCGTCGTACCACGTGAACTTCGACCGACTGGACGAGACCGGGTTCGAACCCGAGTGGACGGTTCGACGTGGCGTTCGAGACATCGCCGATCGCCTGCGCCGAGCGAACACGGAGGTGATCGAAGCGTGAGCCGACCGACGAGGACCGACGGCGGTCACGACGGCACCGAAACGCCGCGGATCGCCGTCACCGGCGCGGCCGGGTTCATCGGCAGCCGCGTTCTCCAGCAGTTACAGACACACCACCCGGAGTGGGACATCGTCGCACTCGACAACCAGTATCGCGGACAGGTCGAGTCCGTCGGCGACGTCGATATCGAGCACGTCGACGTTCGAAACCGAACCAGACTCGAAACGGTCCTCGAGGGTGCAGACGTCGTCCTCCACCTGGCGGCGGTAAGCGGCGTCGACGACTGCGACGAGAACCCCGACCTGGCCTACGAGGTGAACGTCACGGGGACCAACAACGTCGCCTGGTTCTGTCGACGGACGGGCGCTGCGCTCGCGTTCCCGTTCAGTATGGCGGTACTCGGCGACCCGGAGACGTTCCCGATCACCGCAGACCTCCCGCGCGATCCGCTGAACTGGTACGGGCGAACGAAACTCCTCGGCGAACGAGCGATCGAAGCGCTCGCCGACGGGGCGTTCCCCGCGCACCTGTTCCTGAAGTCGAATCTCTACGGCGACCACGTCGTCGACGGAACCGTCGTCTCGAAACCGACGGTCCTCAACTTCTTCGTCGACCGGGCGACGTCGAACGAACCGCTGACGGTGTACGAACCCGGCACCCAGTCGCGCAACTTCGTCCACGTCAAAGACGTCGCGACGGCGTACGTCCACAGCACGGAGCGCCTACTCGAGCAGCTCGAGCGGGGTAAAACCGGCGTCGAGACGTACGAAATCGCCGGGAACGAAGATCCGTCGGTGATGGAGGTCGCGGAGACCGTCCGGGAGGTCGGCCGGGACGAACTCGGCGTCGACGTCGAGGTGACGCTCGTCGAAAATCCCCGCGGGAACGAGACGCTCGTCGAGAACTTCGCCGTCGACACGTCGAAGGCCCGGGAGATCCTCGGATGGGAGCCGACACAGACCATCAGAGAGTCCGTTTGGGAACTGCTCCGACGACGGGGGACGTGACGATGGCGAGGCGAACGGATACGACGGACCTCCTCGAGGAGTTCGATCTGAAAGAGTACGAAGCGACGGCGCTCGCACACCTCCTCCGTGCCGGGCGAACGACGGCACCGGACATCTCGAACGCGACGGGCATACCGAAAGCGCGGATCTACGGCGTGCTCGAGTCGCTCGCCGACTACGGGTTCATCAAGGTCATCCCCGGCCGTCCGAAGCAGTACCAGCCGAAATCGCCGGAGGAGATACTCGAGCGGACGAAAGAGAACCGCAGGCAGGCGTACGAAGACTACTGCAACGACGTGGACGCGATCGAGTCGGAGTTCCTCGAGACGTTCGGGCCGCTGTACGAACAGGCCGACGAGGACGTGACGCCCACCGCCGAACTGTTCCACGTCGTCGACGTCGGCGAACCCAGCGAGACCGAGACGCGGCGATTGTACCAGACCGCCGCCGAGGAGGTGTACGTCATCACCAACAGCTTCGCGTACTTTTCGGCCGTCGAACCGGCGGTCAGGAACGCACTCGAGAACGGCACCGACGTCTCGGTGCTGTTTCTCGACCCGCGGCTGCTCCCGCGGGAAAAGGCGTCGGCCCAGCGGGAGCGCGTCGAGCAACTGACGACCGAGTACCCGGAGATCGCGTTTCGATTCAGCGAGAACGTCCTCCCCTGGCGTGGCACGTTCATCGACCCGAGCATGGACTACGACTCCGGGCAGGCGATCTTTCTCGTCGAGGAGACCGACGTCCCCGACCACAAGCGCCAGGCGGCGCTCACGGAGAACGGGTCGTTCGTCGCCGGAATGAAACGCTACTTCGATCTCATCTGGCGCTACGAGAGCCTCGAGTCTCGGCCGTCGGTCTGATCCGATCGGCCGACGCGTTCGCCGATCTCTCCCCCAGGCGGCACCTCACGTGACAGAAAGTGTTAAGTTGCGAGTTACTCATTAATCGAGTAACGATGAACGTACCGTCTTTCGATACTTCTGGGGGCGATTTCGCGTGAAAGCCGTCGTGCTCGCGGCTGGCGAGGGGCGACGTCTCGAGCCGCTTACGAACCGTCGGCCGAAGCCGATGTTGCCCGTCGCAAATCGACCGCTGCTCGAACACGTCGTCGAGGCCGTCGCGGAGGCAGGGATCGACGAGATCGTTCTCGTCGTCGGGTACAAACGCGACCGGATACAGACGCACTTCGGCGACGGGAACGAGTGGGGGGTCTCGATCGAGTACGTGGTACAGGACAAGCAACTCGGCACGGCACACGCCGTCGCGCAGGCGGAGTCGCTGGTCGACGACGACTTTCTCGTCCTCAACGGCGACCGACTCATCGGCTCCGATCTCGTCGCCAGGCTGGCCGAAACGCACCGCGACGGAGACGGTGCCGTCGTCGCCGTCACGCGGTCGACCGAACCGAGCGAGTACGGCGTCGTCGAACTCGAGGGCGATCGCGTCGTCGAAATCCTCGAAAAGCCCCGCGAAACGCCGTCCGACCTCATCAACGCGGGCGTCTACGGGTTCGACCCGTCGGTGTTCGACGTGATCCGTGAGATCGAACCCGACGCGAACGGCGAGTACACGATCACGACGACGATCCAGCGGCTGATCGAGGACGAATCCGTCCGCGCGCTCCGATACGACGGCATGTGGATCGACGTCTCGTACCTGTGGGACCTCGTCTACGTCTCCGGCGACGTCATCGACCGATACGGCAGAGACAGCGCCGACAGCGCCGTCGTCGAAGACGGCGCGTCCGTCGCCGACGGCGTCTACCTCGGACCCAGCGCCCGTATCGGGGCCAACTCGACGATTCGCCGCGGGACGACGGTCGGCGACAACGTGACGATCGGTTCGAACGTCGTCCTCGAGAACGCCGTCGTCTTCGCCGACGCCGTGGTCGAAGACGGTGCCGTCCTCAGAGACTGCGTCGTCGCGAGCAACGCCACCGTCGGCGCGAACGTGACCGTCGACGGCGGCGACGCCGACGTCGTCGTCGGCGAGACGGTCCACCGCGACGTAACGCTCGGCGCAGTCGTCGGCGACAACGCGACGATCGGTGCCGGCAGCGTCCTCGAGTCGGGTACGGTCGTCGGCGACGACGCGACGGTCGGTGCCGGGACGGCCGTCTCCGGCCGTATCTCGCCTGGAACGGAGGTGCAGCGAGGGTAACATGTGCGGAATCATCGGCTACGTCGGCTCCGATCAGGTGGCACCGATCCTCACGAGCGGACTGAAGAACCTCGAGTACCGCGGGTACGACTCCGCGGGCGTCGCGCTCGCCGACGACGTCCTCTCGATCCACAAACGAGAGGGGACGATCGACGACCTCACCGTCCCCGAGTCGACGGCCACCTGCGGGATCGGACACACGCGCTGGAGCACGCACGGCCCGCCGACGGACACGAATTCGCATCCGCACACCGACTGCACGGGTGAGATCGCGGTCGTCCACAACGGCATCATCGACAACTACGACGCCCTCAAGGCCGACCTCGAGGCAGCCGGCCACGAGTTCGACAGCGACACCGACACCGAGGTGATTCCCCACCTCCTCGAGGAGGCCCTCGAGCGCTACGGCCTCCCGACCGCCGTCAGCCGCGTCGTCGACAGACTCGAGGGCAGTTTCGCCCTCGGCGTCGTCGCCGCCGGCCGCGACGAGATCGTCGCCGCCAGAAACGACAGCCCGCTGGTCGTCGGCCACGCCGACGACGGGGCGTTCATCGCGAGCGACGTGACCGCGTTCGTCGAGCACACCCGCGACGTCTCCTACCTGGAAGACGGCGACGTCGCTCACCTCGACGGCGGCGACGTCCGCGTGTACAACGACGGCCAGCGCGTCGACCGGCCGATCCAGACCGTCGACTGGGGGGCCGACGCCGCCGAGAAAGGCGGCTACGACCACTACATGCTCAAGGAGATCCACGAACAGCCACAGGCGCTCCGACAGGCGATCTCCGGGCGCATCGACGCCGTCGCCGGCGAGGCCGACCTCGAACTCTCGCTTCCCGAACAGTACCTCGCCTCGCTCGACGAGATCCAGATCGTCGCCTGTGGCACGTCGTACCACGCTGGCCTGTACGCGAAGCGACTGCTCGAGCGCCACGCGGAGGTCCGAACGACCGTCAAGATCGCAAGCGAGTACGCGTTCTCGCCGAGTCGCGACCCGTGGCGAACGCTCGTGATCGCCGTCACCCAGAGCGGGGAGACCGCCGACACGCTCGGAGCGATGCGCCGCGCCAGCCGCGCGGGTGCGAAGACGCTCGCCGTGACGAACACCGTCGGCTCGACGGCCGCACGCGAGGCCGACGACGCACTCTACATCCGCGCCGGCCCCGAAATCGGCGTCGCCGCGACCAAGACGTTCGCCTCGCAGGTCGCGACGCTCGCCCTCCTCTCGGTCTACGTCGGCCGAACGCGTGGCACGCTCTCCTCGTCCGACGCCAGCGACCTCCTCGAGCACCTCCGCGGCCTTCCGGGTGCCGTCCAGCAGGTCCTCGACGAGGAACCCCGAGTGCGAACGGTCGCGACCGAGTACGCCGACGGCGACGCCTTCTTCTTCGTCGGCCGCCGGCTCGGCCACCCCGTCGCACTCGAGGGCGCGCTGAAACTCAAAGAGATCTCCTACGACCACGCCGAAGGGTTCGCCGCCGGCGAGTTGAAACACGGCCCGCTCGCGCTCGTGACCGGCGAGACGCCCGTGTTCGCCATCCTGACCGACGGCACCAGTCCCGACGAGACGCTCAACAACGTCAAAGAAGTCGAATCCCGGAGCGCGCCCGTCGTCGGCGTCTCCTCGCTCGAGCGCGCCGAGAAGTTCCTCGACGCGTCGTTTTCGGTGCCGGAGCTGGGACTACTCGAGCCCCTGGTGGCGAACGTCTACCTGCAGCTGATCGCGTATCACGTGGCGAACTCGAAAGGACGGGCGATCGACAAGCCGCGGAATCTGGCGAAGAGCGTTACTGTGGAGTAGCCGACAGCATTTCGTCACATCCAGGTCGTCGATACTGGAACATCTGCAGATCAGGACTGGCAGTTCACACGTGGTGTGTCCGTAAAGCACGGGAGAGCCAGTTAGTGAATCCTGTGTCGATATCCGAACTAACAAATAGTTTGGCTGGTCAGGGAAGGATATGAGCAACGTTCTTCTAGTCACTATTGACTCACTGCGAGCGGACCACCTGGGGTGTTATGGCTACGAGCGAGACACCTCACCGGTCATCGATGACCTCGCAGCTGATGCAGCAATGTTTGAAAATACGTTCGCTCACGCCTGTAGTACTCGGCCGTCTTTTCCATCGATTCTGACCTCCTCCTACGCCTTAATGTACGGCGGCTACGAAAACATCTCAGAAGAACGTACGCTGATTTCGGAGGTGTTCGACGACGCGGGCTACCGAACTGGTGGATTCCATTCGAATGCCTATCTCAATCCGGAGTTCGGATATGGCCGCGGCTGGGACACGTTTTTCGACTCGATGACTGATCCGGGAACGGTCGCCAGACTCCGGCAATATGTAAAGAGCAATCTCGACAAGGACGGAATTATTTATCAGACACTCGCGACAGCTTTCGACAAGGCCGAACGTCAGGCCGGTGCATCCATCGGTTCGGCATACGTCGATGCAGACGAGATAACCGACCACGCTATCGAGTGGCTGCGAGACGGTGACCACCGCGACGATTTCCTGTGGGTCCATTACATGGATGTTCATCACCCATACGTCCCTCCAGAAGAACACCAGTTGAAATTCCGTGACGAACCAGTTACTGAACGACGCGCAATCCAACTGCGTCGAAAATTCATCGAGGATCCTCAGGAGGTTACCGACGAGGAGCTAGACGACATTATCGACCTCTACGACGCCGAAATACGGTTTACGGATGCCGAGATCGGTCGCCTGCTCAACGCCGCTGACGACGTCTGGGATGACTACGTCGTCGCCGTTACTGCCGACCACGGAGAAGAATTCAGAGAGCACGGCGAGTTCAGCCACTTTGCGAAGTTCTATGACGAAGTACTCCACGTACCGCTGGTGTTCGACGACGGCGAACATGCGGGTGAATATACCGAACTAGTTGGTCTACTGGATGTTTCACCGACACTCGTCGACGCCGCAGGGCTGGAAATTCCGGACAACTTCTACGGACATAGTCTCCTGTCCCTGACTTCCGGCAACGACTGGCCGCGGACGGAGATTTTAGGCGACTGGGCAAGCGAACCCGGCGAAGAACGTCGGTTCGCCTATCGAGACCATCGCTGGAAGTATATCAGACGGCCGCGAGGTGAGGAACTATACGATCTCACCGAGGATCCAGACGAACAGAACAACCTCATCGACGAGGAACCGGACGTGCTTGAAGAGTTCCGACAAGCGGTCGACGAACACGATCAGACGATCGATGACACGCACGTCGATGTCGAGCACATCGAGATGGACGAAAGTGTCAAACAACAACTCCGGGATCTGGGATACAGAGAATAATTCCGAACTAATAATAATTAATATAAATGCGAGTTGGACAGACCTCTGCGATATATTTCGTTGCGAACATCGTCTCCTCGATCGCCGGCTTCGCTGCAACAATCTATTTCACGCGGACGCTCGACGAAGATCTACTGGGAAAGTACTTCCTCGTAGTGGCCGTTCTCATCTGGGCAACAGTTACACTGGGAAAACCGTTCCAATCGGCCGTCGCAAAACGTCTGAGCGAAACCGACGATGGTGGCTATCTTACGGCCGGTGTCATCATCCAAGTTTGTGTCTTCCTGGCGTTCTCTCTTGCACTGGTGATTTTTCGTGATTATATCAACGACTATCTCGGTATCGATGCCGTCTTCGCAGTAATCGCACTTCTATTCTGTACGCTCGGCTATAATTTCGTGGTCGCGAGCCTTCAGGGGGAGCGGCGAATGCACGTCGCGGCGATGTTACAGCCGGTCAATATCGGAATACGAAGCGTCGTCCAAGTCGCGGCCGTCTTCTTTAGTTTCGGGCTAGTTGGCCTACTCGCAGGGTACGGGGTAGCCGTGGTGGTTGCAGCCATCGCCGGAATAGCCTTACTCCAGAGCAGTCTCGAGCAGCCGACGCGCGAACACTTCCAGCGGTTGTTCTCGTTTGCCAAGTACTCCTGGCTCGGAAAAATCAGTTCCCGCGCGTTCGCGTCGATGGACACTGTAGTCCTCGGGTTATTCGTAGCCCACAGCTTCATCACCTACTACGAAATCGCCTGGAACCTCGCGTCGATTTTCGCCATCTTCGGCGTCGGTATCAGCCAGACGATGTTCCCTGAAATCAGTAAACTCTCGAGCAGGGAGAATATCGGACAGGTCGAGACGTTGGTCGAGAGGTCGTTAGCCTACGCCGGCCTATTCCTTATACCGGGTTTCGTCGGGAGTGTCGTGATCGGCGATCTCGTACTCAGAATCTACGGTCCGCAGTACGACACTGCCGCAACCGTGCTGTTCATTCTACTGTTCGCCCGACTGGTGTACGCCTACGCCGGTCAGTTTACCAACGCACTAAGTGGCCTCGACCGACCGGATCTGGCGTTCCGTATCAATGCTGTGTTCATCGTCGTCAACGTCGTGCTCAATGTGACACTGGTGTACACCATCGATTGGGTTGGTGCAGCGATTGCGACGGCCACTTCGGCACTGGTGTCACTCGTTCTCGGCTACTGGTACTTGGACACCCTGCTCACAGTTACTATTCCCTACCGAGAGCTCTCGATGCAGTGGATCGCCGCGCTAGTGATGGGTACAGTCGTAGCCGTCAGTCGTGAACCGCTCCCAGAAACCTGGATAGCGGGCACCACACTCGCAGCCGTCGGTGGTGCGCTATACTTCACGGTCCTCTATGGAATCTCAGCACAGTTCAGGACGACAGTTCGGAACAATCTTCCAGCACTGTAGCTGCGGTTACTATTCTATGTTCGACAATCCAGTATTGGACCTGTCAGGTAAGTCGTTCCTGCATTCGCTCGAGATACCGAAGCATTCGTCTTCCGCGGACTGGCAATAACGTTACAGAGAGGAGCACAAATGTCCGCAGATCCCCGTAACCACCCTGGATAACTGCTATTAATTCCTGCCGTGCGGCTCTCTTCTCACCAGTTCGGAGCAATCGCTTTCCGTACTTGTACTGAGCCTTCGCATACAACTTGTCACGATGTGGGGCTAGTTCATCGTAACGATCGAATAGCGAGTCGAGCACCGCTATCTCTGCCTCATACATTACGTCCGCGTCGGAACTCATCGAATTAGACCGACGGTTGTACATTACGAGTGGTTCCGTGACACGACCAGGCTGGTACTCGTAAAACAGTCTGGCGAGCATGTGGCGGTCCTCAACGGCAGGAAGAGACTCGTCGAATCGCTCGCTTTCGAAGCACTCTCGACGAGCAACCACGGTAGGAATCGGAACACCGCCCTCGTAGAGGAAATTCACGTAGTGATGGTCAGGGTTGTCGATCGGAAGCGACGAGAGACGGAACCTGTCACCGTTCTCAATGACGTAGGCGTCGCTATAGACGACATCAGCGCCCGCTTTGAAGACCTCTAGCTGGCGTTCGAGCTTCTCGGGTAACCACTCGTCGTCGGCGTCGAGAAAGCCGACGTACTCACCTTCAGCCAACTCGATACCATAGTTGCGAGCAGCAGACAGTCCAGAAGGTTCTTGGAAGACGTATCGGCACCAATCAGTCTCCATAGCGAGAGACTCGAGCCAGTCGACGCCGGAACTGTCTACGATAATTGCCTCGACTGGGGTGTGTGTCTGGTCGGCGATGCTCTCGAGGGCGCCGCCGATGTATTCGGCGTCCTCGTAGGTCGGCACGACGACAGACACGAGTGGTCCGTCGCTGTCAGGGAGCGTCGACGGCAGGGACGGGTGGGGACTCACGGTACACGCGAGGGATGGCAATAGAGTGAATAAATCTTTATATTACGAAGCACGGAAACGCCGCTATGAATCCCGTTCGCGCCTTGAAGAGCGCGTATTCGGAGGTCAAGGACAACTACGACGATCCGATCTGGATTCGAGACCGGATTACCCAGCGGGTCGTCCGGCCAATTCATCGCATATATCCTAACGACACTATTTCTATCATGGACGAAGATTGGGACACTCTTCTCGTTCTCGACGCCTGTCGTGCGGACTTGTTCGAAGAGGTTGCTAACCTCGACCGATTCGATACTTACCAGCGCCGAACAAGTGCAGGTAGCATGACTCGCGAGTGGACTCAACGTAACTTCGCCAGTGGCCGCTTTGGTGACACAGTGTACGTAGCCTCGAATCCGTATACATCGACCATTGCTAGCGATTCGTTCCACGACCTTTACGAAGTATGGCGCAGCGGATTCGACGATGAGGAACGGACTGTTCTTCCACGAACAGTCGCTCAAGCTGCCAAAGAGGCCTACGATGAGTATCCGAACAAGCGCCTCATCGTCCACTTCATGCAGCCACACTATCCGTTCATCAGCCATCCAGAACTTCGGTACCAGAGTTGGCGTCCAGACGAAATTACCGATGGGAACCATAGCGATGAGCGTCCACACGATCCGTGGCAAGCGCTACAGATGGGACTGACTGACCAAGAAAGTGTCTGGAACGCCTATGCTGATAACTTGGACCGAGGACTGGCAACAGCACTGGACCTCGTCAACTATCTCGACGGCAAGACTGTCGTTACGTCTGATCACGGTAATATGCTCGGTGAGCGGGTCTGGCCGGTTCCTATCCGTCTGTACGGTCACCCGGAGGGCATACGACATCCAGCCTTGGTCGATGTACCGTGGGCTGTCATCGAGGATGATGAGCGACGGAAAATAACCGATGAGGGTGTGACAACAGTCGGCGACGTCGAGGAGGAAATTATCGAAAATCGACTGCGAGATCTTGGATACGCCTAACTGTTACATGTAGCCCAAATCTTCAAGTTGGCGCTGGACAGATTCCGGCACGTCGTCCTCAACGCCGAGCGACTGGACATCGAGTGAAGAAATGTACTCCTCAACGTACGTCTCTAACGTATCTCGACATTCCGCCGGTGCGGTGAATCCATTCATCGTCTGATATCCGTACTGTCCATTCTCGTCTGCGACGCCGAACAATCGTTCGTCGTATGGCGACGGATCGTATCCCTTGCCCTCGACTTGCTGCCAGTTCCGGTCGTCGACACCGTGATATTCGGTGTATACCAGTCGCTCCTGCACACAGGGAGAACCACCTGTGGCCATCAGTGATCGGTCAGTATCCTCGTTCTCAACGCCGGCAAATTTGGTAATAGTATGGAATACGTCAGTCAGACTTACCGGTGTATCTGTCATCCCGTTATCAACTTCATCCCCAGATATCACCAGCGGGACATGGGTTAGCTCAGGATAAATTCCGTAGGCGTGCTGCCAGGTGTCGTACTCTCCGAATAGTTCCCCGTGGTCACCGAGAGTGATGACGACGTCGAAGGATTCGTACAGCGATGTGAAAATATCTTCATAGATGTCTGAAAGGTATCGGACACTGTCCCAGTATGCTTGACGGAGGTTCTCGCCTGTTGCCGGATCTGGCGGACCACCAGTAATCGTTGCGAGCAGTGCAGGATATGTCGTCCAACTCCGGTCATCGGTTCCCACGTCGACAGTCCAATACTCCCTCGGCGGATCGTAGGGTGCGTGGGCCTCCATGAGATTCATGAATAGAAACTCCTTGTCGCCGAAGTCAGTCGACTCAACGAATGATAGTGCTTCTTGGGCACCGTCATCGGATGGCGTTGATCGGACACCAAGATCTCGGAGCTTGATATCAAGTCCACGGCGGAGCGACGGAACAGTTTCCACATCTCCAAACAGGACCTCCGACAGCGCACTCAGGTAGCGGAAGGGGCCGCGCAATCGATTCGCTGCGATAAATCCTTCCCAGTCGAACACACCTGGTTTCATCCCTCGGAGACGCCAGCTTCCGCGAAACTCATCAAATCCACGATCAAACTGAAAAACTGGCGAGACATTGGGGTTTGAGGAAAACGCACGAGTCTGGTAGCCGATTTCACCCAACATCTCTGCGAGCGTCGGATCGGGGCAATCTAGTGTCTGATGCTTATCGTGAACGCCTAGTTCAGCCGGCGAACGGCCAGTAAACATAGCTGCGTGGACAGGGACTGTCCAGTTCCCGGGTGCCCACGCCTGGGTGAACCGGTGGCCCGGAAGCCACTCGAACTGCTCGCGGAACGCATCCAATCGGAGAGTGTCAAGTACTACGAGGGCGACATTCATAATATCTTGTTACAATAGCTCTTACAAGGACCTTTAGATCATTTACGAAGATGGAAAGTCTGAAGTGGCGCTATTAACAACTTTAGCAATGACACTAGCGTACTGATCTGCGATACTCTCCCAACTGTAATCCTGTGCAATTTCCCGAAGCTCATCGACCGATCGGCCGTGAGTGCGTTCTATCGCCGTCGAGACTGACTTCGGATCAGCTTCACAGTACTCGACTGCCGTCTCTAACCGCGCCTCGGCTCGGCCCGCCAACTGAACTGTCGGGAGCCCCGCAGCACCGTACTCGAGTACTTTCAGCGTATTCGGATCATCAACCAGACTGACACCCACATCCGCCGCGTAGAGGTACCCAGGCACGTCCTCGTGTGGGACGGTGCCGAGAAACGTGACGTCCGTGACCTCCGCTGCCTGTTCGACGTACTCTGACTCTGAGCCGGATCCGAGTACGAGTAACGACCAGTTATCCAGATGATCGATACTGTCGACGAGTTCCCGAATGTGATAGATGGGTTCGAGGCCGCCGACGTAGATGGCCACGTTCTCGTGCAGGTCGAACCGCGACAACCGCTCGTAGGCACGTTCGATGACTTCTTGGCTAGGGTCGGCGAATCGGTCGTATTCTACGCCGAGATTCGTCTCGCTGGCCGACGACGCGAATCGACGCACTCGTGAGGCCTCCTCCGGATAGACGTATAGCGTGTGGGCTGACCGACGGAATGCAAGGTGTTCAAAATGTTTGACGAAGAACGCCAGCGGCCACACGCTCGTCTCCTCGAACTGTCGGATCGGATCGATGTGGTCAACGACCAGTGGCCGTCCTCGGAGCACTGAAATCGCCGTTCCGACGATGGCACCCGCCCGCGTTGTTCCCACGACGACGTCGTAGTCTTCGTCATCATACAGTGCTTTCCGAAGCGTCGGCAGGTCGCCGGCCTGTAGGTCGATGGTAAACCCCCTCTCCTCTAGATGAGCAGTGATGCGTTGACGACCCACGCTGATATTCTCGGGTTTGTTCGGTGTAAGCCAGAGTACCCGTGTCATAGTTGACGATCACCGCCACTTGGCCATCCCATAGAGGTATCCAAACCCAACGGTCGTCGTAAAGACGAACAACATCACGAACTGCACGGCCTTCTCGAGGGAAGGCGCGGTCAAAAGCTGTTTCACGCGCGACGGGACGAACTCCCGAAAGAGTTGACCGAGGAAGTCGTACTCCTCGCCGGTCGACTCGGGAACCAGCACCTCCATCCCGCGCTTCGAGTACCCCTGCCAGAAGGCGCGGTCGAGCAACCACAGCAGTTCGGTCCGGTAGTCGAACACCTTGTGGGCGACCTCCGCCTCGGGTTCGTAGTAGACGCCCTGGCCGTACTTGCTACGGAGGCGGGCACACAGTTCCGTCTCGCCGCCCTGGAGATTTTCGTCGCCCTGGCGGCCGCCGATGTTGGTATCGAACCCGTCCAGCTCGAGGAAGACGTCCCGCCGGAAGGAGATGTTCGAGCCGAACGTGTTGCGGACCTCGCCCCGACCGTCGGCGAACCCGCGCTGGGTGACGCCGATCAGGAAGTAAAACTCCTCGGGGAGAAACGTCGGTCGTCCGGCCACCCACTCTGGCACCATCCTCCCGCCGGCGGCAAGCGCACCCTCTCGTTCGTACGTCTCGACGAGTGTGGCGACCCACTCCGGGTCGGCTACGGCGTCGTCGTCGATGAACGCGACCACGTCCCCAGTCGCCGCTTTTGCCCCGTTGTTTCGGCTCTCGAGTAGTCCGACGTTGGCCTCGTTGCAGTGGATCAGGACCTCCTCGCGGTCGCCGTACTCCCCGTGAAAGCGCTCGCAGACTGCTTCGTTCCCGTCGGCGACGAGCACGAGCTCGACGTCGTCGTACGTCTGCTCGAGGACGCTTTCGGCGGCGTCCTGCAGGTCATCGTACCGGTCCAGCGTATGCTCACAGACGACGACCGAGACGCGCATGCGCAGTGGTCTGAAACCGAGAGAGTTAGTCATTTCGAGATTGGATCGACGAGCAGCGACCGGGAGAGGCGGACGCCACGTCGAAGTACGGCACGCAAGCGTTCGTCGAATGGTGTTCGACTGCCGCTCCGGTGTCGGGCCGACGCCGACCGACGCGGTGTAGTTATGCCTGAAGACGTATTCTCTCCCAGCCATGGCGATTCGTGCTCACCAGGGGCGATGCAGGAAACGGTGGAGCAGCCCCCTCGCTCGAGCGGGCGATCTCGAGCGAAACATGAAAGCGCCGCGAATAGATGACAAGGCTTATTCTTCGGTTGGGATTGGTGGAACCTAATGAGTACCGACACCGAACACGTCGAGGAGGACACCCAAACGCCCTCCCTCGAGACGTGGAGAGAGTGGTATCACGTCCCGGTCGTCGGGGCCGTGGTACTGTTCATGTTCCTCGCGCGAATCAGGTCGTACGACCGATTCGTTACCGAGGACGGCACTCCCGCCCTGGCCGCAGTCGACTCGTGGTATCACTGGCGAACGATACAGTGGACGGCCGAAAACTATCCGGGAACGCTACCGTACGACGTCTGGACCGGTTTTCCGACCGGCCAATACGCAGGTCAGTTCGGCACGCTGTTCGACCAGCTGATCGTGACGGCCGCGATGATCGTCGGACTCGGCAGCCCCTCCACCGAGACGCTCTACACGGTCGCGCTACTCTCCATCCCCGCGATGGCGGCGCTGGTCGCGATTCCAGTGTTCTACATGGGCCGGCGACTCGGCGGCACGGTCGGTGGCATCGTCTCGATCGCCGTGCTCGCGCTCGCACCCGGCACGTTCTTCTATCGGTCGATGGTCGGCCAGCTCGACCACCACACCGCCGAAGTGCTGTTCATGGCGATCGCCGTGCTGGCGATGATGGTCGCACTCCGCGTGGCGGAGCGGGAGAAGCCGATCTACGAACTGGTCGTCGACGGAGACTGGGACGCCCTCCGCGAGCCGGCGATCTACAGCGTCCTGGCTGGACTCGCGCTCTCGCTGTACGTCTGGGTGTGGCCGTCGGCCGTCCTGCTGATCGGGATCTTCGCCGTCTTCTTCGCCGTGCAACTCTGTCTCGACTACGTCCGCGGCGTCTCGCCCGATCACGTCGCGTTCGTCGGTGCCGTCAGCATGGCGACGACGACCGTCGTCACCGCGCTACTCATCGAAGACGGCGGAGCGGGCCTCAACGTCTCGAGTTTCGGCTACCTCCAGCCGCTCGCAGCCCTGCTTGTCGCAGCTGGCGTCGTCTTCATGGCCTGGCTCGCCCGCCAGTGGGACCAGCGCGGCCTCGAACGGTACTACTACCCCGTCGCGATCGTCGGTATCGCCGCCGCGGCGTTCCTCGTGATGGCGCTCGTGCTTCCCAACCTCTACAACACGTTCGTCGGGAACCTCACCGGACGGTTGCTCCCGCTCGACCCGAGTACGGGTGCGCTCACGATTCGCGAAGCCCAGCCACCGGAGAACTTCACCACACACGTCTTCGAGGAGTTCGGAGCCGCGTTCTACACGATGCTCGCCGGACTCGGATTCCTCGTCGCACGGCCGTTCCTCGGCCGCGAGTATCGCGCGGAGTACACGCTGGTCATCGTCTGGTCGCTGTTCCTGATCAGCATGTCGATGACGCAGATTCGCTTCGCCTACTACCTCGTGCTCGCGGTCGCGGTCGTCAACGCGGTCTTCGTCGCCGACGTCGTCCGGCTGTTCGACCTCTCGGGGACGGCCGAATCGCTCCGGGACGTCGAGACCTACCAGGTCATCGTCTTCGTTCTCGTGATCGTACTCCTGTTCGCACCGCTTTTGCCCCCGATGGCTGCCGCCGGCAACACCGCGTGGGAACGTGGCGCGCAGAGCCAGCCCAGCAGCGACGCGATGATCTGGGAGGACTCGAACCACTGGCTCGCGGAGAACACGCCCGAACCCGGTAACTACGGCGGTGCGGACAACGCGTCCGAACTCGAGTACTACGGCACCTACGACTACCCCGAAGACGGCGACTACGACTACCCCGAAGGAGCTTACGGCGTGATGTCGTGGTGGGACTACGGCCACCTCATCACGGTCCAGGGCGAGCGGATCCCCCACGCGAACCCGTTCCAGCAGAACGCGCGGTCGGCCTCGGCGTTTCTCACCGCGGAGTCCGAAGAGCGCGCCGAGTTGATCCTCGAGGCGATCGCGGCCGGCGAACCGGTGGCCGACCGATCCACCGAGGAGTTGCGCGAGGAAGTCGAGAACGCAGACGAGCGCGACGAGCAACACCGGTACGTGATGATCGACTACGCGACGGCCGGCGGGAAGTTCAGCGCGATCACGGCGTGGACCGGGCCGGGCTACGACCACTACGTGACGCCCGCAGATTACCAGCCCGGCGAGTCGATCCCGGTCGAGGAGATCGACGAGCGGTTCGGGAATCTGCCGTACGACGACACGACCACGTCCCGGCTGTACTTCGACGACGCCGCCGGAATGGAACACTACCGGCTCGTCCACGAGGACGACGCGTTCACGCCGACGTACATCAGTTACGCGATCACCCGGAACGGGCAGGTCGCCACGAACGAGAACGGTCAACCCGCGGTCGCGATCAACCGCCGGGTCACCCAGCAGGTCCAGCTCGAGCTCCAGCAGCTCCAGAGCAATCCCGACCTCGACGTGCAGGTCTTCGACCAGCGTCAGGCCGCCGCGGTGAAGACGTTCGAACGGGTCGAGGGCGCGACGCTCACCGGCTCGGTCGACGACCAGAGCGTGATCGACGACGAGAACGCGACGGTCTACGCGCAAGTCGAACTCGAGACGGGCACGAACCGGACGTTCGCCTACACACAGCAGGCCGACCTGGCCGACGACGGCAGTTTCGAGGTGACGGTGCCGTACGCGACGGACGACGAACTCGGACCGGACGACGGCTACACGAACAGCAGCGTCGAGGCGGTCGACGACTACGCGGTCTTCGTCGGCACGCCCGACAACGGCACCATCCAGCAACACTACGCCGGCGAGACCGCCGTTCCCGAAACGGCGGTCGTCGACGGCGAGACCGTCGACGTGACCCTCGAGGAGACCGACGACGTCGTCGACGATCCCGACGCCAACGAGACGGCAAACGACGGCAGCGAGACCGGCGAGGGTGACGGCAACTCCACGTCGAACGAGACCGACGCCGGGAACGTCTCGGGTTCGCTCGAACCCGTCGCGGCTCGGCCGGCACACTGACGTCGACCGTCACCGCTTTTTTCGGTTGAACGTCGTCGGCGTTCGATCGGTTCCATCGCGTTCTCCCGTTCGTCGCGACCGAGCCGGTACCCGCCTACGTCGCCGCCGAGAGTGAGAGTGAGAACGCTTTTGAGACCTCCCGGAATACCCACGGCCGATGCGAGAACTTCTCGTCGTCTATCTCAAGGGCTTCTCGATGGGTGCTGCAGACGTCGTCCCGGGCGTCTCCGGGGCGACGATCGCGCTCATCGTCGGGATCTACGACCGGCTGATCCAGGCGATCACGGCGATCGATCCGCGGGAGTTGCGTTCGGGGGTTCGTATCTACGATCCCGACGAACGGCGGACGTTCCTTGACGCACTCGAGCGGATGGACGTCGTCTTCCTCGTTGCGCTCGGATCGGGGATCCTCTCGGCGGTCGTCGCCCTCTCGAGGCTCATGCACGTCGCGGTGACGACGTATCCGGTTCCGACGTACGCGTTCTTCTTCGGATTGATCGCCGCGTCGGCGATCGTCCTCTACGACCAGCTCGCCGTCTGGACGCTCCGCCGGGTCGCAGTCTCGATCGCCGGGATCGCGATCGCGGCGATCGTTACCGGCGCGACGGAGACGGGGGCGAGCCACGGGCCGGTCATGATCTTCTTCGCAGGTGTGGTCGCCATCTGCGCGATGATCCTGCCCGGCGTCTCCGGAGCGTTCTTCCTGCTGATACTCGGTCAGTACGAGTACATGACGGGCGTGTTGAGTGAGTTCGTCGACGGGCTGGTCGCGCTGCTGGACGGTCAGTCGCTCGCGCCAGTAATCGAGACGGGGACCGTCGTCGCGATCTTCTGCGTCGGCGCGGCCCTCGGCCTGTTCACGATGGCCCACGTCGTCCGGCGCGCGCTCGAGTCGTACCGGGGAGCGACGCTCACGTTCCTCGTGAGTCTGATGGTCGGCGCACTTCGTCTGCCACTCGAGGAGGTGGTCGCGAACCTCGGCGAGACGTCGGTCGGCTCGCCGGTCGTCGCACTCCTCACCGCCATCGTCGGCTGTGCTGCCGTCCTCCTCGTCGATCGGTACACGACCGACCTCGAGTACGCGAGCGGCCGCTAATCGGGCGCAGACGGCCCTGTCGCCGCCAAACTGCACGTTTCTTGTTTCTAGTATAATTACGGGGCAATTTATCTGTAACATTTAGATAAATTTATTATTATTAGTGATAACCAATGGAATGCAATGTCCGCGAAAGACGGCGCGAAAGATTACCTCGCATCGCACCCCCGAATGATCGGCGCACTGTTTACGGTGCTGTTGCTGCTGAGTCAGGCCGGTTCGGTCGTCGCAGGGACTAACTCTCAAGTCGGTCCGTGAGCGTCACACTATCTAAAAGGTAGAATTGATATTTGTTCCAGAACTAGCATCAATCAGTCGATTTTAATCGATCCAATCCCGTCGTTCCAGCGAAGTTCTCCATCATACAGAACAGGTAGATCCGTCCATGTGAGATACTCTACGATGGATTTTCTACTCACAATAGAAGGAGGCACATAACTAGGACTAAGATGCCTATCGGCGACGACCTCGAGATTCGAAGCAGTCGCCGTTCCGAGCTTAAATCCCTTGGTCGTGTACGACTGAAGAGCGAAGTCAAAATCGCCATCGTCACGCCGCTCGAGTTCGACGATTGCAGGCGCACCACCTTCTGACTGAGCGATGTCGGTCGAACCGTCGCCGACGATGAGATACTCCTCGCCGAGTGCCGACTGTTCCCGTGCGATCTCGAGTGCCGCCCGGAGCGGGAATCCGAGGTTTAGCAGTCGGGCCATCGTCTCGCCGATCTCGACCGCCTGTTCGTTGACGACGTCGCGTACGGTACTCACACCGCCGAACGCGCCCCGCTTGACGAGTGCGAGTCCCTGCTCGTAGGACTGGCAGGCGTTGAGGAAGAACACGCCGACGTCGACTGTCTCGAGCGTGCGAACGTCGAGGTCGCCGTCGGAACACCGGAGTCCGTCGGGCGTCGCGTGTCCGACGTAGTGGAAGAAGTCGTAGCCGCCGTCGGTCAGCAACTCTGCGAGGCGGTCTGTGGTGATGCCGAACTCCGAGTGGACGTCGAACGGGAGCGACTCCCGCTTGCCGTAGGCGTCGTCTAGGAGGTCGTGCTCGCCGAGCATGCGGGCGTCGTTGCAGACGAGCAGGATTTCGATCGACTCGCTGCGCGAGTCTCGAGACAGCTGGTTCCGGTAGGCCTCGATCGTCGCCTTCGACGCGTTCTGTGGGACGTGGTCGCCGAACCAGGCGTGTTCGATCGACTCGTCGGCGACGTCGGGGACGACGAACGAACGGTCGTCGTCGGACGATGTAATCGAAGGACTGCGACGTGCGCTGGCGGAGCGGACGAAGCCGGCTCCGGGGTTCGTGACGTTCGAAACCGCCTCGGGAGACGATCCTCGCGGCTCGCGAACGACGCCGAGTTCGTTGACGACGAACGGGAGCAGTTCGACGGCGTCGGGCTCTGCAGGGACGTGGGCGGTCAGCGGCCAGCGCGGAACGTACTCCTCGATGGACTCGAAGGGAACCTCGAGGTACGACTCGAGTCGTTCGGGCAGCGACGCGGCGTACGTCTCCGCGAGGTCGAACGGCAGGGTCTCCTCGAGGACGGTCCGCTCGTGGAGGTCGTACTGGAACAGACCTTCCGTGCGGACGAGACAGTCGAGGAAGAAAAACCGCTTGAGCAGGTCGGCGACGACGTCCTCGAGTCGGTCGTCGCCTTCGAGTGGGTACGCGAACCGTGGCGTCTCGAGCGTCGGTTCGGCGCCGGGACAGACGTCGGCACCGAGGTAGAACGCGAGCGGGGCGACCTGGAACACCGACCGATACGCCGGCGGAACCCGGATCGTGACGTCGGTGTCGGGACGCTCGACGGCGTCCGGAACCTCGAGTTCGTCCCCGAGTTCGATCAGCGGCGGGTGGCCGCGAAGCGTCGGCCAGGTCCGCTCGGGCGTCGTCGTCTTGAGTGCAGACGAGAGGACGGCGATGGCCTCCATCATCGCCTCGGGGTCGGCGGGCGTCGTGATCGTGCCGACTGGTCGTTCGTGCAGCGAGCGGGCACCGAGTTCGATCGGGACGACGTCGTCGAACGAGAGGCGAATCGAGTTGAGACCGACCTCGATCGTGCCCGTCGTCTCGACCCGGCAGTAGAGGCGGATCGGCCCGCTCAGGCCGACGAACTGCGTTTCGTCCTCGAGTCGAGTCGTCTCGCCGACGTCGAGGTTCGCCTCGGTTCGGCCGGCCCCGTTGTGGAGACTAACCGAATACGTCTGGTCGAACACGAGCGCGCCGGTCTCGACGGTACAGGTCGTGTCGACGGGAAAGCAAAATCGCTCTCCGTCGCCCGTCTGGGGAGCGACTGGCGTCGACGTTCGAACGTGCAGGTGGCGCTGCTCGATCGAGTCGTACACCTCGAGACCGGTCGGATCGGTCGTCCCGTCGAACTCGATTGCCATTCCTCGCCCTCGATAATACAGCTATTGATCGCACCCGTAAAAAACCAATCGACTGTCTCACCGTCGGCGTCGGGCCGGCGACCGGTGGCCGGAGCCCGATGCCGTCCGCCGCGCGCGCGAAGACGGCGAGGGTCGCGCTGCCCGGCAGCGATTCGTCGGCGGTCGAACGCGACCGTTCGTATCGTCTCTCGAGTATGTCAGTGACGTCTACAAGTGGTTCGAGAACCAGACTAGAATTTCGAACGTTGCGCCAGTAGGCATATAATTGTATGGGTCCTTTGTTCAGTTGCGGTTTGAAGCAGTCGTCTATCGACTGGGTTCGTATGTCCACACGGTGCGAGCGGGCGATGGCCTCCACAGCAACCCACCATCACCCCCGATGGCTCCATCTGCCGACGTCCGCTCGCGCGTGATTGGATCGTGTCAGCCAACACCCGCCGAACTCATACCGACCGATCCCCTGTCGATGGTCGATCGAAAAACCGCCCTCACTGCCACCTCATCTTCTCCGTAACTCCCGTTCCGACCGAAATCGTGGCTGTGACTGTGTACTGTGGCACCTGCAAGACGGCAGGTAGCGGCGCGTCCGGTCCGAACGGTGGCCGAACCGACCCACTTAGGGCCGTGAAGGCCACACCGAGAGGTATGGCCGACGACCCGCCACTGGTCCTCGACATCGACGGCACGCTGACTCGTCCCGACAGGTGGGGGATCGACCCCCGCGTCTTCGATCCGATCCGCGAGTGGGACGCCCCGATCGTCCTCGCGACGGGGAAGGCGTTTCCCTACCCGGTCGCCCTCTGTCACTTCGTCGGGATTCCAGAACTCGTCGTCGCCGAGAACGGCGGCGTGGTCTACACCGGCGACGACGTCTTCGTCAACGCCGACCGCGAGGCCGCCCAGGCGGTCGTCGAGGCCTACCGGGCGGCTGGCCACGCGCTGGGTTGGGGCCCCGAGGACACCGTCAATCGCTGGCGCGAGACCGAAATCGCCGTCGAGATCAGTCAACCCGAACAGCCGCTTCGCGAGATCGCCGCCGAGTACGGCCTCGAGGTCGTCGACACCGGCTACGCGTTCCACGTCAAGGATCCGTCGGTGAGCAAAGGCGACGGCGTCGGGACGGTCGCCGACGCGGTCGGCATCGACCTCGAGGCGGCGGTCGCCGTCGGCGACTCCGAGAACGACGTCTCGACGTTCGAGGTCGTCGGCCGGAGTTTCGCCGTCGCGAACGCAGACGCGGCGGCGAAGGAGGCGGCAGACGTGGTTCTCGAGGACGCCCACGCGGACGGTACGCTGTCGGTGCTCGAGCGGGTTCGCCGCGACGGCTGATACTATCGGACGTAACTGTGTGAAGATTCTCGCCACCCCGGGACGGCGAGAATCTTTCACGACTTACGTCCGGCAGTATGACCACCGCTGTCGACGCCGACGGGAGACACCACACGGCTTTTGTCCGCGCCCCGCCAATCCGGGTCCAACATGAGCGATTCCGCCGACCCTGGAAGCGACGACGGCGGGCCGATGCAGGTCTCGAGTCCGGACTACCACAGCGAGAACCACACGGCGGCCCAGACCTGCGGGTGGACCGCGAACGCTTTGCGCGGCGAGGGAAAGTGCTACAAGAACATCTGGTACGGCATCGAGTCCCACCGCTGTATCCAGATGACGCCGGTCGTCCGGTGTAACGAGCGCTGTGTCTTCTGCTGGCGCGACCACAACGGCCACGCCTACGAACTCGAGGGCGTCGAGTGGGACGACCCCGAGGCGGTCGTCGACGCCTCGATCGACCTCCAGAAGAAGCTGCTGTCGGGCTTTGGCGGCAACGACGAGGTCCCCCGAGAGGCCTTCGAGGAGGCGATGGAACCCCGCCACGTCGCCATCAGCCTCGACGGCGAGCCGTCGCTGTATCCCTACCTGCCCGAACTGATCGAGGCGTTCCACGACCGGGACATCACCACGTTCCTCGTCTCGAACGGCACCCGTCCCGACGTGCTCCGCGAGTGTGACCCGACCCAGTTGTACGTCAGCGTGGACGCGCCCGAACGCCACACGTTCGATCGGGTCGTCAAGGCCATGGAGGACGACGCCTGGGAGAACCTCGTCGAGACGATGGACGTCCTCGCCGAGAAAGACGAGACCCGGACGGTGCTGCGAACCACGCTCGTCGACGGCGAGAACATGCACAGCCCCGACTGGTACGCCGCCTTCTACCAGCGGGCCGACCCCGACTTCGTCGAACTCAAAGCCTACATGCACGTCGGCCACTCGAGAGGGCGACTCGACCGGTCGTCGATGCCCGACCACGAGGACGTCGTCGCGTTCGCCGAGGCCGTCGGCGAGCACATGCCCGAGCACACCGAACTCAAGGAGGTTCCCGCCTCTCGCGTGGCGCTGCTCTCGAAGACGAGCGACACCTGGGTGCCGAAACTGAAGAAAGACAGCGAGTTCTGGGCTCGAGATCCCGTCACGGGCGACTGATCGCGCGGGCCACGACGGCGGTATCAGTCAGCCGATCGCGACACGTATCGCTCGAGTCGCGAGTTTTCGAGAATGCCACGGATCGTGACCCGGAGTTTCCGGCTGATCGCGAGCAACGTGGCCCCGTAGACGGTGCCACCGACCGAGACGATCGCGAGGAGGTGGTACCACCGGTCGACGGAGACGGCGTCCAGGAGCGCGAGGACGACGACGAACATCACCACCGCCGCGGCCACCTGCTCGAGCAGCGTCCGCGGGAACAACACGACGTCGGGCAACTCGCGTTTGATCACGCGGACAGAGAGGACGTACCGGATCGTCTCCGCGACGACCGTCGCGACGACGACGCCGACCGCGCCGTAGACGATCGTCAGCGCGACGCCGAGGGCGACGTTGATCGCGAGCGTCAGCGCCGAGATCCGCGTGTTGACCTCGGGACGGTCGATCCCGCCGATCGCGCTCGTGAGCGGGCCGCTCTGGGTGCTCACGACCTGGAAAAGCGCGAGGCCGACGAGCAGCGTGGCGGCGTCTGCGTACTCGGGGCCGAAAAACGTCACCACGAGCAACTCGGGCATCGCGACGGCACCGAAACACATCGGGATCGCGAGGATGCTCGAGAACGCGAGCGTGTTCGAGACGTCGACGCTCACAGCCTTCCCCTGGCTGTGGAGACGGCTGACCCGGGCCATCAGCCCGCTCTGGGCGGCCAGCATCACGAACGTCGCCGGCACCGTGAGCTTCAGCGCGACCTCGTACTGGCCGGCCGCGGCGGGTGCGAGCAGGAAGCCGAGGAGGACGATGTCGAACCGGTCGTAGGCCTGGCCCAGAAACGAGTTCGGGATGCTGTACTTCGCGTACGCCCAGAGATTTTCGACGGTTCCTCGCGTCGGAATCGTCGGTTGCGTCCGAACGAAGTACCAGAGGGGGGGCAGCGACAGGAACGTCGCCGCGGCCAGTCCGTACGCCATGCCGGCAGCTCCGAGCCCGAGGAGGACGAGTCCGAGCTGGAGCGGGAACGTGAGCAGCGACCGGAACGTGTCGACCCACATCGAGGCACCGATGAGGCCGCGGGCCTGCACGATCCCGTCGATCGGCTCGTAGAGCGCGACGGCGGCCATCAGGACGACGAACAGGACCGGGGCCTCGGGCAGTCCCGTGTAGGAGACGAGCCACGTCGCCGCGAGCAGGCTCACGAGCGCGGTCACGGCGACCCACGCCAGCGTGAAGAGCAGTTGGCCGCCGACTAACTCCCGCTCGGGTGCGTCGGCCTCCGAGTACCGCTTCATGATCGCCGCTCCCCAGCCGTTGACCGCCCGGTCGCCGAGTTTCACCAGCGAGAACAGCAGGTAGTACCCGCCGAACCCGGTCGGACCGAGGATGCGAGCGAAGACGACGGTGCCGAGAAACCCGATCGCTGCCATCGTGAACTTCGCGACCGTCGCCTTCACCGTCTCCCCACCCAGACTGACCGTCGTCGCGTCGGTCATTCGTCGTGGGTAGCGAGCGAGGCGTCCGAACGTCGGTTCAGGACCGATTCGACGCGAGCAGCCGAACACCGTCGACTATCGAGGCCGTACCCGAACGGAGCGCCGACGGTAGTGAAACGCAGGATCGTCGCCATGATACGAGCGATCGAGGTCGCTGCAGTACACTGCACCGTCCGGCAGTATCAGTGTGACGCCGATCGACAGCTGGCACCGTTCATACTATCGGACGTAACTGTGTGAAGATTCTCGCCACCCCGGGACGGCGAGAATCTTTCACGACGTACGTCCGGCAGTATCAGATTGCGCGTTCGCTGGACCGACACGAGGGAGAACACCACGAGAGCCCCTTTCAGTCCCACCCTGTCGGCCGACCGCGTCTCATCCCCTCGAGTTGAAGAGGTCGGCCGTGGTCCGTCTACCCATGTCGACGCTGGGGATCGTCGCCCTCGACGCCGTGGACCACGCTCTCGCCCGCGAGTGGAACTGCGAGAACCTCCTGCTCGAGCGCCACCGCGACCTCGAGACGTTCGCCTACTCCGGCGAGAACCCGACCACGCTCGAGGTCTGGACGTCGGTCGCGACCGGGGTCGGGCCCGAAGAACACGGCCTCGCCTCGACGGGCGAGCAACAGCAGTGGCGAAACCCTGTCCTCGAGTACGCGAGCACGGTGGCTCCCTACGTCCTGCCGAAGGAGGCACGCGTCCGGATCGGAACCTGGCTGCGCGGCGACGCCGGCGGCGAGGACGGCGACGTCGAGATGACACTGCGGCAGACGTCTCACTCGCATCTCTTTCGGCCCGACGGCCGCGTCGTCCGCTGGTGGCCCGGCGTCACTCCCGGCGAGCACGTAAGCGAGACCTGGCACTGGCTCAACCTCGCCTCGAGCGGCGAGATCACAGACGAAGAACTCTGGCGGCGACTGTACGGCAACGCCGGCCTCGAGGCGGGCTGGCTGCAGGGGATGGGGCAGACGGACGTCGCCGTCGCCGGCGTCCACATGCACGTCCTCGACGCCGCCGGCCACGCGTTCGCCACGCGACCGGACCGACTCCGGCAGGTGTACGAACGGGTCGATCGCCTGCTCGGCACCGTCCGCGAACACGTCGACGAGTTGCTCGTGCTCTCGGATCACGGGATGCAGGTCGCGTGGATCGACGGCGACGACGAACCGGGCTTTCACAGCTGGCGAGCGCTCGCGTCGACCACGCTCGAGGACGAGCCCCCGGCGAGCGTCTTCGACGTTCGCGACTGGGTCGACGAACACGCTGCCACCGGCGACGGCACGCGGGCCGAGCGACAGCCGGCGGTCATGGACACGACGGAAGAACAGCTTCGGGATCTGGGCTACCTCGAGTGACAGTGGTGGCTGTGACTGGTTGCCGACGCCGGTCACTCGAGGTAGCCGAGTTCGCGCAGGTGATCCTCGGGGACGTCGACGGCTTCCTCTCTCCCTGCACCCTCGACGCGCGTCGTGCTGGCCCGCGTTTCGACCCACTCGCGAACGTCGTACACCGTCGCCGGGCAGGTGTCGGCCGTCGAACTCGCGTACGCCCGAAACGAGTGCGTCGCCGGGTTCTCACCCTCGTCGGGTGGGTAGAACGCGGCGTGCATCCCGTGGTCGCTGAGCAAGAGGAGGTCGTCGCCGTCCTCGAGTGCGTCGACGATTTTCGTGACGAACGCGCCGACGCGCTCGTAGGCGTGTCGCAGGGCCGCCTCGTCGTCGGCGTAGGCGTGTCCGGCCGCGTCCAGGGCGTGGACGTGGACGCCGGCGACGGCGACGGGATGGTTCAGCATCTCCGTTGCCCAGGCGAACTGCTGGGCGCACTGGCCGAACAGTTCGCGCTCGAACTCGCTGCGGTCCATCCCCTCGGCGACGGCGTTCATCAGGTCCCAGGCCCGCTGGAGCGGCCGACCGTCGGCGACGCCCGGCCAGTTGTGGACGACCGCGCCCTCGGCGTCGAACATCGACTCGGCGTCGGTGCGGGCGATCCGCTCGCGCTCGCCCGTCTTCGAGCGGACGACCTTCCCGAGCGTTCCGCGCGTCGACTCGTCGAAGCGGCCGCTGATCCGCGAGAGCGCCTCGAGGACCGGGTTGTCCCACTCGCTCGTGCCGCCGCCGGTGACGCCGTGGTCTTCGGGCGGCAGGCCGGTCGCGACCGTCGCCCACACCTCCGGCGTGTACGGCACGTCCTGGGTGTGCGCGAACGTCTCGAGGTCGTTGCTCGAGGTCAGGCGGACGGCGTCGAGGTCGAAGTGCTCGACCAGGCCGGCGTCGAGCGCGTCGAGTGCGAGAACGACGACCGTCATACGTACCCCAGGTCCTCCAGGTCCTCCTGGAGCGCGTCTTCTTTGACCACGTAGGCGGGATCGAACCGCTCGAGTCGTCGCTCGAGGGCGGGGTCCGACGCAGGGCGGCCGTCGGTCAGTCGGACGACGCCCTCGTCGGTCGCGAGGTGGGACGCGTTCATCGCCGCCTTCCGGTCGCCGTAGGCGGCGAATGCGACCTCGCGGTCGAGGGTTCCGACGCCGTGTGCGCGCCCGGTGAGGATCGACGGGACGTCGACCAGCGAGACGACCTCGCCGAGGTCGGGCGCGTTGCGCGTCCCGAAGGGGACGTGAAGGAGTTCCGGGCGCATCTCGCCGGGGTGGCCCCACAGGTCGTCTTCGCCCAGGAGTTCGCCGTGGTCGGCACAGAAGACGACCCGCGCGTCGTCGGGGATCGCCGCCCAGAGGCGCGCCAGTTTCCGGTCGAGTTCGACGACCTCCTGCCGGTAGAGGTCGCGAACGTGGTCCTCGTCGTCGCTCGAGCCGCGGCCCGCGAGCACGCGGCGGGTCACCCGCTGGGCCTCGACACGACTCACGCTCGCGCCGTCGGGATCGTAGGGGTGGTGGGGCTCCATGAAGTGCAGCCAGCCGAACCACTCCTCGCGTCCCTCGAGTTCCGCGAGGAACGCCTCGATCACGTCGTCGGCCGGGCGAAACGACTTCTCGATCTCGCCGAAGCGACTCCGCAGCGCCTGGTAGCGGTTCCAGCCCCAGCTCGCGAGGTCGTACGCCAGCGTCCCGCGGTTCAACAACACCGCGCCCTTCGCTTTCAGCGTCTCGCCGCCGCCTTTCGGCGAGGCGAACGCGTCGAACCCCTCGTCGTAGCCGTACGTCGGCGAGAGGAGGTGGTTCGTCGTGACTGCGACGCAGTGGTGGTCGAACGCGCGGGCGACGCTCGTCCCCTCCGCGAGGCCGCCGCCTGCGGCGTACTCGCCGCCGACGATCGCGGGGAAACTGCCGAGGGTCGCCGTCGACGTCGAGAACGCCCGCGAGTGGGTCCGCTCGAGGTAGTCGCGCGTCCGGTCCATCTCGTCGACGTGGTCGGCGCGCAGCGAGTCGACGGTGACCAGCAGCGTGCGGTCGTCCTCGTCCTCGTCCTCGCCCTCGCTCTCGTCCGGGTTCGTCTCGCTCGTCATCGCGTCGGGTTCACCTCGAGTTGCTCGGCGGTCACTCACCTCACCCCCTGGACGCGAGCCGCGAGTCGCTGTTTGGCCTCGCGGGCGTCCATGACCTTCGCACCGAGCCACGTCGGAACGACCGTGGGAGCGCCGAGTCGCTCGAGTGGCTTGTCGACGGTCTGTTTGTCGAGCCAGTACGTCCGACCGACGACCTGGTCGTAGCCCCACTTCTCCCGGAAGTAGGCCTTGCTCCGCAAGAGTCGTTCGGGGTCGGTTCGCTTCGAGGTGTACGCACTGCCACCGCCGGGGTTGTGCGGGAAGAGGACCGCGGGTGAGACGCCGAACTTCCAGTCGGTCGACTGCCAGTGGGCGACGAAGAAGTCGAGGTGTTCGCGGCCGATGACGTACCGTTCGTCCCAGGCCTGCTCCTCGAGACACGCCCGGCGAAACGTCGCGACGTTCGGGAGGAGGTCGAACTCCACGAGCGGGTAGCCGGCGACGGTGTGGGCGGTTTTCGGCCCCGTGTCGCGAACGAGGACGTTTCCGTCCTCGTAGAGGTCGTGACACAGCCCCCGGACCTCCCCGCGTTCGATCAGCAGCCCGCAGATGCCGCCGAACGCGGGACGCGCCTCGAGTTGCGCCGCCAGCACGTCGACGTTGGGCGGAACCTCGTTGTCGCTGTCGACCAGCGTCAGAAACTCCTCTGAGAGTGCCTCGACGATCGCGTTGCGGCCGCGACCGAGCCCGACGTCGTAGGGCAACTCGAGCACCTCGAGGTCGAAGGGCCACGCCCGATCGTAGAGGTGCTCGCGTTCGCCCGGCCGCCCGTCGTCCGCGACGTAGACCCTGTCGAAGACGCCCTCGGGGACCGACTCGAGGAGCGCCTCGAGTTTGCCGGTTCTGTTGAAGACCTTGGTCCCGAGAGCGACGGAGGCGTCGGTCACGTCGCCTCGTTCGAGCGTCGATTCGTCCCGTCGAGTCGTATTCACGTCGTTCGGTGTCATCGTTGGTCGGTGTAGCCGAGCGATCGGAGTCGCTCCTGTACGTCGGGGTCGACAGCGCGTCTCGATTCCCGTTCGAGCGTCGGCCGCCTCGTCGCCTCGTCGCGGGCCTCGAGTTCGACCCACGGCACACGGCGGATGCTCGAGACGGGTCTGTCGGGGTGGCCCCAGATCCCCAGCTCGCCCGTGGCGTTGCCGTGGTCGGCGCTCACGACCAGCCGACCGTCGACGTTCCGCCGGAGCGTCGCCACCGACTCGAGTCCGATCCGCAGGTTGTCGGCGTAGGCCGCCCACACCTCGTCTTCGTCCAGTTCGCCCCGTCGAATCCGGCCCCACACGTCCAGCCCGGCCTCGTCCGGATCGACGACCGAATCCGGCGACCCCCAGTTCTCCGGACGGTAGCCCGCGTGGAGGTCCGGGTGCTCGAGAAACGGCACGTGCGGTTGCATGTAGTGGACGATCACGCGGTCGTACTCGCCCGACCGGCCGACGGCGATCGCCCGGTCGGTGATCGGCTCCGGCCGGATCGAACCGAGGTCGTCGTCCCAGGCGTACCGCCAGACCTCGTCGAGCAGCCCGAGCGGGTGCTCGTCGCCGAGCATCTCCGCCGAGAATGGATTGCCCGTCACGTAGGCCGTCTCCTCGAGGGTCGCCGCGTGCGCCCGCGTGAACGTCCGGCGCATCCACTCTTTCGACGACCCCGCCACCGAGTCGATCGACCCCGCCTCGATCTCGGCCGGCGAGGGAAGCCAGTCGTACTCCGGGGCGACCTCGGCCAGCAGGTCGACCCGGCAGGCGTCGAGCAGGACGAGCACGTCCCACTCGCGCTCGAGGACGGTCTCGTCGGAAAAGTCGCCCATCCACAGCCGACGACCGACCCACTCGGCGACGACCTCGAGCGAGCGCCGGACGCCGCGGTCGGGCAACTTTCGGACGAAGCGGCCGACTCCCATCAGTCGACCACCTCCCTCGAGTGCGATCGCCGGATCGTGAACGCCTGCCCGATCATCACGCGTACCCCAGGTCCTCGAGTTGTTTCATCACCGACTCGTCGATCTCGCCGTCGCCCTCGACGTCCGTCCGCCGCTCGAGCGAGTCGACGAGTTCCCCCAGGCGCGCCCGTGGGTCGTCGTAGGGCGAGTCGCCCCACGCTTCGAACCCGTCGAACGTCTCGTAGCCGAAGTACCCGCCGAGGGCGATCCCCTCGAGCCAGCGGGTTCGGTACGAGACGTCCGAAAAGCCCTTGCGACGCAGGGCGTCGAGGTGGCGTTCGGGGAGGCCGTGGTACTCGACGAGCGTCTCGCCCTCGCGGAATTTCGTCGCCTCGCGTTCGTCCTCGTCGACCCGTCCGCCGCTGCTCTCGCCGTCGTCTCGGTTCGTGCCGTCGCGGTCCGGGGAGGTGGACGGCGACGGGGCGGCAGAGAGTGCGGTGAGGTCGCGTCCTCGAGTAGCGCGGTCGGACTCGGCACCGGCCGCGGCGAGGACGGTCTCGTGGACGTCCACGAGGTTCACCGGACGGTCGTCGTAGTCGATCCCCTCGACGGGGCCGTCGCGGGCGTCGTATATCGACAGCGGGACGCGGGCGAGTTCGGGATAGATGCCCGAGAGGTGCTCCCAGCCGCCGTGTTCGCCCAGCAGTTCGCCGTGGTCGCTGACCGTGACGATCAGGTCGAACGACTCGCGCAGTTGGGCGAAGATTCGCTCGTACATATGCGAGAGGTAACGGACGCTGTCGTCGTACGCCTGCTCGAGGTCGGCAGGGTCGTCTTTCGGCTCGCCAAGCGAGGCGGCCAGCCCCTCGATGTCCACGTCGACGGTCTTCCACTCGGGGGGCGGATCGTACGGGGAGTGGGCTTCCATCAGGTTCGCGAAGAAGAACTCGTCGTCGCCGAAAGCCGTGTCACGGACGAGTTCGAGGACCGTGCTCGCGCCGTCGTCGACGACCTCGGTGTGGCGACCGAAGCGGGTGTCGCGCAGTTTCAGTTTCGCGCCGTGTTTCAGCGACGGGAGCGTCCGGCTGTCCCCCAGCAGGACCTCCTTGAGCGCGAGGGCGTAGCGCTCGGGGCCGCTGTCGCGCGTCCGTGCGATGAACGCGTCCCAGTCGAAGAGGTCCTCGCCGTGGTGCTCGAGTCGCCAGCTCTTTTCGAACTGCTCGAAGCCGCGGTCGGCGTCGAACACCGGGGAGATGTTGGGATTCGCGCTGAACGCTCTGGTGGTGTAGCCCGCCTCCCGCAACCGTTCGGCGAGCAGGGGCTCGGCACAGTCGAACGTCTGTGCGCCGGCGTAGACGCCGACCTCGCTCGCGTACCGTCCCGTAAAGAGCGAGGCGTGGGCCGGGACCGTCCAGTGGCTGGTGCTCCAGGCGTACTCGAAGCGCGTCCCGGGAAGCCAGTCGAAGTGCGCTTCGAAGGCGTCGTACCGCAGCGTGTCGAGGACGACGAGTGCGACGTTGGTCATGCGTGGGGAGGGAAGTGCGGGGAAGTCATCTGCTGGATCGAATCGCGTTCACGAGGTCGTACCGGACCGTATCGACGAGGTCCCAGAACCCCTTGCGCCACAGCCAGTCGTTGACCCGGCCCGGGAGAGAGTCCGGGACGAGCACGGCCTCGTAGCGATCGGGGTACTCCCGTTTCAGGCGGGCCTCGAGCGCCTCGTCGAGCGTCGCCCGTGGCTGGTCCGGGTGGTGCATGCGAACCTCGTCGCGGTACGCACAGCGCCCGTCGGCGTCGCGTTCCATCCGCCAGCCGAACTCGGTGTCGTCCCGCCAGCCGGCGAACGTCGAGCGAAAGCCACCGACGGAAAGCGCCGTCTCGCGGTCGAACGCGAGATTGCAGCCGACGTACCGGCGCTCGCCGTCGTAGGTCCGGCCGCCGTCGACGGCACCCTCGAGACAGACGAGGTCCGGGTCGGCCTCGAACGCGGCCGCGATACGCGAGAGCCAGTCGCGGGGCGGCCGGCAGTCGTCGTCGGTCAGCGCGACGGTCTCGCCGTCGGCGGCCCGTATTCCCGCGTTGCGCGCCTCGCAGATGTCGAGCGTCGCGTCGTCGACGACGATCACCTCGAAGGTGTCGAACGTCTGGGACCGGAGACACTCGACGACGGTCTCGTGGCTGTTCTCGGGAATCGTCGGGATCACGACCGAGATCTCCGGCTTCGGGTGGATGATCGGCCGCGAGAGGGTCACCGGTCGACCACCTCCCGGAACGGCGACGCCCCGGCGGTTCCCGACGCGTCGGCGCGGCGCTCGCGGTCGACCACTTCGCGGAGGTCTCGAGCGAACCGGTCGTACGCGTAGCGACTGGCGGCCGCCTGGATCTCGTCGGCGTCGAAGTCGTCGGGATCGAACCGGCGGACGGTCTCTCGAATCGACGTGACCGTCGGCTCGAACAGCAGCCCCGTCCGTCCCTCCTCGACCTGGTAGCTGGTGAACCCCTCGTCGACGCCCAGCAGGGGCTTGCCGGCCGTCATCGCCTCCGCGCCGACGAGGCCGAAGTCCTCCTGCTTGGGGGCGTAGACGACCGCCGTCGCCCGCGCGACCAGCGACTCGACGTCCTCGACGTACCCGCGGACCTCGACGTTGTCGTAGTTCGCGGCGAATCGCTCGAGCGGTTCGCGCTGTTTTCCGTCGCCGGCGATCACGAGTCGTTCGTCGAGTCCCGCGAAGGCCTTCGCGATCAGGCCGACGCGCTTCTCGGGGGCGAGTCGCGACCAGGTGACGAAGTACCCCTCGTCGCCCTCGTCGCGCCAGTCGCCGGTCACGGGCGGGTAGACGACGTCGGCGTCGCGGTCGTAGTACCGGCGGATGCGCGCGCGGACGAGGTCGCTGTTGGCGACGAACCGATCGACGTAGTCGTTGGCCTCCTTGTCGAGCGCCCGCCAGCACTTCGCGTACCCCTTGACGCCGGCCTCCACGATCGGCCACCGGAACGACGAGAGCCGATCCCGGTAGAGGTCGTACAGCCACCGGGGCGGACTGTGGGGGTAGTGGACGATCCGCTGGTCGACGGTCGGGACGTAGAACTTGCTGAGCGGCGCGCTCTCGAGGACGACGTCGTACGCTGGCAGGTCGTCGTGGGCGTCGGTCAGGTCGAGCGCGACGTTGAGCGTCTCGAGCGGGTTCATCCCCTCGTTTTTCCACTCGAGGAGGTGGTTCCACGGCCGAGAGGTGTACTTCGACTGGCGAAACGGGATCACCTCGACGTCCGCGGGCAGGTCGGTGCCCTCGGCGACGTACGCGGTGTAGATCGGCGCGTCGAGGACCCGCGCGGCCTCGAGTGCGAACGTCTCGCCGCCGCCGATGCCTGGGAAGCGGTCGTGGAGGACGGCGACGTCGCCCGTCACTGGTAGACCTCCCTGAGTTCTCTGTCGACGGTCCAGGTCTCCTCGCCGTCGCCCCGGAGGAGCGCGACGCTCGCCCGGAACAGCGAGATCTGGGTGTCGAAAAGCGAGTACAGCGGTTGCAGCGGACCGAGTGCGTCCCGGGAGCCGAGCATCGTAAACGTCGCCACGGCCGCCGGGACGGCGAGGCCGAACGGGCCGGCGAGGACGAGCGCGCCGAGCGACGCGAACGCG
The DNA here is from genome assembly GCF_023008585.1 of Natribaculum breve. Lineage (GTDB taxonomy): Archaea > Halobacteriota > Halobacteria > Halobacteriales > Natrialbaceae > Natribaculum > Natribaculum breve. The sequence continues at coordinate 2,868,504 of NZ_CP095390.1, read as the reverse complement.
AGCGTCGCGACCACGAGCCACGGCGAGGCGATCGTAAACCACCAGTTGAACGGCAACACCACGCGTCCGTAGCGGCCGTAGCCGCCGAGCATGTCGCGCTGTCGCCACAGCAGTCGCAACAGCCCCATCGCACGCCGGTCTTTCTGGGTGCGGCGCTTCCCGAACGCGGAGTGGGACGCCTCGCGATAGCGGACGGCGGGATCGAACACGACGCGCCCACCGTTTCGCCGGATCTTCACGGCGAGTTCGGTGTCGTCGGCGATCGAGTCCTCGTCGATGGGGACGATGGCGTCGTTCTCGAACGCGGAGAACGGACCGTGGAAGATGAACGTCGAGTCGAGGTGCGACTCGAGCGTCTGTACCGCCGCCTGGACGTCGCGGTAGCCCCGTTCGACGCTGCTGTCGTTGAGCACCTCCGCGTTTCGTCCCGTCACGGCGGCGACGTCGGGATCGGCGAAGTTCGCCACCGCTTCCCGGAGCGCGTCCGACGCCAGCCGGGAGTCGCAGTCGGTTTTGACGACGATCTCGCCGGTGGCGGCGTCGTAGGCCCGGTTCAGCGCGATGGCGAGTCCCCGTCGTTCTCGCTGTCGAAGCAGCCGCAGGTCGGGCTCGTCGCGGTCGGCGAAAAAGTCCTCGACGAGGTCCGGCGTCCTGTCGTCGCTGGCGTCGACCACGACGAGTTCGACCTTCTCCATCGGGTAGTCGAGCGCGAGGACGTCCTCGAGTTTCTGCTCGACGATCGCTTCCTCGTTGTACGTCGGGAGGACGACGCTCACCGTCGGGAACCAGGGCGTCTTGTCCGCGGGCGACCCGGACGGTCTGAGGAGGGAGTACGACGCCGCGTAGACGAGATACGGCAGGCCAGTGAGCGAAACCAGGCCCACGAGGAGCCTGACGAACCGCTTCATGAGTGTGCCAGGAGAGACTTCGTCCCCGCCTAAAATTCGACGCCTTGCATTGTTACTGTGTGTCACATTCGTGGACTTTCGAGTCGCCGAACACGTCCGCGATCGGAGGGCGTCGACGGACGACGGCCCGACCGGTGGTTTTTTGCCCGGGTGCTTCCTCTCACGAGACGCGAATAAACGCACGCCAACTGCATCACAGTTTCGTTATGCGTGCCACATTCGGTATACTTTTACCACGGTAGGTCGAACTGATAGGTATGTCAGTGACAGCGACGTCGACCGTCGGGTACGACGAACTCGCCGTACTCAAGTTACTCGCACTCGACGGCGGGCTCTCGGGCGACATCAAGATCTCCTGTTCTGCGCTCGCAGATCGCCTCGACGTGTCGAACCAGACCGCCTCGAGACGGCTCCAGCGACTCGAGAGCGCGGACCTGCTCGAGCGGGACACGGTCAGCGACGGGCAGTGGGTCGCCGTCACGGAAGACGGCGAGCGCGCGTTGCGGGCAGAGTACGAGGACTACCGGCGCATCTTCGAGACCGACGCCGAGGTCGAACTCGAGGGAACCGTCACCGGCGGGATGGGCGAGGGTCGCCACTACATCTCACTGCCGGGGTACAAACGCCAGTTCGAAGATCGCCTCGGGTACGAGCCGTTCCCCGGAACGCTCAACGTCGACCTCCTGGAGGAGAGCATCCGTCGTCGCAGCGCCGTCGACTCGCTCGAGCCGATCCCGATCGACGGCTGGGAAGACGAGGAGCGAACCTACGGCCCAGCCGTCTGCCAGCCGGCGACGATCGAAACCGACGACGGGGAGACCTACGACCGGGCGCACACGATCGCCCCGGAGCGAACGCACCACGACGACGACCAGCTCGAGATCATCGCACCGGACAGACTGCGCGACGAACTCGACCTCACGGACGGCGACCACGTTACCATCTATGTCGGAGACAACTGATATGAGCGGCCGATCGACCGGCGTCGCGGCGTTCGACCGCGCGCTCGAGGCACTCGCGGCCGGCGAACCGATCCTCGTCCACGACGCGGCCGACCGCGAGGGCGAGACGGACCTGATCTACCACGCGGGTGCGGTCACGCCCGACGCCGTCGCCCGCCTGCGAAACGACGCCGGCGGCCTGATCTGCGTCGCGCTCGGCCACGACGTCGCCGAGGCGTTCGACCTGCCGTTCTACACGGAGGAAGTCGACCACCCCGCGGCGGGCGACCACGACCTCGGCTACGACGAACGGTCGTCGTTCTCGCTGACCGTCAACCACCGCGAGACGTACACGGGGATCACCGACAACGATCGCTCGCGAACGATCCGCGAACTCGCCGACGCCGCCGCCGCGCCCGCGAAGACGGACTTCGCCACGGAGTTTCGTGTCCCCGGGCACGTCCACATCCTGAAGGGCGCACCGGACCTGCTCGCCCAGCGCCGTGGCCACACCGAACTCGGTCTCGCCCTCGCCGAGGCCGCCGACCTCCCGCCGGCCGTCGTCGTCTGCGAGATGCTCGACGACGAGACCGGCCAGGCGCTCTCGCCCGCCGCCGCCCGCACCTACGCCGACCGACACGACCTCACCTACCTCGAGGGCAGCGACGTCCTCGACCGCCTAAGCTGAACCCGTCGCGTCGGCGTTTCGTCGGTGAGCCGTCAGGAAGACGCGGAATCGCGAACGTTCATTACGAAGGCATCCGTCACCCCGCTTATGAGCTTCGACGAGATGGACGTCGATACGATCTGGATGGACGGCGAGTTCGTCGACTGGGACGACGCGCAGGTCCACGTCCTCACGCACGGCCTCCACTACGGAACCGGGATCTTCGAGGGGGCACGCTGTTACGACACCGAAAAGGGCCCCGCACTGTTCCGGTGGGACGAACACCTAGACCGGTTCTATCACTCCGCAAAGCCCTACGAGATGGACATCGACCACGACGCCGAGGAACTCACCGAGGCGACGATCGAACTCATCCAGCGCCAGGACCTCACGTCCTGTTACATCCGGCCGGTCGCGTTCTACGGCTACAACAGCCTCGGCGTGAGTCCCAAAGACTGTCCCACCCGCACCGCGATCGCCGTCTGGCCGTGGGGGGCGTACCTCGGCGAAGAGGCACTCGAGAACGGCATCGACGTGATGGTCTCCTCGTGGCGAAAGCACTCCTCGAGCCAGATCCCGACGAACGCGAAGACGACCGGCCTGTACGTCAACAGCATGCTCGCCGGCGAGGAAGCGCGCCGTAACGGCTACGCGGAGGCGATCGTCCTCAACAAGGAAGGCCACGTCGCCGAAGGGCCTGGCGAGAACGTCTTCCTCGTTCGCGACGGCGAGATCTACACGCCCGCCCTCTCGGAGTCGATCCTCGACGGCATCACCCGCGACACCGTCATCGAACTCGCGCGCGATCTCGGCTACACCGTCCACGATAACGTCTCGATCTCGCGGGGCGAACTCAACACCGCCGACGAACTCTTCTTTACGGGCTCTGCGGCCGAGGTGACCCCGATCCGCAAGGTCGACAACGTGGTCGTCGGCGACGGCTCTCGCGGTCCGATCACCGAGGAGATCCAGTCGCGGTTCTTCGAGATCGTCGAGCGACGGACCGACGAGTACGACGAGTGGTTCACGTACGTCTAGACGTCCTACGCCGCAGCCTTCGGCATTTTCGGTCGGCGACTCGAGATGGGGACGGCTTCTCCCGCTGGGCTCGAGACGGCTTCTCCCGCTGGGCTCGACGACTGCAAGTCGTTTCCGGTGCAACCGCGTCCCGTCGGGCGGTCGCTGTGACAAATCGGGACGGCAGACCGTATCATAACGATAGCTGTGAGTCTGTACCGCCGCAACCGCGACCCGTCGTGCGGTTGCGTCGGCACCCAGTCACAGCCACCATTATCATACTATCGGACGTAACTGTGTGAAGATTCTCGCCACCCCGGGACGGCGAGAATCTTTCACGACTTACGTCCGGCAGTATCAGTCGTCGTCGTCGCTCTTGCCGGCCGTGCGTTCGTCGACCACGTCGATCGGGATGCCGGCGTCCATGCTCCGCTCGCGTTCCGCGTCGCCGAAGCCGGCGCTGAGGACGCGAGTCAGCGCGTCCTCGACGTCCTCGTCGAGTTCGGTGATCCGGTCGGATTCGACCTCGACGACGTAGCCCGTCGTGATGTTCGGCGACGTCGGCAAAAAGAGGATCTCGCGGCCGTCGGGGGTCGTCTTCCCCGTCTTGAACGCGGTCATGCGAAGTCCCTGCCAGGTTTCGATCTTGACGGGCTTCTGTAACGACTCCTGTTCGCCGAGGGCGGTCTCGGCGGCCATCTTCGAGGCGTTGTAGACGACCCGCAATCCGGGAACGCGATTGGCGACGTCGTCGACGATCCGCTCGAAGAGTCCGCCGACCGTGGTCCGCATGAGATAGCCGACCGACAGCGAGAGGATGATAAAGACCGTCAGCGTGACGATGACGCGGAGTAACTGTGCGACCTGCTCGCGCGTCTGTTCGCCCTCGATCAACGGCTCGAGCGTGTCAGCGTTCAGCATCAGCTCCGGCGTAACGCCGGCGATGATGCCGTAGAGCCAGTAGATGACGTAGAGTGTAACGAGGATCGGGCCGATGACGACGAGCCCGCTCGCGAAGTCCCGCTTCCACGAGGTCATGTCCGTGCACTCTCACCACGAGAATATGAGCCCTTCCCTTTATCGGCCAGCGATGGCCCGCACCGCGAACCACAGGTTCTCCTTTCGCTCCATCACCCGCCGGTAGAAGTACGACTTCCACCGGGTTCCGTACGGGAGGTACTGCCAGACCTCGTACTCCTCGGCCAGGTCGTACTGCGCGTCTTCGCGGACGCCCATCAGCATCTGGATTTCGAAGTCCGTCCCGTACTCGTCGTGCAACGAGATGGCGTGGTCGATCATCGCGGGGTCGTGGCTCCCGACGCCGATTCCGCCGTCGTAGTGCTCGAAGGCGTACTCGAGTAACGCCCGGTACTCCCGGTTCACCGCCTCTTTGCGCGTGTACGCGACGTCGGCCGGCTCGTCGTAGGCCCCCTTGACGAATCGCACCTTGCCGGGGACGTCCGCGAGTCGTTCGACGTCCTCGCGGGTTCGCTTCAGGTTCGCCTGCACGCAGACGCCGACGCCGCCGTCGTGTTTCCGGGCGAGACGTTCGTACGCGTCGAGCGTCGCGTCGGTCGTCGTGTGATCTTCCATGTCGATCCAGACGAAGACGTCCCGTTTTGCGCCGTAGTCGACGATTCGCTCGAGGATCTCGCGGAACGCTTCCTCGCCGACCGAGAGGCCGATCTGGGAGGGCTTGACCGAGATGCAGGCCTCGAGTTCCGAGTCCGAGAGGTCGTCGATCAGCGACAGGTACTCGTCGGCGTCGGCCTCGGCGTCCGCGCGGTCGTCGTAGTGCTCGCCGAGGCGGTTGACGATTCCCTTGACGCCCCGGTCGTTCAACCGCCGGACGTGCTCGAGGGCGACCGCCGGGGACTCACCTGCGACGAACCGGCTCGCAATGGGTGGCAGCATAGATACAGATTCGATCTCCCGGACTATGACAGTTTGTGACGGGTTCGAGGTCGAACCCGGACGCCAGCGTCGCACAGCCCGGGTCCCGTCGTCGCCCCGTCGTATACAAAAGGACCAAGACGACGGCTGCCGATCGTCAGACGACGCATTCGCTATGAGCGAGGAGATAGACATCGTCGTCCGCCGAGAGGGGACCGAGGGACTGTCGATGGAATCGTACGCCGAGACGCTCCGGGAACGGCTCCCCGAGTACGCCGTTTCGCTCGCGAGGACGCCGAACGCCGAGCGGGAACTGGTCGCCCGTGCGCGAGTCGTGACGGGGATCACGATCGATGAGGCCCTGCTCGAGCGCGCCGACCGACTCGAGTTGTTCGCGTGTACGTTCGCCGGTACCGACCACGTTCCGGTAGACGCGCTGGCCGACCACGGCGTCACGGTGACGAACGCGGGCGGCATCCACGCCCCCGGAATCGCAGAGCAGGCCATCGGGAACATGCTCGTGTTCGCCCGGCGACTCCACGAGGGCTGGCGGCGCAAACGGAACGGCGAGTGGCGACACTTCCAGTCACACGAGTTCACCGACAGCACCGTGACGATCGTCGGCCTCGGCTCGATCGGCCAGGCGATCGCGAAGCGACTCGAGGGGTTCGAGGTCGAGACGATCGGTGTCCGGTACACGCCGGAGAAGGGCGGGCCGACCGACGAGGTCGTCGGGTTCGACGACGAGGCGATCCACGAGGCGTTCGCCCGCAGCGACTACGTCGTGCTCGCCTGTCCGCTCACCGACCTGACCCGCGGACTCGTCGGCGAAGACGAACTGGCCACCCTGCCGCCGAACGCCGTGGTCGTCAACGCCGCCCGCGGCGGCATCGTCGACACCGACGCGCTCGTCGCGGCGCTGCAGTCGAACACGATCCGCGGGGCCGCCCTCGACGTGACCGACCCCGAACCGCTCCCCGGCGATCACCCGCTGTGGGACCTCGAGAACTGCCTCATCACGCCCCACACGGGCGGGCACACGCCGAAACACTGGGACCGCCTGGCCGACATCGTCGCCCACAACGTGCGGGCGCTGGAGGACGATGAAGAATTCGATAACGTCGTGTGCCGCCCCGACGCCCGGTGACGTTCGCCGTCGCCGAGATAAACCACCCGCCTTAAGACCTGTCTCTTACCCATAACTCATCTCTACTGAGAAAAATCAACCAAATTCCGCCCGATATGAATAGATCAGTCAGGAAGGAATCATTATTGATACTGGCTTACGACTTTCAGAGGCTGGACAGTCTGTGACCCTGAACAAAAGCTGGATTCACGGAGAGTCTCGCTGAATGAGCGGCTGTGGCGCTCATTCAGCACCCAGTTCGTAGCCTTCTGCCCACATGCGGAGCTTCTGAAGCCCTTTCCACATCGTCTCCCAGCCTGGAGGAGGATCTGAACCGCGGTCTAAATATCCGCCAAGCTTCGCCACATGTACCGCGTAGGCTTTCCCGCTTTGACCGCTCAGTTCTGGAAATTTCGTTTCCAGAACTGCGCGTTCGGCCTCGCTTAACAAGATCTCTGGAGCAACTGAACTCTCTCCACGGGCTAGCTCTCGTAACTCCAAGACCTTCCAGGCAATCACTGAATACACGCTCAACAACACTTCCATACGCTCCCACGTTTGCAGTTGCCGTTCTTCGATTTTACAACCGCTCTTCAGCACCTTGTGCCAGTCTTCGATCCGCCAGCGAAGGCCGTAGTACTCGATAATGGCTAGAATATCGTCGAACGTTTCGACCGATTCAGTGGTGAGTAACACCCACTGAATCGGATCGCCAGTCCCATTGACTTCATCCACTCTCACCACATTCACTTTGACGGACCCTTCTTGATCCGGATTATTTCGCGGTGCGCGCAACTCACAGGTTCCTGCAGTGATTGAGACTTCGGCTGTTCTGGCTTCTCGTCCACCGCCTTGTTGAATCTCGATGGAGTTGCGACCTCGTTCTGCGAGGTCGCTACTCCAATCGAAGAGTTTCCCACCTTCACCACCTTCTGTCAAGACTCGTCGGTTTTGATTGGCTCGAACAACGAAACCAGCGTTAGCACTCTCCTTGCTCAGTTCCTCGTACAACGAGAAGGCGTCCCCACCTCGGTCATGGACAAAAATCGGACGCACGTCTTCGGGAAGCCACTCGGCGGCTTCCCTATCCCCACGCAACCACTTTTCATGCTCGTTCTCAAGGAGAATTGGGTCGTCTTTGCCGTTTGTGCTGTAAGTGTTGCCCGCCTGTTGGTCCTCGACCAGCACCTGCTGGTCGATGACCCCAGTCATCTGCTGCGTGTCTGGGCGAATACCAACGGAAGTGTGTAATTTGACGCCTTCTACGTCGATATCTGAGGAACTAATATCTCCAAGACCGTCCTTGGCTGGGTGGCGAGGAAAGGTGAGATACGTCGTGTCGGAGACGACCAACAGCTCGTCTCCGCCACTCACCCGTGATCGCTGTGACTGCCTGTGAGCAGAGAGAATCTCGGTCGGTTCCACACTCTCATTATCGCAAAATCGGTATGTAGCCTTTGTGGACGCCCAGTCCTCGCAGGAAGCCGGGATGGACTCGGCAGGTGAACTGCCGAGTTCATCCCCGAGTTGGACCAATCGATCGGTAAGACGCTTGTCTCCGAACTCCGCTGCCCGAAACTCCGTCCGAATCCAACCTGATACATCCATGTCACACAACTCCCCGTCATCGTTCAGATCAGGTCGCCAACTCCGCTGATCTCGTCCCATCTCCCAGCCTCAACTTCTCAGCTACGGGAATAGAATTTGTGGGTAAGAGACAGGCCTTAAGACGGGGCGGTACGTCCAGCCGGACATGGCAGTACTCGAGACGATCGTCGTCGCGTTCTGGGCGATGTTGCCCGCGTACGTGCCGAACAACGCGGCAGTGCTCGCCGGCGGCGGCCGACCGATCGACGGCGGGCGGACGTGGGGCGACAGCCGGATCCTCGGCGACGGGAAGACCTGGCGCGGCACCGCCGTCGGGACGGCCGTCGGAGCCGTCCTGGCGCTCGCCCTCAACGCGATCTCGGGCGACGTCGGATCGGCGATCGGCGTCGGCCTCCCGGTCTTCCCGGCCCCGGCCGTCGTCGCGCTCCCGTTCGGGGCGATGCTCGGCGACATCCTCGCCTCGTTTCTCAAGCGCCGGACGGGACGCGAGCGCGGTGCGGCCTTCCCCGGCGTCGACCAGCTCGACTTCGTCGTCGTCTCGCTCGCGCTCGCGTTCGTCGCCGCCCCCGACTGGTTCCTCGAGACGTTCACCCTGCCCGTCCTGGCGGTCGTCGTGATCATCACGCCGCTTTTGCACGTGACGACCAACGTGATCGCGTACAAACTCGGGCTGAAGAACGAACCCTGGTGACGGTCGGTCGGACTACTCGAGTGCGTCGGCCAGGTCGGCCGCGACGTCGGCGTACGCCTCGTGGGCCCGGGTCAGGTCGACTGGCTCTTCGAGCATCGCCATGAAGCCGTGGATCACGTCCGGGTAGTTCCGGTAGGTGACGGGGACGCCGGCCGCCTCGAGTCGATCGGCGTAGGCAGCCCCGTCCTCGCGCAGTGGGTCGAACCCCGCCGTGACGACCGTCGCCGGTGGCAGCCCGGACAGGTCGCGTGCGAGCCGCGGCGCGACCAGGAGGTGTAACTCGTCGACGTCGCGCTCGAGGTAGTGGTCGCGAAACCACTCTATCTCGGCCGTCGTGAGGAAGTACCCCTCCGCGTTTTCCTCGTAAGAGTCGGTTTCGGTCGGGTCGCCGGTCACCGGATAGAGGAGAAGCTGGTACGCGATCGACGGCCCGTCGCGGTGGCGGGCGAGCAACGCAGTCGCGGCCGCGAGGTTCCCGCCGGCGCTGTCGCCCGCGAGGACGATCCGGTCGGGGTCGCCGCCGATCGCCGCCGCGTCGTCCGCGAGCCACTCTATGGCAGCGTAGCTGTCCTCGAGGGCGGCCGGAAACGGATGCTCCGGCGCGAGTCGGTAGTCGACGCTGACGACGACGTATCCCGTCTCGGCGGCGAGTTTCCGACACGAGGGATCGTGCGAGTCGAGACTCCCGATCACCCAGCCGCCGCCGTGGAGATAACAGACGACCGGCCGCGACTCGTCGGGTCGCGGATCGTAGATTCGGACCGGGAGGTCGCCGCCGGGTCCGTCGATCGTCCGCTCTTCGACCGACGCGATCTGGATCGATGGCTCGTCACGGCCGAGCAGTCCGTCGAGGAGGTCGCGAGCCTCGAGCGGCGAGAACTCCTCGAGCGACGGGGCACCCATCTCCTCGAGTGCGTCGAGGACGGCCTGGACTTCGTGGTGGGGTTCGTCGGCGGCACCGCGGGTCATCGAATGCGACGACGGCTCGCATCGGCAAAAGGTCCCGGTTCGCCGTGGAGTGTGACTGCACGATTTCACGACGGCGATCGGATCGGAATTTCACACCGTTTATCTCGATCCGGCGCGCCTCTCCGACAATGACGAACCAGGAACTCATCGACGCGTTGCGTACAGCAGACGCCGTTCAGTTCGGCGAGTTCGACCTCGCCCACGGCGGCACGAGCGAGTACTACGTCGACAAGTACCTCTTCGAGACCGACCCGCGCTGTCTCGAGTTGATCGCCGAGGCCTTCGCCGAACGGGTCGACGAGGACGAGAAACTCGCGGGCGTGGCACTCGGCGCGGTCCCGCTCGCTGCAGCGACGAGCGTCGCCGCCGGCGTGCCGTACGTCATCGCGCGCAAGCAGCGCAAGGAGTACGGCACGGCGAACCTGATCGAGGGCCGACTCGAGGAGGGCGAGGAGGTCGTCGTCCTCGAGGACATCGTCACCACGGGCACGAGTCTCGTCGACGCGATCGAGGCGCTTCGGGAGGCGGGCGCGACCGTCGACCGGGCGATGGTCGTCGTCGACCGCGAGGAGGGCGGCCGCGAGAACGTCGAGGACGCGGACGTCGAGATGGAGGCGCTCGTGACCGCGAGCGAGTTGCTGGCAGACCAAGACTGATACTGCCGGACGTAAGTCGTGAAAGATTCTCGCCGTCCCGGGGTGGCGAGAATCTTCACACAGTTACGTCCGATAGTATGAGTCGACGCGCGTTCGGATTGCTTCGTCCCTCTTGGCGGCTCGACCATTTCGATTATCCCTTCCTCGCGTCAACCGGCGAGCGCGGTGCTTACTGGTGGGTTCTGTATCGACGGTATCCCACGACAGCGACGCCCAGGGCGAGAACCCCGCCGATCGCGAGCACGCCGCCGCCGACCCACTGACTCCGGAATCCGACCAGCATCACGCCGAGGCTCACGCTGAAGAGGCCGACGTGAACGAGTACTGCGACGACGATGAACGCGAGCAGCGTCGATCGCGAGATTTCGCTGAACGTTCTCTCGAGGTCGTCGTCGTCACCGTCCCCGCCTCCGAACGGGTCCCCGAACGGATCCTCAAGCGGGTCATCCCCGAGCGGGTCCTCGAACGGATCGTCGTCTGCCGGTGGATCGAAGCCCACGATGTGACGTAGCCGATTCGGAACGAAAACCGTTCTGCCGGTAACGCCCCATCACAATGCTTTTATTCCACTCGAGACTACGCGTAGCTACGATGGTAGGTGTCCGCTTTACAGGGGCGTTTGCCCGTTTCTAACTCCCACCTACCGTGTATTGTGTCGGCTACGGTCGACCAGTGTGCGGGACGCGGCGCGGACACGCCACCGGGATTTTCACCACATCCACAGCCATGTCAGAATCAGAGTCACAGGAAGAGATAGCGGTCGTACTGCCCGACGGATCCGAACTCGAGGTCGACGCCGACGCGACGGTCGAAGACTGCGCCTACGAGATCGGCCCCGGCCTCGGCCGGGACACGGTCGCGGGCAAACTCGACGGCGACCTCGTCGCCAAAGAAGAACCCGTCTACGACGGAGCGAACCTCGAGATCGTCACGGACCAGTCCGAGGAGTACCTGCGAGTGATGCGCCACTCCGCCGCCCACTGCCTCGCGCAGGCGGTCGAGCGGCTGTACGACGACGTGAAACTCGCCATCGGGCCGCCGACCGACGAGGGCTTCTACTACGACTTCGACGACCTCGAGGTCGACGAGGAGGATCTCGAGGAGATCGAAGCGGAGATGGAAGCGATCGTCGAGGCCGACTACGACATCGAGCGCGAGGAGGTCTCGATCGAAGAGGCCGAGGAGCGACTCGACGGCCAGCCGTACAAGCTCGAACTCCTCTCCGAGTTCGCCGACGAGAACGACCACGTCACCTTCTACAGCCAGGGCGAGTGGGAGGACCTCTGTGCCGGCCCGCACGTCGACTCGACGGGCGAGATCGGCGCGGTGAAACTGCTCGAGATCGCCGGCGCCTACTGGCGCGGCGACGAGGAGAACCCGATGCAGACCCGGATTTACGGCACCGCCTTCGAGGACGAGTCCGACCTGGAGGCGTTCCTCGAGCGAAAGCGCGAGGCAGAAGAGCGCGACCACCGTCGGATCGGCAACGAAATGGACCTGTTCTCGATCCAGGACGTCACGGGTCCCGGACTGCCGCTGTATCACCCGCCGGGCAAGACGATCCTGACCGAACTCAGCGAGTTCGTCACCGACCTCAACGAGGACGCCGGCTACGACTACGTCGAGACGCCCCACCTGTTCAAGACGGACCTCTGGAAGCGCTCCGGCCACTACGAGAACTACCAGGACGACATGTTCGTCTTCGAACTCGGCGACGACGAGTTCGGGCTGAAGCCGATGAACTGCCCCGGCCACGCCACGATCTTCGACGACCACTCCTGGAGCTACCGCGACCTGCCCGTGCGGTACGCCGAGGACGGCAAGGTCTACCGCAAAGAACAGCGCGGCGAACTCTCGGGACTCTCGCGCGTGTGGGCTTTCACGATCGACGACGGCCACCTGTTCGTCCGCCCCGACCAGATCGAGGCGGAGGTCGAGGCCATCATGGACGCCATCGACGAGGTGCTCTCGACGTTCGACCTGGAGTACGAGGTCGCACTGGCCACGCGTCCCGAGAAGAGCGTGGGAAGCGACGAGATCTGGGAACGCGCGGAGTCCCAGCTGAAGGCCGTCCTCGAGGACCGCGAGATGGAGTACGAACTCGAGGAGGGCGACGGTGCCTTCTACGGCCCGAAGATCGACTACGCCTTCGAGGACGCCATCGGGCGTAGCTGGGACGGTCCCACGGTCCAGCTCGACTTCAACATGCCCGAACGCTTCGACCTCACCTACGTCGGCGAGGACAACGAGGAACACCGCCCCGTGATGATCCACCGGGCACTGTACGGCAGCTACGAGCGCTTCTTCATGATGCTCATCGAGCACTTCGAGGGCAAGTTCCCGCTCTGGCTCGCCCCCGAGCAGGTCCGCGTGCTCCCCATCTCCGACGACAACCTCGAGTACGCCCGCGAGGTCGCCGCGGAGTTCGACGACTTCCGCGTGGAGGTCGACGACCGCGACTCGACGCTCGAGCGCAAGATCCGCGCGGCCCACGACGACCGCGTCCCCTACCAGATCATCGTCGGCGACAACGAAGAGGAGGCGGGCAACATCTCGGTTCGCGACCGCTTCGAGGACCAGGAGTCCGACGTCGAAATCGAGGCGTTCCACGCCCACCTCGAGGACGAACGGGACGCAAAGCGGACGGAACCGGACTTCCTCGCCGAGTGAACGCCGTCCGACGGAATCGGTCCTGCTGACCGATCGGGAAACCCACGTTCGTGCCCCGTCACGGCGGTGTCAGGGATCGAAATATCCATACTTGCAGAATCGTGCGTACACACATGAACAGAGCCGAGAAAGCGACACTGCAGTTGCGTGCCGTCGAGGTGCTGCGGATGCTCAAGGAGACGCGCACGTACGACGAACTCGCCGCGCGCACCGGACTGCCGCCGGGCGATCTCAACCGCTACGTCAACGGCCACGTCCTCCCGAGTGCCGACCGCGCTCGAACCGTCGTCGAGGACGTCGGCCGCGACGCGCTCGCGGCGGAACTCGACGCCCGGATTCGCGTCGACGACGAGGGATACGTCGACACCTCCGGGGCGGTCTTCGACCAGCCCTTTCTCGACCTCGTCGCGCCCGTCGTCGCCAGCGCCTTCGAGTTCGACCGGCCGGACGTCGTGTTGACGGCCGCGACCGACGGCATCACGCTCGCGGCGTCGCTCGCGAGTTACTACGGCGTCCGCTGTGCGTACGCCAAGAAGCGAAAGGAGACGGCAGTCGAGGAGTTCATCGAAGCCAGACAGCGCCTCGCCTCGGGGATCGAACTCACCTACTACCTGCCCGCGTCGGCGATCGACGCGGGGGAATCCGTGCTCGTCGTCGACGACCTCATCCGCTCGGGCGAGACCCAGGAACTGCTGCTCGAGATCGTCGAGTCGGCCGGCGGCCACGTCGCGGGCGTCTTCGCGCTCATCGCCGCGGGCGACGACGGCGTCGAACGCGCGCGCGAACGGACGGACGCGCCGATCGGCTCGCTGACGACCGTCTGACGTGGTACGGATCCCGAAGCTTTTGGCTACGGAAGACGAAGCAATACTATGGCCAGAGCACACGACGTCGCCGACACCGTCCACGCGCTGCTCGAGCACGACGCCCTCGAGCGGGCAGACCTCGAGGAGGTCAGGGAGGCCGACGACGAGACCGCAGAGGAGGTCACCGCCGACCTGCTCGCGCTTCTCGGGCGGACCCACGCGCTCGCACTCCTGCGGGAGTTCGCTCTCGGGAGCGAGCCGCTTCGCTTTTCCGACCTCGAGTCGACGCTCGCGGTCTCGCCGAGTACGCTCTCGGCTCGCCTCTCGGAGTTCGTCGAGGCGGGGCTGCTCGAGCGCGAGTCCTACGACGAGATCCCACCGCGCGTGGAGTACCGGGCGACCGAGAAGACGAACGCGCTCGCGCCGCTTTTCTTCTATCTGGACCTCTGGGCCGACCGGTACGACCTCGAGGAGACGTAGCGTCGGGTTCGGTCACTCGTCGGGGACGACGGCCTCGATGCCGACGAACGATCCCTCGCCGTAGCCGTCGCGAACCGGATCGACCTCGTCCATCTCCCCGGGCCACTCGAAGATCGTCTGGACGAACTCGAAGTCGGCGAAGCCGGCGTCCTCGAGGTCGTCGACGAGTTCGTCGGTCGAGACGAACGTCGCGTCCCGGTAGAACGGGTTCTCGTCTTTGTACTCCTGGTACTGCTGGCCGACGGGGCTCTCCCTGTCGATGTAGCCGACGACGAGCGATCCGCCGGGACGGAGCACGCGGCGTGCCTCCGCGAACGTCGCCGGGACGTCGTCGACGAAACAGATCGTCGTGACGATCACGGCGACGTCGAATCGATCCGTCCGGAACGGCAGCGCCTCCGCGACGCCGCGGACGACGTCGATCCCGCGGTCGTCGGCGTACTCGAGCATCTCGACGGCCGGGTCGACGCCGGTTTCGATCTCGAGTGGCTCGGCGAACCGACCGCTGCCGACGCCGATCTCGAGGCCGAACGCGTCGGCCGGGACGAGTCGGGACAGGGCGTCTATCTCGGCGCGATACGCCTCCGTGTGTTCGTCGAACCACTGTTCGTATCGGTCGGTGTGTTCCTCGAACGGGGCTGACTTGGGCATCGATGATCGCTCACTCGAGTATCGACGCGAAGACACGATAAACGGTGCCCTCGCCTGCCAACCGCGTCTCGCGTTCGCTTCGACGGGGCCGTGATCGGCGTACTCGATCGCCTCGCGTCTCGCGTGCACGGTTCGGTGTCCGGGCGTGCGCGATAGTCTGCAGACGACGTCGCGACGGCCTGGTCGCTACCCTCTCGAGCGGCGAGAGGGGTAGTTTCCATCGACAGAGATTGTGCATTTCGAGCACAACTATTGGCGAGGAAGGTCCGACACACGAACTCCGGACACTCCTCGAGTTACCAGCGACGGAGACGCAGCTCGACGAGCTGTATCCGTGAGCCCCTGTTCGAGACCGCATCTAAACCGCGTTTCTCGTCTCGAGTGGGCGCAGACGGTTGGTGCGACCGGGGACGATCTCGCGTTCCAGTCGCGTTCGTGACACTGGCTGGCATGCCGCTATCGAGAAGTATAAGGTTCCACAGTGTTGTGTATAATATACAATATGGACGTCGCAATCATCGGCGGTGGCCCCGCAGGGTTGAGCGCTGCGGTCTACACCGCACGAGCCGACCAGGAGACGTACGTGTTCGACGACGGGAGCGGGACGACCCGCGAGGTCGACACGATGGAGAACGTCTACGGGTTCCCCGACGGCGTGACGGGTCCGGAACTCGTCTCGCTCGGGCAGCGCCACGCGACGAAGTTCGGCGCGACGATCCTCGAAGAGGAGGTGGTCCGGATCGGGCGAACCGACGACGACGCCTACGAGATCGAAACGACCGAGAACCGGTACCAGGCGCGTGGGGTCGTCATCGCGACCGGCGCCTCCTACGAATCGCCGGCCATCCGGGACGTCGACGAGTACGAGGGTCGTGGCGTCTCCTACTGCGTGGAGTGTGACGCGTACTTCTACCGCGACCGACCGGTCGCCGTCGTCGGGTCGGAGAACTTCGCCGCCAAGGAGGCGCTGATGCTGCTCGATTACACCGACGACGTCCGGGTGCTCACCAACGGCAAGGAGTTCACCGCCGACGCCGCCCTCCGCGACCAGCTCGACGCAGCCGACGTCGCCGTTCGAACGGACCGCCTCGATCGAGTCGACGGCGACGACGCGCTCGAGCGGATCGTCACCCGCGACGGCGACGAACTCGAGGTCGACGGACTGTTCGTCGCCCTCGGTGCCGCCGGTGGAACCGCCCTCGCCGAGATGCTCGGCGTCACCACCGCGGGGCCGTACGTCGAGACCGACGACGAAATGGGCACCAACGTCCCGCGCGTGTACGCGGCGGGGGACGTGACCGGCGGGCAACGGCAGATCAACACGTCCATCGGCGAGGGTACCCGCGCCGCGATCAACCTGCTAGAGGAGTTCCGGGACGCCTCGGAGTACGTCGACTATCAGAAACTCGACCGATCGGCGTCGGAGACGGCTACGTCTGACTAGCGGGCGGCGTGATACTGCCGGACGTAAGTCGTGAAAGATTCTCGCCGTCCCGGGGTGGCGAGAATCTTCACACAGTTACGTCCGATAGTATGAGTACGAGTGCGGATTCCGTCCGTCTCGTCAGCACGGGATTCGTTCTACAACTTCGAGTCGTCGACGGCGCACTCGTCGGCATCCCGCTGTCTATCCAGGATGTGGGGTTACACCCGCCTCTCTAGCGAATGATCGTCACCGGCACCGGCGACCGGCGGGCGACCTTCTCGGCGACGCTCCCCAGCAGGATTCGACTCGCACCCGTCCGACCGTGGCTGCCGATGACGATCTGATCGGCGTCGTGTTCGTCCGCGTACTCGATGATCGTCCGCGAGACGCCGCCGAGGACGTGGTCCGTCTCGATCTCGACGCCGGCCTCTTCGGCCTGGTTTTGCGCGCGCTCGAGGATCTGCTCTGCCCGTCGCTCGTGGTTCTCGCGGATCTGCTCGTAGTTGGCCATCGCGCCGCCTTCGATCCCGGTCGCCGCGTAGAAGTCGCCGGGGTCGATGACGTGCAGGGCCGTGATCTTCGCGTCCGGATACTCCTCGAGGACGAACTCGAGCGCCTGCGTTGCACGATCCGAGTCGTCGACTGGCACCAACACGTGTTTCGTTGCCATACGGATACGTTTGGGAGCGCTCGAGATAAATTTCTGCCCAAAACGATAGCACACGCGGCCCGCGTCTGCGCACGCGTTCCGGGTGGGGCCGTCTCGAGGGACCACTGGCAACGACCAGCATAAAAACAGTGACGAATCGTTCCAGGCGATGACAATCACACGAACTGATATTTGAACCAGTGTGGAGGAATCGACCATGCAGCGCGCATCAAAACTCCGTCGCCGCCGACTGCTCGCGCTCGTCGGCGGTTCGCTCGCGGTGACCGCCGGTTGCCTCGGTAGCGACGACGAGGACGACAACGACGACGACGAGAACACCGACGACACCGACGACACCGACGATACCGACGATACCGACGACACCGACGACAACAGCAGCGACAATAGCAGCGACGGCGACGGTGAGGATCCGGCACAGGAGTACGAGATCAAAAACTACCGAGACACCGAGATTCCGTTGCTCCCGCTCGAGGACGCCTACGAGTGGCACCAGAACGACTCGGCCCGCTTCGTCGACGCCAGAAGCCCGGAGCAGTACGAGCTGTTGCGCATCGAGGGTGCCGTCTCGAGTCCTGCCCCCGACGGACTCGCGAGCGACGACCCCGTCGCCGAATGGTCGAGTGACGAACGGATGGTCATCTACTGTGAGTGCAAGGACATGGTCGAATCCGCCAACCGTGCGGTCGCCCTGATCGACGAGGGTTACGAGGACGTCTACGTCCTCGCTCCCGGTGACGACTCGAGTGGGTTCACGCGGTGGGTCGAACACGACTACCCGCTCGCCGGATCGCTCACCGAAGACGAGTAACGCCGCGGACGCGACCACAGAGAGGGTCGCCACTCGAGAGGGGACGGGTCACGTCGAAAAGCGGCAGCAGCGAGTCGGTTACTTCGCGCGGCCCTGCCCGCCGGTGTTGCTCGGGCGGACCTTCTCTGCACCTTTCCCGCGGTTGTACAGTCCGCGGTTGTCCTTCCCGGCGTTCGTGAGACCGCGCAGTGCGCGGTTCTCGTGGACGTCGTCACAGATCCAGTTGAGGTCGTCGTCGTTCTGGATGGCGGGGTGGTTCGGATCGACGAGGATCACTTCGAACCACTTCTGGCTGCCGTCTTCGCCGACCCAGTAGCTGTTGAGCACCCGCAGGTTGGGGTACTTCCGGGTGACGCGCTCCTCGCCGATGCGCTGGATGTTCTTGCGGCGGCCGATGCGGTTGACGCCCTGGCGCTTCGAGCGGCGACCCGCCTTGAAACGCTGCTTGCGGGCCGTCCCCTTGCGGACCGCGACGCGGGCGAGGACGATGCCCTGTTTCGCCTTGTAGCCCAGTTCGCGGGCCTTGTCCAGGCGAGTCGGGCGGTCGATGCGCTCGATCGCGCCCTGCTTGCGCCACTCCTGCTTTCGCTGCCACTGCAGTTCGCCGAGTTTGCCGTCGTCGGGGTCTTTCCACGCTTCCTTGATGTGGGAGTAGAAGCTTCGTGCCATCGTTGTCACCTGCGGGCGTTCCTGGTTCAATCCCACGAGGGATCACATCCCGACCTGTGGCAGGTGCCGAACAGGTGCCCGCTGGTGCCCGCCGACCAGCGAGTCGTCCTGATCTATCCAACTACCGAGTATAAGGGCTTCGAAGTGCGACAGACCGACTGGTACGGACTACTGTACGTCACCTCCGGTGCAACCGCGACCTCCCCGCAGTCACACCGGTACATCGGGACGGCAACCCACGACCGAGGCCGTGTTCGGTCGGCCTACGGCAGAGCAGTCGACTCGTTTCGGACGCCCCCTGCCGATCGGTGTAGTCCGACCGTACCCCAGTCAATCACCCCTTAGCCGTCCGCGTCGTCCCGAAACTGTCGACGTGCTTTTGCTGTCATCACGCCGGATACTACCCGCCTATGAGGCTTCGAAACCGCGTCCTCGTCCTCGCTCTCGCTCTCGCACTCGCGATCGCCCTCGCGGGCGCGTCCACCGCCGTCGCCGGTGGCGACACCGCCACGGACGACAGGCACCTCGGCACGATCGATCTCACACTCGAGAACGAGCAGATCCACGTCGACGGCGTGGACGTCTCCGGAGAGGGACTGCCGACGATGGAGATCGACGAGCGGACCTACCAGCTCGAGTCGGCGACGATCACGACCGACGGCGTGACCGTGACCGTCGGCGAGACGACCTACCGGCTCGGACAGATCACCGTCGGCGTCGAGAACGTCAGCGTCACGCTCGAGGACGTCTCGATCACCGGCAAGTAATACTACCGGACAACAGTCAGTGCATACTCGATCGCGTCTCGACGGCTGTCGGCAGCGACGACGGCGTCTCGAGTGTGATCGATGTCTGAACCGTTTCGTCCTGCAGTATGAGCAGACCGAACTCGAAATTCGACCGGCGAGCGGTCGTCTTTTTGCGGTCCACTCGAGCGTGCCACCGGCGTCGCCCGATCGGAGGCCCTGTAGCTACGAATGACAGAATCCGTGCACGGAATCTCAACATCGATTAACTGACCGGTGGGGGACGATTCGTCCCCCACTGTGACAAACAACTGGTCAGATCGTGTTGCGGCTGCTGATGACAGCCGCACTCAACGATCAGTTGACGAGCGCCTACAAGATATCGGTCCACTCTCCGGCGGGTGGCTGCCCCTAACCAAGCAAGCCGCCGAGGTCGTCGACAAGACGACCTCTGCGGCCGAGTTGGTCACTCACCTCGACGTCAGCCAATACTGCCATGCTGATCCCATTCCCCATTGGCACGACTCTAAACCGTTCGAACCGATGCTCCGGGCGATTCTCCTGAAGGAACTCGAAGACGCGTCCGATGGCTGGCTCCATCGGACGCTCGACAGTGACCCTCAACTTGCGGATGCTCTTGGCTTTAATCCCGACGACACACCTTCACGAAGCACGATCTCCCGGGCACAGACTAATCGGTTTGCGGACCTCCAACCCACGATCGAGACCGCTACTCGTCAGATCCAAGCGTTGGCCGCCGAACGCGGTAGTCCGATCGGGACACCGTACGAAGACAGCGCTTCGGAGGAGCCAACAGGCTCCTCGAAGCGCACAGTCAACCGTCTCATTCGGAGGAAAACACGTGATCTCCTCGACGAACTCCAAACTGTCGTGTTGCCTGCCTTTGAGTTTGACCGACCTGATGACCCGGTTTACGACGACGAGGAACTCCTGATGCTGGAGGCCTGTCTCGGGCTGACAGGCACCGCCGCTAACGGCGGTGCCGAAACCTACGGCGATTTCGTCAATCCTGACTCAGATCTCGACGATCCCTTCTACGAGGACGGACCGAGTGGAGAGACGCTTCTGGAGGCGATCAAGGACCTTTCACCGACACAAATCGCGGAGATGGTCAACCAAAGCGCGGCCCGCGTCTTGACGCGGGCCAAGCCTCGCTTGGAGTTCGAGACACCAGTCATGCTGTCGATCGACATGACCTACGTCGCTTTCTACGGGGAGCGTGAGGAACTCGTACGTGTCCAGGGCGCCAAAGGACAAGTCCTACAACTGGTGCTACAAGTTTGCAACCGCGAACGTTGTTGGAGACAACGTTCACTTCGCAGCTGCGATGCTTCCAGTCGGGCACGCTGATTACCACGACCCAGAGAGCTATCCTGGCAAAAACAGGAGTTACCGAGTCGGCGATATCGTTCGCCGACTCGTCGACCACGTCAACGACGTCTGTCGCGTTCATACGCGGCGACTCTACGCTGATCGGGAGTTCTACGCCACGGACGTATTTTCGGTACTCGAACAGCGAGACCTTTTCTACGTGATTCCGGCACCGCGCGATGACCGCGTCAAGCGGTTCATCGCGCGCATGGACACGGATGTAGAGGGACAAAAGCAAGTGACAGTCAAATCCGAGCACGCGGTGTACGGGCCGGTAAAACATGGTGTCTCCAACACCAGAGCTGAGACGACGCTGGTTGGACTCCCGCCAGACGAGGACTGCGACGAGATGCAGGTATTTGCGACCAATCTCGACGTAAACGACGAGATTGGTCTTGACCGTCGCTTGACGAAAAAGCAAATCACTCGCTACAGACGCCGAGGCGGGATCGAAACGGCCTATAGTAAGATCAAGGAGTTCGCACCGTGGACGACGTCGACAAACTTCTCTATCCGGTTATTCCACTTCGGCTTCGCAGTTCTACTGTACGATCTATGGTTGCTTGTGGACTTTCTCGTCCAGACGTTGATCGACATCATCGAGTTTCGCACGAAACCGCGGGTGACTGCCCCGCGGTTTCGTGCGTTCCTCCGGAGGGAGGTGAGCGCATTGCTGTAGATCCCGCCCCGTGCTTGCCCTTTCTGAGAGGTATCACTGTCTAAATCGACTGATTATACCGTTTTCGCCCACCCGACCGCCACTCACGGGTGGTGAGTGGCGGTCGTGATTCCTTGATCGGCCCTGTATTCGGGATCGATTCCTACCGACAGACGCGAATCTCGTGCACGGATTTTGGGGTATTCGCAGCACCACGAGGCCGATTTCGTATATCACTATGGGGTGTATGACCGGCCGCACGGCAGTTCCAGCCTCGACGACAGAGCTGCCTCGAGATCGCCGGCCAGCGGGACGTCCCGTCGCTAACGAGTGCAACACAGCGGCGATCCGGGAGAAACAGGAGCAGGTGGTCTAGACGTCCTCGAGCGAGTCGAACGATTCGTCTGCGATCGCGGCGGCGACGTCGCCGACGTCGACGTCGGGGACGACGCGGGGATACTTCCGGCGGAAGTAGCCGACCAGGTTGGAGACGTCGCGCCGGAGGAACTCGGGTGCGTTCTCGTGGTCGGTCGCCACCGCCTGGGGCCAGTCGAAGATCGTCACGCCCTCCTCGCTCACGAAGACGTTGTACTCGCTCATGTCGGCGTGGACGTATCCCCGCTCGTGTGCGCGCGTGAGTTCGCGAAGTAACAGCTCGAGGACGCCGACGACCTGCTCGTCGTCGAGTTTCGCCCGCGAGAGTTCGACGCCGTCCATCTTCTCCATGACGATCGCGTGGCGGTTCTGGTCGATCGGTCGGGGGACGGCCACGTCGGGATACATCGACTCTAAGATCTCGTACTCGCGCTCGGCGGCCTTCCGGGCCGTGTACATCCAGGAGACGTGTCGCTTGTCGGAGGTGTAATCGCGCTCTTTGTTCACCTCGCGAAAGTTCGTATAGCCCTCGCGGTGATACTTCAGCGCGAGCGGCTTGTACGAGCGCACCTCGTAGACGTCGCTTTCCTTGCCGACGCCCAGCGGCGCGCCGAACTCGGAGATCGTCTCCCGCTCGACCAGGGCGTGGAGCGCGAGGACGTCGTACCCCTCGAACTGGAGGGTGTACCCCTCGTACTGGATCGTCTTCTTCTCGATCAGCCCGCGTTTGAGACACCGCTCGAGTCGGTAATCGACCTCCTCGGGAGACAGTCCCGAAAAGCGGGGCAGTTTCTCGCGCTGGACCCACTCCGAGAAGCGCATCCCCTGTTCGACGCCCGACAGTAGATAGAAGTCTTCCGTCTCGAGGTCCGGCAAGAGGCCGGCGACGTTCCGCACCATGGGCAGACGTAGCCAGCGTGGACGTAAAAACGTCGTGACGAGCGGGCGGGTTTCGAGTGCGCAGACGAACTGGTCGGCTCTTGCGAGGGGTAAATCACATACTGCGATACGAAATCGAGGCGACGGACACAGGGTTCGGCAGAGAGGCCAGTTTCAATCGAATCAGTCGAGCGCTCGAAGTTCTCGAACGGCGCGACGAGATCGGTATGACAGGGATCGGTCCGGAGAGCGATCCCGAGCTGGTACGTCTCACACCGATAGCGCATTCGGCGGGACTCGATCTGTCGACGGAGTCCGAACCGGTGGTCACCCTCCAGTCGAGGCGTGAGATTCTCGAGTCGAGTCCTCCGCGTTCGCAGCCTCCTGGGGTGGTTCCGTCAGTTCACCGTGGCGGATGGCGTGTCGGAGTCCGAACTCCGCGATGTTCCCCCCGTGTTCGGCTGTCCGTCGCAATCTATCGAGAACCGGTCCGAGTTGGGTGCCTTCGTTCGACGATTCCCCCAGTCGGCGCTCGAGTGTCGCTATTTCTTCGCGTACCCGATCACGAGCAGTCAACGCCTGTTGTGCGGTTTCGACGCTCACGTCGCCGACGATGACACTCACCGCGTCCGCAACGATCTCGCGTGCCGTCGCTGCAACCTCACGGAGGTCGTTTTTGATCGAATCGTCCACGGCCACGTCGATTTCGGCGGCGACGGTTGCTATGCCTTCGGCGTGGTCGGCGACGCGCTCTAGCTCGCGAGTCGTCCCCCACAGTTCGAACAGCTCCGGACGGGTCAATCCCAGCGCATCGACCTCGCCGAGACGTGCGAGCCCCCGAGCAAAGGACCAGTCGATCATCGCGTAGAGGCGATCGGCCTGATCGTCGCGATCGGCCAGATTTCCGGGATCTGTGTCCTCAGTCACCGCAGCCGTTGCGTCGCGATGCATCGATAGTGCGACGAACTTGAGCTGGCACACCGACTGTCGAACCGACACCTCCTCGGTATCGAGGAGCGTTCGAACCGTGATCGTCGATTCGGACTCCGCAGTGACCGACACCCCAGTGAGGTTTCTGGCAACCTGGTCGACGATGCGTCGCTGGTCGGTCGTAAAACGATCGACGGCCTCGAGTCGCACTTCCTTCGCACCGACGGCGTAGGCTGCCCGCAGGGTCCGCTCGAGTGGCTCGGCGTCGGCGTGAGCGACCTGGATGGCGATTCGTTCGGGCGTGTCGTCCGCACACTCCTGGGCCTGGAGGGCGAGCACTCCGTCGATGTGTGTATGCAGGCTGACGGTATCGCCTGCAGTGATGTCCTGGGACTCGGCCCACTCTTTGGGGAGTGACACGGTGTATGTTCCGCTGCTGACCGTCTGTATTTTGCGTGTCTCCATCGGTCAATAGATGAGTGCAGGGTCGTTCTCGGCCATGTACAGGGTCCGTGCTGCAATATTCACGGCGTGGTCGGCGATCCGTTCGAGGTCACGAATCGTCAACAGTACACGCGAGACGTCGTCGAGTAGTTGTTCGACCGCCCACGGATCGCCGCTGTCTGCCTCGCGCTCGATCAAGTCCCGCGTAACGGTTTCGCTCGCCCGCTGACAGAGGGCATCGACGTCGTCGTCGCTGGCTGCGATCTCCCGACACGCGTCGACGTCTTCGGTTTCGTACGCTTCGAGACTTCGCGTGAGGAGGGCCCTTGCGTTGTGACCGATGTCCTCGATGGCGACTTCAGGCGTGAATTTGCGCTTCGCTGTCAGTGCGTACTGCGCCAGATTGGCTGCCAAATCACCGACGCGTTCGAGGTCGGTGATGATTTTGAACGAGGCCGTGACGAAGCGGAGATCACTCGCCACGGGCTGCTGGAGGGCGAATAAGTCGACACACTGGTTTTCCAGTGTGAGGTACGTCTCGTTTACGTCTGCATCGCCCTCGATGACTTCCCGGGCCAGTGATTGATCCTCGTTGACTACGCTCTCCAGCCCGACCTCGAGCCGTTCGACGACGAGCGAACCCATCTCGAGTACGTCGTCCCGGAGGGAATCCAGCGATTGCTGGTACGTCTCTCGTGTCACGGCAGTCACCCGAACTTGCCGGTGATGTAATCCTCGACGCGCTGGCTCTGTGGATCCTCGAACACCTGGTCGGTGTCGCCGTACTCCACGAGCTCGCCGCCAGTCAGGAACACGGCTGTCTGGTCGGAGATGCGTGCCGCCTGCTGCATGTTGTGCGTGACGATCACGACCGTGTAGTCCTCGGCGAGATCTTCGATGAGGTCCTCGATTTTCGCGGTGGCGATCGGGTCGAGCGCCGAGGCCGGCTCGTCCATCAGGATGACCTCCGGGTCAACAGCGAGACACCGGGCGATGCACAGCCGCTGTTGCTGGCCGCCCGACAGCCCGAGGGCGTTGTCGTCGAGTCGGTCTTTCACCTCGTCCCACAGCGCGGCCTGTTTCAACGACCGTTCGACGA
The DNA here is from genome assembly GCF_023008585.1 of Natribaculum breve. Taxonomy (GTDB): domain Archaea; phylum Halobacteriota; class Halobacteria; order Halobacteriales; family Natrialbaceae; genus Natribaculum; species Natribaculum breve. The sequence continues at coordinate 2,843,325 of NZ_CP095390.1, read as the reverse complement.
TCTCGTCCTCCCGTTCGGAATCGTCGCGACCGGTCAGTTTCGCGAGGAAGTCCGTGCGAACCTTGCCGTGCTTTCGCGGACCGTACGCGACGTTGTCGCGGATCGACTTCGGGAACGGGTTCGGTGCCTGGAAGACCATCCCGACGCGCTTTCGGAGTTCGACGAGATCCAACGCCTCCTGATAGATGTTCTTGCCCTCGAACGTCACGGTGCCGTCGACGTTTGCACCGCGAATCCGGTCGTTCATCCGGTTGAGACACCGGAGGAACGTCGACTTCCCGCAACCGGAGGGGCCGATGAGTGCAGTGACGCTCTTTTCGGGGATCTCGATCGAGATGTCGTCGAGTGCCTGATCGTCGCCGTAGTACACGTCGAGGCCACTGACGGCCATCTTGGGTTCGCCCTCGAACTCGTAGTCGGTCCACGTCTCGGGCGTCGACTCCGTCCCTGCGCCGGGCTGGCTCCGGGTCTGGCTGTCGGACGATGCGCCTGCCGTCTCGCTTCGGTCGGTGTCCTGTGTCGTTGTTTCGGTCATGAATTCAACCTCCGTCGGAAGTAGAGTCGCGAGAAGATACCGATTGCATAGAACGATAGCACGACGAGCAACAGAATGAACGCCGTCGCCCAGCCGAACTCGGTGGCGTTCTCTGCGGAGACGCCCGCAGTGATCGTCGCATACAGTTGGTAAGGCAGTGCCGGTGCGCTCTGCAGAAGCGCATCGTTGGCGACGAACGGCGGCGCGCTCGTGAACTCGAAAGAACCGAGCACGTTCGGCGCGTCGTCACGGAGGCCACCGGCCATCACCAACAGGATCGGAGCAGTCTCGCCGGCGATCCGACCGACCCCGAGAATGACGCCGGTGAGAATCCCCGGCATCGCCGCCGGGAGGACGACGCTTTTGATCGTCTCCCACTGGCTGACGCCGAGTGCCGCACTCGCATCGCGGTACTCGTCGGGCACCGCTTTGATGGCCTCTCGGGAGGTGATCAGACACAGCGGCAACAGCATGAACCCGAGAACGAGCATTCCGGTCAAAAGCGACGTCGACCCGCCCAGCCGGGGGACGAGGAAGGCGTAGCCGAACAGCCCGTAGACGACGCTGGGCGTACTCCACAGCCCGTTCGTAGCGATCTCGACCGCGCCGACGAACCGACCCTGTTCGGCGTACTCGGTGAGGAAGACGGCCGCCGCGACCGCGATCGGGACGCCGGTGATCACCGCGCCGATCACCAGCCAGATCGTCCCGACGATCGCGGGGAAGACGCCGTTGATGACTTCGGGCCGGAAGGAGTACCCGTTAGTGACGAAGGGCCACTCGAAGGGCACGAGTGAGAAGCCCTGGAAGGCGGGACCGACGCCCTTCGAGGCAATAAACAGGAGCAATCCGACGAGGACGGCGATGATGGCGACCGCGTTGATGCCGACCAGCAGGTAGGCCGCGGTCTGGCGACCCGTACTGCCGTAGCCCTCGTAGGCCTTCGCACCGGCCCACATCGTCACCAGCGAGGTTACGCTGAGGGCCAGCGGGATCGCCATCGAGCCGGTGAGCGTCGCCGAAAAGCCCTCGGGCTCCCACGCGAAAGCGGGTGTGAGGATACCACCGACGATCAGCAGACCGACGACGATAGCGGCGAGCCCCGGCGGGAGCGTCGAGCCGATATCTTCGGGTGCAAGCGCGACGCCGACGAACGTCACGCCACCGATCAGCGAGGCGACCGCGAGCCAGCCGAGCGTGCCGAAGCCGAGCAGTTGTGAGGCGAGCAGTCCGGCGACGACGAAGCCGCCGAGACCGAAGAGGGCCGCGGTAACGGCTCCGGGCGTCGCGTCCGGCGTCGTGTTGAAGACGCCGACCCGAGAGCCCACGCCGAGGCCGACAGTTGCAACGCCCATCAGCAGGAGGCCGACGGCGAGGAAGTCGTAGAGGCCAACGCCGAGGATCGCCGTTTCCTCGGTGACGATCTGGGTGAGACCCAGCAGCGAGAAGACGAACGTCACCAGCCCGAGGCCGACGACCCCAGAGGCGAGGCGCTCTGCGGTTCCCGTATCGTCGACGACCAGTGCCGAGTCCGTGGGATAGCTCATAGCTCACCCCCGAGCTTGCGGTTCATTCTGAGCTCGATGCGTCTGGCGGCGATGCTCAAGATCATCACCGTGACGAACAGCACGACACCGGCGGTGAACAGCGCGTTCATATGGAGGCCGTCGGCGTTGCCGTACTGGCTCGCGATGAGGCTGGTGAGCGTCTCGGTGTTGTCGAAGACGTCCTGGAGCGGGTCGGGGAGTCGCTGGGTGTGGCCGAGGATGACCGTCGCGGCCATCGTCTCGCCGACCGCCCGGCCGATGCCGAGCAGGACCGCCGCCGAAACGCCGGAGAGTGCCGCCGGGAGCGTGATCGACTTCATCGTCTGCCACTCGGTCAGTCCCATCGCGATCGCGCCGTCGCGCATCGCGTCGGGCACGCTCGTGAGTGCATCGTCGGCGACCGAAACGACCGTCGGCAGCGCCATCAGGCCGATGACCAGCCCGACCAGAAAGAGACTGCCGAGGTTGGCCATCTCCAGGTTCTGGTAGAAGAACTGGTTCAGCACGACGAAGCCGAGGTAGCCGTAGACGATCGAGGGGATGCCGGCGAGGATCTCGACGCCGGGTTTGACCGTCTCGCGGACCAGCGGCGGGGCGATCTCGGCGAGGAACAGCGCCGCGGCGATTCCAAGCGGTGCGGCGATTGCCGTCGCCAGCAGCGTCGTCACGAACGTCCCCCAGATCATCGGGATCAGCGAGTAGGTGTGCTGGCTGGTGCTCCAGTAACTGTCGACGCTCGGGATGAGCGTCACGCCGAAGAGCTCGATCGGTTCGGTGAAGCCGAACAGCCGGATCCCCATCCGCTGGAAGACGGGCAGGGCCTCGAGGAACACGTAGACAGTGATCAGCCCGAGAACGAGGATCGTCGAGACGGTCGCCAGAAAAGTCAGCGCGCGGGCGGTCTCGGCCTGGTGGGCGTACCAGCCGTAACCGGTCGCGGCCAGAAAGCCGGCGAGGGGGACCACCGTGACCGTCGAGTTCAACAGGAACAGGGCGAACGTCGCGACGAGACAGACGGTGGCGACCGCAAACAGCGAGGCGACCTCGCGGTCGGTTTCGACCAGTCGCCGAAGCCGCTGTCGGGTGTCGAAGGATGATAAGTCAGTCATGTGTTGATTGATGAATACCGCGGGAAATAGCAGCCGACCGCGTCGCTCAGTTGGTCGGTTCGGGCAGCTTGTCGATCTCTTCCTGTCGACGCTCGTCGGTCACCGGCAGGTAGTCGGCGCTCTCGACGAACATCTCCTGGCCGTAGTCGCTCAGCAGCATGCGGATGAACGCCGCCTCCTTGTTCGAGGTGCCGTCCCACGTGTAGGTGTGGAGCGCCCGCGCCAGCGGGTAGTCCAGCGAGCCGAAGTCGTCGGGGTACTCGAACATCTCGCCGTCGATTTCGAGGTCGATCGCGGGCGTCGCATCGTCGACGAACGCCAGGGCGATGTAGGCGATCGCGTTGTCGGCGTTCTCGATGTCCGTCTTCACCTGCTGGTTCTGGCCACGGCGGCTGTCGACGCCGTCCATCGGAGCGTCGGGGTCACCCAGCACGTTGTTCCGGAAGGAGGTGTCAGTACCGGAGCCATCGGCGCGGCCGATGGCCTGAATGTCGCGGTCGGGACCGCCGAGTTCCGACCAGTTGGTAACCCGACCCTGGTAGATGTCCTGGATATCCGTAAGCGTGAGTTCGGTGACGCCCGCGTCGTAGATCTCCTGACTGACGACGATCGGCTGGGCGTCGACGCCGACGACGTGGTCGGTGAACGGTTCGAGGTCCTCCTCGCTGCGGTCGGGGAACTCCGCGCTCACCGGAGCGCTCGCGTCGCCGATGTCGACCTGCCCGTTCTCGAGCTTTTCGAGCCCGACACCGGTGTGGTTGAGACCGATCGACGTGAAGAACGGCGGAGTGCCCTCCTCACCGCTGGGTTCGAACCCGTAGAGGCCCGCCCAGTAGTCGGCCATGTTCTTGTCGGTGTCGATGCCGTACTGATCCGGGCCCCAGTACTCCTCGTCGTCGGCGGGTGCGTTACCGTTCCAGAGCGAGCCTGCCTGGCTCGTGATCGGGTAGACGGTCGAGGATCCGTCGGCGGTCAACGGAGTCGTATCCGAACTCCCACCCGACGATTCGCCGCCGTTGTCGGAAGAACTACCTCCGTCAGAACCGTTCTCGTCAGCCGACTCTGACTCACCCGAACTCGAGCAGCCCGCGAGAGCAGTGGCACCTGCTACCCCCGAGGTAAGAATGAATTTCCGCCGCGATACCAGGTCGGACAGACGCTCTGAGTCTTGCGCCATCACCAGAAACCAGACGAATCTGTATTAAAGCGGTTTATAATAGGGGTATGGGTCGATAAGACAGGTACGAACCGGCCTGTTGGACTCTGAAGAGTATGGGCGCATATAGCTGGATATATAGCATCCCATTTGACTCACCCGCTTCGATATATGCATACGTCGGCCACACTCGAGACGCCCCCCAGCGGCGACAGCCGTCGAGACGCGATCGAGTGTGCAGTGACCGTTGTCCGGCAGTATACCAACTGAGACGATAGATACGGTCTGCTGTCTCTCTTTTCCGCAGCGATCGACGGGGCGCGGCTCTGGTACGCCGGCGCGGTCGGGACCGAGCCACGACTCGCCGAGGTCGTCCGTGAGCGGGCGGCCGAAGCCGAGGTCGAGATCGAGAGCGAGGACGAAGGCGAGGACGAAGAGCTCGCCCCCGATCCGCACGAGGACGGCACGCCGAGCGTCGACTGGTGATCCCGTCGTAATCGCTTTCTCCCTCGCTCGCGAGGTCTCGAGCATGACCGACCTCGCAGACCGGGAGTGGCGGGTCATCAGGGACGAGCCGCGGGACGGACCGACGCAGATGGCACTCGAGGAAGTCGCCGGGGAGACGGCACTCGAGGAGGGCGTCAGGACGGTCCGGGTCTACTCGTGGGAACCGAGCACGCTCTCGCTTGGCTACCGACAGGAACCCGAGACGGTCGACTGGGACTTCTGCGAGCGGGAGGGGATCGGCGTCACTCGCCGCCAGACCGGCGGCGGCGGGATCTACCACGACTCGTACGCCGACATCTCGTATACGATCGTCGCACCCGCCACGGAGGTTCCCGGAGATCTGATGGAGTGTTACGGCCTGTTCTGCGAGCCGATCCTCGCGGCCCTCGAGCGGATGAGCGTCGACGCCGACTTCGCCAGCGAAGCGCAGGCGGCGATCTACCAGCCGTCGTGTTACCTGCGGGACATCCACCCGGCCCACGACGTCGTCGCCGACGGACAGAAGATCAGCGGCAACGCCCAGTACCGCCAGCGCGACGTCGTGATCCAGCACGGGTCGATCAGCTACGACCTCGAGCCACGGCGACACCTCGGAGTCTTCGCCGGCCACGACGTCTCGACCGGGACGTTCACCGATCGGGTGACGAGCATCCGCGAGCAGGCCGGAATCGACCGCGAGGAGGCCGTCGAGACGATCGCCGACGCGCTCGCGAAGTGGTGTGACGCCGACGACGGGTCCTGGAGCGCGGACGAACTCGAGGACGCCCGCGCCCTCGCGGCCCGCAAGTACGGCACCGACGCGTGGCGTCGCAGGCGAGAGGTGCTCGAGGCGGGCGAGCGTCCGGAGTAGACGCTCGAGCAGGTTCGAAGTACCTTTCATCGCCCGGCACTGACACCGTGCCATGAACGTCGGTGCTCACGTTTCGATCTCCGGATCGCGTGTCTCCTCGGACGAGGAGACGCCGCCGTACGACGACATCCGCAACGCCGTCTGCCGACAGGTCGCGTTCGGCGGGAACTGCGGACAGATCTTCACCACCTCGCCGCAGGTCTGGGCCAAACCCGAGATTTCCGAGGAGGCCGCCGAAGGCTTTCGCGAGGAAAGCGACGAAAAACTCGAGGGACCGTGGGTGATCCACTCGTCGTACCTGGTCAACCTCTGTACGCCCAAAGAGGACCTCCGCCGGAAGTCCAAAGAGAGCATGCAGGCCGAACTCGACGCCGCCGAGCAACTGGGAATTCCGTACGTGAACGTCCACCTCGGCGCGCACACGGGCGCGGGCGTCGAGGGCGGTCTCGACAACGCCGCCGCCGTCGTCGACGATCTCGAGGTTCCCGAGGGCGTGCAGATCCTCATCGAGTCCGACGCCGGCAGCGGCACCAAACTGGGCGGCGAGTTCGAACACCTCGCGGGGATCATCGACCGCACCGAGACCGACATCGGCATCTGCATCGACACCGCCCACACGCTGGTCGCGGGCAACGACCTCACCACGCCCGAGGCCGTCGACGAGACCGTCGGCCGGTTCGACGACGTGGTCGGCCTGGAGTACCTGGAGTACATCCACCTCAACGACTCGAAACACGACGTGGGCACCCACAAGGACGAACACGCCCACGTCGGCGAGGGCTACATCGGCGAGGACGGCATGCGAGCGATCGTGAACCATCCCGACCTTCGGGACCTGCCCTTCGCGCTCGAGACGCCCACCGAGGACGGCCGCGGCTTCGCCTGGAACATCCAGAAGGTCAAAGAGCTGCGCGAGGAGTGAGATACCGGACGCCAGTCAGGACGTCCTCGATCGAGCCTCGAGTCGGTCGCCGCTGGCGACAGCGGATGGCGACCGTTGCCGAGTACGATGGTCGCGAGCGCGTACGCGACGTCGCGGCGACCGCGCGGGCGGCTGACGGAGACCGGAAAGAGCCGTCGTCGCCCAGGCAGGGTATCCCGTACGGGACACGCGCCTTCTATATCGACCGCCAACGACGATACGTTCGCTACTCGTCTTCGAGCGCGGCTGCGATCGACTCGAGTTCTGCCTTCCGGAACGGACGCTCGGCACTGGCCGGATCGTCCTCGTCGATGACGCCGATTTTCCAGAGGATACCCGCACGCATCTGCGGTTTCGAGGGACGATCGTCCGCGTCGACGTCGTAATCGACGGCGTCACAGATCGCAGTCAGGGCCTCTTTCGTGAAGGCCGTCGACTCGATGCGTTCGTATCGTCCGACGGCCTGTCGGATCTCGTTCCGGAGGTCGTCGACAGTTTGTGTCATAGCTCCGTACAGCGGCCGTTTCACACTTAAGTGATTACCATCGATCCGCTCGAGCAGCGACCCGGAATCGACCCGTTTTTACTCGAGACGTCCCAACCCGCTCGCGTGCGCGAATTCTCCGCCGACTACCTGTCCTGGACCCGCGAGGGGATGTGGGCCGACTCTCGGGACGCTCTGTCCCCGCTCGAGCTACGAGACCGCGAGCGAGTCCTCGACGTCGGCTGTGGCACCGGCGAGTTGAGCCGCGTCCTCGCCGCCGAGTGTCCGGGCGAGGTCGTCGGCTGTGACGCCGACGTGGGACTGCTCGAGCGCGCCCGCGAACACGTCCCGGTCGTCGCTGGCGACGCGTTGCGGTTGCCGTTTCCGGACGACGCCTTCGATCTGGTCGTCTGTCAGGCGCTGTTGATCAACCTCCCCGACCCCGCCGCCGCCGTCGACGAGTTCGCCCGCGTCTCGAGCGACCTCGTGGCCGCCGTCGAACCCGACAACGGCGCGGTCCGGGTCGACTCGAGCGTCCCGGCGGAGGCGAGACTCGAACGGCGGGCCCGTCGGGCCTACCTCGAGGGTGTCGAGACCGACGTCACCCTCGGTGCGGAGACGCGAGACGCGTTCGCGGACGCCGGCGTCGACGTCCTCGAGACGCGACGGTACGACCACGACCGGACGATCGCCCCGCCGTACGACGAACACGCCCTCGCCGCCGCGCGGCGAAAGGCGACGGGGGCCGGACTGGCCGGCGACCGGGCGACGATGCTCGAGAGCGACCTCTCTGCAGAAGAGTACGACGATCTCAGAAACGCGTGGCGCGAGATGGGGCGAACCGTCGTCGACCAGATGCGCGACGGCGAGTACCGCCGGACGGAAGTCGTACCGTTCTACGTGACCGTCGGACGTGTGTGACGGCGACGGGACGGACGCGAGACGAGTCAGACCGCCAGCAGGTCCATATACCCCTCCTGCCTAGTCGACGGTATGGCCGTCATCGAACTCGAGGGGCTCACGAAAGACTACGGCGAGGTGCTGGCCAACGACGACCTCTCGTTTACGGTCGAGGAAGGCGAGATCTTCGGCTACCTCGGCCCGAACGGTGCGGGGAAGACGACGACGATCCGCACGCTGCTTGGCTTTCTCTCGCCGACGGCCGGGACGGCACGGGTGCTCGGCTACGAGATCACCGACGAGCGAGCGCTCATCGAGGCCAAACGCCGGCTCGGCTACCTCCCCGACGACCCGGCGTTCGACGAGTCGGCGACGGGCCGGGAGATCCTCGAGTTACACGCGGAACTCAAAGGCGACGAGCGCAGCGAGGAACTGCTCGAGTTGTTCGACCCGCCGCTCGACCGACAGGTCCGCGAGTACTCACAGGGGAACGTCCAGAAGCTCGGGCTCGTGACGACGTTCATGCACGACCCCGATCTCGTGATCCTCGACGAACCGACGAACGGACTCGACCCGCTGATGAAACAGCGCTTCGCCGAGTTCCTCCGGGACGAACGCGACCGCGGCGTGACGGTCTTTTTCTCCTCGCACGTCCTGAGCGAAGTCCGTCGGCTCTGCGATCGCGTCGGCATCATCCGCGACGGCCGACTCGTCACCGTCGAACCCGTCGACACCCTCCTCGACCGCAGCGGCAAAGTCGTCCGCCTGCACGCTTCCGACCCCATCCCGCGGGAGGTCCTCGAGTTCGAGGGCGTCTACGACCTCGAGACGACCGAACGCGACGAGAACGGCGTCGCCGAGTGTACGTTCACGTTCACCGGCGACGTCAACGTCTTACTCGAGCGACTCCGGTCGTACGTCCTGCTCGACCTCTCGATCGAGGAGGCCCCGCTCGAGGACGTCTTCATGCGCTTTTACGGCGGTGGTGACGATGTTTGAACTCTCGCGATACGAGGGCCAAACCAGGGTGAAAGGCGGCGTCTACCTCTCGATCGGTCTCGCGACACTCGCGGCGCTCGTGATCTGGGTCTACCCCTCGTTTCGCGACTCGATGAACATGGACGAACTGCTCCGGGCCTACCCCGAGCCCATGTTGCAGGTGATGGGCATTCGGACGATGGCGTCGCTCGAGGGCTTTCTCGCCGTCGAACTCTACACGTTCGGCTGGGTGATCCTGCTCGGACTGTACGTCGCCTACAGCGCGGCGAGCACCGTCGCCGACGACGTCGAACGCGGCCGCATGGAGATCCTGCTTTCCCTTCCCATCTCTCGTGCGCGCGTCGTCGGCGAGAAGTTCGCTGCACTCGCAGTCCCGATCGTCCTCGTCAACGTCCTGACGCCGATCGTCGTCCTCGTCGGCGCGGAACTGATCGACGAGTCGCTCTCGACTGTGGACCTGCTCGTCGTCCACCTGCTGTCGATCCCCTACCTCTTTGCCTGCGCCGGAATCGGCCTCCTCGCGTCCGTCGTCTTCGACCGGACGTCGATCGCACAGCGGGTCGCACTCGGTGCCACCTTCGGACTGTTCTTACTCGAGTCGCTGCTCGCCGACACCGACTACGAAGTCGTGGGCGCGATCGCGCCGATGCGGTACTACGACCCGAACGAGATCTTACTCGAGGGAACGTACGATCCCGTCTCGGCGGGCGTCTTGCTCGCGATGGCAGCCGCTCTCCTCGTCGCCAGTGCAACGTGGTTCACGCGAATCGACGTCGATTGATCGCCGACGGATCGTCTCCGTAGTAACTCGCTCCTCTCTGACCTGTGAAACCCGCCGTCGGTAGTGGTTTAAACGATATCTCGAGGAAGGCCCTCGTCCTATCGCAGGGTTGAAAAGTGAAGATACGTCCCCTCGAATACGAGTGACACTCACTACCTTTGAAGAGTTGGTTCGTAGGCCTTAAGTAGTGACCACCGGTTACGAATGAGTACGCAGAAGATGAGGACCCCACCCCTGCGGTCCGCCGTACAGATGGGATCTGATGTTAGCCTCGACAGTTCGGTGACGCCCGATCGGTCATCCGATTTGGAGTCGCCGAACGTGGACCCATAGTGTGAGTGTGTACCTACATTCACCGCCAAACCTCCCTGGCTCCGCCAGGGAATAGCATTCCGGTTGATCCTGCCGGAGGTCATTGCTATTGGAGTCCGATTTAGCCATGCTAGTCGTACGAGTTCAGACTCGTGGCGAATAGCTCAGTAACACGTGGTCAAACTACCCTGTCGAGCGGGACACCCTCGGGAAACTGAGGCTAATCCCGCATACGGCTCGCTGCCTGGAGTGGCGCGAGCTCGAAACGCCCCGGCGCGACAGGATGTGACTGCGGCCGATTAGGTAGACGGTGGGGGTAACGGCCCACCGTGCCGATAATCGGTACGGGTTGTGAGAGCAAGAGCCCGGAGACGGTATCTGAGACAAGATACCGGGCCCGCCGCGGGCGCAGCAGGCGCGAAACCTTTACACTGCACGCCAGTGCGATAAGGGGACTCCCAGTGCGAGGGCATATCGTCCTCGCTTTTGTGTACCGTAGGGAGGTACACGAATAAGGGCTGGGCAAGACCGGTGCCAGCCGCCGCGGTAATACCGGCAGCCCGAGTGATGACCGCTATTATTGGGCCTAAAGCGTCCGTAGCCGGCCACGCAAGTCCGTCGGGAAATCCGCACGCCCAACGTGCGGGCGTCCGGCGGAAACTGCCTGGCTTGGGACCGGAAGACCAGAGGGGTACGTCCGGGGTAGGAGTGAAATCCCGTAATCCTGGACGGACCACCGGTGGCGAAAGCGCCTCTGGAAGACGGATCCGACGGTGAGGGACGAAAGCTCGGGTCACGAACCGGATTAGATACCCGGGTAGTCCGAGCCGTAAACGATGTCTGCTAGGTGTGCCACTGGCTACGAGCCAGTGGTGTGCCGTAGGGAAGCCGTGAAGCAGACCGCCTGGGAAGTACGTCCGCAAGGATGAAACTTAAAGGAATTGGCGGGGGAGCACTACAACCGGAGGAGCCTGCGGTTTAATTGGACTCAACGCCGGACATCTCACCAGCACCGACAGTAGCCGTGAAGATCAGTGTGATGAGCTTATTGGAGCTACTGAGAGGAGGTGCATGGCCGCCGTCAGCTCGTACCGTGAGGCGTCCTGTTAAGTCAGGCAACGAGCGAGACCCACACTCCTAATTGCCAGCAACACCCTCGTGGTGGTTGGGTACATTAGGAGGACTGCCAGTGCCAAACTGGAGGAAGGAATGGGCAACGGTAGGTCAGTATGCCCCGAATGTGCTGGGCGACACGCGGGCTACAATGGTCGAGACAGTGGGATGCTACGCCGAAAGGCGACGCTAATCTCCGAAACTCGATCGTAGTTCGGATTGAGGGCTGAAACTCGCCCTCATGAAGCTGGATTCGGTAGTAATCGCGCCTCAGAAGGGCGCGGTGAATACGTCCCTGCTCCTTGCACACACCGCCCGTCAAAGCACCCGAGTGAGGTCCGGATGAGGCCGCCATCCGGCGGTCGAATCTGGGCTTCGCAAGGGGGCTTAAGTCGTAACAAGGTAGCCGTAGGGGAATCTGCGGCTGGATCACCTCCACAGACCGGGACCACCCCGACGTGGGTGGCCCACCAGCGGTCCGCGTTCGGTCGCCACTCCAGCGAGTGGCCGACCGGGCACCTTTGAACTGTCGAGGCTAACACATGCTCCTCGTCGAGCCGATCTCGGCCCGACGAGGGTGGGCCCATAGCTCAGTGGTAGAGTGCCTCCTTTGCAAGGAGGATGCCCAGGGTTCGAATCCCTGTGGGTCCATCACTGGGTGACGATCGGGAACCGTGCCCCTTAAGTGGGGGACGGCGCAACGATCTGATCCCAACTGAAACCGATGCACCAGCCCGTGTAAACGTGGCTGGGAAGGGTTGATGCACGCCAGCCGTCTACTGGTGGTGCAAATGAGACCGTGTGTACGTGTAGTCCAGGCGTCCACTGGACCCGTTCCCGGGTCACTATGATCCGACGAACGTGGCTACTGTGCCAGCTGGTGGATCGCTCGGCTCGAGAGCCGATGACGGACGTGCCAAGCTGCGATAAGCCCAAGGGACCCGCACGGAGGGGAAGAACTTGGGATCTCCGAATGGGAATCCCCACCGCAATTGCTTCGCGCAATGGGGAACGCCGGGAATTGAAACATCTCAGTACCGGCAGGAAAAGAAAGCAACCGCGATGTCGTTAGTAAGGGCGACTGAACGCGACGCAGTCCAAACCGAAGCCTTCGGGCAATGTGGTGTTCGGACTGACTCTCACTCCCAGAACCTCTTCGAAAAGTCTCCTGGAACGGAGCGCGATACAGGGTGACAGCCCCGTATCGAAGAGTAGTACGGGACGCGTCAGCTCCAGAGTAGCGGGGGTTGGATATCCCTCGTGAATCTCGCGGGCATCGACCGCGAAGACTAAACACTCCTCGAGACCGATAGCGAACAAGTAGCGTGAGCGAACGCTGAAAACCACCCCCAACAGGGAGGTGAAATAGTGCGTGAAATCAGTTGGCGATAGAGCGACAGGGCATACAAGGTCCGCCGAGAAATGAATCGGGTGCGAACCCGTAGTAAGAATCGGTGGAAGCCGATGTTCTGTCGTACGTTTTGAAAAACGAACCAGGGAGTGTGCCTGTTTGACGAGTCTAACTCGATCATCGAGGAAGGCGCAGGGAAACCGATATGGCCGCAGTCTTACGACGAGGGCCACCGTGTTCAAGCGCGGGGAGTCAAACGGGCACGACCCGAAACCGGATGATCTAGGCGTGGGCAGGGTGAAGCGTGCCGAAAGGCACGTGGAGGCCCGATAGCGTTGGTGTCCTACAATACCCTCGCGTGACCTACGTCTAGGGGTGAAAGGCCCATCGAATCCGGACACAGCTGGTTCCAACCGAAACATGTCGAAGCATGACCTCTGCCGAGGTAGTCCGTGGGGTAGAGCGACGGATTGGGAGCCCTCACTCCGAGAGGAGTGAGCCTCCCTGTCCAACTCCGAACCTACGGACGCCGTTTGACGCAGGGAGTCCGGTGTGCGGGGTAAGCCTGTGCACCGTGAGGGAGACAACCCAGAGCTGGGTTAAGGTCCCCAAGTGTGGACTAAGTGCGATCGAAGGTGGTCCCGAGCCCTAGACAGCCGGGAGGTGAGCTTAGAAGCAGCTACCCTCTAAGAAAAGCGTAACAGCTTACCGGCCGAGGTTCGGGGCGCCGAAAATGATCGGGGCTCAAGTCCACCACCGAGACCTGGCGGCACGAGTAACATCGTGATCCCGTAGGTTGGCGTTCTGTTCGGGCGGAAGCACGGAAGAGATTTCGTGTGGACCGTGCAGTAACGAAAATCCTGGTCATAGTAGCAGCGTGAGTCGGGTGAGACCCCCGACGGCCGAACGAGTAAGGGTTCCTCAGCAATGCTAATCAGCTGAGGGTTAGCCGGTCCTAAGTCTCACCGCAACTCGAATGAGACAACAGGGAAATAGGTTAATATTCCTATGCCAGTGTGCACTCAAAGCTGACGCTTTGGGGCCGCCTGAGCCGGGCTATCGCCCGGTCGAACTGTCGAAGTTCGTGGAAGCCGTAACGGCACGAAGCGAACGAATGGCAGGATAGCGCAAGTCAGGTCAACCCAGAGCCCGTGAAAAGGCGAGCACACTGTCCGTACCGAGATCCGACACAGGTACTCGTGGCGGCGAAAGCCAAGGCCTGTCGGGAATAACCGACGTTAGGGAATTCGGCAAGTTCGTCCCGTACGTTCGCAATAAGGGATGCCTGCCCCGGAAAGGGGCAGGTCGCAGTGACTCGGGCGCTCCGACTGTCTAGTAACAACATAGGTGACCGCAAATCCGCAAGGACTCGTACGGTCACTGAATCCTGCCCAGTGCAGGTATCTGAACACCCCGTACAAGGGGACGAAGGACCTGTTAACGGCGGGGGTAACTATGACCCTCTTAAGGTAGCGTAGTACCTTGCCGCTTCAGTAGCGGCTTGCATGAATGGATCAACGAGAGCGCCACTGTCCCAACGTTGGGCCCGGTGAACTGTACATTCCAGTGCGGAGTCTGGAGACCCCCAAGGGGAAGCGAAGACCCTATAGAGCTTTACTGCAGGCTGTCACTGAGACGTGGTCGCCATTGTGCAGCATAGGTAGGAGCCGCTACACAGGTACCCGCGCTAGCGGGCCACCGAGGCAACACTGAAATACTACCCGATGGTGACTGCGACTCTCACTCCTGGCGGAGGACACTGGTAGCCGGGCAGTTTGACTGGGGCGGTACGCGCTTGAAAAGATATCGAGCGCGCCCCAAGGTTTCCTCACCCGGGTCGGAGACCCGGGAAAGAGCGCAAGAGCATACGGAAGCCTGACAGTGTCCGGCACAACGACGGACGCTGACGCGAAAGCGTGGTCTAGCGAACCAATTAGGCTGCTTGATGCGGCCAATTGCTGACAGAAAAGCTACCTTAGGGATAACAGAGTCGTCACCCGCAAGAGCACATATCGACCGGGTGGCTTGCTACCTCGATGTCGGTTCCCTCCATCCTGCCCGTGCAGAAGCGGGCAAGGGTGAGGTTGTTCGCCTATTAAAGGAGGTCGTGAGCTGGGTTTAGACCGTCGTGAGACAGGTCGGCTGCTATCTATTGGGGGTGTTACGGTTCCTGACGGGAACGTTCGTATAGTACGAGAGGAACTACGAATGGGTGCCACTCGTGTACCGGTTGTCCGAGAGGGCACGTGCCGGGCAGCGACGCACCACGGGGTAAGAGCTGAACGCATCTAAGCTCGAAACCCACCTGGAAACGAGGAACCACCGAGACCACTCGTAGAAGACGAGTTCGATAGACTCGGGGTGTACGCGCCAAGGCAACGAGGCGTTGAGCCCGCGAGCACTAACCGGTCGAGCCACCATTCATTTCGCATGGATCACAGGACCCGCGAACGGGTCCAGGCGCTAACTGGACTACACGTACAGACGGTCAGATCACCGATCCTGGTGTTGACGGCGGTTCGATTCCGTCGATCGGCGTTACGGCGGCCACAGCGGCGAGGTACCTCCCGTACCCATCCCGAACACGGAAGATAAGCTCGCCTGCGTATCGGCCAGTACTGGAGTGGGCGACCCTCTGGGAACTCCGATTCGCCGCCGACCATTCATACTGGCTGCGGCCAGCGGTCGCTGGCCGTGGTCGTCATCACTAACCCCACACAGTGGCGACGCTGTGTGGGGTTTTCTGTATTTGCGGACGACGTATAACGTCGTACCGCTACGCTTAAACGACAGCAGTGACTACGGTGAAATGCGCCAAGGTGGCAGAGTCCGGCCTAACGCAGCGGCCTGCAGAGCCGCCCACCGCCGGTTCAAATCCGGCCCTTGGCTCTTACATTACCCTAAAGCCCAAGACGACCACGTCTTGGCAACTCCTCTCATTTCGAGAGACTACGTGTGATTTCTGAGATGAATCTCCCGAGAGGAGACCGTCTACTTCGAATCGGCGTCGGACTCGTCGCTCACTTCGAGAATCTCCGCTGCTACGTCTTTCACGTGCTGCTGGTGATACTGCCGGACGTAAGTCGTGAAAGATTCTCGCCGTCCCGGGGTGGCGAGAATCTTCACACAGTTACGTCCGATAGTATGAGAAGTCGAAGTCTGGACGCTTTGGGCTGCACCGAGCTGGTCGTCGACGACTGCGTTCTGCTGTGGTTCCCACGTCTCGAGGGGATCGGATTTGATGTATCTGACCCAGCGCTTGATACCTCGGATGCGCTGCTCACGGTTGCGCTCGTGTTTCGCATCGAGGCGCTCACGGGCGTTTGAGTCGTTCGGTACAGAGTGATCGAATCTTTTCCCGGGTGGGACTCGACCGTCATCGTCGCTCTTCGAGGTCGTCGATCGCTCGGTAGAACTGCTCGGTGTTAGCTGGATGCTCCGACGCCGCCTGGTCCTCTAGCGCGCCGACGTACTTCTCGAACTCGTATTGGTCAGGATCGGCCGCGAGCACGCACTCGACGTATCCGTCGAGGGCAGACTGCAAGGCTTTGGCGTAGTGGTCGTACGCGGCGTCGATGCGGACTTGGTTGTCGTGGATTTCCTCGAACAGCGCGCGATAGACGGTCGCGGCGTCCAGGTAGCGCTCGCGCTCGTGGTACTGTACAGCCAACTCGAAGAAATGCGAGAAGTCGATGGCGTCGGTGACGACCGGATAGTCCCGTGTGTGCTGGTCGAACAGTTGCTCGATTTCGGCACGATACTCTTCGACAGATTTGCCGGTGTCGCCAAAGCGTGCGAGGTAGTTGGATAGCGTGACCAGGATTCACCGGTCAGTGATACCTCTCATCCTGAACTGAGTTCTTTCCCACCGAGGATGGACTGGAGCTGTTCGGGCGGATCTAGTCCTCGCCGTTTCCACGTGGCTAACATGGTCGTGATCGTCTCGTGAATCTGGACCCCTTCGGCTGAGCGGAGGGTCCGGAACATCTTCCGCAGCACAACTTGCTCGCGCAGAGCGCGCTCTGCGCGATTATTCGTCGAATCGACGTCTGGCTCTGTAACGAACGTCAGCCAGTGCCCTAACCCGTTCCTGATCTTCTCGATCAGCTTCTTGACCTCCTGTGCCTCGTAGTCTTCCCTGATCAGCCCTTCCAGATGTAACGACGCCTCCGCCCGCTTTTGCTCGCGGGCGGAGGCGGACGGATCCTCCTCGTCGAACGCCGTTAAATCGTCGTGGAGAGCGTGTAACTCCGCAGACAACCTCTCTGCTTCCTCGTACCGTTCAGCAACGTACTCCGCCTCTCGCAACAGATGTGCCCAGCACCGCTGGAGCTTCGTGTGATAGCTCGGATACGCTGACCAACCGTCACAGCTGAGCGTCGAGTCCTCGGCGAATTCCTCGCCGAGGACGTCCTCTAACACCTGGCTTCCACGACTCTCATCAACCCAGAACAGCACTTCTTCGTCAGTAACGAACGTCCACGCCCAGTGTTGCTCTCCGTCAACAGGAAATCCCGTTTCATCGCAGTAGACGACGTCACTTTCCTGAATACGGGCTTTGACATCGTCATACGCGGGTCGCAGCCGGTCTGCGACCCGCTTGGTCAGGTTGTAGATCGTCCGATGAGAGATGGGTGTATCGAGCTCCCAGTCAAACAGCTCCGCCTGTTTACGGTTTGGAAGTCGCTGATGGAACCTACCGAGGGCGGTTTGGGCCATGATATTTGGCCCAAACCGCCCGGTTTCCGGGCAGTCAGGATGTTCAGCAACGACTTCGTTTCCACAGGAACAGCGGTGTTTGCCGAGTTCGTACTCGACGACAGTGGTTGGAATAGGGAGAGGTATGTCGATAATCGTCCGTGAGATGTAGCTGTCCGGGTTAGAGAGGATTTGCTCACAGTCTGGGCAATATCCCTGATCGACTCGAATAGTCTCTTCTGGTTCCGGAGGCGGTCGAGTTGTTCCTTCGTGACCTTCGTCACGTCCTGGAGAGGAGTCGCTGGCGGCGTCAGCGTCGCCGCCAGCGTCGTCCCCTTGGTCTTCGTTCTCTTCCTTGTCTCTGTCGTCGCTGCCAGGTGATCCAGCCGCACCACCCTGCTTACTGGGTGGTGTGTTTGGGTTTTCGTACCGCTTGAGGCGAGTCTCAAGTACCTCTATCTGCTGTTGCTGTGCAGCGAGTTGGCGACGGAGAAGACGGTTCTCAAGCTTTTGGACGACAAGTTGCTGGCGGAGATACGTACTGTTCTCGGTGCGGATCGCGGAATCTATCGATTCCGGCGATCCGCCAATCCCCAGCGACACACTTGGTTCACTATTGAGAGACCATTCATGAGACTGCTACGAAATCGGTCTGACGGCAAATCGCTATCCAACTACCGTGCGAGGAACTGATCACGGAGATCCGGATGTTCGGCGAATACGTCGCGTAGGAATGCCCGAAGGTCGCCGGCCGAGACGGTTTGGAGTACTGACTCCACACGTCCGCTCTCGTCTCGGGGCGGGTCGGCGGCGACGTCCAGCAACACTGCGACGACATGTTTGCACTCGCCAGTGCCATCGTAGGGACACGTACATCGGGCGTCGATAGTCTTCTCTCTCCGTTCGACGGTCACGTCGTATCGAGACGATCCCTGCACGACAGCGGTGACGACGTCGTCGAACCGTTCGATTCGCTGAATGCGTCCCTCGTTGCGGTACTTCTGACCCCGCTCGAGCACGGAGTCGGTACACAGACTTCGGATGGTCTTTTCGTCGATGGTCATCTGTCGAGTAGTACTGTCGACCAGAGGTCGTTCTGTTCTCTCGTCGTGTGGATGGCCGCCACCACAGTCATCCGCCGCCCCCGTACCAGTAGTGGCGCGCTCTCGGATTGACCCGTATATCGGCTTGAGATACGGCCATACCCCGAAATCAACCTCGTCTCATCCCTTGTACTATATAAAACACTGTTTTAACTCGAGCCCCTGGCCTTCTCTGAACATCGATCGATGAGATTGTTTCGAAACAAATTCGTCGACGGACGGTCTTTCAGAAGAATCGATTCTCGTTTCGCGCACGCGAATCTAAACACTCCGCTTCGAATGGGACGGTCGTCGTACCCGTGCCGGTTCGGTCGAACTCGAGATGGCGAACTCGAGTCCGATCTGGTGCGCTGCTGTTGGTGTGTTTCTCTCTCTCGAGAACTTAGTAACCGTTATACGACGGGCGAACCACGCCTCACACATGCAATTCCGAGCAGGGCTGCTTTACATCGCCCTCTTCGCGGTGGTTGCTGTGGGCGCCTACGGAGTCATCGGCGCAGCGGAGTCCCCCGAAGTGACGGTCGATCCGTCAGACGCCGACTATCAACTGGAACCGGGGCAGGAGTTTCAGTTGAACGATCGGACGTACAACGCGACGGACGTCGGGGCTGATTCGGGCTCGATCGAGTACGTCAACGAGTCGGCGATCCTCCAGACGGAGTGGAGCGACGGCGACACGGTCGAACTCGAGGATGGCACGGAATACGACGTGATGGCCCAGGCTGGAAACGAGTCCGACGGCGGGAACGAGTCCGACGGCGGGAACGAGTCCGACGGCGGGAACGACAGCGTGAGTTCGTTCGTGCTCATCGAGAGCTTCAGCGAAGACGAGTACGAGACGGTCGAACGTGACGGCGAACAGTACGTCGTCGTCTCCGAGGGTGGCGACGAGGTGCTCGTTCCGCTCCTCGAGTTCGATGAACTCGAGACGCAGACCTACGAACTCGGCGACACGATCGCATACAACGACAGCGACGCCGGGCAGATAATCGAGGGTAATATCACCGACATCTCGAGCGATACGGTGACCATCGAGTACGTGGGTGAGGAGTCGACGACCTACGACCTCACCGACGGTGAGGTGGCGAGAATCGGTCAACAGGAGTTCGGCGTCGACTTCCCGGAAGAAGGGACCGTGTATCTCACGGGCGACGTCGAGAGCTTCGAGGCACAGCAGGAGGAGATCACGTACTTCAACGAGCGCATCAGGGGCCTCTGGTGGGTGATCGCCATCGCCGTGTCGACGATCGTCGTGTTGGCTGCGCTTGCGTACATGCCCGTTCGCGGATAACGCTTCCCCTGTTTTCGTCGTTCTCGGTGCGCAGTGTCGGGTATCTCGAGCGTGTTCGCCCTCCCGAGTGTGAACGATCTACAGCTCGGGCGTTTCTTCCGATTTCGAGACGTCGATGTCCCATGGTGAGACGATAGCCGCTGGATCGTCGGTTGTCGTCCTCGGTAATGGTGGCTGTGACTGGGTGCCGACGCAGCCGCACGACGGTTCGCGGTTGCGGCGGTAGAGACTCACAGCCGTCGTTAGAGACGAGTCAGCGAAACAGTCCGGGGCCGTGCTACGATGGAGACCGGTCGGAGAGTGCAGACTGTGTCGGCGCGTCGCGGTTCGACGGGGCACGGTCTGGTCCGTGCCGATTTCTGGTCGACCCGTTCGGCGGTGTCTCGGGGAACGAGTCGGGTCCGTCACTGACGGCTCGTGAGTTCGTTCGCGGCAAAAACGTGATGGCCCTTTGCTCCTCACGACGATGTTCGTCGCAAAAGCGGGCCGGGCGCGATTTGAACACACGGTCGGAGCGAAGTTGCTCCCTGCGTTCAAATCGTGCCTGCCGGTTCATTCACTGGCTCGCTGCGCTCACCAGTTCGTTGCACGGGCCGGGCGCGATTTGAACACGCGACCGTCTGGTTAAAAGCCAGACGCTCTGCCGGACTGAGCTACCGGCCCTGTACCAGACAGTTCTGGCGAGTAGTGGTTAAACGTTTCTTTCTCCATCGAGTGATTCGGCTTCGGTAGTTGGATAGCGTGACCAGGATTCACCGGTTAGTGATGCCTCTCATCCTGATCTGAGTTCTTGCCCACCGAGGATGGACTGGAGCTGTTCAGGTGGATCAAGTCCTCGCCGTTTCCACGTCGCTAACATGGTTGTGATCGTCTCGTGAATCTGGACCCCTTCGGTTGAGCGGAGGGTCCGGAACATCTTCCGCAGCACCACTTGCTCGCGCAGAGCGCGCTCTGCGCGATTATTCGTCGAATCGACGTCTGGCTCTGTGACGAACGTCAGCCAGTGGCCTAACCCGTTCCTGATCTTCTCGATCAGCTTCTGAACCTCCTGTGACTCATACTCCTCTCTGATCAGCCCTTCCAGGTGTAACGACGCCTCCGCCCGCATCTGCTCGCGGGCGGAGGCGGATGGGTCCTCTTCGTCGAACGCTGTTAAATCGTCGTGGAGATCGTGCAACTCCGCAGAAAGCCACTCTGCTTCCTCATAGCCTCTCAGCAACGTACTCCGCCTCCCGCAACAGATGCGCCCAGCACGCTGAAGTTTCGTTGTGATAGCTCCGGTACGCCGACCAGCCGTCACAGCTGAGCGTCGAGTCCTCGGCGAATTCCTCGCCGAGGACGTCCTCTAACACCTGGCTTCCACGACTCTCGTCAACCCAGAACAGCACGTCCTCGTCAGTTACGAACGTCCACGCCCAGTGCTGTTCCCCATCAACTGGGAAGCCTGTTTCATCGCAGTAGACGACGTCACTCTCCCGGATACGGGCTTTGACGTCTTCATACGCGGGTCGCAGCCGGTCTGCGACCCGCTTGGTCAGGTTGTAGATCGTCCGATGGGAGAGGGGAATATCGAGTTCCCACTCAAACAGCTCCGCCTGCTTGCGGTTCGGAAGT
This sequence comes from Natribaculum breve, assembly GCF_023008585.1. Classification (GTDB taxonomy): domain Archaea; phylum Halobacteriota; class Halobacteria; order Halobacteriales; family Natrialbaceae; genus Natribaculum; species Natribaculum breve. The sequence continues at coordinate 2,822,053 of NZ_CP095390.1, read as the reverse complement.
CGCTGATGGAACCTTCCAAGGGCGGTTTGGGCCATGATATTTGGCCCAAACCGCCCGGTTTCCGGGCAGTCAGGATGTTCAGCAACGACCTCGTTTCCACAGGAACAGTGGTGTTTACCGAGTTCGTACTCGACGACAGTGGTTGGAATGGGGAGTGGTATATCGATAATCGTCCGTGAAACGTAGCTGTCCGGGTTAGAGAGAGTCTGCTCACAGTCTGGGCAATATCCCTGATCGACTCGAATAGTCTCCTCTGGTTCCGGAGGCGGTCGAGTTGTTCCCTCGTGACCTTCGTCACGTCCTGGAGAGGAGTCGCTGGCGGCGTCAGCGTCGCCGCCAGCGTCGTCCCCTTGGTCTTCGTTCTCTTCCTCGTCGCTGTCATCGTTGCCAGGTGATCCAGCCGCGCCACCCTCCTTACTGGGTGGTGTGTTTGGGTTTTCGTACCGCTTGAGGCGTGCTTGCAGATTCTCGATCTGCTGTTGCTGTGCTGCGAGTTGACGACGGAGAAGACGGTTCTCAAGCTCTTGGATTACGAGTTGCTGGCGGAGGTGCGTACTGTCCTTGGTGCGGATCGCGGAATCTGTCGATTCCGGCGATCCGCCAATCCCCAGCGACACACTTGATTCACCATTGAGAGACCATTCATGAGACTGCTACGAAATCGGTCTGACGGCAGGTCGCTATCCAACTACCGGCTTCGGACGGTCGACTCGAGGATACGGACGTGCGGTGATACTCGTAGAGCGGGTCGACAACTGATCTCACTCGAGGTACGCCTCGAGTGCGTCGGCGACGAGCGTTCCGGGATCGACGCCCTCGAGCGAGGCCTGGCGTCGAAGGTCGCGGTAGGCGGGCGACGGCAGGGTGAGTTCGATCGTCCCGAGCGTGACGTCGTAGTCGGCCAGTGCGCGGTCGATCGGGGTACCGTTGTTGACGGCGCTCGCGACGTTGCGGACTTCGCGGACGGTCAGGTCGCCGTCGAGCGTCGCCCACGCGAGCAGGAAGCGGGCTTCGCCACCGACGCGAGCGATGTGTTTTGCAGCGGTCGGCGCGATGGTTCCGAGAGCGACCTGTCGTCGGACGGCACGCGGGAGATCGTGGACGCGTGCCCACTTGCGGATGAACGAGACGGTGACGTCGTCGGACGCCGTCTGTTCGGTGGCACGTTCCGCGGCCGCCTTGTACGAGCCGACGCCCCTGACGAGGGCGGCACAGGCGGCTGCGCCGCGGAGCATGTAGAGGTTGTCGTCCTCGCCCGCCGTTTCGGTCGCGAACCGCCGGACGACCTCGGCTGCCTCGGCGAGGCTCTCGGGATCGTCGGGGTCGAACTGGACGGCTTCGCGGGCGTGGCTGCCCGTGACCGACTCGTCGCCCCGGATGACGGGTGCACCGACGGGCGACTCGCGGTCGGTCGGAATCGATTCGGCGCTGCCGTCCCGTGGGCGCTCTCTGGGACGCTCGCTCGTCATGGCAGGACGGTAGGGGACTCGAGAGCAAAAACGCTCCCTCTCTGTGGCTCGTTCACGACTCTCGCTGCTCGGCGAGGTGTCGCCAGATTTCCGTACAGCCGGCACCGACGTCGACGTCCTCGAGGTGGGCGTCGTCGCGGTCGTCGTCTTCGTCTGGAGTGGGCCGGCGCTGGCTGTCGTCGGTGTGGACGCTGGTCATCGGTCGCTCCCCTCGGGCGTCACCGTCGACGGTGTGTCTCTGGCTGTGTCCCGTCGCGATTCGTGGTCGGCTGTCCGGATCGACATGGACGGACGTTCAGGCTACGGTCGCTTAAACGCACGTGCGGCTGCAAACGATACCCTGACTCTGAAATAGCGGAAATGGCGGCCGCTATCTCGGTCGGCCGGCTGGGGCGAACGCCGATTGTGTCGGGTGGTTTTCGTGAAAACGGCCGTCGTACGATCTGACGAGCATTGCACGGGCCGACGGAGCGAGGTGTACCGCCGTCGAACGAACGGTATGGCGATCGTACTGTGGACGCTCGACGACGGGGCGTGGATCAGCGTCGACGACAGTCGAGAGGTGGGCGTCAGCGACGTCTGGACGGTCTCGAGCGGTCAGTTCTGTGGGTGTGAGACGGCACACGTCTTGCTCGAGGAGTTCTCCGGTGTGGGCGTCCCCGACTCTCGCGTCGTCGCGAGTGGCGTGGGGATGTGCATCGACTGTGGGACGCGAGGCGACCTCGAGAAGTTGCCGGTCGGTCGGATCGTCGACGGCGAATTCGAGCCCTACGCGCCCGTTGCTGCCCTATCGGCGTTCGTCTCGACGGCGTGACGAACCGCTGGCAAATACGGCCGCGAGAGGGGAGAGGCGGGGAGAACCGACGGGAGGCGCGGCGGTTTATCGTAGCCGCTCGTATGTCTCCAGCATGCCAAGTGACGTCGAAGAGTGGAAAGACGAACTCTACGGGACGGACATTCGCCCGGAGATCGAACGGTTCGGCGGCGGGATGGGCGTCGATTCCCGAAGACGATGCCTCCTGTCTCCGTTCGTTTCCGTCGGACGGGGCGCTTCGCCTCGAGTCGTCACACCGCGCTCTTGTGTCGGTAATCAGTTCTTACCCTTGCGGTTCGTGTTAGCTAATACCAAATCTATACGATCCTTCGGGTGATACGCCCGCTGTGATCCGACGATGGCAGATACACCGGCCAAAACTGCTCGAGCCGAGTGGGGTACACGGTTTGGCTTCCTGATGGCGATGATCGGGGCGATGGTGGGTGCCGGCAACATCTGGCGGTTCCCGTACATCGCCGGAAACAACGGTGGCGGGGCGTTCATCCTCGCCTACCTGGCGCTGCTGTTCTTGCTCGCGGTGCCGGGATTGATGGCCGAAGTCGCACTCGGTCGCTACACCGGCAAGGGCGTCATCGGCGCGTTCCGGGAGGTCGTCGGCCGCAGTGGACTCGTCGGCTTCGGCGTCGTCGTCTTGCTCGTAAACGTCGCGCTGATGTCGTACTACTCGCCGGTGATCGGGTGGACGCTGTACTACGCGATCCACTCGCTTCTGTTCACGTTCACGTCGGCAGGCTTCCAGCCCGAGGCGTTCTGGACCGCGTTCCTCGACAATCCCGTCCTCACGATCGGCCTCCACACCGTCGTGATGGGGACCATCGCGGCCGTGCTGGCGCTTGGTATCCGCCGGGGCGTCGAACGACTCGTCGTCTACGCGGTGCCGGCGCTGGTGTTCTCGCTCGTGGTGATGACGATCCGCGGGCTGACGCTCCCCGGTGCGAGCGACGGGATCGCGTTCATCTTCGGCGTCCAGTGGGAGTTCCTCGCGCGCAGCGAAACCTGGATCACGGCACTCGGGCAGGCGCTGTTCTCGACCGGTCTCGGCTGGGGAATCGCACTCACCATCGGCAGCTACCTGCGGGAGTACGACGACGTGCCACTCGGCGGCGGCGTCTTCACGGCGATCGGCGAATCCAGCATCGGCGTCCTCGCCGCACTGGCGATCTTCCCCGTCGTCTTCGCCGTCGGCCTCGAACCCGACGTCGGGGCCAACCTGGCGTTCATCTCGCTGGTGCAGGTGTTCCCCGAGATTCCCTTCGGTGGTCTCGTGGCGATCCTCTTTTTCGTCGGCTTCTTCCTCGCGACGCTCACCTCGGGGCTGTTGATCACGGAGGTCAGCGTGACGACGATCTCCGAGGAGACCCGGCTCGATCGCACGCAGACCGTCCTCGGGGTCTGTGGTGCGATCTGGCTGCTCGGCATTCCGAGTGCCTACTCGGTGACGATCCTCAACTACCTCGACTTCGTCTTCGGCAACTGGGGGCTGCCGCTCGCGACGCTCGCCATCATCGGCGTCATCGGCTGGGTGCTTGGCCCCCAGCGGCTCCGACTGCTGACGGTCAACCGGAACGCCGGCATCTACGTCGGCCACTGGTGGAATCCCGTCGTGAAGTACGTCATCCCCGCCGTCATGCTCTTTATCGTCGCGTACTTCGCGTACGACAACTTCGGTTCCCCGGAGATGATCGGCGGGATGCTCGTGCTCGTGTTGTTCCCGATCATCGGCTACGCGCTCATGTCCATCCTCGAGGGGCGGGCCCCGCCCGAGGCCGCCGAAGTCCCCGGAGGTGACGACTGATGGCGCTGTCTGCCGGCGTCCTCGGGATGCTCGCGTTCATCCTGCTCGCCTTCTACGGCGTCGCGGGCTGGGCGCTCGTGCGCACGCTACGCCAGGAGAGCCGGAAAGCCGAGATCCTCGAGGAGCAAGACCGGATGGATACCTACTCGCCGAAGGCGCTCGCGGAACTTCGAGACTGGATCGAGGACAACCCCGACGATCCGCTGGTCGACGAGGCCCGCCGCCGATACAACGAGTGTGTCGACACACTCGAGACGACGGACCGTCACTTCTACGACTGGTCCGACCGGGAGATCGATCGTCTCGAGCAGATCTGAGGCGAATAGTTCTTTGGTCCGCGCCCACGTGGGTCGACCTGTGACGGTTTCCGCTCCCGAGGGAGACGACGTCGTCGTTCGCCAGGCCGAGCGAGCCGACCTGCTTGCAGTCTTGCGAATCGAGAAGGCGTCGTTTCCCCAACCCTGGCCGTACGACGCGTTCGAGGGATTTCTCGGCGAACGCGGCTTTCTGGTCGCCGTCGCGGACGATCGGGTCGTCGGTTACGTCGTCTCCGACGTGACGCCGAACCACGGCCGCGACATCGGCCACGTGAAAGACATCGCCGTCCACCCGGAACGGCGGGGCGACGGCATCGGTTCGGAACTGCTCGCCCACTCGCTGTCGGTGCTCGCTGCCCAGGGTGCGACGTCGGTCAAACTCGAGGTTCGCGAGGGGAACGCGGGTGCCAGGCGGCTCTACCGCGAGTTCGGGTTCGAGGGACTTCGCCGGATCCCGGGGTACTACGACGACGGCGAGGACGCCATCATCATGGTGCGCAGCCTCGAGTGATCCTCTCGGACGCGGGGCACTCGAGTCGACGGGGCGTCGCTCCGCCAGTCGGACGTGGCCGTTATACGGACGCCAGCCGTACGCTCGAGCATGGGATACGTCTGCCCGGTCTGCGGCGCTGAACAGGCCGACGGAGTGCACCTCGCGAACCACCTCGGCGTCACCGCCTCGCTCGGCCGGGAAGACCACCTCGAGTGGCTCGAGCGCCACGCCCCCGACTGGGCCGACTGCGGCCCCGAGGAGCTGGCGTCGCAGGTCGTCGAGTACGCCGCCGAGGTCGAGACGCCCGAGTTCGAAGCCGACCACGGGCACGACCACGGGGCCACGTTCGAGGACGAACTGGCACGACAGACCCGGCAGCCGGGCCGTGGCGCGATGGCCTCCCCGGAGACGACCGCCGAGACCGAGCGCGTCCTCGAGGAGGCCCGCGAGTTGACCCGGCGGATGTACGAGGACGGCGACGACGCCGACCGTTCGGACGGAGACGAAAACGAGTAACTGCCAGCGGTTCGACTGCCCTCGTATGCACACTGTCGGGACGTTCAGGCCCGAGTCGGTCGACGACGCACGCGAGCACTACGAGGCGATCGGGCCGGCCGCACAGACGGTCGTTCGCGAACTCGCCCGCGCGATGGCGTTCGACCGCGAGGAGTACGCAGAGCGCGTCACGAGCGACGTCGTCGCGACCGCCCGCGACGCCATGTTCGCGAGCCTGCTCGAGGTCCGGGTCGGAACGCGCGAGGAGTACGAGACCTGGCGGGCCGAGTACGACGGCGACGTGGTCGAGGCCGGCCACGAGGCCGTCGACCGCGTCGTCTGGCACGCTGGCCCGACCGACGAGGCGGTGGCGGCGACGTTCCAGAACGAGGAAGACGCCGCCGTCGCGACGCTGCGTCGGCAGGCGTTCGGACGCATCTACCGGGACCTGTTCTGATCGATCGGCGGTCGGCGACGAAACGCGTATTGCTTCCCGGTCCCGACGTCTAGCCGATGCGAAGGCGTTACCTGCTGCTCTTGCTGGTCCCTGCCGTCGTCTTGCTCGCACTCGGTGCACTCCCGTCGATTCTCGGCGGTGGCGGCGACGTCTCCTACGCCGTCGCGACCGAGGTCGACCTCGAGGACGGCGAACCGGCGGCCGAGAACGCCACCGAGACGATCGCGTTCGAGAACCTCTCGGACCGTCGGTTCCCCTACACGACCCAGGCGATCGACGAGGGACGCTCCGACCCCTACGAAGAGGGCCGATTCGGACTGAAAAGCTCGTTTACACACACCCCGTTCGACGAGTTCAGCGAGTTCGAGACGTGGAACCGCGCCGCCGTCGACGGCGACACGGTCTGGATCGAACGAAACGGTAGCTACTACCGCGTCGAGATCACACAGGATCCCGATGAGTGAGTCTAGCGAGTGGCGGGTGGCCGAATCGGCGACCGAGTACGAGACCGGCTGGTACGACGGCGGCTACGACCTCGTCACCCAGCCCGACGGGAGCGAGAAACGCTACTACTGGGCCGACCTCCCCCCGGCGGTCGTCGTCGTCGCGCGGACCGATACCGACGTGCTGTTCGTCGAACAGTACCGGCCGACCATCCGCGAGACGCACCTCGAGTTACCCGCCGGAATCGTCGAAGAGGGCGAGTCCTACACGCAGGCGGCGGCGCGCGAACTCGAGGAGGAGACCGGGTTTCGTCCCTCGAGTACCGCCGTCCTCCAGGAGTACGCCGTCGCGACCGGCGTCCTCCGTCACGACCGGGCGATCGTCTACGCCGAGGGGCTCGAACCCGGCGAGCGCGACCTCGACGGTAACGAGTTCCTCGAGGTGCGGACGGTCCCGGTCGAGGAGGCTCTCGAGCGGGCCCGCGAACAGCCGGCCAACGACGCGACGATCAGCGGGCTGTTGCTGGCGAAGGCGGACGGCCTGCTGTGACGTCGTCTGTCGGGTGTTGAAACCGCTCGGAAACAGGGGTGTGGCTGGGAAGCACGAAGAGCGTGTGACACTGCACCCACAGCCACAGTGGTCCCCTCCACGGATTGATACATTACGTTTGTGTCTACTTCCGTCGAGTGAGACTCCGTGACACGGCGTTTCGACCCACGCGCTTTCTGCTCACGGATCGCTGTGCTCTCCGCTCGTCGTTCGAGGTCCGCCGTCGTCTGAACGGGGCTGGCTCGCTCGCCGGTCTCTCTCGTATCACTCCACCGAACGCACGATCTCGACGGTGCCTCCACTCGAGCCGTGGTTCTTATTCGTCTCCCCTGCGAACGGCCCACACAATGGACGACGAAATCACCCCGGACGAGGTCTACGACCTCCTCGAGTCGGACGCCGACGTTCGGATCGTCGACATCCGCACCCCGGCGAGTTTCGAACGCGGTCGCATCCCGAACAGCGAGAACGTTCCGTTCGACGAACTCCCGGCGCGGATCGAAGAGTTCGAGGACGACGAACACGTCGTGACGGTCTGTCCGCACGGCAAGTCGAGCATCCAGGCGGCACGCCTCATCGGTTCCTACGAGGGGGCGGCCGACGCGCGCGTCGAGAGCATGGCCGGCGGGCTCGAGGCGTGGGCGGAGTCCTACGAACTCGAGGCCGGCGACGGGTCCGCGGAGGCGAACGAGTCGGATGCGCCGTTCTAGGACGGTCGAAAGCGGGGAGAAAGGGCAGTGACTGCGAGACGATGCGCGAAGGTCCGTGGATCGGAAGCCGTCTCAGAGCATTGCGGGCTCAGGCGACGTTGAAGCCGCGATCCCGAAGGAAATCTTCGACGCGGCCGGTGTGGTTGCCCTGCAGTTCGATGTGACTGTCTTCGACGGTGCCGCCACAGGCGAACTTGGACTTGAGATCCGACGACAGACTGTCGAGGTCGACGTCCTTCGGATCGAATCCTTCGATTATCGTTACTTCCTTACCGTATCTGCGCTCGTCAATGCGGATGTTGAGTTGCTGTTGCCCCTTGGCGACGTCTTCACAGACGCATAGCTCTTCGGGGAGCCCGCACGTCGAGCAGACTTCCGACATTACGTCCAATGCTACGAAATGGGCATATTAAACACTATCGGGACCTTCACGCCTTCGTGCGGTCTTTTTTAGGTCTCGTGTGAATTATCGGCCCCCGTGATAACGGCGGACGCGAGTCTGCGTCGACGCAACCGCAAGACGGGCCGGGGTACGTCGGGACACGGTCCCATCCGACGGGACGAGTCACCGCCGGAACCGGCGGACGATCGGCGTCCGATCTCGAACGATCGCGTCGACGGTATGGATCGCCTCGTCGGCTTCTTCGCGGCCGACGCCGTCTCCGTACCTCGTCCGCTCGTACAGCCGTCCGACGCGCCAGACCCGACTGTCGACGAGCCCGTTCGCCGAGAGCGCCGAGAGGTACTGTCGCGTCGACTCGGACCGTCGCCGAGAGCGGTACTCCCGTTCGAGCAGTAACTCGAGTCGCCGGTAGGCGCGTTCGACGTCGCGGTCCGGATCGCGTCGCCGCCCTCGCCAGTGGAGTCTGAGTTCGTGGCTCGCTCGAGCGATCACGCCGGTCCGGTGTGCACCTGCGACGAACCCGACCAGTAGCGCCAGTCCGAACGCGGTCTGTTCGACGCCCGGCCACTCGAAGCCGTCGTCTGTCGACCTGTCGGCGTCGGACGCCGCGTCCGGATCGTCCGCACTCGAGTTGTTCGCGGTCCCGTTCGAATCGAACGACAGGTTCCGCGGGTCTTCAGCGTGCAGTCCCGACCCGTTCTCGACCGACGCGCCCGTCTGGTTTCGCTCGCTCAGTCGGTCCGCCTCGTCGGGCTGGCTCCCGGCGGACGCGTTGGCGACGTGGCCCGCCTCGCTGCGATTCGTGTCGACGTCCTCGACGCCCTCCTCGCGGGCCTGCTCGAGTCGCGCGGCGTGTGTCTGCTCGCGGGCGCTCCCCGGCGTGGGATCGAACGCGACCCAGCCGTAGTCGGGGAAGTAGACCTCGACCCAGGCGTGGGCGTCGAGTCCGCGGACGACCCACTCGTCGTCGGCGACCTGCTGGCCGGTCGTGTAGCCGACGGCGTACCGGGCGGGGACGTCCTCCGCCCGGAGCATCTGGACCATCGTCGTCGCGAAGTAGACGCAGTACCCCTCGTCCATCTCGAGGAGGAACGCCTCCTCGATCGCGCCGTCGGGTCGCTCGACGTCGAGCGAGTAGCCTTTCGTCAGCTCCAGGTGGCGCTCGATGGCGACGGCTTTCTCGTAGGGCGTCTCGGCGTCGCCCGTGATCTCCTGCGTGCGCGTCTCGAACGCGCTCGACGTTCCCTCGGGAAGCTGGAGGTATCGGTCGGTGACGTCCGCTGGGTAGTCGGTGCCGGCGGTCCGGAGTTCCGCGGCGGACGGATCGACGACGGCGCTCTCGACGCGGTAGGTGTCGCCTTCCGCTAGCGGTTCGTCCGGTCGAATGCCGCCGTGGACGGTCACCTCCGTGTTCGACGCGGCGTCGTCGCCGACCGCGACCGGGTGGGCTGCGGCGGGCATGACCTCTGCCGGTCCCTGGAGTCGGACGGTCTGCTGGACCGTCTCGGTTTCTCCCGGTGGCGAGGGGAGTTCGCCGCCGTACGACTCCGTCTGTCCCGTCCGGACCCACCCGTCGCCGGTGTACCGGTCGTAGACGCCCGTTCGCCAGTAGGCCGCCCGTTCGCTGTGGACGGTAAAGCGGACTTCCGGCGAGAGTTCGACCGACCCGCTGATCTCCACTCGCTGGGGGGCGTTCGTGGTCGTCCCCTCGAGGGTGGGACTGTCCCCGTCGACGAGGAAGGTCGGGTCGCTCGAGTCGCCGGGGCCGGGGACGAGTGTGACGGTCGTCGAGAGGAGCAACATCGTCGCAAAGAGGATCGCGAGGACGTCGGTCTGGGCGACGGTTCCGTCCCGACGCTCGAGTTCGCCGAAGCCGACGGCGGCGAGGCCGCCGACGGTACCGAGGGCGGTCGTTCCTGTCGGCGCGTCGCCGGTGAGGACGAGAAACGTCAGGGCTGTCCCGCCGGCGACGACGCTCGCGACGTACCGTCTGCGGAGTCCGAGGTACCACGAGAGGAAGACGGGGGCGGGGACGAACCCGAGCGTCCAGGTGCCGACGTCGATCATCTGGAAGACCGAGAGCCCGGTCGCGAAGGCGACGCTATCGGAGAGCAGTTCCCACGTCGCCGAGAAGACGACGCCGACGCCGAGCCCTGCCGCAGTGAAGTAGTAGGCGAAGCCGACGCCGCCGAGGGCGACGGCGGCGACCGTCGCGGTTCGCGGCCTGATCGCTCGAGCCAGCACCGTCGCCGTGGCGATCATCGCGACGACGAGCGCGACGAGCCGTCGCGTGCCGCCGACGACCGCCGTCACGTCGAGCAGGACGGTCACGTACGACCCCGTCAGGACGAGGACGCCACCCATCGCGAGCAGGCGGAACGCTCGCGACTCGCGGGTCGCGTCGGCCGTGACGCCCGGCCCGCGACGGGACTCCGTGCTCACGCGATCACCTCCCGCCGCGAGTCGGCTCCGTCGTCGATCGTCGTGCCGGCGAGTCGCTCGAACGGCACCTCGCGACCGTCGATCGTGACCGCCGTCCCGTCCTCGTCGGTCCGGATCAGGACGTCGGCTTCCCGTCGCGTTTCCGCGGCGAGCGTTCCGGGGCCGACCGTCGCGAGGAGTTCGAGGACGTCCCGGCGGTCGTGGCGTGCCGTCGCCGACGCCGATCCGTCCGGAACGACCACGTCGACTGGCACCGCCGACTCGAGGACGTACGTGACGACGCTCGCCGTCGCCGCCGCCAGCTCGTCGGTCGTTCCCGGAACGGACTCGGCGGCGACCGTGATCGTCCCGTCGTCCTCGCGTGCGGTGAACTCTTTGACGAGGAGGTCGCCGGCGGGTCGCTTCGCGACCGACCTCCAGTGGACGTTGCGCAGCGAGTCGCCGTGTTCGTACTCTCTGAGGTGGTCGAACTCCTCCTTTCGGGACTCGTGGACCGCGCTCGCGAGCAGCGCCAGGTCGTCTCCCGCGCCGCCACGGAGGTCGTACACCGGCGGATAGACGACGACCCGCGTCGTTCGGTCGCTCTCGAACCGTCGCTCGACCAGCCCGAACGCGTCGGTCACCGACAGCGACAGCGGACCGACCTCGTGTTCGCCGCGACACTCGAGTTCGAGTTCGTAGCTGTAGCCTCGCTCTGGCGCGAGCGTCGTCGCCGCGACGTTCCCGGTCGCCGAGAGGCCGCGACCGACGTCGTCGGCGAGTTCGGCGGCGATCGGTCGGTCGACGTCGGCCTCGAGCGAGACGGTCCGGCGCTCGCCGACGAACCCATCCTCGATCGCGACGCGACTGACGTGCGGTTCGTCAACCCGGGCGACCGTGACCACGCCGGCCACCAGCGCGACGACGAGGGGGACGACGATCGCGTCCAACGACCGCGGGCCGAACTTCCAGGCCACGACGAGACAGAAGCCGACGACGGCGACGATCCCCCACCCGCGTCTGGTGACTCTCATTCTACCGGTACGCGCTCTATGGCGTCGTCGACGACGGCTGTCCCGTCCCGGTCGTGACCGCTCGCGGCCGTCCTGATGCGATGGCTCAACACGGCGGGTGCCTCGCGTTCGACGTCGTCGGGGATCACGTATCCCCGCCCGTCGACGGCGGCGCGAGCCTGGGCGGCCCGCAGCAGCGAGATCGTGGCCCGCGGGCTCGCACCCAGCCGGGCGTGCTCGCGGGTGTACCTCGCGAGTCGCGTCGCGTACTCGCGAACCGGGGCTTTCACCGACACCTCAGCGACCGTCTCGCGAGCCCGGACGATCGTCTCGAGGTCGGCCACGGGCTCCAGGCGCTCGATGGGGTGGTGGCCGACGGTTCGGTCGAGTAGCTCTGCCTCCTCGTCGGCGTCGGGGTAGCCGAGCTCGAGTTTCTTCGTGAAGCGGTCGACCTCAGCGAGGGGGAGTTCGTAGGTCCGGTTCGGCTCGACGGCGTTTTGCGTGGCGATGACCGTGAACGGATCCGGGAGCGGCCGCGTCTCGCCGTCGGCGGTGACCTGCTTTTCTTCCATCGCCTCGAGCAGCGCCGCCTGGGTCTTCGGCGGTGCGCGGTTGATCTCGTCGGCGAGGACGACGTTCCCGAAGATGGGCCCGTGCTGGAACTCGAACTCCCGGTTTTGCTGATCGAACACGTTCACGCCGGTGATGTCGGTCGGCAGTAGGTCGGGCGTAAACTGGATTCGGCTGAACGTACAGTCGATCGACGTCGCGATCGAGCGGGCGAGCATCGTCTTCCCGACGCCGGGGACGTCCTCGAGTAAGACGTGCCCGCGGGCGAGGATGGTCGTGATAACGTGGTCGATCCCGTCTTCGTGGCCGACGATGACGCGACCGACGTTCGATCGAACGTCCTCGCACAGCTGGGCCACGTCGCTCACCGGGAGGGGATCGACGGTGGCGGCGCGGTTCTCCTGCTCGGACGGGAGTGCGGCGTCTGTCATGATTCGAAGGTGTAACGCCAGCGTACCGGGTACCCTGGCCGCGCGTCGTGCTTGTCAGAGATCAACGACTCGCAGGCATATGTTTTGTGCCGTTCATTTTGGACGTTCTCGAGAGATTCGCCGAGACTGATACGTGAAACGGTGATTAACGGCACTCTCCAGAAATCGATTTGTGCCGGTTACGTTGTATATGTGCCAAATAAAGCAGTAGCTACGCGAGTAGCGATCGGAGAACGATACCTCTACTGGACCTCCTTACAGGCGCTCGACGTTCGTCGCGCGCGGGCCCTTCTCGGCCTCGACGATCTCGAACTCGAGTTCCTGACCCTCTTCGAGGTCAGGACCGCCGACGTCCTCCATGTGGAAGAATACGTCCTCGTCCGCGTCGTCAGTCTCGATAAATCCGTAGCCGCCAGTGTCGTTGAAGAATGCGACCGTACCTTTCGCCATTGCATACGTACAAAGTCACGACTGGTGCTTAAACCTTCTGGAGGTGGGGGTCCGATGTTCCGTCGTGGCACTGATCTGCTGGTCGTCGCCAGCCGTCGTCGTCTTTTGCGAGACGATCGGCCCGCCCTACCACTCTTTGCACGCGGGACAGACGAACGCGTCTCCGTCGCGCCAGACCCGGTCGACGCTCGAGCCACAGGCGCTGCACGTGTGCTCGCCCCACGCGTAGGTCCCGGTGGCGGGTTCGACGGCCGTCCGCTCGTCGTCCTCGCGTGCGTCACGTCCGTCCGTCTCGTGTTCCTCGGAACGGTGCGACGGCTCTTCCGGACCGCGACCGACCTCCCGCTGTGCGCTCCGGTCGTCCGTCGCCGTCCCGGACTCCTCGAGAAAGTCCGCAAGCGTCGCGTCGTCGGTCACGCCCAGGTCTACGGCGCGGAGGTGCTTATACTCACGGACATAAGTACGTAAAGACATCTGGCACGTTGATCTCGTCCAGTGCACAGAGAGCAGCATCACGAAGTTCGTCAAGCGTTTCGAATAGGCGGTTGCCGAGTGATTGATCGAGTTGTCGCCAGCACTCTTCCGCGGGGTTCAGCTCTGGTGAACCCCGCGGAAGGTAACACAGTTCGATCGGAGTACCTTCAACGAACTCTTGGACTCTGTTCGCCGTGAAATACGAGGCGTTGTCGAGGACAACGCAGATTTTCTCGCCGAACTCGGTCTGGAGAGCGTCCAGAAAACGAATCGTCGTGTCGCTGTTGAAGTTCTCTTCGCAGGGGAGAAAGAACGTCTCATCAGTATCGCTGACTGCACCGAGAAGTTTGATGCTGTCCCACGCGCCCGTCACCGGGAGTGACGGGCGCTCACCCTTGGGAAACCATGCGTGAATCAGTGTCGAGAGAACCTGTCGCGTCTGATCAATGGCTAAGATCGTGTATTCGTCGTCCAGGTTGTCGCGCTTTTTTTGAACCCGTCTTGCCATGCTTCCTGTGCTCTCTCATCGGATTTGTGAAACTCCGGCCGGGCTGTCTTCCAGGACAGCCCGGCCTCGGTCATCAATCGTCGAACGTGACGCTCACTGTACTCAACGTCGAATTCCTCGGCGAGATAGTGACGAGCTAGTGGAACGGACCACGCAGGCGCGTCAAGTCCAACTTCCTCTGGAGACTTGTGAAGCGCTTCAACGAACTGTTCATGCTCTTTGTCGGAGAGTTTTGAGGGCCTTCCTGAACGGTGCTCGTCGTAGACGACCTCCTCGAACGGCTCGTCGGCGAGCCGTTCGAGTCGATCAAGCCACCGCGAGAGCCAGCCAGCAGTGTATCCATAGCGTTCAGCGACCTCTTGTAGCGTTGCACCGTCTTCTTCAAGGTAATTGATCGCCGCCATGAGCCGTTGTGATGGCTTTTTTCCCTCGACCTCCGCCAAGGCCTGGCGGAGGTCTTCGGTAGAGACGTTGTCGAGAGAGGTCATATCGGAGTAACGTGCTTTTCTTTGAAATATTTTTGGCTGACAGTATTATATCTGTGAACTATCGGTCGTTCGGCCGTCTCCGTGCACGTTCGGGCAGCTCTTGGGCCTGACACGGATCGGCACGGCCAAGTACCCCCGGTCACAACCGGCGACTATGAACACCGCTCCAGTGTTGAACGTCATCGTGGACGACCTCGTCGAGATGACCGACCACTTCGCCGACGTCGCTATGGGTGAGGCGCTCGCACCGCTTCTCGTCCTCATCGGTGGGGCGATCGTCGCCCTGACGCTCGGCGCGTTCGGCCTCCTGACACTCGGCGCGCTCGCCGACCTCGTTATTCCCGAGTAGCCCGCTCGAGCGCTTCGGCCGCGCGGACCACCGCGTCGTCGAGGTCCGGCCCGAGCGGCGATCCGACGACGATTCCGTCGACGTACTCGAGTACGGCAGCGAATCGCTCGGCGGCCGTCTCGGTCGTCCCGGCGATACAGAACGCGTCGATCATGGCCGGCGTCACGTGGCCGAACGCCTCGGAGAGGTCGCCCCGTTCCAGGGCGTCGCTTACGTCCGCCGCAGCCTCGCGGTCGATCCCGTGGCGCTCGAGGACCGGTTCCGCCGCGCCGCCGACGATGAACGCGACCGGCGGGCGGGCGGCTTCTCTCGCTTCCCGCTCGTCGCCGGCGACGCTCACGCTGGCGAACGCGAGCGCCTCGAACTCGCCGTAGTCGTCCGGTCGCTCGGCGAGTCCCTTCTCGATCTGTCCGGCCGCCCACTCGAAGTCGTCCGGGTGTGCGGCGTTGATCAACGTCCCGTCGGCGTGTTTCGCGCTCATCCGCAGCATGTGCGGGCCCTGTGCACCGACGTAGACCGGAACGTCCCGCGGCTCGAGGTTCAACGAGGCGTCGCGGGCGGTGAACGTCCCCTCGTGGGTGACGGTCTCGCCGGCCCAGAGGTCGCGCGCGAGGTCGAAGCTCTCGAGGACCCGCCGGAGGGGACGCTCGCGGTCGATGCCGAGGTTCGCGAGCGCCGACCGGTCGCCCGCGCCGATGCCGAAGACGGCGCGTCCGCCACTCACCTCGTCGAGCGTCGCCGTCCGCGCGGCGAGGGTGACGGGGTGGGATTCGTAGGGGTTGACGACGCCCGGCCCCAGGCGGATCGTCTCCGTCGCCTCGGCCATCCGCGTGAGTGTCACGAACGGATCGCGGTTGAAGTAGTGACAGCTCGTCAGCGCCGCGTCGAACCCCTCCGCTTCCGCCAGGGCGGCGAGTTCGGCGATCCGGTCGGGCGGGTGTTCGGGCGTGAGTTCGATCCCGTTCATCGACTCACCTCGTGGTCGTACTCCCACTCCCGCAGCGCCTGCCTGACGAAGTCCGTCTCCACGTCCCGGAACAGTTCGTCGCTCCCCTCGAGGTCGCCGAACGACCAGTCGCGGACGACGACGGCGGGCGTGCCGTCGGCTCCCTCGCCCGTCACGAGGTTCGCGGCCGCGGCGAGTTCGTCGACGACCGACTGGACGGTGACGCCGAGTTCGCGCCCGTCGCGGTCTGCCTCGCCGCGCCAGTCCCGACTCGCGGGCATCCCCGCCCAGCCGAGGGCGACCCCGCGCTGGCCGTGACGGAACGGTCGCCCGCAGGTGTCGGTGACGATCACCGCGACGTCCACCGGCAGACCCGATCGAATCCGTTCGGCACTCTCAGTCGGCCGCTCTGGCAACAACAGCAGGTCGTGCTCCGGGACGTTCGAGCGATCGATCCCCGCGTTGACGCTCACGTGGCCGAAGCGCGACTCCGTGAGCAAGAACGGGGCTTCCATCAGCAACTCGGTGCTCTCCTCTAAGACGGCCTGGGCGAATCGCGGATCCTTCCGCTCGTCCGTGATCGCCTCGAGGCGCGTCGCGATCTCCCTGGCTCGCGGCCCCGCCGGGAAGTCGTCGAGGTCGGCTCCGCGCCCCTCGGCTTTCGAGACGACGGTGCTCGCGACCGTCAGCACGTCGCCGTCCTCGAGGTCGATCCGCTCGGCGACGAGTTCCGCGAGGTCGTCGCCGGGACGGATCTCCGGGAGGTCCGGAACGGCGTGTAGTTCCATACTCGGTGGGTGGGAAAGCGCAGTAAAAAGGCCACCGTCACCGGAGACGGCGGCCGCTATGCGCGCCGGCGACCGTCGGTGACTCCGCCTATCCCGTTCGAAGTTCGACCTCGAGGTCGCCGTCCTCGACCGTCGCCACGAACATCGTCTCGCGGTCGGCGGGCGTCGCCCCGGTCGCGCTGCCGGGGTTGAGCAGTCTGGTCCCGTCGACGCGCTCGTCGACGACCTCGTGGGTGTGGCCCGCGACGCCCACGGCGTCTGCGTTCTCTGCCGTCCGGACCGTCTCCACGACCCGGTCGTGCCAGCCGCTGGGCGAGCCGGTGCCGTGGGTGACGACGAACGTCACGCCGTCGATCGCCACCGTCTTCGCTTTCGACAGTCCGAGCGCCGGCGGATCGACGTTCCCTCGAGCGGCGGTCAGGTTCCCGCCCGCGAGGTCCGCGACGCGTTCGTACACCCGCGGCGAGTCGAAGTCGCCCGCGTGGATCGTGTGGTCGGCTCGCAGGATTTCGTCTGTGACCCACTCCGGGATCGCGTCGGCTCGAGACGGCACGTGCGTGTCGCTGATAATGGCAACCAGTGACATGGGTGGGCGTACGACGTCGACCCCGAAAGCGATTCCCCGTGCGCACTCGTTCGCTCGTCTATGACCGACGCCACGGACCAGGCGGGCGACGACGCGAGCCACGTCGTCACCGCCTTCCTGCGAAATCGCGGAGAGGTACTGCTGTTGCGTCGCAGCGACGAGGTCGGAACGTACGCGGGCCAGTGGGGCGGCGTCTCCGGCTTCGCGGAGGGCGACCCCGACCGACAGGTCCGGGTCGAGATCGCCGAGGAGACGGGCCTCGCGGACGCGGTCACGCTCGTCCGGTCGGCCCGACCAGTGCGGTTCGAAGACGCCGACCTCGGTCGCGAGTGGGTCGTCCACCCGTACCTGTTCGACTGCGATTCCCGCGAGGTCGCGTTGAGCGAGGAGCACGTCGACTGCGAGTGGGCTCCGCCGACGGCGATGGCCGACCGCGAGACGGTGCCGAAGCTCTGGGCGGCGTACGAACGCGTCGCGCCCACCGTCCGCTCGATCGCCGCCGACGGCGACCACGGCGCGGCGTACCTGTCGATCCGCGCGCTCGAGGTGCTGCGCGACCGGGCAGGGCTGCTCGTCCGCGAGCGCCGGGAGGCCGGGACGGCCGAGTCGAACGCGGAGTGGGACGAACTCGCCGAACTCGCCCGGCGACTGCTCGAGGCTCGTCCCTCGATGGCGGTCCTGCGAAACCGGGTCAACCGGGCGATGGCCGAGGCCGACGAGGGGAGCGCCCCCGCGGTCCTCGAGTCCGCGCTCGCGGGGATCGACCGGGCGCTCGCGGCCGACGACGAGGCCGCGACGCGGGCGAGCGAGCACGTCGAGGGAACCGTCGCGACCCTCTCGCGGTCGGGGACGGTCCTCGAGGCGCTGCGGACGGGCGAGCCGTCGCGCGCGTACGTCGCCGAGTCCCGACCGGCCCGCGAGGGCGTCGCCGTCGCCGAGGAACTGGCCGACGACCTGCCGGTGACGATACACACCGACGCCGCCGTGGCACACGTGCTCTCGCGAGAAGACGTCGACTGCGTGCTCGTCGGTGCCGACACCGTCCTGCCGGACGGTCGCGTCGTGAACAAGACCGGCACGCGGGCGCTCGCGCTCGCCGCCGCGCGCGAGGGGGTTCCCGTCTACGCCGTCGCCGCGACCGACAAGGTCTCGACGCGCGAGGCGGTCAACCTCGAGTCCGGTTCCCGGGAGGCGGTCTACGACGGAGACGCGCCGCTCGACGTGCTGAACCCGACGTTCGACGTGACGCCCGCCGACTGCGTCGACGGCGTCGTCACCGAGCGCGGGGCGCTCTCGAGTGCGGGTATCGGCGAGGTGGCCGCGGAGTTGCGCGACCTCGAGGCGTGGACGAGCGGCGAGTGACGGGTCGCAGTCGGAAGCGATAGACGGAAAGTCCTCGCCTGCCAAGCACGGGTAGGGCGGCCATGACGAAGAGTTACCCCCTCTGAGCCCCTCGTGACGATGCTTTTCACCCGAGCCGCCCACTTTACGCCGTCCAGATCGATCTTCGGGAGGCGTCTCGACCGGCCCGCTCTCGAGTGCGTTCGGCCGAATGCCGCTCGCGTTCGAGCGAAGATTGAACTCGAGACCGTTCGTAGCGCCGTGTATGCAACTCGAGCGACTCGGCGTTCACGACTCCGTCGACGCGGTCTTTCCGCCGGTGGAACTCGCAGACGAACTCGCCGACCTCCCGGTCGACGTGCGCGTGATCGACGACGGGGAGATCGAAAGCTGTGACGCCGTCGTCACCCTCGAGCACCGCGAGGCGTTCGCGGACCTCGAGTGGATCCACTCGATCCAGGCGGGAGTCGACCGGTTCCCGTTCGACGTCCTCGAGGAGCGCGACGTCGTCCTCACCAACAGCACGGGGATCCACGACCGGACGGTCGGCGAGACGGTCGCTGGCTACCTGCTTTCCTTCTCGCGTCGCCTCCACGACCACGTCGCCCACCAGCGGGAGCGGCGGTGGGAACGACCCGACTGGGACGAGGCGTTCACGCTCCCCGGCACGTCCGCCTGCGTCGTCGGAACCGGCACGCTGGGACGTGGCGTCGCGTCGGTCGCCGGTGCGCTCGGCGTCCGGACGACGGGCGTGCGCCGCTCCGCCGAACCCGTCCCCGGGTTCGACGAAATCTACGCGAACGACGACCTCCGCTCCGCGATCGCTGACGCCGACTTCGTGATCGCGACCGTTCCGCTGACCGACGAGACCCACCACCTCTTCGGTCCCGACGAGTTCGCCGCCATGCGCGAGGACGCCTACTTCGTCAACGTCGCCCGCGGGAGCGTCGTCGACGAACCGGCGCTGGTCGACGCCCTCGAGTCCGGCGAGATCGCGGGCGCGGCGCTGGACGTCTTCGAGACCGAACCGCTCCCCGAGGAGTCGCCCCTGTGGGACATGGAGGAGGTGATCGTCACGCCCCACTGTGCGGCGTACACCCGCGACTACTTCCGCGACGTCGGCGAGATCGTCCGCGAGAACGTCGATCGACTCGAGACCGGCGAAGATCTGTACAACAGGGTCGTCTAGACGGATCGTCACAGCCGACCCCCGACGCCGGACGGACGTGTTTATGTTACGGGAGCGATCAGATACGGCCGATGACCGACAGACGGACGCTCGTGACGGGGGGTGCGGGCTTCATCGGCACCCACCTGGTCGCCCGACTGCTCGAGGACGGCGAGGACGTGATCGTCGTCGACGACTGCTCGAACGGCTCGAGAGAGCGCGTTCCCGACGCCGCGCGCTTCGTCGAGGCCGACCTGACCGATCCGGACGCACTCGAGGGCGTGCTCACGTCCGACGTCGACCGCGTCTTCCACCTGGCGGCGTCGAAGCTGGTCGACACGGATCGGCCGTACGACCAGTTCGAGCGCAACACGCGGATGACGCTGACGCTCCTCGAGGCGATGTGCGACGCCGACGTCACCGACCTCGCGTACACGTCGTCGTCGACCGTCTACGGCGAAGCGCCGCGACCGACGCCGGAGGATTACGCGCCGATGGAGCCGATCAGCACCTACGGCGCGAGCAAACTCGCCGACGAGGGCCTGCTCGCGACCCACGCTCACAGCCACGACTTCACCGTCTGGAACTTCCGGTTCGCGAACATCGTCGGCTCGGGGCTTCGCGGGGCGGTGATCCCCGACTTCGTCGAGAAACTCCGCGAGAACCCCGAGACGCTCACCATCCTCGGCGACGGCCGACAGGAGAAGTCCTACATGCACGTCGACGACTGCGTCGACGCGATGTGTCACGTCGTCGAACACGCCGACGACGCGATGAACACCTACAACCTCGGGACCCGGACCACCACGTCGGTCGACCGGATCGCCGCCATCGTCGCCGACGAGATGGGTCTCGAACCGACCTACGAGTACACCGGCGGCGACCGCGGCTGGACCGGCGACGTGCCGAAGATGCGCCTCTCCGTCGAAAAGCTCGCCGCGCTGGGCTGGGAGCCGGCGCTCTCGAGCGACGAGGCCGTCAGACGGTCGGCTCGAGAGCTGATCGCGGAACTGACCTGACCGCGGGCGACTCGTTCTATCACGATTCTGCCGCTAGCCGGCCGCTCGAAGCATCCTGCTCGAGTTTTAGGTGGACTTAAATATCTGCTCCCGCAGGGTTCGACCATGGACGACGGTAGCCGTGAGGACGCGACGGACGGTCGGTCGGCTCGCGGCGGGGTGTTCTCCCGCCGCCGGGCGACGTTCGCGGGGACGGCGCTCGTCGTCGTCGGCCTGCTCGCGGCTGTCCGTGCGGTCGACGTCGACTCCGTGGTCGCCGACGTGACGGGTGCGGACCCGCTCTTGCTCGGCGTCGCGACGGTCGTCTACGCCGTCTCGTGGCCCCTCCGTGGCCGCCGGTACGGCGACGTGCTCGCGACGATGGGTCACCGCGTCGGCACGGGCTTTCTCACGACCGCGGTCTTCGCGAGTCAGACGGCGAACCTCGCGATCCCCGCCCGGGCGGGCGACGCCGTTCGGGCGTACCTCGTGAAAGACCGCGAGGGCGTACCCTACCCCACCGGGTTCGGTTCGCTGGCGGTCGAACGCGTCTTCGATCTGCTGACGATCGCGACGCTGGCGGGCGGGGCCGTTCTCGCGCTTGCCCTGCTCGGCGACTCGAGCCCACTCGGCCTGGTGGACGACCTCGAGTACGGTCGGCGGGCGCTCGAGGCGGCTTCGGTCGTCGCGACGGCCGCCGTCGTGGTCGCGACGGCTGCCGTCGGTGTCGCCTACAGCGACCGTGCGCTCGGTCCTCGTCTTCGCACGCGCGTGAGTCGGTGGCCACGCCTCCGGCGTGGGGTCGACGCCCTGCTGGATCTCCTCGCGGACGTCCAGCGCGTCGCGACGAATCCGCGTGCGGTGGCGACCGTCGGCGTCGAGAGTCTCCTCGTGTGGGGACTGGACGTGCTGACCGCGGTGGTCGTCCTCGCGGCCGTCGGTGCGGGACTCGACGCGCCGACCCTGCTCGTCGTCGGGACGCTCGCGGTGAGCGTCGGGAACTTAGCGAAGGTCCTGCCGCTCTCGCAGGGTGGAATCGGACTGTACGAGGCGGCGTTTACCGGCCTCGTCGTCGGGCTCACGCCCGTCGGCGCGAGCACGGCGCTGGCCGGGGCGATCGTCGATCACGCGCTGAAAAACGCGATCACGCTCGTCGGCGGCGCGGGCGCGCTCGCGTCGCTGAACGTCTCGCTGTCGACCGCCGCCACCGACGGGCGAACCGCCGTTCCCGACGGGCCGGCCGACGACTGACCGACATCGGCACGTTTTTTAGGCCGGCCTAAAATTGTTGGAGCATGAGCCAGGACATCTGCGTCGTCGTCCCGACGATCCGGGAGTACGAGTGTATGCGCTCGTACTTCGACAACGCGCGCGACCACGGGTTCGACCTCTCGAGACTCCACGTCGTGCTCGTGACCGAGGACTTCTGTGAGACCGAGGCGATGGAGACGATGCTTGAGGAGGAAGGCGTCTCGGGCGAGGTCTTCGACGGGACGCGACGCGAGGAGTGGTACGAAGACCACGGCGTCACCGAGTACGAACACGTCGTTCCGGCCGCGAGCCACGCCGAGACGAGTTTCGGCCTGCTGTACATGTGGGCGAACGACGAGTTCGAGTACGGCGTGTTCATCGACGACGACACCCTCCCGCACGAGGACGAGGACTTCTTCGGGACCCACCTCGAGAACCTCGCCTTCGAGGGCGAGATCGAGGCCGTCTCCTCGGACGAGCAGTGGGTAAACGTCCTCTACCAGAACGCGGAGGAACACGGCCTGTACCCGCGCGGATACCCCTACTCGGCGATGGACGAGACCGTCGAGACCGACACGACCACGATCGAGGCCGGCGAGGTCGTCGCCTCCCAGGGGCTGTGGACGAACGTCCCGGACCTCGACGCGGTGCGGATCCTGATGGACGGTGACCTGCAGGGTCAGGCCCAGACCCGGACGACTCGCGAGGACTTCGAGAACGACTTCGTCGCCGCGGAGGAGAACTATCTCACCGTCTGCTCGATGAACCTCGCGTTCCGCCGGGAGGTGATCCCGGCGTTCTACCAGCTGCCGATGGACGACAACCCGTGGGACGTCGGCCGGTTCGACGACATCTGGAGCGGCGTCTTCCTCAAGCGCGCCTGCGACGTCCTCGGCAAGCAGATCTACAACGGCGCGCCGCTGTGTGAACACAACAAGGCCGCCCGATCGACGTTCGACGACCTCCACAACGAGGTCGCCGGCCTCGAACTCAACGAACACCTCTGGGAGATCGTCGACGACGCCGGCGCGGACGCCGACAGTTACGCCGACGTCTTCGCGGCGATGGCCGACGAACTCTGCAGTCGGGAGTGGGAGGAGTACCAGAACGGCGAGTTCTTCGCCCACGTCGGCGAGTACATGCACGACTGGCTGGCGTGTCTCGACGCACTCGAGGGCGCTCGCGTCCCCGTCACCGACGACTGATACCGTCGGACGTGAGTCGGTATGGATCGACGACTATAAGTGATTTTAGGCGAGCCTAAAAACATGGACGAGAAAGGACGATTCCCCGATCGAAGCGACAGAAGAACGTTCCTCGCCGGGTCGGCGACGCTCGGCGTCGCCGGACTGGCGGGCTGTCTGGGCCTGTTTGGCGGCGACGACGACGACGGCGACGACGACGGTTCCGACCTCACAGAACTCGGCTACGGCCGTCAGGGTCAGGAACTCGGTGGGACGAGTATGGCGGAGATGCCCGACCTCGAGGGCGAACTCTCGATCTACTCCGGTCGCGGCGAGTTCCTCGTGGGCAACCTCCTGAGCTACATCGAGGACTTGTACGACGACTTCTCGTTCTCGCCACAGCCGCGATACGGCAACTCGACGGAACTCGCCAACACGATCGTGACCGAAGGGGACGGCACGTCTGCGGACGTCTTCTTCTCCGTCGACGCCGGCTCGCTCGGCATGCTCGCCGACGAGGGCCGAACGCGCACGCTGTCGGACGACCTACTCGAGATGGTCGGCGAGGAGTTCCGGACCGACGGCTGGATCGGTACGTCCGGGCGCGCTCGCTCGATCCCGTACAACACGGACGTCCTCTCCGAGGACGACCTCCCCGACTCCATCATGGAGTACCCCGACGGCGTCGACGCCCAGCTCGGGTGGGCACCGGGCTACGCCTCCTGCCAGGCGTTCGTCACGGCGATGCGCATCCTCGAGGGCGAGGACGCGACCCGGCAGTGGCTCGAGAGCGTCGTCGACGCCGGTATCGCGACGTACGGCAACGAACTCGCGGTCTGTGAGGCGGTCGCCGACGGCGACATCGACGCCGGGTTCACCAACCACTACTACATCCAGCGCGTGAAAGAGAGCCGCAACGACCCGCCGATCGCGACGACGTTCACCCAGGGCGACGCGGGAACGATCTTCAACGTCGCGGGCGCGGCGGTCATCGACGAAGCAGACGACCCCGAACTCGCCGAGAACTTCATCCGTCATCTCCTCTCGACGGAGGCCCAGGACTACTTCGCGGTCCGGGACTTCGAGTATCCGCTGGTCGAGGGCGTCCCGCCGGTCGGCGAACTGCCATCGATCGAGGACCTCGACGTCCCCAACATGGACCTGACTCAGCTGTCGGACCTCGAGCCGACGGTCGACATGATGCGCGACGTCGGCGTCCAGTTCTGATCGATCGCTCGCGTCTCACTCGCGCCGTCGCTTCCTGATCTACCGTGAGCCCCGATTCGTTCCGCGATCTCGTCGCTCGTACCGTCTCGACAGCCACAGGTCGCGAGCGACTGGCCGCGGCCGGGATCGCCCTGACCGCCGGCGTCGTCGTCTTCGCGATCGCCACGCAGGTGTTCCCGTACCACTCGGTCAACCACGACGAGGGGGTGTACCTCCTGCAGGCGGCGATGCTCCTCGAGGGGCAACTCGAGTTACACGCGGGCGACCTCGCGGGTGCGTTTCGCCCCTGGTTTTTCGTCGAGGATGGCGGCCGCCTCTACTCCAAGTACAATCCCGTCCCGGCGGCGATGTACGCCGTCTCGATGGCGCTGTTCGACGAACCGCGGGTGACGCTCGCCGCCGTCGCCGCCGGCAACGCCGCGCTCGTCGCCGTCCTCGGGACGCAGGTCTTCGATCGGCGGGTCGGCGTCGTCGCCGCCGCGATCTTCGCCGCGTCGCCGATGGCCCTGCTGACGTCGGCCGTCTTCCTGCCGTACGCGCCGACGACGCTGCTGAACCTGGCATTTGCCGTCTGCTACCTCCGCGGCGTCCGCGAGGGCCACCTCTCGAGTGCCGCGCTCGCTGGAGTGGCGATCGGACTCGCCTTCTTCGCCCGTCCGTACACGGCCGTCCTGTTCGCCGCGCCGTTTATCCTCCACGCGCTGTGGACCGTCGGCCGGGCGCTCCTCGAGTCCGGTATTCGACCGATCTCTGACCCCGTGCGTCGAAACGCCGTCACCGCCGCCGGCGGGCTCGCGTTCGTCGGCCTGACGCTCGCGTACAACGCCGCCCTGACCGGATCGGCGCTGCTCTTTCCCTACGAGGCGTTCGCCCCGCTCGACGGCCCCGGGTTCGGGCGGCGACGCATCCTCGGACACTCGATCGAGTACACCCCCGAACTCGCCCTCCGGGCGAACGGCTACGTCCTCGAGTATCTCACGACGCGGTGGTTCACCGCCGGTCTCCTCGGGACGGCGCTGGCGGTTGCCGGGCTGGTGCTCGCGATCCGACGGTGGCGAACCGATCCCGCAGGTCGAACGGCGGGGATCCTCCTCGCGGGACTGTTCGTCTCCGTACCCCTCGGGAATCTGTTCTTCTGGGGCAACTACAACGTCCTCGCGACGATGAGCGATCCGACCGACGGCATCGTCGCCCAGTTCGGGCCGCTCTACTACTTCGACCTGCTGGTCCCGCTGTCGATCTTCGCCGCGTTCGGTGCCGTCGCCGGCTGGCGTCGGCTCCGCACGCTCGCCGACCGCGTCGACGCGTCGCCGCCGGCTACGCGCGCTCTCGCGGTCGCCGTCCTCCTCGCGGCGCTCGTGACCGCAGGCGGGGCGAACGCCGCCCTCGTCGGGCCGCCGCTCGAGCGAAGTGCCGCGTACACCGACAAACTCGCCGACGCCTACGAGCCGATCGAAGACCGCGACTTCGAGGACGCTCTCGTCTTCCTGCCGACGCCGTACGGCGACTGGCAGAACCACCCGTTCCAGTACCTCCGGAACGAACCGGGCTTCGACGGTCCCGTCGTCTACGCGCTCGATCGAGAGCCAGACGACGACTTCGCCGTCGTCGACGCCTATCCCGACCGGACGTACTACCGCTACGCGTACCACGGCGAGTGGTCGCCGAATCCGGACGGCCACGTCGTCCCGAAACTCGAGGCCCTCGAGGTCCGCGCGGGCGAATCGCTGGCGGGCGAGACCGCCGTCGCCGTCCCCGACCGCGTCGACAGCGCGACCGTCAGGCTCGAGACAGACGACGAGACGTACGCGACCTACACGCTCACAGAACCCGGCGAGCGCGTCGCCGTCGACTGGACGCTCGAGGCCGACGGCGCGCGACTCGAGACGCCGACCGGCGATACGGCGGTCCCGACCGACGGGACTGACGAGGTGACGCTTTCGGTTACGCTGGTCCAGCCCGACGGGGGCTCGTTCACCTACCGACAGGAAGTGACGGTCCGGACGACAGACGGCACCGTCGAGGCGATCTGGCCGCCCGAACGGACCGTCTGTTACCTCGTGACCGCCTGCGGGAGCGAGGGGACGTACGTCCCCGACGATCCGGACGTCCACGCCGAGTGGGTCGAGTTCGAGACGCGACTCGAGGAGAGATGACGGAGTCGACTCGCTACGCGTCGACACAGCGCGGTCGTTCGCTCACCCACCGGATTTCGCTCGCCACTCGTCGACGAGCGTCGGAGCGACGACGTCGAGTACGACGAACACGGCCACGATTCGTGTCTCTCGAGTGGTCTTAACTACCGGGACGGCTGACCGACTACTCGGCCGTCCGTCGGTATCCGCGCCACGCTTCTTCGATTCCCTGGAGGAATCGGTATGCAACGAATACCCCGAGTAGCACCACGAGTAGTCCTGGCTCGTCCATACGGGAAGATCCGTTCGCACAGTTGATAAGTATTTCCTGCTTTCGGTGGTTTGAGCGGATCGGCGTGACGAGCGTGCACGCGTTACGCGTCGATCGATTCCTACTACCGGACAGAACGATACCTCGAGACTCGTTCGCTGTCTCCGTCGGCACCGACGAACCCGGCGAATCGCCCACGAACCGGGAGACTCGCTCGAGACAGTTACCGGAACCGTTCTTCGAGACAGACTTTCACGATCGACTTGGCGATCGCCGCGCCGCCCTGGATGGGGTCGAGTTTGGTTTCGCCGGCGCGCTCGCGGTACTCGATGGGGTGTTCGCGGACGTCGTAGCCTCTCATCAGCGGCCGGATCAGCAGTTCGGCCGAGAGGCCGGTGTTCTCGGTCCACTCGATCGACTCGACGACCTCCCGGCGGTACGCGCGCATCCCCGTCGTGGTGTCGTGGACGTGCGTGCCCATCAGGACGCTCGCGATCGCGGCGAAGGCGTGGTTCCCGAAGCGGTTGAACGCCGGCATCGCCGCCGCGCCGTGGTAGAGGCGGTCGCCGCTGACGACGTCGTAGCCGGCGTTGATCGACTCGAGGAACTCGGGGAGCTGTTCCATCGGGTAGGTGTCGTCGCAGTCGGTGGTGACGACGATCGGGCGGTCGGGCGCGAGGATCGCCTCGCGTACCGCCACGCCGTAGCCCTGCGGTCGCTGTCTGATCACGCGAGCGCCGTGTTCGCGAGCGATCTCGGGCGTTCGGTCCGAGGAGCCATCGACGCAGACGACCTCCGCCTTGCCGTCGGTCACGCGCTCGACGTCCGACAGCACTTTGCCGATCGCTTCCTCCTCGTTGTAGGTCCCCATGACGACGCTGACGTCCTCGAACGTGTACTCGTCGGTGTCGGCCTCCGCTCTTTCCCCCTCGGTTCTCCCGCCCTCGTCGGCCGGTCGCGGTTCGCTCATTGCCCGTCCGTTGCTACCCCGCCGACTTATACTTTTAGGTTTGCCTAAAACAGGTGGATGGTGACAGTAGCGCCCGTCTCGCTAGAGTTCGGCGTCGACGTGCTCGGCGGCCCGGAGCGCCAGCGCCGCGATGGTGAGCGTCGGGTTCATCGCCCCGCCGGTCGGGAAGACGCTGCTCCCGACGATCCAGCAGTTCTCGAGGTCGTGCGTGCGCAACCGGGCGTTCACGACGCTCTCGTCGGGGTCGTCGCCCATCCGGGTCGTCCCCATGTGGTGGTAGGCCGGGCCGGTGTTCTCGGGACCGACCTGCCAGGTGATCTCGGCACCGAGTTCCTCGAGGATCTCCCGCTGGATCTCGTTGGCCCGCTCGAGCGTCCGCAGGGCGCGCTCGCCGACGTTCCAGTGGACGTCCGGGACGGGATTGCCGCGGTCGTCCGTCCGGTCGGGATCGAGCGTGACGTAGCTGTCCTCCCGGGGGAGCTGTTCGACCAGCGCGCCCATGCCGACGTGGGTGCCGTACTCGCGTCGCAGCCGCTCGAGGAGCTCGTCGCCCCAGTCGTCGCCCCCGAGAGCCGACTCGACGGGCGAGGGGCCAGCGTAGTTGAAAAACTCGAGTTTGAACGGGCCGACCTCTTCGTCGGCGTCGTCGTAGAACTGGTGGGACTCGCTGGTGAGAAAGCCGACGTGGTTCTGTCGGGTCGGCTCCTCGAGCGTGCCGCCCATCCCGGCGAAGAGGTGGTCCATGAAGAATTTGCCGACGAGTCCACTCGAGTTCGCGAGTCCGTTCGGGTACTGTTCCGATTCGGACAGCAAGAGCAGCCGCGGCGTCTCGACGCCGCCGCAGGCGATCACGAAGCTGTCGGCCTCCTGTCTGTGCTCGCCGTCGGGTGTCGCGTAGACGGCCGCGGTGATCGAATCGGCGTCGTGCTCGAGGTACTGGACCGGTGCCCGGTCGATCACCGTCACTCCCTTCTCTTCCGCTCGTTCGACGTGGACGGTCGCGTCGTACTTCGCGACGGACGGACAGACGGGCTGGCAGGTGCCGTAGCCGCTGCAGGCGCTCCGGCCGTCGTACGTTTCGGAGTTGCGGGCGTTCGGCACGGAGTGCATCGCGACTTCGACGTTCTCGCAGGCCTCGGCGAACAGTCCGTCGCTGTAGGAGGGCTTGAACGCCGGCATCGGGTGGGGTTCCTCGCGGGGCGGCGCGAAGGGGTTGTCGTCGGCCCCGGCGACGCCGATTTCGCGTTCCGCCTCGGCGTAGTACGGCTGGAGGTCCGCGTAGTCGATCGGCCAGTCCACGCCGACACCTCGCTCGCTCGCGGAGTCGAAGTCGTCCTCGTGGAGGCGCATCACCATCCCCTGCCAGTGCAGCGTCGACCCGCCGACGCCCTTGACGCGAGTGTGGTTGAGCGGGTAGAACCAGTCCTCGTTCGACGACACGTGAGCGTCTCGCTCCGGGTCGCCGTCCCAGACGTCCGGCAGGTCGTAGGCGGGGCGGATCGCTCGCTCACTTCGTTCGAAGCGGTCGTCGGGATCGAACCGTGGGCCGGCCTCGAGGACGACGACGCGACGGCCGGCGTCGGCGAGTCGATCCGCGACCAGTGCGCCGGCCGGTCCCGCACCGATCACGCAGACGTCCGCGTCCTCGATCGGCGTTCTGTCGGCGCTCACGCTTCCGGCCCCCGCTGGTAGGTGTCGGTCCCGCCGGGGTGACCCTGGGGGTTCTCGATCCCGACGAGTTCTCCGCCGGTCGGTGAGGAGTAAAGCGCCAGCAGCAGGTCGTTGACCACGTAGTAGCGCACCCGTTCGGCCAGCGTCCCGTCCGGAATCTCCTCGGCGGTGTCCGCACCGACCTCCCGGAGCATTCGATCCCGATCCGCCTGCGACAGCGCCGGGAACTCGTCGCCGTGCCACTGCTCCGACACGTCGTTGAACTCTGCCGTCGTCTCGCGCAGCCCACGTGCGTGGTCGTCTCGCTCGAGGCGTCCCTCGAGGAACGTCTCGACGAACGTCGCCGTCCCCGAGACGTCGGAGGGATAGACGACCTCGGCGGCGGCGACCAGCGTGTTCCGGACGAGTTCGTCGTCGACGACGTCACTTCGGTCGTCGCGTTGCCAGTTACGAGCGCCGAGGGCGGCCGCGCCGCCGACGCCGAGCGTGGCCAGCGCGGCGACCGCGTCGCGTCTGGTCAGCTCCATGTTCGCGGATTAGGTAAACCTAAAACTTATACCCGTTGGAACGAGACGGTTACACTGTCAGAAACGCGCGGTAGCGAGCGACTGCCGTAGCCGACTGCGGCGGTCGGGTCGCTACCTGCCAGAATAGCGAGGTCGTCTATGAAATCACTGCTCTCGACTGTCTCCCGATCCGCGACCGATCGCCCCCCGATAGGGTTGACGCTACTCGCGGGCGCGATCGCTGCCAGCATGGTATTCCCGCTGACGTGGCTCTTGCTCCAGGCGGCGAACGTCCAGCCGGACCGCGCCTGGCAGTTGCTCGCCAGCCCGCGAACGTTCGACGTCCTGTTCAACAGCATCCTGTTGATGGGCGGCGTGACGGCGGCGTCGGTACTGGTCGGCGTCCCGCTCGCCTACCTCACGGTGCGCACCGACCTCCCGTTTCGTCGCTTCTGGACGATCGCCGTGGCGTTGCCGCTCGTCGTTCCGAGCTACATCGGCGCGTTCGCATTCGTCTCCGCGTTCGGCCCTCGAGGCGAGTTTCACTCGATCCTGGCACCGCTCGGAATCGAGCGACTGCCCGAGATCTACGGCCTGCCGGGATCGATCCTCGTCATCACGCTCTACACGTATCCGTACGTCTACCTGACGACCCGGGCGGCCCTTTTGTCGTTCGACACGAGCCTCGTCGACGCCGCACGCACGCTCAACCACGGCCGGTGGCGGACGTTCCGTCGCGTCACCCTCCCTCACCTCAGGCCGGCGATCGCCGCCGGCGCGTTGCTCGCCGCGCTGTATGCGGTCTCCGACTTCGGGACGCCCGCGATCATGCGCCTGTCGGTTTTCACCCGCGAGATCTACGTCGAAAACCAGATGTTCGGCCGGGAGTACGCGTCGTTGCTCTCCTTGCAACTGCTCGCGATCGTCCTCGTCGTGCTGGCACTCGAGTCGCGGATCCGCCCGGACGAGAACATCCAGAGCGACGGTTCCGGCCGATCGAGCGCGTCTCGAGTCGCGCTCGGCAAGTGGCGGTGGCCGGCGACGCTGCTGCCGGCAGCGGTGTCGTCGCTGGCGCTCGTGGTCCCGATCTGGATTCTCGGCCTCTGGGTCGTCCGCTCCGACGGCGGCGGACGGGCCGACCTCGCCTTCGAGTGGGGCTACGCGTTCAACTCGGTCGCGGTCTCGTTCGTGACCGCGCTCGTCGCCGCCGCGGCCGCCCTCCCCGTCGCGTACTTCGCCGCCAAGCACGACTCCCCGCTCGCGACGATCTTCGAGCGGGCGACCTACGTCGGCTTCGCGGTGCCGGGAATCGTCCTCGCGTTCGCGCTGGTCTACTTCGGTACCGGCTACGCCCCCGCGATCTACCAGACGCTCCCGCTGCTCGTGTTCGCGTACGTCGTACGCTTTATGCCCCAGGCCGTCGGGGCCATCCGGACCACGACGCTGCAGATCGATCCGACGCTCGTCGAGTCGGCGCGCACGCTCGGCGACGCCCCGCTCGGCGCGTTTCGACGGGTCACTCTCCCGCTCATCGCGCCCGGTGTGAGCGCCGGCGCGGCGCTCGTGTTTCTCACCACGATGAAAGAACTCCCGGCGACGCTCGTCCTCCGGCCGGCCGGGTTCGAGACGCTCGTCACCCAGATCTGGCGCGCACAGGAGGCCGCCTACTTCCAGTACGCCGCCGTCCCCGCCTTGCTCATCATCGTCGTCTCCGGCCTCTCGATGGTGATCATGCTCTCACAGGAGCGACTCCACTGATCGTCACACCCGGTCGGTCGACCCGGCCGTCGGACGCGCGATCGCCTCTGAACAGTGACAATCCCTATGTACCATTGTTACCGTCAAACAGTCATGAAGGTCAGATCGGCGACCTCCACCGACCGCGAGGCGATTCGTGCGGTCGCTCGAGAGACGTGGCACGACACCTACGACGACCTCGAGGCCGACACCATCGACGCGGTCGTCGACGAGTGGTACGGGGACGACGAACTCGAGACGGCGATCGGCGGCTGGCACGGCGACGACCTCGACGTCTCGCTCGAGGGGATCGACACCGTGCTCCTCGTCGCCGAGGTAGACGGCGATGTCGTGGGGTTCACCCACGCACTCGCCGACGGCGAGGAGGGCGACGTCCTGCGAATGTACGTCCACCCCGACCACCAGGGCGCCGGCGTCGGCACCGCCCTCCACCAGCACCTGCGCGAACGACTGGTGGAACTCGGCGTCACGCGAATGCGGGCGTTCGACCTCGCCTCGAACGAGGCGTCACGGACGTTCTACGAGAGACTCGACTTCGAGGAGACCGACCGGGGGACCGTCCAGATCGGCGACGAGACGTACCCCGAAGCGGTGTACACGCTCGAGTTTTGATCACTCCCGGTTCACCTCGTCGGCGTCGGTGAATCTCTCGTCGGCAGTGACCGCTCCCGGATCGTCGACGCCCTCGAGCCAGCCGACGTCGGCGTCCTCGGGGGCGTCGAAGGTGGGAACGAACGGCTTGACGTCGAGCAACGGCGTGCCGTCGACGACGTCGGCTCCTTCGACCGTGATCGTCGCCCCCTCGACGGCCACGACGCGGACGACCGAGAGCCCGATTCGGTTCGGTCGGACGGGCGCACGCGTCGCGAACACCCCCCGGTCGGCCTCGTCGAGAAAGGGCGTGACCGAAAGCGACGGCTCCGGGTCGCCCCGGTGGAAGTGGTAGACGAGAATCGCGTGAGAGAATTCCTCGAGGTCGGCGACGCCGGGTGCGAACCGCTCCTCGAGTTCGACGGTTCCCCCGGTCGCCGTGGCGGCTGCCTGGATCGGCATCCCCGCCGGGTCGTCGAACGGCGTTCGAATCCGTCCGATCGGCGTGTACTCGATCGACTCGTCCATGCGAACGCGTGGCGTCGAGAGCGGTTGACCGTTCTGGTCCGGGCGTCTAGGGCCCGAGACCGCTAGAAGAATTTGAACAGATCGTCGCGTTGCTGTTCGTGGAGGTGGGTGCGAACGGCCTCGTAGAGGGGCTCGAGCTGGTCGCGTTTGGCGCTGACCGGGGCGATAGTGTCTCGCCACTGTTTCCACGGCGGGTGGAGTCCGAGTCGGTCACAGAGTTCGTCGAGGCGCTCGTCGCGGTCGTCGACCTTGTCCATCTTGTTGACGGCGACGACCGTCGGAATCTCCAGTTCACGCAGGAAGTGGAACATCTCGACGTCGTAGGGGATCTCGTCGGGGCCGGAGTGGCGGTCGATGATGTCGACGGCGCTCTTGCCGTCGACGACGAGGACGGCGACGAGGATCTCGTCGGCGTACTCCTCTATGTAGCGGACGATGTCGGTCTTGATCGCCTCCCGTCGCTCCTCGTCGACCCCGCTCATGAAGCCGAAGCCGGGCAGGTCCGTGAGTACGAAGTCCTCCGGAGCCCAGTCGTAGTGGTTCGGCTCGCGAGTGACGCCCGGCTTCCCGCCGGTGTCGAAGCTGTGGCCGGTGAGCTTCCGCATGAGCGTCGATTTGCCGACGTTCGAGCGACCGACGAGGACGACTTCGGCCTCGCGATCCGGGCGCGTATCGAACATACCCGGGTGTAGGGTCGCCGTGGGTAATAAGGACCGTCGACTGCCGCGTGGCCGACGCGACGATCGAACGTGACCGTGCCCCATCCGACGCCGCGCGGGAGACACCCGACATTCCTAGGAGACGACCACGGAATTATGCTCCCTGGCTTCGTCACCACTCGACGTGCGGCTCGTACAACTGATGGTTCCGACGGGGACGCGAGAGGCGATCCTCGGGACGCTCGAGGAGCAGGGAATCGAGTACGTCGTCACCGACGAGACGAGCGGTCGGGAGTACACGGCGGTCGTCTACTTCCCGCTGCCGTCGGCGGCGGTCGAGTCGGTACTCGACGCGTTACACGAGGAGGGCGTCGACGAGGACGCCTACACGGTGGTCGTCGACGCCGAGACGGTCATCTCGCGGAAGTTCGAGACGCTGCGCGACGAGTACGAGAACGGCGACGTCGAGGAGGATCGCATCTCCCGCCAGGAGCTACAGACCCACGCCGAGGAGCTGACCCCCTCGTTTCGCATCTACGTGACGCTGACGGTCGTCAGCGCGCTGGTGGCGACGGCAGGGCTGTTGCTCGACTCGCCGGCCGTCGTCGTCGGGTCGATGGTGATCGCGCCGCTGATCGGGCCGGCACTGGGCGCGAGCATCGGCACGGTGCTCGGCGACGAAGAGCTACTCAGAAGCGGCGTGAAACACCAGGTGCTCGGCGTCGTCCTCGCGATCGGATCGGCAGCGGTGTTCACGTGGCTGATACGACTGGGAAACGTCGTCCCGCCCGGACTGAACATCGCGACGATCGGTGAGATCTCAGAGCGACTCACGCCCGACCTGCTCTCGCTCGTCATCGCACTCGGGGCCGGCGTCGCGGGCATCCTGAGCATCGCGACGGGCGTCTCGGTCGCGCTCGTCGGCGTCATGATCGCCGCCGCGCTCATCCCGCCCGCCGCGACGGCGGGAATCGCCATCGCCTTCGGCCAACCGGCGGCCGCGATCGGCTCGACGGTCCTCGTGTTCGTCAACGTGCTCTCGGTCAACCTCGCGGGACTGGTCACGCTGTGGTACACCGGCTACCGCCCGGAGAGCCTGTTCGACCTCGAGCCGACGCGGGCCCGCATTCGACGCCAGATCGGCGCGCTCGCGCTCGTCGTGCTCGTCTTCTCGGCGTTTCTCGGCGGGATCACCTACTCCTCCTACCAGACGGGCTCGTTCGAACAGGACGCTCGAGACGAGACCGTGGCGGTCCTCGAGGAGAGCGGCGACGACCTCCGGTTGATCGACCTCGAGGTCGTGTCGAACGACGACTATCCCTTCCGCGGGCCCGAGCGCGTGGTGGTCACGATCGGGGTTCCCCCGGCCGAGGCCGATCCCGAACTCGCCGAAGAGTTACACGAGCGGATCAATCAGCACGCAGACGAACCCGTCGGCGTTCAGGTGCGGTACGTCGAGGTCGTCGAGCGCTGACCGCTGTACGGAGCGTTCCTGCCGTCCGTCGCCGACGGCGACTGTCGCCGCGATCGACGGTAACGTCGGTATACGGGCGAACGCATGGCGGACGTTTTTCTTGCTCACCGTCGACGACGGTGTCGTGCGCGTCCTGCACGTCGTCGTGCCGGAAGGCCGCCGCGAGCCGGCACGCGAGACCCTCGAGTCACGCGACGTGACGTTCGTCGCCATTCCGCTCGACGATCGGGCGAGCGTCTTGCTCGAGATCCCGCTGCCGAGCGACGCGATCGGCGACACGCTCGGCGCGCTCGAGGAGGCTGGCATCGAGACGGACGAGTACACGGTGATCCAGAGCGGCGAGGCCGCGCTGACCGCGACGTCCGAGACGCTCGAAGAGCGGTACGCGGGCGAGTACGATCCCCTGACGGCGGTCGAACTCCGGACGAAAGCGCGCGATTTGAGCCGCGATCCCGGGTCGTACGCCGCGTTGATGATCCTGAGCGCGCTCATCGCGACCGCCGGGTTGCTGGTCGGCTCGCCGGCCATCGTCGTCGGGTCGATGGTGATCGCGCCGATCATCGGCCCGGCGTTGACCGCGAGCGTCGGTAGCGTGATCGGCGACCGGCAGATGGTCACGGACAGCCTCTGGATGCAACTGTACGGACTCGTGCTCGCGGTCGCCGCCGCGGCGACTCTGGCCACTCTCGTTCGCGTTCTCGGGTTCGTTCCGTCGACGCTCGACCTCCCGACGCTCGACCTGGTCGGCGTCCGCCTCGCGCCTAACGCGCTCTCGCTCGTCGTCGGCGTCGCCGCCGGTACGGCTGCCGGGATCGGACTGACGACGAAAGGGCCGACGTCGATCATCGGCGTCATGATCGCCGCGGCGCTCATCCCGACCGCCGCCGCGACGGGGCTGGCGATCGCCTGGCTCGAACCGGCGCTCGCGATCGGCTCTGCGGTGTTGCTGCTCGTCACGCTGGTCGCGATCAACCTCGCCGTCCTGGGCGTCCTCGTCGTCCTCGACTACCCGTCGCGAGAGCGCCCCTCCCCCGACGGCGAACGAAAACGGTCCCGCGCGGCCACGATCGCGCTCGCGGCCGTCGTCGCCGCGCTCACGATCGTCGTCCTCGTCGCGACGGCCCAGCAGGTGGCCGTCGACCGGGAGATCTCGAGTGCCGTCGACGACGAACTCGCCGATCCAGCACACGAGAACCTCTCTGCGGTCTCGATTCAGACGCAGTACAGCGACATGTCGCCGTTTACCGGGCCGCGGACGGTGACGGTCGTCGTCAGCGCGGAGGGCGACGGGGATCCCGGCGAACTCGCGAACGACGTCGCAGAGCGGATCGAAGAACGAACCGGCGAACGCGTCGCCGTTCGCGTCGAGACCGTCCAGTACGAGCAGGCGGCGACGCGACGACGCTTCGACCGACGCTACCCCTCGAAGGGCAACTCGGGCTCGTAGTCGATCGCCTCGACCGCCGCCTCGAGCACCTCGTCGACGTTCTCTCCGGTCTCGACGCTCATGTAGTACGCCGCCTCGACGTCGCGCGATCGGTCGGCCTTGTTCGCGACCGTGATGACCGGGACGTCTTCGAACTGGACTTCGATGTCGTCGCGCAGTTCGAGTTGCGACTCGAGGGGGTAGCCACACTCGCCGCTGGGGTCGAGCAGGACGAGCACGCAGTCGGCGAGGTGCTCGACGGCGCTGACCGCCTGCGATTCGATCTCGTTTCGCTCCGCCGGCGGGCGGTCGAGCAGGCCGGGCGTGTCGACGATCTGGTAGCGAAGGTGGTCGCGTTCGAAGTGACCCACGCCGACTCCTTTCGTGGTGAACGGGTACGAGGCCGTCTCGCCGCGGGCTCTGGTCACGTCGTTGACGAACGACGACTTGCCGACGTTCGGGTAGCCGGCGACGACGATCGTCGGCTCGTCGGGGTCGATGTCGGGCAGGTCGCGCAGGTCGTTTCTGGCCTCGTTGATGTACAGCAGGTGATCGTCGATCTGCTCGACGATGTCCGCCAGCCGTGCGAACGCCTGCTTTCGGTGCTTTCGCGCCGTGTCGACGTCCGTCTTCCGCAGCTTCGACTGGTACTCCTCGTGGATCTCGCGGGCCTTGCGACTCGCCCACATCACCTCCGAGAGGCTCTGGCGGAGCGCGTCCACGTCTACGATCGCGTCCGCGAGTTCGTAGTAGAACGGATCGACGTCGTACTCGAAGTCCGGCCACGCGGTCACCACGTTCTCTAAGTTGTCCGAGATGATGTTCGCCGCCGTCTGGAGCATCGACTGCTGGGCCTCGAGTCCTCGCTGGGCCCTGCCGGCCCGCGCCGCCCGGGAGAACGCCTTGTCGATCAGCTCTTCCGACGTGGGCGTCGTCGGAAGGTCTTCGAAAATCATGGCCACGAGTAGGGTCTCCGATCATAAAAGGGCGTTCGTTGCGCGGCGTGCGCTTTTGTCCGCGTGCAGCCAACGTCCGGTATGACGAACTGGCGCGCCGTCTTCGTCGGGTTCGTGATCGCGACGATCATCGGCATCTTCGGCATCGCGTTCCCGGGACTCGGGCAGTTGACCGCCGGCCTCGTCGGCGGCTTCGCCGCCGGCTACCTCGCGCGTGGCGGCCTCGCGAGTGGCTTCTGGCACGGGCTGCTCGCCGGCGCACTCGGGGGCATCATCGGGGGTCTCGTCCTCGGCGTCGCCGTCGGCATCGCCGGGCTCGCGCTCGGTCCCGTCGGCGGCGCGATCTCCGGCGCGGTCGGTGCCGGCATCGCTACCGTCGCCGTCGTCGTCGCGCTGATCATGGCACTCGAGAGCGCGATCGCCGGCGCAGTCGGCGGCGCGGTCAACGACTGATACCGCCGACGCGCTCTTTGCGCTCGCGACCGAACCGTACTCGATGCGTGGCCGACGCCTCTCCCGGCTGCTCGCCCGCGTCCAGCCGCCGCCGCGAGTCGTCGACTGGTCGCTTCTCGTCCTCGTCTCCCTCGAGGTCGCGAGCGGTCTCCTCTCGTTTACCGTCGGCCGCCCCGACGGCCGGTACGTCTTCTGGTTCCACCGGATCGTCGGCCTCACGTTCGTCGTCCTGCTCGGGTTCAAACTGTACCGGGTTCGCCACCGCGTCCTCGAGCGCGAGCGGTGGCGGCCGACGACGGCGCTGTCGGTGCTCACCGCGGTCGCCGCACTCGGCGCGATCGGAACGGGGATCGCCTGGGTCGTCGGCGTGGTCGGGCCGGGGACGCGAATCGGCTACTGGACGCTTTTGAGCGTCCACGTCGGCTTCGGTCTCGCGCTCCTCGCGCTCGTGCTCGCACACCTCTCGACTCGCGCGCGGCGGCCCCGTCGGGTCGACTTCGCGGAGCGCCGGGCGGCGATCAAGATCGGGGGGCTGTTCGTCGCCGGCGCGGTCGCCGTCCGCCTGCAAGAAGCGGTCAACGCCGTCCTCGAGACCGGCGGAGCCGACCGCCGCTTTACCGGCTCCCGTCCCGCCGGCGAGGGCGACGGAAACGGGAGCTTTCCGGTCACGTCGTGGGTCGCCGACGATCCCGAGCCGATCGACCGCGAGTCGTGGTCGCTCTCGGTGCGCGGCCTCGTCGACCAGCCCCTGGAACTCGCGGAACTCGAGGCCGACGCCGACCGGCGCGCACTGCTCGACTGCACGAGCGGCTGGTACACGGTCCAGGAGTGGCGCGGCGTCCGCGTCGGCGACCTTCTCTCGCGGGTGAACGCGGCCGACGAGGCGACCCACGTCCGGTTCGTCTCCGTGACCGGCTACCGGTGGAGCCTCCCGATCGACGAGGCCAGAGACGCGTTGATCGCGACCCACGTCGGCGGCGAACGGTTGAGTCACGGCCACGGCGGACCGGCCCGTCTCGTCGCTCCCGGCCGTCGCGGCTTCCAGTGGGTCAAGTGGCTCGAGCGGATCGAGGTGCGCGACCGGGGGGATCCGGCCCAGTGGCTCGTGACGCTGATCAGCGGCTTCGACTGATCTGACGGCCGCCCCCTCGCGCGGTTCGGTGGCTGGCGTCGGGTGACCGGCGGCGGTCGGCTCGCCGCCAGCGGGACGTCGCAAGGTCAGGGCTTTGTGTGCCAGAGGTTCTCAATCACGAACGAGTGCCTATGGTCGAATCTGTCGGGATCGACCTGCTGAACTTGCTCGGCGTGCTCACGCTCGCCTGGATATTCGGGACGATCGCCGAACGAGCGGGGTATCCGGCGTTGATGGGCGAGCTACTGGCCGGTATCGTGTTCGGCCCGGCGCTCCTCGGGCTCTTACACCCGGCCGACGAACTCGAGATTCTGGCCGAGCTGGGCGTGTTCCTGTTGATGATCTACGTGGGGATGGAAGTCGACATCCACGACCTCTTCGAACTCGGCCCGCAGTCGCTGATGATCGCGTTCGGCGGATTCGTCCTCCCGTTCGCCCTCGGATACGGCGTCGGCGTCTACGTCGGTACGTCGGTCGAGCAGGCGCTGTTCATCGGAATCGCGATGGCCGCGACGTCGCTGGCGACGAAGTCGCGGATTCTGGTCGACCTCGACGTCCTCGATACGCGCGTCGCGGGCGTCCTGCTCGGTGGCGCACTCCTGTCCGACGTCGGCGTGATGGTCGTCTTCGCCGGCATCAACGGCTTCATCCGAACCGGCGAGGTGACGACCACCAGGCTCGCACTGCTCATCGGCCAGGCACTGCTGTTTTTCGTCGTCGTGCTCGCCGTCGGCGACCGGTTCCTGCCGTACGTCTGGCTGCAACTCCAGCGGTGGATGGAGCGCCACCAGTTCGTCGACAAGACCTCGACGTTCACCGTCGCGCTCGTCGTCGCCTTGCTGTTCGCGTCCTTCGCCGCCGCCGTCGGACTCCACATGATCATCGGCGGATTCGTGGCCGGACTCTTCCTCCGACAGGCCCAGCTCGACCCCGAGATCTACGAACACATGTACGCCGTCGTCTACGACCTCGCGATCGGCTTTTTCGCCCCGATCTTCTTCGTGACCGTCGCGTTCGACCTCACGCTGGGCGTCTTCACCACCGCGCCGCGGCTGCTGGCGATCGTCCTCGCGACCGCGTTCGTCGGGAAGATCGCCGGCAGCTGGCTGTTCTCGCTGCCGACGAAACTCTCTTCGAAGGAGGGACTCGTCATCGGCTTCGGCATGAACGGCCGCGGTACCGTCGAGATCGTCATCGTCTCGGTCGGCCTCTC
The DNA here is from genome assembly GCF_023008585.1 of Natribaculum breve. Classification (GTDB taxonomy): domain Archaea; phylum Halobacteriota; class Halobacteria; order Halobacteriales; family Natrialbaceae; genus Natribaculum; species Natribaculum breve. Next base: position 2,782,150 of record NZ_CP095390.1, on the reverse strand, counting down.
GGCCGGCGTCATCGATCAGGAACTGTTCTCGATCCTCGTGTTCACGGCCATCTTCACGACCGCGCTCGTCCCCGTGACGGTCGCCTGGGGCATCGACTGGCTCGAGCGCACCGACGACCTCGTCTTCACGGACGACGAGGAGGCCGACCGTTGAGGCTGCGAACCCGATCAGCGCCGCGCCTCGAGTTCCGCCTGCAGGTCGGCGAGGTCCATCTCTTTCATCGAGAGCAAGACGAGCAGGTGGTAGACGATGTCGGCGGCCTCGTGGGCCAGTTCGTCGCGGTCGTCGTCTTTCGCCGCCAGTACGAGTTCGGTCGACTCCTCGCCGAGTTTCTCGAGCACCGCGTTCTCGCCTTTCTCGTGGGTGAACAGCGAGGCGGTGTACGAGCCCTCGGGTAACGTCTCCTTTCGGTCTTCGATCACTGCGAACAACTCCTCGAGCGTCTCGTCCATCTATATATCACCGGATACCTCGCGGATGTCTTCGAGTTCGGCGAACTTCTCCCTGTCGTCACGGCCGTTCTCGAAGACCGACTCGGTGACTTCGATCGGGGCGTTCGTCCTGGCGGCGAGCGCGAGCGAGTCGCTCGGGCGGGCGTCGATCACGACCGAATTGCGGGGCGTCTCCACGTGGAGGTCGGCGATGTAGGTGCCACCCTGCCCGTCGTCTCGCTCCTCGATCGAACTGACGACGACGCGGTCGATCCGTCCGCCCAGTTCCTCCATCACGTCGAGCAGGAGGTCGTGTGTCAGCGGACGGCCGATGTCCTCGGCCTCGAGACCGCGGGCGATGCTGGTCGCCTCCTCGAACCCGACGAAGATTGGCACGACGTCGTCTTCGCCCTCGACGGCCAGAACGAGAACGGGGACCGGACCCTGCGGCGTACCCGCGACTCGCACCGCGTCGATAGATGCCTTCATACCCTCACGAATGGTGGCGAGCGGGAAAAACCCCTACGGCCGACGCCGTCGGGCCGATCCCGTCGTCGCGGCACGTGGCGGGGCTGTGACCCTCAACGCGATCTCGCGTCGCCGCCCGCCGACTCGGCGAAGAACGCGAGCCGGTGGATCCGATCGTCGGGAAGCAGTTCCGGGTGGAACGCGGTGGCGACGACCGGCCCGTCGCGCACCGCGACCGGACGGCCGTCGAACTCCGCTAGCACCTCCGCCTCGCCGACCTCGTCGATGGCGGGGGCGCGGATGAAGACGGCGGGGAACGGCCCCTCGAGACCGTCGACCGACAGCGGCGCTTCGAAACTGTCTCGCTGCCGGCCGAACGCGTTGCGCTCGACGGTGACGTCGATCACGCCGAGTTCGTCGACCCGCTCGTCTCGCGGATCGCTCGAGGCGACGATCAACCCGGCACAGGTCGCGAGGAGCGGTTTCCCCGCGTCGACGTGCGCTACGATCTCGTCGGCGATCCCCTCGTCGTGAATCAGACGAGAGATGGTCGTCGACTCGCCGCCGGGCAACGCGAGGAGGTCGCAGTCGGGGACGATCCCACCCTCGCGGACCTCGCGGACGGTGACGTCCTCGCCGTGTGCCTCGCCGGCTCGTCTGATCGCGTCTGCGTGTTCGGAGACGTCGCCCTGCACGGCGACGACGCCGGCAACCAGTGACATGACCGCCGCTAGGAAGAGGGGTAGCAAAAAGGCCGCGTCACGTCGCGGCCGTGGGTAAAATCCGACGGCCCTCTCTCGAGCGATCCCCGGTCCAGAAAAGCGATTCTATGCAACTGCCAACGTCAGCAACTGGACGAGCACGCCCAGCAGGACGCCGAACGCGATGACCGTCTTCGGATCGATGCGGATCGCGTTCGAGTCCTCGGAGTCGAAGTAGCGGACGAGCCCGGCACTGGACATCAGCCCGCCAGTGTTCTGTCCTTTGTCCATACTCGATGTACTGGCCCACCCGGCACTAAATCTTTCGACGGACGTCTGGCGACTACTGGCGTCGAAACGTCCGTCCCATCGACGAACGCATATCTCCTGCCGATCCGTGCTGGTACTGCTCCCGCTTGCAATCGCCCGATCGCGGTTCGGTCGGCCGTCGACCTGGTTGGCCAGTCGAGTGCGATCGGTGTGACTCGTGTCGTCCGCCAGTCAGACCTCCCGGGCCGGAAGGGCTTTTAACCGACGGACGCGGACCGTCGGACGATGACCGAGCGCGGTACGGACGACTCACTCTACTGTTCGACCTGCGACGAACACGTCTCGAGAGACGACGCGATCCGGACCAGGACGTACGGCGACCTCGACCCCGACAGGTGGCAGACGCTGTGCTGTCCATCGTGCGGCACGCGGCTGAAGACCGTCTTCATCGGCGGGTAGTACCCTGTCGCGTCGCCCGGCGCGGCGACCCGCGCTCTGGCGGCAGTTGCACATGGGTGGGAAACCCTTATGCGCGACGCGGGGAAACTACCGGTGAACGGTATGACTGTCACGCTCAAGGACTTCTACGCGGACTGGTGTGGCCCCTGCAAGACCCAGGACCCGATCCTCGAGGAACTCGAGGACGACTGGGAGGGCCGATTCGAAGTCGAGAAAGTAAACGTCGACGAACAACAGGAGATCGCAAACGAGTACCAGGTCAGGTCGCTGCCGACGCTGATCATCGAGAACGAAGACGGCGTCGTCGAGCGGTTCGTCGGCGTCACCCAGCGCGAAGACCTCGAGGACGCTCTCGAGTCGGCCGGCGCCTGATCAAGTAAACCGGACGCCGACGTCGTGCATCCCGTCGTTGTACCGCGCGACGTTGATCAAAAGCGGCGTCACGCTCTCGACTTCGGCCGCGTTCGCGAGCGGGCCAGCGTCGAGTACGCGAAGGCCGTCGATTCCCTCGGCGAGTAGACGGACGGTCTCTTTTGCGTCGTCGTCGTCGCCGACGAGCAAGGTGTCGATCTCCAACTCGAGGTCGAGGTTCGCTAGCCGGTCGGCCGAGAGGTTGTGGAACGCCCCGACGACGGGCACCGCGTCCGGGGCGCGACTGGCGACGAGTTCGGTCACGCTCCCCGTCGACGGCGGGTGGTAGTGGAGGCCGTCGTCGTCGCCTTTCATGCCGACGGCCGGGCTGACCAGTACCGTCTCCTCGTCGAGTTTGTCCGCGACCGCGTCGACGGTGTCGCCGACGTGATACGGTGGAACGGCGAGGACGGCGACGTCCGCGCGGTCGGCCGCCATCTCGTTTCTGAACCCCTTGATCGTCCGGTCGACGCCACGGCTGTCGAGTTCCGTCTCGTACTCTTCTGCCGCCGTTCGGGCCTTCTCCGGATCGCGCGAGCCGATCAGGACCTCGTGGTTCGTGTCGTACGCCCACCGCAGCGCGAGTCCCTGTCCGATGTCGCCCGTTCCGCCGAGTAGTGCGATTCGCATACCGTCCACTGGGGGCGGAGTGAGAATAAAAGGGCATGGGTGTGGCCGTCTTCGCCGCTTTCCGCCGGACCGGACGCCGCCTTCATACGGTCTGTTGTACCTGTGTCCCGGCGCAACCGCAAGACTTCACGGTTACGCCGGTAACGACGCACGGTCGTCCGTATCAGGGGGCGTTCTCCTCGTCGGGGTTCGTCCCCGCACCCACGTCGGCGTCGTACGCCTCGCGTTCGCTCACCACGCGGAGTCGCTGCTGGACTCGGTCCTCGAGCGCCCGTCGCCGTTTTTCGTCGACCGAGGCGTCGGTCTCGAGGGCGCGAACGTCCCGTCGAGCAGCGCACAACAGGTCGACGGCCGCCTCGTCCTCGAGGTCGGTCGCCCGCTCGAGGGCGTCCTCGACTGTCTCGAGTGTGGCGTCGGTCATACGGGACGTCCCACGAACGGGGCTGTCAACGTCCGCCTTGCGAACGCCGATCGCCCGCGGCCGCCTCTCGGATTACTGTACGTCATCTCCGGTGCAACCACGGGACGGTCGCGGTCGCACCGGTACGTCGGTCCGGCAGACCGTATCACTCGATCGTCGATCGGTGGCCGTCTGGACCGCCGGTGTCGCCAGCGACGGCGTCTCCGCCGCGAACCTCGACCAGGTCTGCCGGATCGGCGGCGAGCAGGGCCGGGAGTTCGCCCTCGGTCGCGTACAGGTACAGCGCCGTGGTGAGCAGGCCGTTGACGGCGAATCCGAGGACGAACGCGGCGGCCAGTCCGCCGACGGCGAGGAGTACGGGGAGGGTGAACTCGCCCAGTGGGCCGACCTCGAGAGCGATCCACCCGAGCCACTGGGCGGCGACGAGTCCGACGGCGCTCCAGAGTCCCGCCATGGTGAGCAGCGTGCCGAGCGTCTGCGTGCCGACGGTCGTCACGATTCCGCTTCCCCACTCCGCTCGAAGTGCCTGGAGGCTCCGTTCGAGGGCCCCAGTCGCGTCCCCGTCGGTCGTCGCGATGGCGGGGTAGACGAAGGTGCCGGCGATGCGGATCCCCCACGCGGAGACGACGCCGGCGAACTCGCCGAGGCGGCCGACGATTCCGAGATACCGGACGGCGTACCCGCCGGTCCCGAAGAGCAACGCGGCGAGGACGACGGCACCCATCCGGTCGGTCGCGACGCGGACTCCCTCGCCCGGAACCGGTCGCTGGCCGCGGTACGTCCGGGCCACCTCGGCGGTGAACGCGACCATCACGAACGAGAGCGAGACGGGCACGACGACGAGGTACGCGAGAAAGCCCACGCCGAGGGCACGGCTGCTGTAGGGGACGATCTCGAGTGCGCCGGCGAGCGGGTACGCGAGCAACGCGCCGGTCAGCCCCAGCGCGAGCACCGTCGCGACGATCGGGTAGGCGAGCAGGAACGGGTTGGCAGCGAGCGCACGTCCCGTACTCACGGCGACGCGCAACTGTCGTCTCACTCCGGTCATGGAGGTCGTGGCCGCGTCATCGTACTTAAACACCGAGTCGAGCGACTCCTCGTCGCACTCCCACGGGGGAACGTACAACTCGCTCGCCCGCCTCGAGTGACCCGATGGACGAACCCACCGTCATCGCCCACCGTGGTTTCGCTGGCGTCGCTCCCGAGAACACCGTCGGTGCGGCCGTCGCCGCCGCCGACCGACCCGGGACCGCTACGATAGAGGTCGACGTTCGGCCCGCTGTCGACGGGACGCCCGTCGTCTTCCACGACGACCGCCTCGACGGGACCCGCGACGGTCGGCCGATCACCGACGCCGAGGGACTCGTCCGGGAGACGCCACTCGAGGATGTGTGCGCGGCCGAGGTCCTCGAGAGCGGCGAGACGGTGCCGACGCTCGCGGCGGTACTCGAGGCCGTCCCGTCGACGATGGGCGTGAACGTCGAACTGAAGAGTCCGGGGCGGGCGGACCTGCGGTTCGGCGAGGCACTCGCCGAGCACGAGCGCGAGAAGCGACGCGAGGCGTGGCAACCGTTCGTCGAGCGCGTCGTCGACGACTGCGACGCCTTCCGCGGCGAGGTCCTCTTCTCGTCGTTTTGCGAGGGCGCGCTGGCGGCCGTCCGCGACGTCGCCCCCGAGTACGCCGCCGCCGTCCTGGTCTGGGACTCACTTGCAGACGGTCTCGAGGTCGCCCGCCGGTACGACTGCGAGGCGATCCATCCGCCGCGGAACGCGATCGCCGGCACGGCGATGGCGACGGAACAGTACGCCGGACTCTCGGCGACGGAACCGGAGATCGACGTCCTCGAGGTCGCTCACGACGAGGGCCGGACGGTCAACGTCTGGACTGTCGAGAACTGGGTGCAGTTCGCACAGCTTCGGGCGGCGGGCGTCGACGGGATCGTCGCGAACTATCCGGGGTTGGGTAGTGTCACTGCCTGATTCACTGGCGGAACCGATCGACGACGGTGCCGACGGCGACCCACAGGGCGGTAAGCTGTGCGACGAGCGCCACGAGCGCCACGAGCGCATCGGACGGCTCGAGCACCGTCGCGATCACAGCGGTGAGAATCCCGAGGCCGACGCCAGCGAGCGCGGCGTGGCCGACGTGTCGCGTCTCGAGTCCGAGCCGGTCGAGACCACCGTACAGCGAGAGCCAGGCGGCGAGAGCGACACACCCCAGCTGTACCGAGAGCGTGGCGACGCCAGTCGGACCGCTCGTGGTCGTCGCTCCGAGGGCGACTCGAAGCGGGAGGACTGCCAGCGGGAGATAGAAAAACGCCAGCCAGGCGAACCGCGCACCACCCGTCGGATCGGCGCCGAGCCGTTCGTACCCGCCGTCCTCGAGCCAGCTCGCGAGGCCGACGGCGAGGACGAGGACGCCGACTCCGACGACCTCGAGCGGGGCGGCGCTCTCGAGGTCGGCTGTCGTCACGCCGGCGAGACGGGCGACGGTGACGCCGACGAGTATCGTCACCCCTGCCACCCCGACGGCCGTCCCGAACGCTCGTCCGAGGTCGGTCAGCAGTGACGTGCCGTTCGCGCTCCCGGTCTGGCCCATTCGACCCTCGATTCGACGTGTTACCACGTGAACCTGTCGGAGCGTCGTCTGGTGTCGTCACCGTCGACTGCCGTCTTTTCGCGGCAGGTCCTCCGTCGCCGGTCCCTCGAGGACCTCGCCGTCGGGCGAGAAGCGCGAGCCGTGGCAGGGACAGTCCCAGCTCCCCTCGGCGTCGTTCCACTCGACGAGACAGTACATGTGGGTACAGATCGCCGAGACGGCGTGGAGTTGGCCGTCGTCGTCGCGAGCGGCCGCGATCGGTTCCGGCCCTCGCCGGATCACGTTCCCCTCGCCACGCCCGATCGACTCGAGGTCGGGCGCGAGCAACTTCCGGAGCCAGTCGGTGGCGAACTGGCTGGCCGCGTCGGCGTTCTCGGCGACGGTGTCGGCCAGCGACGTCTTCGGCGTGAACCGGAGGGGGTCGAACAGCTCGAGTTCCGGCCGCTCTCGCCCGTCGATCGCCGCTGCCAGCAGTCGTCCGGCGGTGACGCCGTTCGTCATCCCCCAGCCACGAAAGCCCGTCGCGACGTAGACGGTTCCGGCACCGGCACCGATGCGCCCGACGAACGGCACCCGGTCGACCGGCACGTAGTCCTGCGTCGACCAGCGGTAGTCGATCGACGCGACGGGAAAGCGGTCGCGCGCCCACCGCTCGAGTCGGCGGTATCGCTCGGCCGTCGAGCCGCCCTGTCCAGTCTTGTGGTTCTCGCCGCCGACGAGAACGTACGTGCCGTCCTCGTCGCGATGTGGTCTGACGGTCCGGTACGGATCGCCCGACCTGTAGTACATCCCTTCCGGCGGCTCGCCGTCGATCCGTACCCCGAGGACGTAGGAGCGTTTCGGGTACAGCCGGGCGAAGTAGCCCGCCCGATCGAGGATCGGAAAGCCAGTCGCGACGACCACGGCGTCCGCGGTCACGTTTCCCCCGGGCGTCTCGAGTCGACACGGCGTTCCTGGATCGAGGTCGGTGACGCGCGTGTGTTCGAAAATCGACGCGCCGTCGCCGTGCAGGTCGTCGGCGATCGCCAGGAGGTACTTCCGGGGGTGGAAGCTCGCCTGATCGTCGAACCGAACGGCGCATGCGGCCTGATCGAACGGCGGGACGGACGTGACGAACGACGCCGGCAGGCCGGCCTCGCGGGCGGCGTCGACCTCCCGTTCGATCGCGTCCCGATTATCGCCGTAGACGTACGCGGGTCGGCGTTCGAACCCACAGTCGACCTCCAGCTCCTCGACTCGAGACGCGACCTCCTCGATCGACGCCTCGTTCACGCTGGCGTACTGTCGGGCCCGCTCGCGGCCGAACTCGCGGCGCAGGTGGTCGTAGATCAGTCCGTGCTGGCTCGTGAGCTTGGCCGTCGTCTTGCCCGTGACGCCCGCCGCGATCCGGTCTCGCTCGAGGACGGCCACGGTCTTCCCTCGCTCGCGGAGTCGAACTGCAGTCGAGAGGCCAGCGATTCCCGCCCCCACGACCGCGACGTCGACCGACAGGCTCCCCTCGAGCGGGTCGTACCCGGCGTCGGGCGTCGTCGCGAGCCACACCGAAGTCGGTTCGCCGGGGAGGGTTCCCGCGCCACGTGTGAACTCGCCGCGCATGAATGCGCTACCCTACTACGGTGCGATCGGGCAAAAAGTGAGAGGGCGCAACCGCAGGGATCAGGACTCGAGCAGGTCCGGAAGCTCGTTGATCGACTCGCAGACGGCTCTCGCGCCCTCGCGTTCGTACTTTTCGCGGCCCTCCTCGCCGGTCAGACCACCGGTGAGTACGCCGATCCCGTGGTACTCTCGATCCGGGTCCGCGTCGCTCGCGTTGACCGCCGTCCGGACGTCGTCCAGCGTGTCGCCGACGAACGCCACCGCGTCGGCGGAAAACCGTTCCGCGAGCGTCGTCAGCGCGTTCGGGTGGGGTTTGCCCTCCTCCCAGTCGTCCATCGTAAAGCGGTGCTCGAGTGGCACCTCGAGTCCGACGCGCTCGAGTGCGATCTCCGCCTCGGCTTCGGGGCGACCCGTCAGGACGCCCACGTCGTAGCGTTCCGTGAGGTGCTCGCGGGTCTCCTCGGCGAGGAGGATCGGCTCGTCGTGGATGAACCCGGCCGTCTCGAGCTCCGGTTCGCCGCCCTCCAGGGCGCGGTAGAGGTCGGCTCCGAGGTAGAGCTGCTGGAACACGTCACGGAGCTCTTTGCGATTCCAGCGCTCCTCGACGCGCTGGGTCGCGTTCGCGCCGAGCGCCTCGCGGACGACCGACTCGGCGGCCTCGAGCCCGCCGCCCTCGGCGGCGATGGCGTCGGTGAACTCGTCGATCGACGCGCGATACCCCTCGCCGGTGGCCAGCACGTAGAGGGCGGCCGCGTAGGTCAACTCCCAGTCGTTGTTGAACCCACCGGCGTCTTTGAACTGCTGGACGTCCTCCTTGCGAATCGTCCGCCCGTGAACCCGTTCGACGGACTCGAGGATCGCCCGCCGATAGGAATCGCTGACTTCCACGAGCACCCCGTCTACGTCCAGTACGACGGCGTCGACGTTCATGACCGAGGCGACGAGGTCGGAGGCTATGGGCGTGTCGACTTCCAGCTACCGGGGGCGGTCTCGAGCCACGTACAGCGTGTCTCCGGGGATCGTCTTTCGTTCGACCGGAATCGTCGGCTGGTCGCCGCCAAGCGTCGTAAAGCAGAAGTCCGCGTCGACGCGGCGGGAGACCTCGAGCGCTGGTCTGTGCAGCTCGGGCGGGAGGTTGAGCGCGTAGATCGCGTCGGCGTCCGCGTAGACCGTGAGGTCGGGATCGACGACGTCGTCCACGACGAACGCGACCCCGTCGGGGACCTCGCGAGGGTGGACGTCGGTCGCGGTGACGGAAACGCCCCGTTTTACGAGCGCGTTCGCGACGTCCGTTCGACGCCCGATCCCCACCTCGACGACCTCGTCGTACCCCGTGAGGTAATCGGTGATTGCCTCGCAATTCCGGTGAGAGTGTGCCACGGCGGGACGTTTATGATACGTGCCGCCATAGACGTTGCCATATGCTCGTCGACATCGTGCCGGTCGGCAACGTCCCCGCGGAGGTCAAGCGGGCGGCCTCTTCCGCACTGCGGTCGGTCTACGACTGCGACGTCACGGTCAACGACTCGCAGTCGGTCCCCAACGGCGCGTACGACTCCGGGCGGAACCAGTACTGTGCCGAGACGTTCATCCAGCTCGCCGAACGCGTCGGTCGCGGCGACAAGAACATCGCGATCACCCCCCACGACCTCTTCTATCGCCGCCGAAACTACGTCTTCGGCCTCGCCTACCTCGACGGCAGCGGGAGCGTCGTCTCGACCTACCGGCTCCAGACCTCGAGCGACGGCGGCTTCTCGAACAAGAGCGCCTCGGACATCTTCGAGGACCGCGTTCGAAAGGAGATCGTCCACGAAATCGGCCACACCTACGGCCTCGAGCACTGCGACAACAACCGCTGTGTGATGAACTTCTCGCCGACGGTCCGCGAAGTCGACATCAAAGAAGAGAATCTCTGTGGGAGCTGTCAGCGACTCCTCGACTGAACGCCGTCTTCCTCTTCGTCTCGCTCTCAGGGCGCGTAGTAGTACTCGCCCTCGCGTTTCTGCTGGCGATCCAGCTGCGAGTCGGGCTTGTTGATCCGCGGGCGGGAGGTGCGTTCGTCCCGGCGGAACGTCACCTCGAGGTTCGACAGGAAGTCGTTCATGCCGTCGCGCATCGGCTGTGGTCGGCCGGCGTGACCGTGGACGGCGGGTTCGCCGTCGAAGACCATCAGCCGGTCGGCGAGCAGGTCGATCATGTAGATGTCGTGGTCGATCACGAGCACCGTCGCGTCCTGCTGTTCGGCGTAGCGCCGGATGGCGCGAGTCGCCTGCACCCGCTGTTCGACGTCGAGGTGTGCCGACGGCTCGTCGAGCAAGTACAGGTCCGCCGAGTCGGAGAGACAGGCCGCGATGGCCACCCGCTGGCGCTCGCCGCCGGAGAGATCCGAGAGGTTCTGTTCCATGATCCGCTCTAGCTGCAGCGGCTGGGCGATCTCGGTGTTCCAGTACGAGGAGCCAAACTGGTCCGTGATCGACGAGAGGAACGCGTCGACGCGCATGTGCTGGTCGATGGTGACGTACTGGGGTTTGTACGAGATCTCGAGATCCAGGTCGACGTCGCCCTCGTCCGGCTCGAGCGCGCCGGTCAGCAACTTCGCGAACGTCGACTTCCCGATCCCGTTCGGGCCGACGACCCCCAGCACCTCGTTGTGGCGGATCTCGCCGCCTTCGACCTCGAGGCCGAACTCGCCCTCGCCGTAGGACTTCGCGATGTCCGGGTACTCGACTAAGACGTCACCGCTCGCGACCGCCCGCGGGGCGTGTTCCTCGAACTCGATGGGGTTCGGGCGGATCCGCATGTTCTCGTTCTCGAGGTACCCCGAGAGGTACTCGTTGATGCCGTTTCGGACCGACTTGGGCGTCGTGACGACACCGTAGGCACCCGGTTCACCGTAGGCGACGTGTAGCGTGTCCGCGAGCAAGTCCAGAATCGCGAGGTCGTGTTCGACGACCAGCATCGACTTGCCCTCCTCCTCGGCGAGTTCCCGGATGAGTCGCGCCGCGGTGACCCGCTGGCCGATGTCGAGGTACGGCGTGATCTCGTCCAGGAAGTAGAAGTCGGTATCCCGCGCGAGCGTCGCCGCGAGTGCGACCCGCTGTAGTTCGCCACCCGAGAGGTCGTCGATCGACTGGTCCATGACGGGACCGATCGAGAGCCGCTCGACGAGCGACTCCAGTGCGTCGCGTTCGTTCGTCCGCTCGAGTAACTCGCGGGTGTTGCCGTCGAACTGGTTCGGTATCTGGTCGACGTACTGCGGCTTCCGGGCGACCGTGATCTCGCCGTCGCGCACCGCGGCGATGTAATCCTGGAGTTCCGTGCCGCGGTAGGCCTCGAGGACGTCGTCCCAGTCCGGCGGGTCGTCGTGGCGACCGAGGTTCGGCTCGAGTTCGCCCGCCAGGATGCGGACGGCGGTCGTCTTCCCGATCCCGTTCGGCCCGAGGATACCCGTTACCTGGCCCTCCTGGGGGGCAGGCAGACCGTACAGCGAGAAGGCGTTCTCGCCGTAGCGGTGGGCGGGATCGTCCTGCAGCTCCTGGGGGAGGTTGATGATCTCGATGGCGTCGAACGGACACTTCTCGACGCAGATCCCACACGTCTCGCCGAGACAGATCTCCTCGGAGATGCGAACCTGATCTGGCTGGCCCTCGTCGGTCTCCTCGCCCCGGAGCGTGATACACTCCTTGCCCGTCCGGTTGGGCGGACAGTAGTTCTTGCACTCGTAGTTACAGCGGTCTGGCTGGCACCGATCCAGGTCGACCACGGCGATGCTATCGTCTGCCATCGTTTATGCACTCGTCGTCAGCAAGATTCCCCACGTCACGTACCACAGCGAGAAGGTCATGAACGCGACGAACAGGTAGTGTTTCGGCCCGAGTTCGTCCTCGTCGTAGATCCCCGTGACTCTGATTAGCAGGAACTGCACGAGGATCGCCCCGAGGACGATCAACTGGGCCCGCTGATCGCCCGCCGCCTCGCCGGCTGCCATCCCGCTCGTGATCATCGCGGAGAGCAGCGCTGACCCGATGCCAGCCAGGGCGGCGAGTGCCGTCACGCCGATCGAGCGGACGTGCTCGCGTCGGTCGCTGATCGATTCGGTCGCCATGGGTCGATGTCTGCGGTCGGGCGTGAAAAGGCGTTCGGGTTGGTCTCGAGGATCGTTTCCGCTCCGGGATACCGAACGATCGTCAGCTGACGTCGATGCGGTCTTACCCGACGACGATGTGATCGGAATCGATGTCGATACCGGTATCGTCAATCACCGTGTCCGACCCGCCCACGTTGTCCGAGTCGGATTCGCCGGGTTCGAGGTCCGGGGAGCCACCGTCGCTGGCACTGCCGCCGAGATCAACGTCGGGATCGTCGACGCCGCCCACGTCACTCCCGTCGCCGGGGTCGATATCGGGTCCGTCGCCACCACTAGGACTGATCGTGATGCTCGGCTTTCCGGGATCGACGCCTGCCCGTTCGACCTCGACGTAGACGATCAGGTCGTTGAAGTCCGGATCGTGGGTGTCGTGGGGATCGTCTTCGTAGGCCTCGATCGCATCGTCCCAGAGCGCGTCGATGTCCTCTTCTTCCGTCGATTTGGTATTCTCGATGAGGAAGACGAATTCCCCTGGTTCGAGGTCGAGTTCGTCCTCTCCTTCCTCGATCAGTCCGCGCTGCTCGAGGACCTCCGTGGCGCTTAGCTGTTGATCAGTCCCTGCCGGGAGTGCCGGAATCGTGTTATTCTCGGCACTCCGAACGCGGACGTTCTGTAGATTGGCATCCTGTGACGCGTCGATCGGGCCGAACACGGGGGCTCCAGAGACATCCTCACACCACGCGAAGTCACTATCAGTCGGGCCGTCGTAGTGAGGGAGACTGTTTGGATCAGTCAGTTCACCCTGACACGTCCCGTACCTCGTGTTCCGGAGGGTGAGTTCCGTTTCATTTTCGACGGTGAAGTTGTACGCGTAACTGTCTGCACTCTTCTCTTGCCACGTCGGTCCAGTATTGATGTTATTCCCGCCATCTGGGTTCTCGAAGGAATGGATCGTCTCCTCGTTGGTCACGACGTCGAGCGTCATCGGTGCCAGGTTGTGAACGGGCACGAGATCCCATCCCCAACCGTCGCGGATCCACATCGTCCCGTCACCGGACACCTGCGAACCGAGGACTTCGACGGTCACTTCGGCGTCCTCGACATCGCCGAGCCCAACCCGACCAGGGTCGACGCCGGCAGTCACGTTGAACCTCACATCGACCTTGTCGTCCTCGGTCTTGATCGTCGCGTCGTACGTCCCGTCGATGAGCACACTCTCGTTGATCGGTAGTTCGATGGTGTCGTTCTTTCCGAACGCCCACTCGGTGGTGCTTCCCGCGTCGATCGGCTCTGCATAGGGATCGTCCTCGAGTTCGTCCGGCAGGTCGCCCCGGTAATCGAGCTCGAGGGTCACGTTCTGTTCGTCGTCGTCGACGCCCGTGTTGTGCAGGTCGGCTGTGAGCACGATTTCGTCGTCGCCGTCCGACGCGTTCGCGTTCGACAGTTCGAACTCGCTACCGGGTTTGCCGAAGTAGAACCGCCCCGTTTCGTTCAGGCCGGTTCCGTCGGCCTGGACGTCGTACTCGTAGGCGCGTCCGTGGTCGAAGTCGTGTGCGTCTGGGTCGACGTCGAACGTGACCGTCTCGCGTTCGCCGCTGTCGAGTGTCACCGGCTCGTCGACGTTCACGCTCGCATTCGGGATCGTCAGCGTGACGTTCCGCCTCACGTCGTCGGTCGGGTACGTGCTCTGGACGGCGGCACTCACCTCGAACATCGTCCCGTCGTCCGCGACGAGCTGATCCTCGCCGACGCCTTCGTCCTCGACGACGACGAACGCGCCCCCCTCGCCGGTCGCCTCACCCTCGACCGTGGCCGAGGCGGTTTCGTCGCCGGTGTCGATCGTGACGTCGTGTTCTCCCGCCGGCAGGGCACTCTTGTTCACCGTCCACTCGATGGTGCCGGTACCGCCGTACTCGACGTCCAACGTCTGGTTATCGCTGACGTCGAGGTCGTCGAACTCGAGGGTGACGTCGGCGTTCGTCGCGTTCTCGATGCCGACGTTCCGCACGTCGACGCTGATCGTTACGTTGCCGTCCTCTTCGCTCGTTTCGACGTCGTCGTTGGTCAGGTCGAGGTGCGTTCCCTTCTTGCCGAAGTAGAACGACCCGTCGAGTTCGTCGTCCTCGGTCCAGATTGTGTACTCGTAAGTCTCGCCCTCCGTGAACTCGAAGTGCGCTGAGCTAGGTGACGGGAACTGACCAATCAGGCTCGGTTCGGAAATATCCTGTTCCTCTTCGGGATCGAGTGTCAACTCCACGTCATCGCTGTATCCGTCTTCGCTCTCGTCTTCGATCGTTATCCCGACGTCCTGGGTGTCCACTTCATCACCGACGTTCTCAATCATGCCGCCAATTCGGAACGCAGAAGACTCGTTACTGAGAACTGGCGGATCGATCGGATCTCCACCCTTTCCCGGCTCTTTCAGCCCTTTGTCCTCTGCAACAACGAACGTCGGATTCTCGACCGTCTCTCGCACGCCCTCGATCACCACAACGACAGTTTCGTCCTCGCTCGTCTCAGAATCGGATTTGACGGTCACGTTGCCGTCGCTCGTGTCGAACGAGTCCTGAAAGTGCTCGTACCAGCCGTCGTGGTAGGAACTCTGAACTTTGAGCGCAACGTCGCCCTTGTCCCGGCAGTCGTCGCCCGCGCCCTTGAGTTCACGCGTCAACGCCGTCGACTTGCTGTGATTGGCCCGTGCAGTCAACTCACCATCGAATTTGCCCTCCTCGAGCTGCATGATCTTGAGCTGGAGCGTCTCGCCGTCGTACCCGACGTTCGGCCCCGAGACGACCGTCGTCGCACCGTTCTTTCGCTCCCAGACGCCGCCGCCCTGATGGGCGATCGTTCGGCCGTCGAGTTCGTACTCGAGTGCGTTCAGCTCGCCAGAGACGTTCTCTGGGGCAGTACATCCCAGGCTCTCGTCGTCCCACGGTGGATCGGACGACGCGCTCGCGTTGTACCAGACGACTTCGATCTCGCCGTCGTCCACGATCGATGCCTCAGCACCTGGTGGGACGTCGAGCTGGTGAACGCTTTCGGTGACCGCCGCCGTCGAAAGCACCTTGTCCGTCTGGCTCATGTACTGGTGTGCCCGCTCTGCGTTTCCCTCGCTTTCGAGCGAATCGAGCAGTGCAGTACCTGTAATAAACAGGAGGGTGACACCGATAAACACCATCCCGAAGAGCAGTACGATTCCAAGCAGGGGTGCTGCCCCACGTTCGGAAGGGTCGTCGCTACCGAAATCTGTCCCGAGGACCATTTTATTACTTCCACATATACAGTCTTCTTATATATACTGTGACGATATATTATGATTTCAGCAATACACAGATGGCGTCAAGCAGGGCTTGAAACGAAGTCCACGTCCGACCCTCGGCTGTGATACCAGATAGATCGCAAACTCCGATCGGTCTCGTTGTTGGTTTTGCTACCGGTGGCCTGCCACTTCTTGGCGACCCACTTTCTTCTGGTAGACCATTTTGATTGCAGTCGGAGATGAGCGTCGCCGAAGTGTTCTTCCGTGGCCGTTACGCCGCGACAGTTGCCTTCCTGCGCAAATATCGACTGTTGTCGCCACCACTCGGCACCGTGACGTTGGATCCGCCGTTGTTTCGGATAATATCGATCTCAGTATTGTCATACGGTTGTTGTGATACTTTACTGGTGATCGCAGCCCCCTTCGAGCGATCGCCGGTAAATCGTTACAGCAGACCGTGTCAGACGGATCACTGGCTATCAATCGGGCACGCATTCGACGGTGACTTCCCGCTCGAGCGTGGTCGAAAACGACCCGTCGCTTGCCTCGAGCGATATCGTCAGCGTCGCGGTGGCTGCCTGCTGGGTTCCGTAGCCTAAGAAGACGGGATCCACCTGACACTCGAAGTCCCCTCTGACGACTCTCAGACTGTTCTCCCCGTATTCCTCATTGATCGCGGCTGTCACGTCGTCGCCAGTTGAAACGACAGTGAGGTCCTCGACGACGAGATTTCCCGACGCCGTTTGGTCCGTGATCACGACGACGTCGACATCGTCGTAGCGATAGGGGTCACAGGAATACAAAACACAGAAGCCACCGCTATCTGCGGTGCTGCTTTCCAGTCGAATCGTTCGCGCTTGATCGGCTTCGGGGTACTCGAGTCCCACGTACGCGTCCGCGTCGGGTGCGGTCTCGACGCCAATTCCACGGTCAGCAGACAGCGAGTCGAACGCACCACTCGACGTAACGAGTACGGCTGCTCCGACGACGAGGAGTCCGAGTCCGAGTTTCGTGATCGTCTTCATATCGTCACTGGCGTTTGGTGTGGATCTCGAGTGGGGTTCGTGTGATACCGCGCGTCAACTTTACGTGCTATCGATTTGACTAGCGTGGCTTCGTGTCAGGGTGGTCGTTCCATCTCGCCGAGTCGCATCCGTCGGTTCTGGACCACGTGGACGACTGCCGACGCCGCGAACAGCCCGACGACGAGCGTCGCCCAGCCGACCGCCGGCACTGTCTCGGTCGGCACCACCTCGAGCCACACGCCTGCCATCACGACGAATCCGACCGCCGACAGGCCGAGGTAGTACAGCCCCCACGGGATCGAGTCGCCGGGGACGACGTCGAGGTACACCTCGAGGTCGGACGCCTCGTCGGTCAACTCGATCGTTCGGTCGTCGAACTCGATCATGTCCGCGCGCTCGAGCGTGGGCAGGTGCGTCTGCTGGAGTGACGTGTACACCCGCTTGCGTTCTGCGGAGGTGAGTTCCGAAACGTCCTTGTCGAGTTCCCAGGCGGCGACGTGTTCGGCGAGGTCGCCCAGTTCGACGGGTTCGTCCTCGCGCTTGCAGTAGTGGATGGCGTACCGCCGTCGGTGGTTACTCAGCAGGTCGAAGATCTCCCCCCGCTCGATCGTGCTCTCGGACTTCGTCGCCATCCCCCTTACACCGAACTAGGGTGCATCGATGTATAAGCGTTCTGTACTGTCGTTCGTTGTCACATATCTTTCAGGCCGGTCTTGGGTCGATCGGTGGCGACGCTCGAGCGTTCAAGACGGGCTTGAACGGAGGTATCGCTCGCCGTGCGGCGATTCTGGCTACTCAATACAAAGTGGGTAGGACGCTAGTATGGAGATAGAAGCCGTCCGGTAATCGACGCATACGGTTGCCGGTGCGGGACAAACACAGGTAATACATAATCATGAGAACAAATCGCAAGAACGTTCTGATCGGACTCGGATTGATCATCGCTATCGGCGGAGCCGTCATCGGCTCGGGTGCGTTCTCGACCGTCCAGGCGGACCGTGGTGTGAGTGTTCAGACGGCCGGTGACGCGGATGCGTACCTCGCGATCACGCCGGGCGACGGGTACGATAATAGCGCATACATCACCAACGACAGCGATACTGGAACACTTACGTTTGATCTCGGTCAGAATGGCCCGACCACTAATGACGGCACTGGCTTCAACCAGAATGCGACGACCACGCTCGATGGAATGGTCAACCTGACGAACCAGGGTGAGAATGCTGTCGAGGTCGGTGTTGGCGACAGTTCCAGTGGTATGGGTTCGTCAACTACCGTCGAACTTGAAAATGCAGAAGTCACGTTCGAAATGTCTGATGGTAATACGGTTTCACTTAACCCAGGCAAATCTGCAACGATCAACGTCACCGTGGATACGACCGGCTCCTACAGCGGTGACCCGAGTGCTAACGTCACTATCTACGCGGAAGAGAGTCCTTAACGCCTAAACTGTTCGATTCGGTCAACTAATCTTCTTGCTTTCGAGTACGGAACCGCTTTCCGATCCCTCAGCAGGTGAACAACGTGCCCCCGCTCAAACCTACTCTCGTCGTCGCCCTCGTTCTCGCGGTCGGCCTCGCGGCTCCGACCGCTGCGGTTCCCCTCGAGGACGACGCCACCGGCACGATCGTCCTCGAGCCCGCGTCCTCGCCGAACGGCACGTACGCCACGCTCGAGGGTGGCGAACTCGAGGTCGACTTCGAGCGGCTCAACGACGACGCGGTGACGACCGCGGACGCGGTGTTCAGGATCACGGCGACCGACGACGTCGCGGAGGTGTGGATCGACCACGACGTCGAGGGAGTGGCGTTCTACCGGGGGAGCGACCCGACCGCGACGATCGACGCCTCGAGTCCGCTCGAGCTGTCGGCCGGCGACACGGCTGCCGTCGGCGTCGCGGTCGATACGCACGTCGCGACGGACGCGAGCGAGTCGTTTTCGGTTCACGTCCGGTACGCGGACGAAGACGAAGACGAGGACGAGGACGATGACGACGCCTCGTCGTCGCTCGAGGTGACGGACCTCGAGGTGTCGCCGACCGTCCTCGATCCCGGCGACGTCGTGACGGTGCGGGCGACCTACGCGAACGACGACGACGTGACGAGGACGACGATCGCCGAACTGACCGTCGACGGGCGGGTCGTCGACGAGCAGGTGGTGACCGTCAGGCCGGGCGAGACCGGGACGGTCGCGTTCGAACGGTCGGTAGACCGAACGGGGTCGGTCAGGATCGGCGTCGGTGGCGTCTTCCGGACGGTGGTCGTCTCGCACCCCGACGTCGCGGTGACCGACGTCACGCTCGCAGAAGAGCGGATCGAGCCCGGCGAGTCGATCGTCGTGACGGCCACGTTCGAAAACGAGGGAAACGTCTCGCTCGAGTCGACGGGTAAACTCACGATCGGCGGGGCCGTCGTCGACACCCACGCGCTCGCACTCGCGCCCGGCGAGGCGACGAGAGTGTCGTTCGAGTGGCGACCCGCCGAGTCCGGAACATACGACGTCGCGGTCGACGGCGTCGACGCGGGTTCGGTCACGGTCGCCGAACCGGGCGTCTCGGTCGGCGCTCGCGAACTGACGAGTACGACAGCGGTGGCGGTCGTCCCGCCGGCGATCGTCGCCGCGCTGTTCTTGCTGGGGGCAGCGTTCCGCCGACTCGAGCGGTGAGCCGTCGATTCGAGGACCGTACCAGGTCGAACGGCCGTAAACCTTAGACCCCTCTCGCTCCGAGTGATATGTAGGGTATCTGGGGAAGTTACGTTGGCAGGTGCACACGACGTCACGTCGATCGGCAGACGCGAGACATCGACCATGCGTGGGGGGTTCGATCGAGTATGACGGGCGGGACGATCGCACGCCGAGCGGTCGGCCTCGTCGTCGCCGCGGTCGTCGTCTTGCTCGTCCTCGGACAGGTGCTCGGCCAGCCGATCTTGCTGGGATACGTCGCGACGGGCAGTATGGAGCCGACGATGGACGCTGGCGACGGCTTCGTCGCGGTCCCGAGCGTCGTCGCCGGGCCGATCGAGGAGGGCGACGTCGTCGTCTTCGACGCGAACGAACTCCACGACGGCGGGCTGACGACTCACCGCGTCGTCGACGTCACCGACGAGGGGTACGTCACGAAGGGGGACGCGAACCCCTTCACCGACCAGGACGGCGGCGAACCACCCGTGTCGGACGCCCAGATCGTCGCCGTCGCGTTGCAGATACACGGCGAGGTCGTGACGATCCCGCACCTCGGAACCGTCATCGCGGGGATCCACGGCGTCCTCGAGTCGGGGTACGGTGTCCTGGCGTCGACGGTCGGACTGGCGACCTCGGCCTCGAGTGACGATCTGGGATCGCTGCTGGTCGGGCTCGGAGTCGCGCTGCTGGGCGTCGGCTTCCTGCTCGATCGGTTAGGCCCGACACAGCGGCGGACGACTCGGTCGACGTCCCGTGAGCACGTGCTCGCGTTGCGCACGACGCTCGGGGTGATCCTGGTCGTCCTCGTCACGGTCGCGACCGCGGCGATGGTGGTCCCGTCTGGCGTCACGGAGTACGGTCTCGTGAGCACCGACGATCCGGCCGACGACCCACAGATCGTCGCCCCCGGCGAGACGACCGAGCTGTCGCGGACCGTCGACAACGCCGGACTCGTCCCGACAGTGGTCGTCCTCGAGGCCGAAAGCGAGGGCGTCGCGGTCGATCCCGGGCGAGTGACCGTCGGCAGTCGCACGACGACGACGGTGACGGTCACGCTGACCGCACCCGACGAGACCGGCGACTACGTTCGCAACGTCGGCGAGTACCGCTACCTCGCCGTGTTGCCGCCGTCGGTGCTCGGGTGGCTCCACGCGATCCACCCGCTCGTCGCGATCGCTGCGGTCGACGCGGTCGTCGTCGGCGTCACCGTCGTCGTCGTCCTCGCGGCGTTCGGCGGCGACGACCTGCGGCTTCGGAGTGCGGGCGATCACGTCTCACTGTCGACGCGACTCGAGCGAAAACTGCGGCGGTGGCGGTGACGACATCGCAGAACCACCATGACTACACTGTTTGGAAACACACACGAACCGACGAACGACGCGGGATCGAACCAGTTGGGGGACGTCGCGCTGCGGACGGTCGATCGCGTGTCGACGACGGTCGACGGCAGGCGACATTCGAGAGGTGAGTGACGTGATCGAGAATCCACGTGTCGATCTGGTGATCGCCAGACACGGTCGGTCGTTGTTGATCGCACTGGTCGCCGTCGGGTTGCTCTCCGCCGCGGCCGCGGGGTGGGTCGTCGCGACGCCGTCGACGACGACCGTCACCCAAGACGTCGGCCAGGAGCGCGTCGCGACCGACGTCGACACGCGCGCCGAGGTCGTCGAGAGCGGGTTCTGGGACGACGGGACCTGGCGTGGGGGATCGGACCTCGAGAACAATCCCGTCTACCTGCTGAACGCGTCGCCGTCGGTGACCCTCGCGCCGCGGACGGCCGTCCCGACCGACGAGACGCGGGTCGTCCACGAGGTCACGGTGCGATTCGAGGCGGTCCGCAACGGTGAGGTGTTCTGGGAAGACGTTCACGTCGAGGAGCGAACGACGGCGAACGCCACGGGCGGGGTGGCGACGTCGTCGACGTCTCTGGACGTCGAACCGATCGCGGAGCGAAAACGCACGCTCGAGCGCGACCTCGCCGGCGTGGGGTCGGTGACGACCTCGGTCGACGTGCGGACGGCGTACGATACCGGGTCGAACGCGGGGAACCTGACGTCGTCGACGACGCTTCACGTCACCGACGACGCCTACTGGTTCGACGGAGGGCTCTCTGCAGAACGGAGTCACCCCCAGACCGCCGAGGTCGAGGTGACCGAGTCGCCAAATCCCGCGCTCGTCGGCCTGCTGGGGATACTCGCGGTGGGATCGTTCGGTGCCGCCGCGTTCGTCTACACTCGAGCGGACGTCGACGTCGAGTCGGCACGCCGGGCAGTCCACGAACGACGGTACGCGGAGTGGATCTCCCACGGCCGAATGCCGATGTGGATCGGCGACCACCAGATCGAACTCGACACGCTAGCGGACGTCGTCGACGTCGCGATCGACACCAACGAGCGCGTCGTTCACGACCGCCAGCGTGGGCTGTTCGCGGTCGTCAGCGACGACGTGGTCTACTACTACAGCGACCAGGGCACCTGGGAAGAGACGGCCTGGCCCGAGATCCGGATCGACAGCCACCAGGGCGCTTCTGGCGTCGAGTTCGACGACCGACTCTCGGGAGCCGACGGAGACTCTCCGCCGTCCGATCTCTTCGGCGCGGCCGACGAACCGTCGGAGTCGCCTCCCGACCCGGACGACGACGACGCGTGGCACAAACTGTGAGTCGGCCGTGGCCGACGGTAGAGCGCCCCGTCGTTCGACGGCCGGTCTCGCCTCGAGTGATCGTTCTTGCCACGATTCTTTCCCTCGTTTCGTCCGTCGATCCTGCTCGGCGCGATTGTGGCCCCATCCGTAAAAAGTATCACGAACTATCCTCGAGGTTTCGAGTATGGAAGTTCCACTCCTGGTTACGGATTTCCTCGACCGGGCGCGCAAGTACTACGGTGACGAAGAAGCGATCGTCGCCACGACCGGCGAACGGTACACCTACGACGAGTTCGGCGACCGGGCCGATCGTCTCTCTGCGGTCTTGCAGGAACGTGGCATCGAGAAAGGCGACCGCGTGGCGGTGCTCGACCCCAACACGCACTACCACCTCGAGGCGGCCTACGGGATCATGCAACTCGGCGCGGTCCACACGCCGCTGAACTACCGACTGACGCCCGACGACTACGCGTACATGCTCAACGACGCGGGCGTGGACGCGATCTACGCCGACTACGAGTACGCCGAGAAGATCGAGGCGATCCGCGAGGAGGTGCCGACGGAGACGTTCGTGACGAACGACACGGAGGCCGTCGACGGCGACTGGGAGAGTTTCGAGGAACTGATCGAGGACGCCGAACCGGACTACGAGCGTCCCGAGATGAGCGAAGACGACGTCATCACGATCAACTACACCTCCGGGACGACCGGCGATCCGAAGGGCGTCATGCGCACCCACCGGACCGAGTCGCTGCACGCCCAGCTCGTGACGATCCACCACGAGATCACCGACGACGACGTCTACCTGTGGACGCTGCCGATGTTCCACGTCAACGGCTGGGGGCACATCTACGCCATCACGGGCATGGGCGCGAAACACGTCTGCACCCGCGGCGTCGACCCCGCACAGATCTTCGAGGACATCGTCGAGGAGGACGTCTCCTTCCTCTGTTGTGCGCCGACGGTGCTCAGCATGCTCGGCGAGTACCGCGAGGACAACGACGTCGAGACCGAAGGCGACAACCCGATGCGCGTCACCGCGGCCGGTGCCGCGCCGCCTGAGGCCGTCATCGAGATGGTCGAGGAGGAGTTCGGGTGGCACTTCCGCCAGCTCTACGGTGCGACCGAGACGGGCCCGCTCATCGGCACGTCTGCGACCCGCCGGCTGATCGACGAGGACAGCGACACCCGCTTCGCCCTGAAAAAGCGCCAGGGGATCGCTCCGCTCGCGACCGAGGTCGAGGTCGTCGACGAGGACGGCAACGAGGTCCCGTGGGACGACGAGACGATCGGCGAGATCCTCGTCCGTGGCAACCAGGTCATGGAGGGCTACTGGGAGAAACCCGAGGAGACCGACGAGGCGTTCAACGAGAAACGCGAGGGCTGGTTCCACACCGGCGACCTCGCCGTGGTCAACGAGGACGGCATGATCTCGATCCAGGACCGCGAGAAGGACATCATCATCTCCGGCGGGGAGAACATCTCGAGTATCGAACTCGAGGACACGCTGTTCGACCACGACGCGGTCGCCGACGTGGCCGTGATCCCCGCACCGAGCGAGAAGTGGGGCGAGACGCCCAAAGCGTTCGTCGTTCCCTCGAACGACGACCCCCAGAATCCGCCGGTCTCGCCCGAGGAACTGACCGAGTTCACCCGCGAGAACCTCGCTGGGTACAAGGTCGTCCGTCGTATCGAGTACGTCAAAGAACTGCCCAAGACGGCGACCGGCAAACTCCAGAAGTACGAACTCCGCGAGCGGGAGTGGGAAGACGAAGAGCGGATGGTCGGCCAGGGATAGCGCCCGGACGTCGACCGTAGAGCCCGCGGGGTCGTCGCCGGCTATTCGCTATTTTCGTTCGCCGTTACTCGATTGCCGTCCCGCCGGGTGCTCGCTCGAGTCAGTGTCCGTCCTCGAGGTACCGCATCGGAACGTACGAGCGCAGTTCCGCCGGCAGGACGCCGACGAGGACTGTCGCCATCGTCGGCAGGACGCGACGGACGGCGGTGTAGACGGCCGCGACGGCCAGCGCCGCGAGGACGACGCCCCGGAGCGTCCCCTCGAGTGTCACAAGGAGCGGCCCCGCGAGCGTCAGCGACAGCAGGAAGTCGCCCGGCGATCCGTCGTACCGGACCAGACGACGCGGTTCGATCCACCGACCGCGGAAGTGGTCGTACACCGCACGGTCGGAGGTGCCCTCCCACGGCCGCAGCTCGAGTCCACCGCCGAAGACGTCCGAGACGGCGTGAATCGCCGCACCGAGCAGGAACGTGGCCGCGGCGACCGTCGCAGCCGTCGGCACGGAAAGCGCCGCGAGGACCGCCACGACAGCCAGCGCAGAGAAGTACACCGGGAAGTGAAGCGTCTTCCGGTGACCGACGTACATGTCCAGGTCGGGGAAGACGCCACCGAGGAACCCGGCGACGAACGCGACGGGGGCGAATTCGGGTGCCACGGCGACGAGTGGCAACGCGAGTGCCATCCCGCCGAGGGCGTGCGTCGGGAGCATCATCGTGTTGGATACGAGGCGACGCAAAACCTTCAACGTATCGTACAGTGTGTGACTATCACGCATTCGCGTAGCAGTCGCGAGGCGTGGTCGTTTCGCGCGTCGGATCGACTTCCGCCCGATCGAGCGTACGTCACCCACGCGGGGGATTTACGCGTCGTCGCCACCGACCGTCCGTATGAGCCTCCTCGAGGTGATCCGATCGGATGCCGACGCTGCACGGCGATACGACCGGATCGCGCCGTATTACGACCGCTACGTCGGCTGGTTCGAGCGTGGCTCGCTCGAGCGCCTCGTCGCTGCCCTCGACCTCGAGCAGGGCGAGACCGTCCTCGACGTCGGCTGCGGGCCTGGATCGGCGGTCGTCGCGCTCGGCGAACGCGTGGGCCCCGACGGTACCGTGATCGGCCTCGACGTCTCCGGGCGGATGATCGACATCGCTCGCGACCGACTCGAGGCACGCGGCTTCGGCGATCGGGCGCTCCTGATCCACGGTGACGCCCGCGATATGCGCCACGTCGACGACGATTCCGTCGACGCGGTCGTGCTGTCGTTCACGCTCGAACTCTTCTCTCGCGAGGAGATGCGGGCGGTCCTCGCGGAGTGTCGCCGCGTCCTGAAGCCGGACGGGCGGCTGGGCGTCCTCTCGTTATTTCGCGAAGACCGCCTCTCGGTTGCGATCTACGACGGCCTCCACCGCCTCGCGCCGGGCGTGTTCGACTGCCGACCGATCGACCTGCCTGCCGTCCTCGAACGGCACGGATTCGCCGTCCGCTCGATCTGGACCGACTGTCTCTACGGGTTGCCCGTCGCCGGGGTGATCGCCTCGACCGACGACCGATCGTCGGCGTCACGGCGCGTTCGCCCTCGAGGGGCAGACCACGCCGCTTAACGCCGTCGCCTCTCGAGTACTCGTATGCGCGTTACGGAGGGCGGCATCGACCTCGAGGTGCCGGGCGAATCGACCGAGGGCGTCGAGGAATCGGTGTTCTACAACCCGCGACAGGAACTGAATCGGGACCTGACCATCGCGACGCTTCGCGCCTACCGCGAGCGGGAACCGCGTGCGGCGTCGTACCTCGACGCGATGACCGCGAGCGGCGTCCGGGGCGTCCGCGCCGCCGCCGACGGCTGGGACGTCACGTGCTGTGACCGCGATCCGGAGGCCGTCGAACTGGCCCGGGAGAACCTCGAGCGAAACGACCTCGAGGCGACGGTCGTCCACCGCGACGCGAACGCCTGCATGCACGACTCGACGTTCGACGTGATCGACCTCGACCCGTACGGGACGCCGATGCCCTTCGCCGACGCCGCCTTCGCGAACTGCCGGGATCTCGTCTGCGTGACGGCGACCGACACCGCGCCGCTGTGTGGCGCACACTTCAACAGCGGCGTCCGGTCGTACGCCGCCGTCCCGCAGAACACCGACTACCACCCCGAGATGGGCGTTCGCATCCTCCTCTCCGCGCTCGCCCGGACCGCAGCACGCTACGACGTCGGCGTCATCCCCCTGCTGACCCACGCGACGAGTCACTACGTCCGCACCTACCTCGAACTCGAGCACAGGGCGACGGCGGCCGACGCCGCCATCGAGGAACTGGGCTACCTCTCACACTGCGAGGACTGCCTCTATCGCGAGGCCGACGACGGCCTGATCGCGGACCCGCTCGAGCGGTGTCCGAACTGCGGGGGCGAGCGGATGCTCGCGGCCGGCCCGGTCTGGCTCGGACCGGTCCACGACCACGCGTTCGTCGCCGACGTTCGCGAACGGTTCCCCGAGACGTTCGGCACGGCGACGGCGGCGGATCGACTGCTCGAGACGCTCGAGACGGAACTCGACGAACCGACCCACTACGACCAGCACAAGCTCTGCAAGAACTGGGGGCTGCCCGCGAACGCGATGGACGACTTCCTCGCGGACCTCCGCGAGGCCGGCTACGACGCCTCGCGAGCCCACTACGGGGGGACGACGTTCAAGACGGACGCCGACGTCGGGGAGATCCGCGAGGCGACCGAGGCGAGTCTCGGCTGACCGACTCGAGGCGGTCGCCCCCTCGTGCGTATTTAGCCGCGTTCGTCGTAGAGAGGCGTGTGATCGACTACAGGACGGGACTCGAGGTCGCCCGCCGGGTCCTCCGGGTGGCTCGCGACGAACAGCTGACGCTCCTGGCGGCGGGCGTCGCCTTCTACGCGTTCGTCTCGCTCGTCCCCATGGCGCTGCTCGGCCTCGCGCTCGCGACGTTCGTCGGCGGCCAGGAGTTCGCCACGTTCGTCACCGACGCGTTGAGCGAAGCGCTCACACCGGACGCACAGGAACTGCTCGCGGACGCACTCACCGCCGAGACCGGACGCGGCGGGGCGACGATCGTCGGTGCGATCGGCCTCTCCTGGGCCGGAACGCGCGTGTTACGCGGACTCGATCGCGCGTTTTCCGAGGTCTACGGCACCGTGGCGGCGAAGTCGCTGGCCGGACACGTCCGCGACTGGACGGCCGTCCTCGTCACGATCACGTTCGGGCTGGTCGCACTCGGCGGCATCGAGACCGTGATCGGGGCCGCGGCGACGAGCGTGATGGCGCTGGTCGGTCCGGTCTTTCTCTTCGTCACGCTGCTCGTCGCCTTCCTCCCGATGTACATCGTGTTCCCGGACGCCGGCGTCACGGCCGGCGAGGCCCTTCCCGGTGCGGCACTCGCTGCGGGTGGCTGGATGCTACTCGCCAGGACGTTCAGCGTCTACACGGACGTCGCCACCACGTACGCACTCTACGGTGCACTCGGGGGCGTCTTCCTCGTCCTGACGTGGCTGTACGTCGGTGCCGTGGTCGTCGTGCTCGGGGCGGTGTTCAACGCCGTCCTCGCCGACCGGGATCTGGACCGGCAGCTACAAAGTCCCGGCGCGCGACAGGTCCGTTCAGAAGCGATGACCGACGACGCCACGGGGACCGACGAGGAGCCGGCAGGCGGACCCGCCGCGAGCGCGCGGACGAGCGACCGTGCGGACGATCCCGAAGTGCTGCGCGAGGAGATCGAGCGCCTGCGCGACGAACTCGAGTCGTTCGAAGACGACGTCGACCGGCGAACCGTCCAGAAAGAATCCCTCGAGAGCGAACTCAAGCGGTACGTCCGTCGTCGGGTCCGCCGCGGTCACGCACGCGACTGGGGGCCGTACCTGGTGTTGCTCTACGGCACCGCGATGACGATCGGGGCGTTCTACTTCCTCGACGGTCCGTGGGCCGTCCTCGCGATGTTCGTCGTCTGGACCTCGACGCTCGGCGTCTACGTGCTGATGGTGCTTTTCGGCGCGGGGCTGTCGATCCTCGACGTGCCGGGTCGGCTCCGCGACGCGATCGGCGACTGGCGCTCCTGATACTGCCGGAGACCAGTCAGTGCATACTCGATCGCGTCTCGACGGCTGTCGGCAGCGACGACGGCGTCTCGAGTGTGATCGACGGCTGAACCGTGTTGTCCGGCAGTATGACGTCCGAAAAACAGCAGAGAAATACTCCCCGAGGGGCCGTCTAGAACGTCTCGAGGTAGCGGTCGAGTTCCCACTCGGAGACTTCGACGATGTAATCGCCGAACTCCTGTTTTTTCGCCTCGATGAACTTCTCGGAGACGTGGTCGCCGAGGGCCTCGAGCATCGCCTCGTCCTCTTCGAGGGCCTCGACCGCCTCGCCGAGGTTGGCCGGCAGCGTGTCGATGCCGTACTCCTCGCGTTTGGCCTCGTCGAACTCGTAGATGTTCTCGCGAACCGGGTCCGGTGCCTCGAGGTCCTTCTCGATGCCGTCGAGACCGGCGTGGATCATGACTGCCAGCGCGAGGTAGGGGTTACACGACGGGTCCGGCGAGCGCAGTTCGATGCGCGAGGCTGCCGGCGTGCGCGCGGCGGGCCGGCGGATCAGCGCCGAGCGGTTGCGATCCGACCAGGCGACGTAGACCGGCGCTTCGTAGCCCGGTACGAGGCGCTTGTAGCTGTTGACGGTCGGATTCGAGATCGCCGTGATCGCGTCGGCGTGTTCCAGGACGCCCGCGAGGAACGACTTGGCGGTGTCGCTGAGGTCGAACTCGTCGTCGCCGTCGTGGAAGGCGTTCTCGCCGTCCTCGGTGAAAAGCGAGATGTGGGTGTGCATCCCCGAGCCGTTGATGCGGGCGATCGGCTTGGGCATGAACGTCGCGTGGAGGTCGTGCTCTGCGGCGATCGCGCGGACGACCGTCCGGAACGTGCCGACGTTGTCGGCCGTCGACAGGGCGTCGTCGTACTCGAAGTTGATCTCGTGTTGTCCCTCGGCGACCTCGTGGTGGCTGGCCTCGATCTCGAAGCCCATGCTCTCGAGTCCGTAGATGATGTCCCGGCGCACGTCGCTGGCGAGGTCCTTCGGCGCGAGGTCGAAGTAGCCCCCGGCGTCGTTGGTCTTCGTCGTCGCGCCGCCCTCATCGTCTTCTTCGAACAGGAAGAACTCGGGTTCGGGCGCGGCGTTGACGGTGTAGCCCATCTCCTTTGCGCGCTCGAGGGCCTGCTTCAGGACGTACCGCGGGTCGCCCTCGAACGGTTCACCCGTCGTGGTGTCGATCACGTCGCAGATCATCCGGGCGGCGGCGCTCTCCTCGTTGGTCCGCCAGGGCAACACCGCGAACGTCTCCGGATCGGGTTTGAGACGCATGTCCGATTCCTGAATCCGGACGAACCCCTCGATCGACGAGCCGTCGAAGTAGATGCCCTCCCTGAACGCCTTCTCGGCTTGCCGTGCCGGGACCGAGACGTTCTTCACGGTGCCGAGAATATCGGTGAACTGTAGCCGAAGGAAATCGACGTCTTTCTCTTCGATCTCCTCGAGTACGTTCTCTTCCGCTGTAGTGAGATTTCCGCTTGTCATCTTCTGGTCGTCTTATCCAACTATCCCTAGTACTAAAATCCTGCTGTTCTAAGCAAATCTTCTCTCTCCGTCGAGGAACTGGATATTCGTAAAGTTCTAATGGGAGGGGTGAGAGGGTGTACGTGATGACGTACGAAAATCTCGACGCAAAGTTGGTGAATGCACTCCTCGGCGACGGCCGGGCGAGCCTTCGCAGCCTGGCAGAGGAACTCGACGTGTCGGTGACGACCGTCTCGAATCACCTCTCCGAACTCGAAGACCAGGGCGTAATCGAGGGCTACACGCCCCGCGTCGATTACGATTCGCTCGGCTACGACGTCACTGCAGTCATCCAGCTCAAAGTCGAGGGCCACGCGCTCCCCGACATTACCGATAGCCTGCGCGAACACCGCCAGATGACGAGCGTCTACGAAGTCACCGGCGATTACGACATCATCGCCGTCGGAAAGTTCAAAGACACCGACGGGATGAACGAGCAGATCAAGACGCTGCTGACCGACCCCGACATCAAAGAGTCGAACACGAGCGTCGTCCTGAACTCCGTCTCCGAGAACGAGCAGTTCGAACTCGACGTCGACGACACCTGACCCCGATGTACGAGCCGGGTTCTCGGTATTTCCACCGGACCCTGAGTTACAGCAGGCGTTATGAGAAAGTGGTATGCTCTCACGTAACGTGTCTCGTTCGATGGACTCGGAGTGTCTCGACTGTGGCTGGCGCGGCGACGCGAACGAACTGAACTGGATGATCCGCGAGAACGACGCCGACGTCGGCGGCGAACGCGTCTGTCCGGCGTGCCGAACGTCGAACGTCGTACTCGTCGCGTGAACGACCGTCGCCACTGATCGCCCGTCGTCGAACGGTCCCGCGAGTACCGTCCGTAGTCGGCAGTAGGCTCGAAAACGGGGCGTCGAGAATGGGGCCGACGAAGCGGTCTCGACTCGATTCGTGCGCAGTGGGCAGGTGAGTACCTGGACGGGTTACATCATGCCGCCCATGCCGCCGCCCATGCCGCCCATGCCGCCGGCACCGGGGGCACCTTCCTCGTCTTCACCCTTGTCGGTCGAGAGGTCGCCGGCCGAGATGATGTCGTCGATCTTGAGCACGAGGTTCGCCGCCTCGGAAGCGCTCGTCACGGCCTGCTCTTTGGCGTGTGCGGGCTCGACGACGCCAGCCTCGAAGGTGTCCTCGACGTCGCTCGAGAAGACGTTCAGGCCGGCCGTGACGTCGCCGTCGTCGTGGGCCGCACGGAGGTCGACCAGCGTGTCGATGGAGTCGAGGCCGGCGTTCTCGGCGAGCACGCGGGGGACGAGCTCGAGCGAGTCGGCAAAGGCCTCGACGGCCAGCTGCTCGCGGCCCGAGACGCTGTCGGCGTAGTCACGCAGGCGACCGGCGAGTTCGACCTCGATCGCACCGCCGCCAGCGAGGACGCGACCGTCGGAGACCGTCTGGGCGACGACGTCGAGCGCGTCGTTGACGCCGCGCTCGAGTTCGTCGACGACGTGGTCGGTCGAGCCGCGCAGCAGGAGCGTGACGCCGTGGGCGTCCTCGCCCTCGACGTAGAACAGTTCGTCTTCCTCGTCGCGGGTGACCGTCCCGAAGCCGAGGTCGTCTTCGGTCGCGCTCTCTAAGTCCGAGACGATCGCCGCGTCGACGACCTCCTTGAGGAACTCGAGGTCGGACTTCTTCGCGCGGCGGACGGCGAGGATGCCTTCCTTGGCGAGGTAGTGCTGGGCGAGGTCGTCGATGCCCTTCTGGCAGAAGACGACGTCGGCACCGAGGTCGGCGATGTGCTGGACCTTCTCTTTGAGCTGCTTTTCCTCGCGGTCTAGGAACTGCTGGAGCTGGTCGGGGTCGGTGACGGAGACTTCGGTGTCGATGTCGGTCTCCTCGACCTCGATGGGGTCGTTCAGCAGGAGGATGTCGGCGTCTTCCGCCTCTGTGGGCATGTTGTCGTGGACGGGGTCTTTGTCCACGATGCCGCCCTCGAGCAGTTCGGACTCGCCGACGGCGCGACCCGTCTGGGTCTCGATGTTGAGGAACTCGAGGTCGACGACGTTCTCGCCTTCCTCGTTCTCGACGGTGACCGCACGGACGGCGTCGACGATGAGCTGGGAGAGGTGCTCTTTGTTGACCTCCGCGCCCTTGCCGGTCATCGAGGTCTCGGCGGTCTTGCGCAGGAGTTCCTCGTCTTCCGTGTCGATCTCCGTCGCAACGGCGTCGATCTCCTCGCGGGCCTGCTCGGCGGCCATGTGGAAGCCCTTGATGATGGCCGTCGGGTGGATGTCCTGCTCGAGGAGGTCCTCGGCGTTCTTGAGGAGTTCACCCGCGATCGCGACGGCCGTCGTGGTGCCGTCGCCGGCCTCGTCCTCCTGGGTTTCGGCGACCTCGATGATCATCTCGGCCGTCGGGTTGTCGATGTCCATCTCCTTGAGGATGGTGACGCCGTCGTTCGTGATCGTGACGTCGCCCATCGAGTCGACGAGCATCTTGTCCATTCCCTTCGGGCCGAGCGTCGAGCGTACGGCCTCCGCGACCGCGCGGGCGGCGCGGATGTTGTAATCCTGCGCGTCTCGGTCCTTGACGCGCTGGGAGTCCTCGCTCATGACGATCATCGGCTGGCCCTGTTGCATTCGCTGGCTCATAGTCAGCCGAATCATTGATTGTCCTTCTACATAAAAATACCGCTATTCGTGACGTGCATCTATCGTTGAACGTCGGGGAGAAACAGCGAAAAACACCGTACTGAGGCGGGGATCACCGGGGAATCTGTGACACGATACCGTCGGCCCTACGGACGAATTTCCGCGAGAGAGCCGCCACATTTAAGTACGATCGGACGTGCCGGTCACGGTTCCACCGGCTCGACCAGCGACGGATCGTCGACCGTCGGATCGTTGACCGCCGTCGAGACCGGGTACGCTCGCATCTCCTCGGCCGGACAGGGCTCGAGTACCTCCCGTGGGTCGTCGTCGTTCAGCCACCGACGCTCGTCGTCGGGCGAGAGGACGACCGCCATCCGGTGGTGGAGGTCGGCGACGAGGTCGTTCGGTTCGGTCGTGACGATCGTTACCGTCTCGAGCGCCTCGTCCCCGCGCTCGACGCTGCCGTCGCCGAACGCGTCGAGTCCGACCTGCGTCGTCTCCGGTTCCCACCGTTCCCACAGCCCCGCCATCGCGAACGGCCGGTCGTCCTCGAAGGCGACCCGGTACGGTCGTTTTCTCTCCGCCGTCTCGACCCACTCGTAGAACCCGTCGGCCGGGACGAGACACCGCCGTCGGGCGTAGGCCTCCCGAAAACTCGGCTTCTCGGCGATCGTCTCCGCACGCGCGTTGACGATCCCGCCCGCGTCGTCGTCGGCCCACGACGGGACGAGCCCCCACTCGAGTCGCCGGATCGTCTCGGGGTCGTCGTTCGTGATCACCGGCACGCGCTGGCCGGGCGCGACGTTGTACCGCGGCGAGAACGGTTCGTCGAACGTCGCGTCGAACCGCTCCTCGAGGTCCGCCTGGTCGACGAACAGCGTGTAGCGGCCACACATGTCCCCGCGTACGCGGGCGACGGTCAAATCGCTGCCCCTCTCGCAGTCGAACCACGTTCCCGTCACCCTGCCGTTCCTGTCTCCTTGCGGGTGAAACGTGCTCCATCGGATCGATAGGCACCGCTTACCCGGTTTCGCGACGCCAGTACGGCGGGGTTTACCATGTGTTCGGATCGGGACGACCAGACCGCCATGGAGACCCGATACGAGATGGTCGTCTGCGAGGACGGCACGCTCGAACTCCGCGACCGCGACGATCCAGACTGCTGGATCGCGACCGACTCGCCGGTCGAAATCCAGCAGTGAGCCGACTCATAAGGACAGTCCGCCTACGCGCCGCTCGCGGCTGACGAATTCGAAAAACGCCAGGACTGGGATTTGAACCCAGAATCCCGAAAGGGAACACGCTTTCCAGGCGTGCGCCTTACCGTTCGGCCATCCTGGCTCGTCCGTACCTACCCACGTCGGTCGTTTAACTATTTCGAAGCCTGCTACGGGATGTGGAGGCGTCTCACCGTCGCGATAGCCGGCGTCGACCGACACGACTGTTTATATGCGATGGCGGGGCCAGAGTCGATGGAATACGACCGTGACCGATTCGAATCACATCCATCGTCTGTACGTGACCACCGTCGGCGACCGACTCGTCTTCGGTCGCGTGTACGACGACGTCGACCACCAGTACGGCCAGCCGCGGGACGTGTGCTTTCACCGACGCGAGTGGGACCTCGAGGAAGACAGCGTCGTCCGGGTGACCTACGAGCGAGAGCGAACCGATATCGACGACCTCCCGCCGATGCTCGGCGGCGTCGAGTCGATCGACGTCGTCGAACGGCAGGCGAGTCCGGACCTCTTGCTCGATCTGTGACTCGGCTACTCGTCGGCTCGCCTCGCCGCCCACCTGGCGACCCGAACCTCGAGTACGTACGCGCCCACTCCCGCACCAGCGCCGACGGCGATCGCGACGAGCACCGCCTGCGTGATCGAGACCAGCGGCTCGACGAGCAGGGCGTAGCCCTGCGTGAGTACGAGAAAGGCGAGGAAGCCGACGGCTCCCCACAGCACGGCGGACCTGACGCGAGGGTTCACGTCACTCGAGGGCGGCGACGGCTTCGATCTCGACGCCGACGCCCTTGGGGAGGTTCGCCACCTCGACGGCGCTTCGGGCCGGTGGCTCCGACGCGAAGTAGTTCGCGTAGGTCTCGTTCATCGCCTCGAACTCCTCGATGTCCGCGAGGAAGACGGTCACCTTGAGGACGTCGTCGACGGTCGCACCCTCGGCCTCGAGGATGGCGACGAGGTTGTCCAGCGCCTGCTCGGTCTGGGCTTCGATCGGTTCGTCCGCGAGCAACTCGCCGTCGGGCGTCAGCGGAATCTGCCCCGCGGTAAAGAGCAGCGAGCCGTTGGTCGTCGCCTGACTGTACGCGCCGACCGCCTCGGGTGCGTCGTCGGTGCTGATCGTCCGTTTCATGTACGAGTCGTCGCTGTGACGAACCTTAAACGTCCGCGAAACGCGACCGTCGCGTACAAGCGAACGACGCACCTACCGTCGGGCGATGGGTCGAACACGCTGGCTCGCGCTCCCCGTCGGCGCACTCGCCGCTGCCGCCGTCGCTCTCGTTCGGGCGCTCGCTGCCCGTCGCGTCGACGACGTTCCGTTCTGTCCGCTCTTCGCTCGCGGTCGCGTCGGCCCGGAGTGGGCGTCCCGCCGTGACGTCGCGAGCGAACCGGCACCGGGTGAGATCGAGGACTTCGCGGTCTACGACCGGGACGACTTCGACTCGAGTGCGATCCACCCCGAAGTTCGCCGGTTCTACGAACGCACCGCCGACTACGATCTTACCTACGAGACGACCTGGCACCGTGGCTTTCGCCTGGGTGCGTGGCTCGCCTCGATCGCGACGAGCCGTCTCGAGCAGCTGAATCTGCCGGGTCGATCCGACGGCCGTCGCCGTCGCCTCGAGAGCCGAATCGCCCGCGTCTCGCCGGTTGCCGATCCGCGCGGGGACTCGCGAGTGTGGACGCGCACCGATCCCGACACCGGGAAGGCGGTGTTCGTCGCGATCTACACCACCCACGAACGCGACGGCGTGGTCTACGCGAACGTCGCGACCCCGCTACCGTGGGCGAACCTCTCGACGGTGCTGCGGCCCGAGGCGATCCGCGGCGACGGGGACGGCGACGGCGTCGTGTTTACCACTCGAGGCGGTGGTGACGGCGGACTCTTTCTGGTCACGCCGGTCGGCGCGTTCGACCTGCCGATGGCCCAGCGGTTTCGCGTCTGGCCGGCCGATTCACCCGACGCCCCGCGCGTGCAGACCGACGCCGACCTCGTCGCGACCCACGAGATGTGGCTGTTCGGTCGGCAGTTCCTGACGATTCGCTACGGCATCGAGCGCTCGCGGCCGTGACCGCGAGTCGCTGCGATCCGACCGCGAATACGTCAAATTCCGTAGCAATTGGCGACTATCGACTACACGAGCACCTCGACCTCGTATCCGCGTTCCTCGATCGCGGCGATCAGCTCCTCGACGTGGTCGTGGCCGCGAGTCTCGAGGTCGATCTCCACTTCGGTGTCGCTCATGCCGATGTCACGGGAGGTGCGATCGTGCTGGATGGCGTAGATGTTCGCCCGGTGGCCGGAGATGATCGCGAGCAGGTCCTCGAGTGCGCCCGGCCGGTCTTTCAGGACGGTCCGGATCTTCAGATAGCGGCCCGTCTCGACCAGGCCGCGGACGATGACCGTCGTGAGCGTATTGAGATCGATGTTGCCGCCGCTGAGCGTCGGCACGATCACCTCGTCGTCGGCGAAGTCGAACTTCTCGAACAGTATCGCGGCGAGCGACACCGCGCTTGCCCCCTCGACGAGCGTCTTCGAGCGCTCGAGCAAGTAGACGACGGCCATCGCGGTCTCGGGGTCGGAGACGGTCACGACCTCGTCGACGTACCGCTCGATGATGGGGAACGTCTTCTCGCCGACGCTTCGGGTGGCGATGCCGTCGGCGATGGTCTCGACGCTCTCGCGCGTGACGACCTCGCCTTTCTCGAGCGACTGGGTCAGACTCGAGGCTCCCTCGGCCTGGACGCCGATCACTCGCGCGTCGGGCTTTTTCTCTTTGATCGCGGTCGCGATGCCGCTGATGAGGCCGCCACCGCCGATCGGGACCACGACGGTCTCGACGTCGGGGCGGTCCTCAAGGATCTCGAGGCCGATCGTCCCCTGGCCGGCCATCACGTACTCGTCGTCGAACGCGTGGACGTACGTTCGCCCCTCCTCGCGTTCGATCTCGTGGGCCCGCTCGGCAGCCTCGTCGTAATCTGCACCCGCGAGGACGACCTCCGCGCCGTAGGCTCGCGTGGCTTTGATCTTCGAGATCGGTGCGTTCTCGGGCATGACGATCTTCGAGTCGACGCCCACTCGAGAGGCCGCCAGTGCGACTCCCTGTGCGTGATTGCCTGCGCTCGCGGTGACGACCCCCGCCTCTTTCTCCGCCGTCGAGAGCGTCGCGATGCGGTTCGTCGCCCCGCGGATCTTGAACGCACCCGTCCGCTGGAAGTTCTCGAGTTTCAGTGAGACGTCGGCACCGGTCATCTCTGAATACGTGTACGAGTACGTAAGCGGCGTGTGGCGAGACGTTTCCCGTACCCGTTCGCGCGCCTCGAGAATATCCGAAAGTTCGAGCATACTGCCGACTATTCGTGTGGTGTCGTTAAGATTGTGCTGCCGGGTACCGGGCAGCACGACAGGGAATACAGGGAGTGCACGGCGTGTGACGTGCGAGTGAACAGGGGACCGCAGAGTATATAAATCTCATGCACGCGACCTGAAAGTGTAACCGCATGACTGCGGCGGTGTGAGATGACTGTCTGACGGTGAGCAGACGCGCGTCACTCACCTCTTCGAATCGTGAAATTATCGTCGAAATAATAGTTGTGTAATCGCTGGTCGACGCTCGAGCCTACTCACCAAAAGTTTGACACCGACGGAGAGCGGTCACTGTGTATGGAATACGATACCGTCACCGTCGACGTCGACGAGCACGTCGCGACGATCACGCTGAACCGGCCCGAGGCGATGAACACGTTCAGCACGCGGCTCGCCGTCGACCTGGACGACGCGCTCGAGGCCCTCGAGACTGACGACGACGTCCGCGCGATCGTCGTCACCGGCGCTGGCGACGCGTTCTCTGCGGGAATCGACGTCTCGGAGCACGCCGACTACGACACGAAAGCGGAGTACGAACGGTGGGTCGGCCGGATGGAAGAGCCGTTCCGGACGCTCGTCGGCATGGGGACGCCGGTCATCGCCGCCGCACACGGCCACGCCGCCGCCAACGGGCTCGGGCTGGTCGCCGCCTGCGACCTCGCGGTCCTCGCCGAGGGGACGAAACTCGGCGCGACCGCACCGAAGGTCGGCCTCTTCTGTATGGGGCCTGCGGTGCCGATCATGAACTCGGTCACCGAGAAGCGGTGTCTCGAACTCCTGTTGACCGGCGAACTCGTCGACGCCGAGACGGCCCTCGAGTGGGGGCTGGCCAACCGCGTCGTCCCCGAAGATCGGCTCCAGGAAGCCGCCAGAGAACTCGCGGACGCGATCGCGACGAAGAGTCCGACCGCCGTCCAGCTGGGCAAGCGAGCGTACTACGAGATGGCCGACATGGGGTACGAGGAGGCACTCGAGTACTCGAACGAGCGGTTCGCCACGCTGTGTACCACCGACGACGCTGCCGAGGGGATCGACGCCTTCCTCGACGGTCGCGAACCCGAGTGGTCGGGGCGGTAGCCGTCCCCTGTCAGACGCTGGGGACGGCCTCGAGTGTGGCCTCAGCCGGACCGCCGTACGTCGTTACCGGGGCGACCGCCGACCGTTTGCGGTTGCTCTGGGACACAGGTACAGCAGACCGTACGAAAGAACGAGGGTCGTCGCGTTACCGGTCCTCGAGCGGGACGAACTCCGTCTCCATCGGGTCGGGACCGACGTACCGCGAGCGCGGTCGAATCAGGCGGTTGTCGTCGTACTGCTCTAGGACGTGGGCGATCCAGCCGCCGACGCGGGACATGGCGAAGATGGGCGTGTAGATGTCGATCGGGATGCCCATCTGGTAGTACGTCGACGCCGAGTAGAAGTCGACGTTCGGCGCGAGCCCCTTCTCTTCGCTGAGGTGGTTTTCGATGGTGACGCTCATCTCGTACCACTTCATGTCGCCTGCGGCCTCACCCAGCGCCTCTGACTTCTCGCCGAGGATCTTCGCGCGGGGGTCTTTGACGTTGTAGACGCGGTGGCCGAAGCCGGGCACCCGCCGTCCCTCTTCCAGGGCGGTCTCGACCCACTCGAGTGGGTCCATCTCGCTCTCGTCGACCTCCTTGAGCATCCGCATGACGTCCTGGTTCGCGCCGCCGTGGAGGCTTCCCGAGAGCGTGCCGATCGCGCTCGTGATCGCGGCGTGGAGGTCGGCGAGCGTACTCGCGGTGACCATCGCGGAGAACGTCGAGGCGTTGAGGCCGTGGTCGGCGTGGAGGACGAGCGCCTGGTCGAACGTCTCGGCGAGCACCTCGTCGGGCTCTTCGCCGTTTAGCATGTAGAGGAAGTTCTCGGCGTGGCCGAGGTCCTCCCGTGGGGGGAGGAACTGTTCGCCGCGGCGGGCGCGTTCGAACGCGGCGAGGACGGTCGGGACCTTCGCCGTGATGCGACGACCCTTGCAGAGGTTCGCCTCGCGGTCGGTCGGGCTGGCGCTCGCGTCGGGGTCGAACGCCGACAGCTCCGAGACGACCGTTCGGAGGGCAGCCATCGGGTTCTCGTCGGCGTCGGCGAGCGTCTGGACCGTCTCGAGGACGCCGTCGTCGACCTCGCGCTCGGCGGCCATCGCGTCGGCGAACGTCGTGAGTTCCTCCTCGTCCGGAAGGTGGCCGTGCCAGAGCAGGTACAGGACTTCTTCGTAACTGGCGTTTCGAGCCAGGTCTTCGATGGTGTACCCGCGGTAGATCAACCGGCCTTCGTCACCATCGATCGAGCTGAGCTCGGACTCAGCGACGAGCACACCCTCTAGCCCTTTCTTGAGGTCGTCAGCCATGGTGATGACTTTCGCACGCCGCTGGAAAAGTATTGTCTTTTTCAATGCAGAACCCGGCGAAACCCGTCGACGGACGTGGAAAGCGAGTTCGTCTCACGACGTTCCCGACACCGGTTTCGCACGGTCGGTAACGTTTTTCTCACCCGCCGGGCAAGGCCTACTGTATGGACGCCCGGGACGTCGAGTACCGCCCAGTCAGCGTCAAGGAGGTGCTCGCGGAGATGAAAGACACCGCCGAGCTGTTGATCGACCTGTCGTACTCGGCGGTGCTGTTCGGCAGTGCCGAGGTCGCAGAGGAGGTGCTCGCGCTCGAAGAGCGCATGGACATCCTCCAGCTGCAGGCCCGGATGAGCCTGTTGATGGCCGCCCGGAGCACCGACGACGCCGAACAGCTCGCACCGGTGCTCGGCGTGGTCGGAGCCGCCGAGAAGGTCTCCGACGCCGCGGGCGACATCGCCAAGGTCGTCCTGGAAGAGATCGGACTCCCGGACGCGATGCGGACGGCCCTGCCCGAAGCGGTCGAGTCGATCGTCCGTGCGACCGTCGAGGACGACTCCCGGTTCGCCGGTCGGAGCCTCGGCGAGATCCACCTGGAGACCGAGACCGGCGTTCGCGTGATCGCTATCAGGCGACGCGGCGAGTGGTTGCTCGACCCCGACTTCGACACCGTCCTCGAGCCCGCCGACGTCGTGCTCTTGCGTGGGTCCGAGGAGAACCTCGGCCCGGTCTACGAGACCGTCACCGGCGATCCCTACGAGACGCCGGCGGCGGCCGAACCCGCGATCGCCGACTTAGAGCGGGCCGTCGACGCTATCGTCCTCATGAAGAACATGAGCGAACTCGCCGTCGACCTCGCCTACGGGGCGGTGCTGTACGACAGCACGGACCTCGCCGAGGAGGTCGCCGCCCTCGAGGCCGAGGTCGATCAGCTCGAGTCCCGGTTCGAGGCGTGGACGCTCCGGGCGGCCTCCCGCGTCGACGACCCCGTCGACCTGCGTGGGCTTGTCCACCTCGCCCAGAGCACGGAGGTGATCAGCGACGCCGCCCTCGAGATCAGCGAGGGCGTCCTCCGCGGACTCGGAACGCACCCGGTCGTCGCCGAAGCCGTCTCGGAGAGCGACGAGGTGATCGTCCGTCGCACCGTCGGCGATGGAAGCGCGCTCGACGGCGCGACGCTCGGCGAGCAGATGGTCCGCACGGAGACGGGAATGCGGATCATCGCCGTCCGTCGCCCGCGCGGTTCGTCCGGTGTGGCCGACGACGAGTGGGAGATCCAGCCGGGTCCCGAGACGAAACTCCACGCCGGGGACGTCGTCCTCGCGAAGGGAACCCAGTCGGGCGCGGACCGACTCGAGGAACTCGTCTAGACGTCCTCGGGTCGGTCGACGTCCTCGAGTTCCCGCGAAAGCGCGATCGCCGATCGGATCGTCAACACGACGGCGACGGCACCGGCGAGCGTCGTCGCGACGACGAACGCCAGCCCGACGTAGTAGATCGGACTCCCCCTGGTGTCGGGTGCGAGGGCGACGAAGAAGACGAAAAGCGCCGTCGCGACGCCGACGCCGCTTACGAGGCCGATCTTCGCGTTTCGCTTGACCTCGAGTGCGTCGAGGAACCGCGCCGTCGGCGGCCGGTCGGGTCGATCCTGTGACACGCTCGAGTGTAGTTCCCACGGGACCAAAACCGCGTCGAAACCTCCCACGCGGTTCGTACTGCTGTACAAGACGGTTCACACGCCGATCGCACGCGAGCCGCCGTCGCCGGCGGCGACACACTCGAGGTGCGATCGGACGTGTCCTGACTGGTGTCCAGTAGTATCAGGCGTAGGCCTCGAACTCCTCGCCGAAGACGACGAAGTAGCCGGTGCCGGCCAGGCCGACGACGCTGGCGACGGCGAACGCGAGGACGGGACTGCCGGCGAAGACGGCCTCGCCGGTCAACGGACTCGAGACGCCGCCGTAGAGGAGGCCGCCGAGTGCCGCACTCGGGATCACGATCAGGTTCCGGACGAGGTAGTACGCGCCCGTCACGCGCCCGCCGGTTCCCATCTCCGCAGGGCCGACGATGAGCGCCTTGTGTGCTGGCAGGCCGGCAAAGCGCAGCCCAGAGAACGCAAAGAGGGCGGCGAGGACGGCGGCGTCCGGGGGTGCAGTGATCAACAGGACCGGGAAGACCGCGTAGACGAGAAAGCCGAGGCCGACGACGGGTTTCAGTCCGACGCGTTCGGCGGCCTTCGCGACCGGAATCATCGTGAGCAACGCGACCAGCATCTCGAGGCCGAGCAGGAGGCCGAAGTACGACTGCGGCGACAGCGAGAGCGTCCCGACGACGGGCAGCGACAGCGAGAGGCCGACCTCGAGGAAGCGGGTGACGACGACGACGAAGAAGGCGTAGACCATGCCGTTGCCGAACCGGACCAGGGTGTCGCCCACCAGCAGGGGCCGCAGTTCCGGTGGGAGGTCCCGGAGGTCCGCGACCAGTTGCGAGACGCCCGCGAACTCCTTCCCGAAGCTGTCACCGCTCGAGTCGTAGAGGACGTGCTGGGCGACGGTTCCGAGGACGCCGAAGACGACCGCGACGGCGAGGATCAGCTGGAACGCGAGGACGACGTCGGCGTCGCTCGAGCCAAACGGGTAGAAGAGGGCGGCAGCGATCAGCGGACCGACGAGAAACGCCGTCCGTCGGAACGTCTCGGTGCTGGCAAAGCCCGCAGCCAGCCGGGAGGGCGACACCGCCTGCTTGACGATTGCGAACGACGCCCCGAGACCGAACGACTTCCAGGCCTGGGAGAGAAAGAGTCCGGCGAAGACCGCGGGAATCGCCAGCGGGCCGAGCCAGGGTGCGACGAGCCAGACGACGAACCCGATCGTCGACAGCAGCCCGAAGAGGGTCAGGGCGTACCGGGAGCCGATCCGGTCGGAGATCGCTCCGCCCGGATAGGGGTAGAGCGCGCTGACGACGTTGCCGACCGAGCCGAACAGGCCGACCACCAGCGCTCCCGCGCCAAGCGCGTAGATGTACTCGGCCATGTACCGGCTGGTCATCTGGAAGCCCAGACTGAACGCGAACATCGCAAGCGAGAGGACCAGAACGTCACGCTCGAGGGCGAAAAACTGCCGGAACGCGTCGAGCGGGTCGCCGTCGTCCTGTCGCGTCTCTTCCTCGAGGCTCATCGTCCGTGTGATTTCGACTCGACGCTCTTTGTAGTTGGTCTCCCGGCACGATACCGTCACGACTCGGTTACACGCGGGTTCGCTTTCGACGCACCCGCCGTCGAACCCGCCTCCGTCCGACGGATGTAACCGAACCAGTAAAGGCGAGCGCGCCCGTCGTCGCCCACATGACGACGACGCTCGGAACGGCGAGCGCGGCCCCGGGTGAGATCGATACGGGCCGTCTCGAGGTCGGCGAGACCAGGGACGGGGCCTCGTTCGGGCTGCCGGTCGCCGTGATAAACGGCGAAAAGTCGGGGAAGACCCTCTACGTGCAGGCGGTGAGCGACGGCGACGAGTTGAACGGGCTCGGCGTCGTCCAGCAGTTCGTTCCGCAGGTCGATCCCGCCGAACTGTCGGGGACGATCCTCGTGGTTGGAATCGTCAACTACCACGCCTTCCAGGTGGCCGAACACCGCAACCCGGTCGACGACACGAAGATGAACCGCGCGTACCCAGGCAACGAGGCCGGGACCTCGAGCGAGCGCATCGCGGCGGCGACCTTCGAGGAGGCGATGCGCGCGGACCTGATCCTCGACCTCCACCAGGGGTCGACGAGTCGGATGATCGACGAGGCTCGCGTCCGCTGTGGGAAACGCCACCGCCTCCACGGCGACTGTCTCAAACTCGCGAAGGTCTTCGGCTGCGGGTACGTCCTCGACCAGAAAGGACCCAACGGCCAGCTCGCCCGGGCCGCCCCGGACGAGGGCATCCCGACGATCGATCCGGAACTCGGCGGCTGCGTCGGCTGGGACGAAGAGAGCATTCGCAAGGGCGTCGAGGGCATCTTCAACGTCCTCACCTACTACGGCTTCCTCGAGGGCGAGGTCGACGTCGAGGCGCAGACGCGCGCCTCCGGGTTCGAGCAGTACGGCGCACCTGCGGGTGGCCTGGTCTCGTTCGAGAAAGACCTCGGCGATCGCGTTCGCGCCGGCGACACGCTGTTTACGGTGACGACGACCTTCGGCGAGCCGAAAGCCGAGATCACCGCCGACAGCGACGGGATCTTCTGGCGCACGCGCAGACTGCCACAGGTCGCGACCGGCGAGTACGTCTGTTCGGTCGGAACCGACGTCGACAGGTACTGACCATGCCGACCGATCTCTACTGCCCCGACTGCGGTGCGGAGTACGAGGCCGGGCCGAACGAGCCCTGGCGCTGTACGTGCGGGCACGCACTCGAGTTCGTCGACCGCCCTCACCCGGAGGGGAACCCGTTGCCGCTGTCCAGGCTCGACACGAGCGAGGGCCTGTGGACGTTCTTCGAGTTCCTCCCGATCGAGAAACACGTCACGTTCCACGAGGGGTTCACGCCGCTGGTCGACGCGCCCGGGTGGGACGCCCAGTTCAAACTCGAGTACGTCTTCCCGACGGGTTCGTTCAAGGACCGCGGCGCGACGACGACGCTCTCTCGAGCCGTCGAACTCGGCGTCGAGAAGGTGATCGAAGACTCCTCGGGTAACGCCGGTGCCGCCATCGCGACCTACGCCGCCCGCGCCGGACTCGAGGCCGACATCTACGTGCCGGCGGACGTCAAGCAGTCGAAGCTGATGGCGATCCAGCGCGCCGGTGCTCGCCCGGTTCGAGTCGAGGGGACGCGCGAAGACGTCACGATCGCCTGCGTCGACGCCGTCGAGTCCGGCGAGGGCTGGTACGCGAGTCACGCCTGGAACCCGGCGTTCTACGCCGGGACGATGACGTTCGCGTTCGAGGTCGCCGCCCAGCGTGACTGGACCGTCCCCGACGCGGTCGTCCTCCCGGTCGGACACGGCACGCTCTTTCTCGGTGCCTATCGCGGCTTCTCGCTGCTCGAGGAGGCGGGGATCGTCGAC
Source organism: Natribaculum breve (assembly GCF_023008585.1). Classification (GTDB taxonomy): domain Archaea; phylum Halobacteriota; class Halobacteria; order Halobacteriales; family Natrialbaceae; genus Natribaculum; species Natribaculum breve. The sequence goes on along the minus strand of NZ_CP095390.1, from coordinate 2,738,432 downwards.
GAGGTGCCTCGTCTGCTCGGCGCACAGGCCACCGGGTACGCCCCGATCGTGACCGCAGCCGACGGCGTCGTCGTCAGCGAGGACGGCGGCGACAACGACATCGCCGACGGCATCCAGATCCGCGAACCCGCCCGGGGGACCCAGCTCCTCGAGGCCATCGAGGCGACCGACGGCGAGGTCGTCGCACTCGGCTCCGATCCCGTCGAGGCCACGCTGGATCGACTCCACCGGAACGGCTTCTACGTCGAACCGACTGCCGCCGTCGCGCCGGCGGCGCTTCGTCACTACCGCGAGCAGGGCGTCGTCGACGAGAGCGACGACGTCGTCGTCCCGCTGACCGGGAGCGGACTGAAGACGCTCTGATACCGATAGCTGTGAGTCGTTACCGCCGCAACCGCAAGACGGTACGCGGTTGCGTCGGCACCCAGTCACAGCCATCGGTACGAGCAGGGGTCGCCACCCGCCGCCGTAACCCGACATTCCTTTACTCCCCGCCAATATACGGGCGGGTATGTTCCTTGCCCTACGCACGGAGGTCGAGGACGCCTTGCGCGAGGCGCTCTCTACCCTCGAGCTCCCGACCGACGACCTCGGGATCGAAGAGCCGCCGGACGACGTCGACAGCGTCCTCGCCTCGAGCGTCGCCTTCCGGCTCGCCGGCGAACTCGGCGCGGCCCCGCCACAGGCCGCCACAGAGGTGGCCGACGAGATCGACGCCGACGAGTTGACCTACGTCTCTCGCGTCGAGACCCAGGGGCCGTATCTCAACTTCCTGCCGAGCGAGGCCTACTTCGCGGAGACCCTGGCGAACGGGACCGACGACGACTACGGCACCCTCCCGGACCGCGGCGAGTCGGTCGTCGTCGAGCACACGAGCGCGAACCCGACGGGGCCCGTCCACGTCGGGCGCGCCCGCAACCCGATCATCGGCGACGCGGTTGCGAACGTCCTCGACGCCGCTGGCTACGACGTCGATCGCCACTACTACGTCAACGACGCCGGCCGGCAGATGGCGGTCTTCACGTGGGCCTACGAGACGTTCGACGAGGACGACCTCGAGACCGAGCCCGAACGCGACCGCATCGAGTACGACCTGGTACGCTACTACCGCAAGGGCAACGAGTTCCTCGAGGAGGGTCCCGAGAGCGAGGTCGAGGCGGCCGAAGCCGAGATCGACGCCATCATGCAGGGACTCGAGGAGGGCGACGAGGCGACCTACGAGCGCGTCAGCGAGGTCGTCGACCAGGTCCTCGGCGGGATGAAAGAGTGTCTGGCTCGCCTGCCGGCGGAGTTCGACGAGTTCGTCAAGGAGACGCGGTTCATGTTCGACGGCTCGACCGACGACGTCGTCTCCCGGCTCCAGGACCTCGAGGAGTCGGTCTACGAGGAGGACGCCTGGCAACTCGAACTCGACGAGTACGGCATCGACAAGAACCTCGTCTTCCTGCGCTCGGACGGCACCTCCCTCTACCCCACTCGCGACCTCGCCCACCACGAGTGGAAGTTCGACAACTACGATCGCGCCGTCACGGTGCTCGGCGAAGACCACAAGCTCCAGGCCGAACAGCTCCGGCAGACGCTCGAGTTGCTCGGCAACGACACCGACCCGCTCCGGCAGGTGCTTTACTCCTACGTCAACCTGCCCGAGGGGAAGATGTCGACTCGCCGCGGCACGGGCGTCGACCTGGACGACCTGCTCGACGAGGCGATCGACCGCGCCCGCGAGGAAGTCGAGACGCGCCTGGACGACCGCATCCGCGACGACGACTTAGACGAGGCGGACGTCGAGCGCATCGCCCACCAGGTCGGGATCGGTGCGGTCCGCTACGACATCGTCGCCAAGCAGCCGACGAAGGCGATCACCTTCGAGTGGGACCGCGCGCTCGACTTCGAGGCCCAGTCTGCCCCGTACGTCCAGTACGTCCACGCACGCTGCTGTGGCATCCTCGAGGAAGCAGGGATCGACCTCGAAACCGGGACGAGCGGGGTCGAGACCGACGTCGACGCCTCCCTGCTCGAGACGCCCGAGGAGCGCGACCTCCTCGAGACGATCGCGCGCTTCCCGGCGGTGATCGACGACGCCGCCGCCGACCTCGAACCCCACCAGGTCGCGACCTACACTCGCGAGTTCGCAGAACGGTTCAACGCCTTCTACCGCGAGTGTCCGGTCCTCGCCGACGACGTCGACCCGGACCTGCGCGAGGCGCGACTCGCGCTGGTCGCCGCCGCCAGACACACGATCGCCAACGCGCTGTCGGTGCTCGGCGTCGCCGCTCCGCGGTCGATGTGACGGCGACGGGCGGATCGCTCGTCGCGAGGTCGATCGGAAAAACGCGGCGTCGAGATCAGTTGGCGTTCGACTCCGCTTCGGTGATCGCACTCGAGACGTCGTCGTGGGAGGCGACCGCCGTGTCGTCGTCTGGCTTCTCCTCGAGTGGGCCCTCGTCGTCGTCGGAGCCGTCGTCCGGCGCTTCGATTCCGGCTATTTCGACTGCGAGACGGCGGTAGGACGCGGCTGCTGGACTCTCTGGATCGTGGACCACGAGCGGCGTCCCGGCGTAGACGCTCTCGCGAACGGTCGGATCGTCCGGAACGGTCGCGAGCAGCGACACGTCGAGTCGGGACGCGATTTCGTCGTAGGAAACGTCGCCCGCCGGACGGGTTCGGTTGATCACGAGTCCCTCGACCCGGCCGCCGGCGCGGTCGGTCAACTCGAGCGTCTTTTTCGCGTCGTGGACGGCGGCCGGTTCGGGCGTGGAGACGAGCACGACGGCGTCTGCGAGTCCGAGCGGGAGGACGGTCTCGTGGCTCACGCCCGCCCCGACGTCGAGCAGGACGTAGTCGAACTGCTCGCGGAGGGTCTCGACGACGTCGCGAAGCCCTTCGGGCGACGTCGCCGCGTACTCGTCGAGATCCGTCCCGCTCGGCACCGCGACGATGTCGTCTGCTATCCTGTACGTGGCCTCGTGGATCGACGCGTTACCGGCCAACACGTCGTGGAGGGTGATCGAATCGGCGTTCAGGCTGATGAACCCGGCGAGGTTCGCCATGCCGAGGTCGACGTCGACTATCGCGACGCGCTCGCCGGCCTGTGCGAGCGCCGTCCCGAGGTTTACCGTCGCCGTCGTCTTCCCGACGCCGCCTTTACCGCTCGCGATGGCGTACACCGTTTGTTCGGACATACTCGGTCGTTGTCCAGACAGTGTGGCGGGAACGTCTTAAATCGTGACCACACGCACGCGAAGGAAAGTGACAGCCGGCTGATCGCAGTCGCCGGGCGTGTAGCGTGTCAAAGGATACTTACCCACAGCACCACTTTGTACGGTCAATGAGCCAGGAGGGCGAGCAGGAACAATCCGACCGGAAAAAATACGAGTTCCGGAAGGTAATCGAGGACCTCAAAAACTACGAGGGCTCGGGCACGCAGCTAGTCTCCATCTACGTCCCCGAGGATCGCCAGATCAGCGACGTCGTCGCCCACGTCACCCAGGAACACAGCGAGGCGTCGAACATCAAGTCCAAACAGACCCGAACGAACGTCCAGGACGCGCTGACGAGCATCAAGGACCGACTCAAGTACTACAAGGAGCCACCCGAGAACGGCATGGTGCTCTTTTCGGGTGCCGTCGACTCCGGTGGCGGCCAGACCGAGATGGTCACGAAAGTCCTCGAGGGGCCGCCCCAGCCCATCGAGTCGTTTCGCTATCACTGTGACTCCGACTTCCTGACCGAACCGCTCGAGGAGATGCTCGAGGACAAGGGCCTGTACGGCCTGATCGTCCTCGACCGTCGCGAGGCCAACGTCGGCTGGCTCAAGGGCAAGCGGATCGAGCCGGTCAAGTCGGCCTCCTCGCTCGTTCCCGGTAAACAGCGCAAAGGTGGCCAGTCAGCACAGCGATTCGCCCGCCTCCGCCTCGAGGCGATCGACAACTTCTACCAGGAGGTCGCTGGCATGGCAAACGACCTGTTCGTCCCCAAACGCCACGACCTGGACGGCGTGCTCGTCGGTGGTCCCTCGCCCACCAAAGACGAGTTCTTAGACGGCGACTACCTCCACCACGAACTCCAGGACAAGGTACTCGGCAAGTTCGACGTCGCCTACACCGACGAATCCGGTCTGAAAGACCTCGTCGACGCCGCACAGGACGTGCTGGCCGACGCCGAGGTGATGGAGGACAAACGGCAGATGGAGCAGTTCTTCGAGGAACTGCACGCCGGCGACCTCGCCACCTACGGATTCGAGCAGACCCGGACCAACCTGATGATGGGGTCGGTCGATCGGCTCCTGATCAGCGAAGACCTCCGGAAAGACGTCGTCATCTACGACTGCCCGGAGTGTGGCAACACCGACCGCGAACTCCTCGACCGGCGGAAGGCGACGCCGTCACACACCTGCAGCGAGTGTGGCACCGAGATCGACGCCGACGAGGCCGAGCGCGAAGACGCCATCGACCACCTCATCGGAATCGCCGAACAGCGAGGCACCGAGACCAAGTTCATCTCTACCGACTTCGAGAAAGGCGAACAACTGTACAACGCCTTCGGCGGTATCGCCGGCATCCTCCGGTACTCGACCGGCGTCTGATCGGCGGACTGATCGAGACCGTGTAGTTTTTGTCGAATAGACATGTATCCGGAGTTAAACAGTCCCGATGCCAGCTCCTCCTGACGATTCCGTCCTCGAGACGATCACCCGTCGGCGATCGCTCCTCGCAGCACTCGAGGATGGCCCTCGGGACAAACGCGACATCGTCGACGCGCTCGAGTGCTCGCGGTCGACGATCGATCGGGCGATTCGAGAACTCGAGTGGCTCGCCTTCGTCGACCGGACCGACGGCGCGTATCGGCTCACCGTCGCTGGACAACTCGCGCTCGCAGAACACCGACGGCGTCTCGAGTCGATCGACGCGATCGCACGGGTCGCCGACCTCCTCGAGTACGTCCCACACGACGCGCCGATGGCCCCCAGCGTGCTCGAGGGGGCGACCGTCCACGAACACGAACCCCACGCACCGAACGAACCGCTCGAGGAGATCGCGGCTCTGATCGGCACTGCCGATCGCCTCCGTGGGTTCGCCGCCGCCGACCGCATCCCCCAGTTTCGCCACCAGCTGTACGACCGGACTCTCGACGGCACGCTCGACGCCGAAGTGCTGTTCACCGACGAACTCACCACGTTCTTGCTCGAGGATCGCCCACGGGAGATCCGCAAACTCCTCGTCGACGGCACCCTCGACATCTACTCGATACGGTCGATCCCGTACGGCCTCGGCATCGTCGAGACGCCGTCGTCCTCCCAGGCGTTCGTCGTCGTCCAGAACGAGGCCGCCGAGGTCCAGGGCGTGATCCAGAACGACTCGCCGGCCGCACTCGAGTGGGCCGACGCGGTCTATCGCCGCTACCGTGCGACCGCGACGAAGCTCGATCCGCCGACGTAGTCGCCAGAGCGGCGGCTGGCGAATAGATGGTCAGTACAGCAACGACTCGAGTTGCACCCGTCTGCGATCGAGGTCGATCGCGGGCTCGACCGACGGCTCCGCGAGCAGTCGATCGAGCGCCAGCAACGGGTCGACGCCCGCCCGTTCGATCCGCTCGAGCAGCGTCTCGAGGGCTGTGCGGTTCGTCGCGAGCGACTCACAGCAACCGAGCGCCAGCGCGAGCGGGACCGCCGCGTCGGGGCGCGTCGGGAACGCACCGCTCACCCGCGTGAAGTCCGGATCGTCACACCCCTCGTCTGCCGCCTCGACCGTGAGACACCGCGAACAGATCGACGCCGCGTGTGCACCTTCCGGTGCGTACTCGCGGTCCGCGTCGGGGACGAGAAAGTCGACCGTCTCGGCCCCACACGCCGAACAGGCCATCGATCAGTCGCCGCCCGGGACGCCACCCGCCGTCGCCTGCTCGACTGCTTCGTCGCTTTCGGTCTCCTCGTCGGTCGCCTGTTCCTCCTGCTTTTCTTCCTGTTCTTTCTTCTCTTTGATCTTCTTCAGGCGGAAGATCTCCTCGCGCTCTTGCTCCTCGAGTTTCTGCTCGATGTACTCTTTGTTCTCGTAGAGTTCCGGCAGGAGTTTGAACTCGAGTGCGTTGACGCGGCGTTTGGTCGTCTCGATCTCCCGGAGCATCTTCTTCATCGCCGTCTCGACCTCGGCGGCGAGGATGATGCTCTCTAAGAGATCCTCGTAGGCCTCTGCGGCCTCGTCGATGCGCGCGGAGGTGCCGAGCACGCCGTAGCCACGCTGATCGAGGCTCTTCGAGACCCGGGAGGACTCGATCTGCGGGACGACGACGCCCATGATGTTTTTCGCCTCGGTCGTGATCTCCGGGTGTTCCTCGAGTGCGGCCGCGGCTCCCCGGACCGCGACGTCGCCCTCCATGGCGCGTGCCATGTTGATCTTCTTCTGGGCTTCCTCGTAGTCGTCGGACAGCTCCCCGCGAACGTCCTGGGCCTTGTCGAGGATGTCCATGAACTCCATGATGAGCCCGTCGCGTTTCTTCTCGAGCGTGCCGTGGCCCCGCTCCGAAAGGTCGATGCGATCGTCGATCGCCATCAGATTTTTACGGGTGGGCTTGACGTCCTTGGCCATCTTGTGGGTGCCTTACGCCCCCAGTCGGATAACTGTTTACAGTTTTGTTCCGCCCTCGACGACGCTTGCGGGTCGAGTGTGCGAGCGGACGCCGCTCGGTCTGGCTCCGTGTCGGTGCGGAACGCTCGAGCGCGTCAAACGCGGGAGTGGCGATGGATCGTGGAAGGTCGGTCGACGGTCGGTGTGGCTACCCCAGAAAGAGGTCGATGACGTCGCCGGACGATCGGCCCTTGTACAGTTCGGCGTAGCCGCAGTTCGCACACGAAATGACGGTGAACCGCCGGTTCTGGATGTCGAACATCTTCGAGAGACCGGATCCGGTCGTCGCGATCTCGTCGACTTCCGTCTCCGTGTGCCCGCACTTCGGACAGCCGTGTTCGCCGATATCTTCCGTACTGGACATAGGAGTACATCTTAACCTGACGATAAAATCTTTGTGTTGGCACGACCGAGTGTGAAACCGAGATGGCGGCAGAGTTGTTCGTGCTGTTCGTGCTGTTCGCGCTCGCAGCACCGCTCGTGCTGTGGCTGCTCATCGCCGGGGAAACCTCGAATCCGACAGTCGTCGACCGCGAGGAGGCCGAACGGATCGCGAGAGAACGCGGCGGTCTCGACGGGACGGACCGGCGCGAGTCGCCCGATCGACGGGACGGCCGGGACGACCGCCCCGACCGGGACGAGTGGGGCGTCGACAGCCGGTGGGACGAGTAGTCCGGACCTCGCCGGTCGCCAGTGGCGGCGTCAGCCCTGCCCGACCATCCGGTCTTCGTCTTCCCACTCCCGCTCGCGGAGTTCGTACTTCTGGACCTTGCCGGTCGCCGTCGTCGGGAGCTGCCTGACGTACTCGACCCGCCGAACCGCCTTGTACCCTGCGAGGTTCTCGCGGGTGTACTCCGTGAGTTCTTCCTCGGAAACTGGCGGGTTCTCCGGGTCGCCGTTCGAGGGAACGACGAACGCTTTGGGCGTCTCGCCCCACTCGTCGCTCGGTGCGGGGATCACGGCTACGTCGGCGACCGCGTCGTGGTCGAACAGCGTGTCCTCGAGTTCGATACTCGAGATGTTCTCCCCGCCGGAGATGATGATGTCTTTCTTGCGGTCCTGGATCGAGATCATGCCGTTGTCGTCGACGGTCGCGAGGTCGCCCATGTGGTAGTAGCCCTCGACGCGGTCGTTGAACGCCTCTTCCGTGGCCTCCGGTTTGTTCCAGTAGTGGTCCATCACCTGGTTGCCGCGGACGACGACCTCGCCGATCGTCTCGTCGTCGCGGGGGACGTCCTCGCCGTCCTCGTCGACGACGCGGACCTCGGTGCCCAGAAAGCCGAGTCCCTGGCGCTTCTTGACCGCGAACCGATCCGGGGAGTCGTCGAAGGTCCGACGGGCGTCCGAGGTGGTGATCAGCGGCCCGGTCTCCGTCGCGCCGTAGACGTGTTTCAGGTACCAGCCGAACTCGTCTTCGACCGTTCGGATGGTCGCCTCCGGCGGCGCACTCCCCGCAGTGGCGATCCGGACGTCGTTTTCTCCGCTCGTCTCGACGTCGTGTTCGCCGTGGTAGTCGATCAGCATGTTCAGCACCGTCGGCGCGCCGCACATGTAGGAGACGTCCTCCTCGCGGACGGTGTCGAAGATCCACTCGGCGTCGACGCCGCGCGTACAGACGTGTTTCGCGCCCATGCCCGTGATGGCGTAGATGTGCCCCCAGCCGTTGACGTGGAACATCGGCAGCGTCCACAGGTAGACGTCGTCGTCGGCGATCTCCTGGTGAGTCGAGATCAGGTAGGCGTGGATCGTCTCCGTCCGGTGGGTCCGACAGACGCCCTTCGGATCACCGGTCGTCCCAGAGGTGTAGTTGATCGTGATGACCTCGTCTTCGACCATCGTCGGCCGCTCGTACTCGGTGCCCGCGTCCTCGAGCACGTCGTCGAACTCCTCCCAGTCGCCGTCGACGGCGTCGGCGTCGTTCGTCACGAACGTCTCCGTCGGCACCTCCTCGCGGATCGGTTCGATCTTCTCTACGTACTCGTAGTCGGCGTAGATCGCGTCCACGCCCGCGTCCTCGAGGATGTACGCGAAGTCGTCGGGCGTCAGCCGGTAGTTCAGCGGCGTGTGAACCGCCCCGATCTGCATCGACCCGTAGGCCGCCTCGAGGTGGTAGTGCGTGTTGGGGTCGAGTACTGCCACGCGGTCGCCTTTCTCGATGCCCCGCTGCTGCAACGCGGCCGAGAACCGGTCGGCGCGCTCGCCGAGTTCGCCGTACGTGTACCGTTCGCCGGTCGTCGCGACGACCGCCTCGTCGTCCGCGTAGTACTCGCGCGCCCGGTCGAGAAACTCCGTAACGAGTAGTGGCTTTTGCATACACCCATACGATTATTCATTATCGTTATGACGTTTGTGGTACCTGACGGCTATCCGATACACCGATCTGCACGCAGACGGCTCGATTTTCACCGATTCGTCGAGCGGGCTCGGGACGGACCTGTCGCTTTCGAGTGCGGGGCCAAGGAGAAAAGACGAGACGAGACGAGACGAGAAGAACGTCGTGAGCGTCAGTCTGCGGTCGCTTCGACCTGCTCGCCCTCGTCTTCGCGGTAGTGTTCCGCGATGAGGTCCTCGTCGACGCGGTTGAGTTCCTCCTTGGGCAGCATCGACAGCAGGTCCCAGCCGAGCTCGAGCGTCTCGTCGATCGAGCGGTTCGTCTCGTAGCCCTGCTGGACGAACTCCTCTTCGAAGCGGTCGGCGAAGTCGAGGTACTTGTTGTCCCGCTCGCTGAGCGCTTCGCGACCGACGATGTTCACGAGGTCACGGAGGTCCTCACCTTCCGCGTACGCGGCGTACATCTGGTCTGAGACGTCGGCGTGGTCGGCGCGGGTGAGTCCCTCGCCGATCCCGTCGTCCATCAGCCGCGAGAGGCTCGGCAGGACGTTGATCGGCGGCTCGATACCCTGGCTGTTGAGGTCTCGATCCATCACGATCTGGCCCTCCGTGATGTACCCCGTCAGGTCGGGGATCGGGTGGGTGTCGTCGTCGCCGGGCATCGTGAGGATCGGAATCTGCGTGACCGATCCCTCCCGACCTTTGATCCGACCTGCACGCTCGTAGAGCTGAGCGAGGTCGGTGTACATGTACCCGGGGTAGCCACGGCGACCCGGAACCTCCTCACGGGCGGCACCGATCTCGCGCAGCGCCTCACAGTAGTTGGTGATGTCGGTGAGGATGACGAGCACGTGATACCCCTTCTCGAAGGCGAGATACTCCGCGGTCGTCAGCGCGAGTCGCGGCGTGACCGTCCGCTCGACTGCGGGGTCGTCCGCGAGGTTCATGAAGACGACCGAGCGCTCGAGTGCGCCCGTTCGCTCGAAGTCGGCCATGAACTCGTTTGCCTCCTCCTGGGTGATACCCATCGCACCGAAGATGACTGCGAACTCGGAGCCTTCTTCGCCCTCGCCTTCTTCTTCCGGCACGGTCGCCTGTCGTGCGATCTGGAGCGAGAGGTCGTTGTGTGGCAGCCCCGATCCGGAGAAGATCGGCAGCTTTTGCCCCCGAACGAGGGTGTTCATGCCGTCGATGGCGCTCACGCCCGTCTGGATGAACTCTTCGGGGTACTCCCGGGAGTAGGGGTTGATCGCCGCGCCGACGATGTCGCGTCGTTCGTCGGGGACGATCTCCGGGCCCCCGTCGATCGGGTTACCCGACCCGTCGAGGACGCGTCCGAGCAGGTCCTCGGTGACGGGCATCTTCATCGTCTCGCCCAGGAAGCGTACCGAGGCGTTGCGGTCGATACCGCCGGTTCCCTCGAACACCTGGATCGAGACGATCCCCTCGCTCGACTCCAGTACCTGTCCGCGCAGGGTCTCGCCCTCTTGCGTCTCGATTTCGACGATCTCGTCGTACCCGACGGGCTCGTCGACTTCGGCGAACACCAGCGGACCGCTGATCTCCGTGATAGTTTGGTATTCTTTCATTTTCAGTACAGCTCCCGAATCTGTTCTTTGAGGTCGTCCTCGAGTTCGTCGATGAACTCGTTCCACTCCTCTGCAGTGCCCATCCTGTTGAGCCGCGGGACGGCGTCGACGTCCACGATCTCGTCGACCGGGACGCCCGCGTCGAGGGCCTCGAACGCCTCGTCGTTGAACGTCTTGATCGCCTTGAGCATCCGGTAGGTCTTCTTGGGCTCACAGTAGGTGTCCACGTCGTGGAACGCGTTCTGCTGGAGCCACGCCTCGCGGATGTAGCGGGCGACCTCGAGCGTCAGCTGCTGGTCTTCCGGCAGGGCGTCTTTGCCGACGAGCTGGACGATCTCCTGGAGTTCGTCTTCCTCGTCCAGGACGTCGATCCCCCACTGGCGGACTTCCGGGAAGTCCTCCGCGACGTTCTCGCGGAACCAGGGGTCGAGTTGCTGGCGATAGAGCGAGTACGACTCGTTCCAGTTGATCGACGGGAAGTGCCGACGCTCTGCGAGGTCGGCGTCGAGCGCCCAGAACGTCTTGACGATACGCAGGGTGTTCTGCGTGACCGGCTCGGAGAAGTCCCCACCCGGCGGGCTGACTGCGCCGATGACCGACACCGATCCCTGGGTGCCGTTGATGTTCTGGAACAGGCCGGCACGCTCGTAGAACTCGGAGAGTGCAGCCGCGAGGTACGCGGGGTAGCCCTCCTCTCCGGGCATCTCCTCGAGCCGCGAGGAGATTTCGCGCATCGCCTCTGCCCACCGCGAGGTGGAGTCGGCCATCAGCGCGACGTCGTAGCCCATGTCGCGGAAGTACTCCGCGATGGTGATCCCGGTGTAAATGCAGGACTCGCGGGCCGCGACGGGCATGTTCGAGGTGTTCGCGATGAGACACGTCCGGCTCATCAGCGGCTTGCCCGTCATCGGGTCCTCGAGTTCGGGGAAGTCCTCGATGACCTCGGTCATCTCGTTACCGCGCTCGCCACAGCCGACGTAGACGACGATGTCCGCGTCGGACCACTTCGCGAGCTGGTGCTGGGTGACGGTCTTGCCCGAGCCGAACGGTCCGGGGATCGCCGCGGTACCGCCTTTGGCGATCGGGAACAGTCCGTCCTGGACGCGCTGTCCCGACTGGAGCGGAACCGTCGGCGTCTCCTTCTCCGCCGCCGGGCGGGCCTGCCGAACCGGCCACTCCTGGTGCATCGTGATCTCCTCGCCGGAGTCGAGGGTCGCGACCGTCTCCTCGACCGTGAAGTTACCTGCCTCGATCGAGGTGACTTCGCCGCCCTCGTAGTCCGGCGGGACCATCACTTTGTGGGTGATGCTCTCGGTTTCCGGCACTTCACCGATGATGTCACCGGGTTCGACGTCGTCGCCCTCGGAGACGGTGGGAGTGAACTCCCACGTCTTCTCCATGTCGATTCCGGGGGCGTCGACCCCGCGGTCGAGAAACGCCGTCCCCATCTTCGACTCGAGGACGTCGAGCGGGCGCTGGACGCCGTCGTAGATGGAGTCCAGCATGCCCGGCCCGAGGTCCACGCTCAGGGGTTCGCCCGTGTTCTCGACGGGCTCGCCGGGACCGACCCCGGAGGTCTCCTCGTACACCTGAATCGTGGTCAGGTTCCCTTCGATCTCGATGACCTCGCCCATCAGTCCTTCGTCGCCGACGTAGACGACGTCGTTCATCCGGGCGTCGAGGTCCGTGGCGGTCACGACCGGACCGCTCACGCTTTCGATGACACCGTCCTCCCGGACGGTCTCGGTTTCTTCTGCCTGACTCATAGTTTTACTCGTTGTCTTCTTCCATCAGGTCGATACCGATCGCGCGTTTGATCTGCTCGCGCAGGCCGCCGCCACCGGTACCGCTGCCGATCGTGACGACGACCGGTTCGACGCTCGTTTCGACGTTCTGGCGGACGTTCCGGGAGAGGTACTCGAGGTCGTCGTCGTGCATGACGACGATGCCGACGCCGTCGTCGTCGAGCACGTCCGTCACCGCGTCGTCCAGCGTTTCGTCTTTCTCGGCGTCCGGGACGTTCTCGAAGCGCCTGACGCCAGCGAGTCGGAATCCAGTCGTAAACTCCGGACTGCCGACGACTGCGATTTCCTGGCTCATAGGATCACCAGTTCGTCTTCGATCTCGTTCTCCGAGAGGCCGACCTCGCGTCCGCGTGCGATCGCACGGATGTTCTCGACCTCCCGCTCTTTCGCGAGGATGTACGACAGCACCGCAGAGATTGAGACGGGATAGATACTGGAAAGTCTGTCGGCGTATTCGAGCAACGCCGCGTCGAGGGCGTGCTCGAACTCGATGAGGCTTTCTGCCTCGCGAAGCTGGTTCAGCGCCGTCGAGAGTCGGTCACCGTAGCGGCGGCTGTCGGCGATGTGGGAGACGAGTTCGTCGTAGTCGTTTACCAGCCGACTCAGTTCCGACTGCGTGAACAACACGCCGCCCTCGATGTAGAACTCCGCGGGGTCGAGATCGGCACCGGTGCGAGCGAGTCGCAAGGCGTTTCGGGCGTTCCGGAAGTCGATCTCGGCCTCGAGAAACTCGACGTACATCGCCCGCGGCCCCTCCTGTGGTCGCCCGAGGTCCTCGAGGAGATTCTCGTAGAACTCGCGGTCGAGTGCGTTCTCGAGCGGGACGAGCATGCCGCTTTCCTCGTACTCCTCGTAGGCGTCGACGAGACCGTCGTAGAAGATCGTCCCGTCGAGCATCTCGACGACGTCCTCGATCTCGTCTGCCTCGACCATCCGGTCGAGCAGCGCGTCCTCGAGTTCGCCGGCCCGGATGAGGTCCGTCTGGATCTCTTCGGCCGGCGTGTCGGTGTAGATACCGCGGATGATCGTCTTGACGTTCCAGACGTCGAACTTCCGGAGGTACCTGGCGATGAGGTCGTAGGTCTGACCTTTCGACCAGTCCAGCAGGTCGTCGAAGTGCTTCGCGAGGTTCCGGTTTAAGGCGTACTCGATCAGGTCGACGCCGGAAAAGCGGGTTCCGAGCGCGTTGATCTCGCGCTCGTACTCCGTCTCCTCCATGAACCGTGCGATCTCGCTCGGCCCCATCCGGATCAGCTTGCGGTAGTCCTCGTCGGAAAACAGCGCGGCTCTCCGTGCCCGAACGCGGGCGTTTACGTACTCCGGATTGGAGGCACCTGCGCTCACGCGAACCACCCCGTGTGGTGGGTGCGAGCAGGGAGTGTGCGGGCCGTACGAGTGGAAACGACCGTGCTCATTGCTCGAAGAGTCGGTTGCTGATCTCCCGGAGGTTGTCTTCCCAGACGTCCTCTAGGACCGAGTCGAACGTGTTGTTGACCCGGACCCGCGACTGTTCGCTCTCGACGACGACGCCGCCGAGGCAGTCGTGTTCGCCGGCGTACTCGTAGCCGTCGTAGTCGTCGGCGATCGACTCGAGGAGGTCTGCGTCTTCGGCTCGACCGTAGACGCTGACGTCGTCGTCCTCGTCGAACTCGACGCTCGCGGCCTCGAGGAGCGCTCGAGTCAGTTCCTCTCGCGTGTCTCCCTCGAGGCCCGCCAGTTTCGCTTCGACCTGTTTTCGGACGTCGCCGAGGACGTCGCGACGCGCCTCCAGGCGCTTCTGTTTCGCCTCCAGTTTCGCACTGGAGAGTCGCTGTTCGCGCAGCTGTTCGATCTCGCGTTCGGCCTCTTGCTCTGCCGTCTCGAGGATCTCCTGGGCGTCGTCTTCGGCGGCCGACTCGATCTCCTCGGCGCGCTCTTCGCCCTCCGCACGGATTTCCTCCGCACGCGCGTGGGCTTCGTCTCGGATGTCCTCAACGACTGTGTCCAGACTCATGAATGAGAGAAAGGGGGCTGTTTACAGTGTCAGGAACACGACGACCAGAGCCAGGATCACGAGCGTCTCAGGCAGGACTGTCATGATCAGGCCCGGGACGAACATGTCGTCGTCTTCCGCGATCGCGCCGACGGCGGCGCTTCCGATACCACGTTCCGCGTATCCCGCTGCGAGGGCCGCGAGGCCGACGGCGATCGCTGCCGCGCCAGTGTTTTCGAGGGTCGGTCCAGCCGCTGCTCCGTCCTGCAGTACAACGTTTGCCAGTTCTGCGAGTGCAATTTCAGTCATTTTACTTAGTCCTCACTGTGTTTTTGATCGTGTCCGAACGGTTCGTAGTTCTTTCCACCGCCTTCATAAAACTTCCCAAAGAACTCGACGTACTCCAGACGTACGGCCTGTAGACCGGCGCTCGTCACGCCAAGTGCTAGCACGAGCAGGTGCCCGAATACGAGGATGACGAGCCCGACTGCCAGCCCTGCGATGCCGCTGTTGACGAATCCCCCGAAAACGATCGCTTCGCTTCCATAGTGGCTCTCGACGTACGCTGGGCCGTGCTGAGTCATGTAGTGGAATTCACCGTCGTGTGTGTACATGCCGAAGAACATGAGATTCACGACGAGTGCCATTCCGGCTTTCGCGAGCAAGACTGCGGCCATCCGTGTGTAGGAGAACGTCTCCGAGAGGATGGAGAGCGACTCGACCAGTTCGACCGTGTCTCCAACTGCGAGTAACACCAACCCGGTCAATAACATCACGATCGGGAGCGTGATGAGCGCACCGCCGACTCCGGGCACCGCCTCTGGAATCGTAAAGATACCCATTGCGGGGAAGCCAGCGAACCCGAGCGGGAACGGCTCACCGTTGAACACTTCGAACATGAATTCCGGTTTGATGCTCTCTGCCTGTCGGGAGAAGACCCACGTCCAGAGACCAACGAGCATCAGGATCCACGAGCCGCTGTGCGTGATCGCGTTCCAGACCCCGTGGCTCAGGTTCTCGTAGAAGTCGAGCACGTACCCGATCGTGAGGTGAACGACTCCAGCGATCAACGTCACCGTGATCCACGCGAGTGCGAACTCGATCGTTGCGGGCGAGAGACCCTTCTCTATCGGCGGGTGACCGCTCGGCCAGACGATCTTGCCGAGTTCGTGCAGTCCGAAGAACTCGCCGTACAGGACGCCGAAGATCGCCGTGAACACGCCTGCCCAGATGGCGATACCGCCGAGACTCTTGATACCCGCACTCTCGAAGTTCGAGTACATGTAGTAGCCGATGGCTACGTACAGGATGCCGTACCCGAGGTCCCCGATCATGAATCCGAAGAACAGCGGGAAAGTCAGCAACAGCGTGACCGTTGGATCGAGTTCGCTGTACTTCGGCCGGGAGACCGCATTAACCAACACTTCGAACGGTTTCGCGGGCGACGGATTGTCCTGCACCGTCGGCGGTTCGTCGTTCATCGTCACGACGCCGCCGTCGGTCGCTGCCTTCTGCGGCTCTTCCTCTCGCTCGGCCGGCTCTTCGTCGGCAGCGGCCGGGCCGCCGTGCTGGACGTCCTCCGTGTGGTGTAACGCGCCGTGGCGGTCGTAATCCGCCCGCTCGAGTTCTTCGATCTCGACGCTGTCACCGACGGCGGCGTCGAGTTCGGCGACGAACGTGTCGTAGGTGTCGGTGGGGATCCACCCCTCGGCGACGAACGCACGATCGGTCGTCGCGAACTGCAGCGGGGCCTCGGCGCGCTGGACCTCGACGGTCAGCTTCTCTTCGGCGCGAAGCAGAAAGCCCGCCTCGTCGAGTTTGATCCGCTCGAGTTCGCTGTCGACGTCGTCGAGGTCCGACTCGAGCTGGCGCTTGCGGTGTTCGAGTTCGTCCACGTACGCCTCCGGGCTCTGTTCGGTCTCCGGGACGCTGTGGCGGGTGAACTCGACGCCGACGAGCGCGTCGTCGATCACGTCTTCGTCCGCATCCTCGGTGGGTGCGGCGACGATCGCGACCACGTCCCCGCCGGTGAACGTCTCGTAGGCGCGGACCTCCTCGGACGCCTCGAGAGCCGACTCGAGTTCGTCGACGTTCCCCTCGCCGACGACGACGTCGACCGAGTCGTAGCCCGACAGCAAGTCGAGGTCGATTCCGAGTTCCGCGAAGGGTGCGACGCGGTCGATCTTCTCCTGTATCTGGCGCAACTCGTTGCGAACCTCGTCGCGACGGTCGTCGAGGTCGTTGACCTGCTCTCGAATCCGCTCGAGGCGGTCTTCCCAGTCGGCTTCGAGCCGGCCGGGTCCGGCGTCGTCTTCGTCGACGTCGAGGACGCTCTCGAGCGAGCGGACGGTGACGAGCTGCTCGGACGCCCGGTCGGCACCCTCGATCGGGTTGCCGTTGTCGAAGCCGGTCCACGACCCGTCGTAATCGCTCAGGTGGACGACGTGCAGTTCGTGGATCGTCTCGATGACCGTGGGCATCACGCCCTTCGAACCGGTCACCGAGACCTTGCTCATCCGTTCAGGTCTGAGCATGGACTTCCTCCTGGAACAGTTCGACGACGTACGCTGTCACCTCGTCGACGCGGCGCTCGGCGACGTCTTCGAGCGCCTCGCGCTCCTGTTCTCCTTCGCGGAGGAGACGCTCACACTCGGCGTCGATCTCCTCGCGTGCCTCCTCGAGACGCTGCTCTTTGAGCTCGCGCGCCTCCCGTTCCGCTTCCGAACGAATCTCCTCAGCACGTTCCCGGGCCTCGGCTATTCGCTCGTCGCGGTCGTTTTCTGCCAATGCGACGATCTCGTCGGCCTCCTCCTCTGCCGACTGAATTCGTTCGAGAACCTCTGGCCTCGGCATACTTTAAGCACGCGAACGTTTGCAGCAACGCGTATATGGTAGTTGCGGAACTGACTCGCGATCTCTGGCGTACAATGGCCCATTTCGCGAATTTATCGAACAATACTTTCGCTCGCTCGAGCGAGAACAGCAGACCTATTGCAGTCGCCACGAAAGTCACGGGCAATGGGTATCCTCGAGAACAAGGCCCGCGCTCGGCTGTTCTACAAGTACCTCTCGAAGGTGTACGACCAGATCAACCCGTTCATCTGGAACGAGGAGATGCGTGCCGAGGCGCTCTCACTGCTCGAGTTTCCGGACGACGCGATGGTCCTCGACGTCGGCTGTGGCACCGGCTTCGCCACCGAGGGACTGCTCGAGCACGTCGACGAGGTGTACGCCCTAGACCAGAGTGAACACCAACTCGAGAAAGCCTACGAAAAGTTCGGGAAGCGAGGACCCGTCCACTTCCACGTCGGTGACGCCGAACGGCTCCCGTTCGCCACGAACACGTTCGACGTCGTCTGGTCGTCGGGGTCGATCGAGTACTGGCCCGATCCCGTCCGCACGCTCCGGGAGTTCCGCCGCGTGTCGAAACCCGGCGGACAGGTCCTCGTCGTCGGGCCGAACTATCCCGACCACACGATCACGCAGAAACTCGCCGACGCGATAATGCTCTTTTACGACGAGTACGAGGCCGACCGCATGTTCAAGACCGCCGGATTCGAGGACGTAAAACACATGTTTCAGGGCCCGTCCTACGAACCCGACGTCGCCATCACGACCGTCGCTCGTGCGCCCGAGAACTAGATCGCCTTCGTCTCGAGACTTGCGACCTGCCGTCCGTCGGCCGAAAGCGTGACGACGACCTCGTCGCCCTCGTCGACTGTCGGCTCGTTCGTCCTCGCGATCCGGAACGTCGCACGTTCTCCAGGCGTCCACTGGGAGTCCGCTGCCGCGTTGAACGGACCACCCGGCGCATCGCGGAACCCGTCAGCGCCGACGAACGGAACCGGCGGCTGGTTCGAGAGCGACTCACCGTTTATCGTGACCGTCACCGAGAGGTCGTCGACGTCGATCGCGTCCCCGCCGACGTGTTCGACGCACACCTCTGCTCGGTCTGCGTCGACGGCGAGGTCGAACGCGGCTTGCGGACCGGGCGAGTCGAGCGACCACGCGCCGACGCTCGCGGCGACGACGCCGGCCAGTGCGATCGTGATCGCGAGCAACAGAACGACGCCGACGACGGGGCTGACGCCCCGACGCTCGCTCGACGATCCAGCGGTCGGCATGGCCGGTCTGGCCGGGCGTTCGTACTTAAACGTCGGGGTAGGTACTCGAGATGCCCGCGTCTATGTTCCCGTCTTCCGATCGCACCGTGACGTCGAAGTTCTCGGCCGGCGGGAGTATCCAGACCGTTCCGTCCTCACCCGTCCGACCGACGTCGTATCCGTCGACGGTGACCGTTCCGTCGACCGGTCTGTCCGTCTCTCGGTCGACGACGGTAATCTCGACCGGGCCGTTCACCGGCGTTCGGTTGACCGACAGCGCGAGCGAGTCACTCGTCCACGTCCGGTTTTCCGGCGTCGCCGGTAACTCGTCGATCGTCAGTTGCTGGAACTCGCGGTAGACCTCCTTGCTCCCGCCGTCGAGGTACGCCTCGAGGTCGCCGTGGACCGTCGGTGCTCGAATTCGGTACAGCTGTGCCGCGGTAAACTCCGTGGCGCCTCTCGAGCCGACGCCGGGTGGCTGGTCGAACGCCCACGGATACTTGCTCTCGGCGTGTTCGAACGCGTCTGAAATGCTCTGGAACTGGTTCGATCTGGTGACGTCGCGGTTGTCGAACCGCGTCGCCTCGCGGAGGTAGACGCGACCGTGCATCGCCGAGACGATGAATCCGTCCTGGGACGTGTCGACGAGGACGGCGCCGTCGATCGTCTCCACCCCACCGTCCGTGGTCGCGTCGAGTTGAGCGCGAACGGGACTCTGGTAGGTCCCGAGTCGACCCCGATCGGAGTCGATCGAGATCGAGTACCCCGGCACGCGGGTCGCGCGGTCTTCTAGCTCGACGAGCGCGTCTTCGAGTTCGTTCGCCTCCCGATAATTGCGCAACAGCACGGTCACGAGTTCCCCGTCCGAAATCTCACCACGAGTGTGACGTCGCACCGCGGTTCGCTCTCGCTGATCGAGCGCGTCGATCCGCTGTCGGAGTCGGTCGTACGCCGCCTCGAGCGTCTCGCGTCGCTCGTCGTTCGTCTGTGTGGCGAACGTCTCGTCGACCACGAACAGTTCGCGGTCGACTCGCATCGCGTCGTTCTGGCTCGCGAGCGTCGTCGCGAGGTCCGGGCCAGTCTCGGCGTAGCCGCTTTGGACGTCGCCTTCGAGTGCCATCCGGTTCGTCGTCTCGTTGGTCTCGATCGGTTTGGTCGACGCGGCGACGCCGTCGTCGATCGGGTCTGTCGCAGCGACGGCTCCGACGGGCAGCGACACCGCGAGAAGCAACGCGAGGAGGGGAGCGACCGCGTCCTTCATCTTCTCGATACTGTGAACTACAAGTATAAAAACCAGTCGGCACGTTTTACCGACGCCGTTGCGGTGCTGATGCGCCCTCAGACCGTTCAAAGACGCTCGTAACATTTTATTTTCGGATGGAAAGTGTTTTTTCCCCGCGGAAACCACGCGTTGATACGTATGCGGTCATCCACGGCCATCACTGTCGCCCTCACCGTCCTCCTCGTCACGTCCTCTCTAGGAGTGGTGGCTGCTACCCCGTCTGTCGCGACGGGTTCCGAGCGGTCCCCGCAACAGACGTCGACCGTGGCACCCGAAATCCAGCAGCTCGACCCCGCCGATCCACAGCAGGTGATCCGGATCAACGTCACCGCCGACGGGGACGCGCGCTGGACGATCGAGAGCCGGTACCTCCTCGAGACCGACGCCGACGTCGACGCGTTCGAAGCGTACGCGGACGCGGTCGCGTCCGGCGAGCGTGACGTCGGTTACGACGTGTCGACGTTCGAACGGTTCCAGCGGCTCGCCGAGCAATCGACCGACCGCGAGATGACCATCGAAGACGCCGACTGGAACGACCCACGCGTCGAGTCGGCGGGCGACGGCGCCGACGCCGTCGACGTCGGCGTCATCTCGTACTCGTTTACCTGGTCGAACTTTGCCACCGCCGACGGGACGCGACTCTACCTCGGTGACGTCTTCCGGACTGCCGACGGAACCTGGCTTCCCAAGTTGAGCGACGGGCAGCGACTCGTCGTCGAACCGCCGGCGAACTACGGATTCGAGGACCCTCCTGTCGGCACGGAAGACGGTGCACTCGTCTGGGACGGCCCACATCAGTTCGAGGACGGCGAACTCGAGGTGACGCTCTTCCGGGGTGCGGGACCGGGACCGGGACCGGGACCGGGGCCGAGCGGACCCGGAAGTATCCTGCCCGACCTCTCTCTCGGCTCGATGGTTCTCGTCGTGGTCGCGTTCGTCGCCCTCCTCGCACTCGTCGGGCTCGGTGGGTACCTGATCGCGATGCGCTACCACGCCGCCGACGGCTCGGCGGTCGATCGCTACGTTCCCGATCGGTTGAGCGACGAGCGGTCGTCTCCTGCCGCGATGGACGACGCGTCGACCGCTGCCCCACCCGCGTCCGACGCGCCAGTCGTAACCGAGTACGACAGCCTCGACGACGAAGACGACGACGTCGACGTCGAACTCCTGAGCGACGAAGAACGCGTCCACCGGCTGCTCCGGAAAAACGGCGGCCGAATGAAGCAGGCGTCGATCGTCAAAGAGACTGGCTGGTCGAACGCCAAGGTGTCACAGCTGCTCTCGAAGATGGACGACGACGGGGAGATCAGGAAACTCCGGATCGGCCGGGAGAACCTGATCACGCTGCCGGAAGTCGATCTGACCGAGGTCGAGTGATAATGGTGGCTGTGACTGGCTGCCGACGCAACCGCAAGGCGGTTCGCGGTTGCGACGGTACCGACTCACAGCCATCGTTATGACACCGCGGTAGAACGTACTCGCAGTCGCCAGTCGCTCTCGTTTCGGTCGGGTGTCTCGCTTCTCCAGACCGTCCACGACGGCCAGCCGGTGGTGACCCCTTCGAACGAAAATTTTATGTTGCACGGTAGCATACTGCACAGATACAGAGGACGGAAGCCACGAGGATCGACCGAACGCTCGAGTCGAACACCTTCACGGAACGTCGACTCGAAGACGAGGTACAAACCGAACTCCCCGTAAAAGGGGATCGAGGTGAACGCCTCAGTGGAGACCGAAACAGCCCACTACGGTGAGCCGGAGACGGCTCAGTAACGGATCTCGTGGAAGCGAGATCCGGAAACTGCGGATGTTCCGGACCGACGGGCTGGAAAACAGGACTCCCGTTCGGGTCCAAATCGTGGCTTTCGTCCCGGTTTTTCTCACGACCGATCCCGTAGCCGTGCGGTTTTTGCAGTCAGCTACCTCGCCCAAAATCTGCCAGCTTCGCCCGGTTCGCTCGCGGTCACGCCAGCGGCGTTCGCTCTACGACCTGGCCGTCGTAGGTCGGATACTGCTCGACGATCTCGCCGTCCTCGAGGTCGCCCTCCTCGATCATCTCCTCTAGGAGCCACCACGCCACCTCGACGTGGTTCGATTTCACGGTGTAGAACTCCTCGGGGACGCCGAGCTCCTCGAAGCGGGCGGGGTCGGCGTAGGTCTTCCCGTAGACGAGGGTGCCGTCGTCGGTGACGTCGTCGAACTCCCGGCGAACGATCCGGGCCATGCGTTTGAGCCGACGGCGGTGCTGGGCGGCGTCTTTGAACACGGACGTACAGAAGTACACCTTCGGATGGTCGCCCATCACCTCGAGGATCTCCTCGCGGGAGCCCTCGACGGCGCTCATGTGACCCTCTTTGAGTTCGAATCCCGCTTCCTGCATCCGCCGGTAGTTGCCCTGGGACATCTCGAACTCGTTTACGTTACAGAATTCGGCCGCACCTTCGTCTATGAACTCGAGGAACTCCGGTTCGGGTCGTATCCCTGGAATCTCGAACGCCGGCGTCAGTCCTTCCTCGCGGGCGACGTAGAGAATGTCCTCCCACTCGGTGCCGTGGAGGTCGCCCCACTGCTCGAGTGGCGGGTGAAACCGGATCTCGTCGAGACCGGCCTCGGCAAGGCGGCGCATGTTCTCGCGACCGCCGGTGATGCCGGTGTAGAGGTGTGTGTGGTGGTCCTCGCCGAACTCGTCTTTGAGCAGGGAGAGGTAGTGACAGGTCCGGTCTAAGGCCTCCTGGGGTTCGCCGCCCGTGATCGAGGTGCCGAGTGCGTCCATCCTGTGGGCCTCCTCGAGGACGTCCTCGTCGTCCTCGACGAGGCGTTCGTTCGCGTAGACGTCGGTGACGTTCTTGCGGTTCTCGCCGAGCGGGCAGTAAAAGCAGTCGCGCTGGTCGCAGTAACCGTAGACGAACAGCACCATCTTGCCACCTTTCGCGCACTGCTCGCAGCCCTTGGAGATCATTCGGTACCCGTAGTATCCGTCCGAGGCTCAAAAGCCGTACGGAACCGATCGCGTTCCTCGAGTCGTCGTCACGTTCCGGCCGTCATCGACGGCGACCGCGACAGTATTTCGTCGTCCCCAGAAGATGGAAATACCGCGCCGTACAAACTCCGGGCGATGCTGCTGGTCCTGTGTGTCGACCTCGACGACGACCTCGGACGCAAGACCGGCTTTTCGACGCCGGTCATCGGTCGAGATCCCGTCGAGGAAGCCGCCGTCGCGCTGGCGACTGCCGACCCCGAAGACAGCGACGTCAACGTCATCTTCCAGGGGTTGCACGTCTACGACGACCTCGCGGCGAGAGGCGAGAGCGTCGAGGTCGCCGTCGTCACCGGCAACGAGGAAGGCGACGTCAGCGCGAATCGCGAGGTCGGCGACGAGGTCGACACCGTCCTCGCGAACATCTCGACGGGCGAGGACGTCACCGCCCTCGTCGTCACCGACGGCGCACAGGACGAGTCGGTCATTCCCGTTATTCGCTCTCGCGTCCCGATCGACGGCGTCCGGCGCGTCGTCGTTCGCCAGGCCCAGAACCTGGAGTCGATGTACTACACGATCAAACAGGTGCTCGACGACCCCGAGACGCGAGGGACGATCCTCATCCCGCTCGGCATCGTCTTGCTCATCTACCCGCTCGCGCTGGTCGGGACGCTGGTCGACTTCCCGGGGCTGGTCCTCGGGACGACCTCCGCGTTGCTCGGTCTCTATCTCATCTCGAGAGGCCTGGGCCTCGGCGAGCGACTCGACGCGGCCGTCGAACGCGCCCGCCGGTCGCTGTACGCCGGCCGAATGACGCTCATCGCGTACGTCGTCGCCGCCGCGTTGCTCGCACTCGGTGGCGTCAGCGGGATGAACGCACTCGAGCAGTTCGAGACGTCGACGGCCGGTCCCGTCGGCGCGCCGACGATCCTCGCGGCGCTCGTCTACGGTTCGATCCAGTGGTTCGCGGCGGCCGGCATCACGACGAGTCTCGGGCAGATCACCGACGAGTACATCGCGGGCACGCTCGAGTGGCGCTACCTCAACGCCCCCTTCTACGTCGTCGCGATGGCGATCGTGCTCCACGCGGTGAGCGCGTTCTTCCTCGACGAGGTCTCGATCGCCTACCTCGCGACGGCGCTGACGGGCGGGACGCTGCTGGGAATCGCGAGTACGCTCGCCTTCGCCGTCGCCGAATCGCGGCTGTCGGACGGCACGCGCCAGGCAGAAGGTGCCTAACGCTCTCGTTCGACGACGAACTCGGCGAGTTCGAGCAGATAGTTTCGAGCCGCCGCGTCGACGGCGTCGACGGTCTCGAGCGCGTCGATCGCGCGGTCGGCTTCGGTTCTGGCGCGTTCGTTCGCCGCCTCCGGCGAGAGGTCGGTGATCTGGACGAGCGAGGGGCGGTCCATCTCGGCGTCGTGGCCGGTCGGCTTCCCGAGGTCTTCGGGGTCGGCGACCGCGTCGAGGACGTCGTCGCGGATCTGGAACGCGACGCCGACGCGTTCGGCGTAGTCGCCGAGCGCCTCGACGGTGAACCCGTCGGAGTCGGCGGCGATGGCACCCAGCTCGGCCGCGGCACGAAACAGGGCACCGGTCTTCCGTCTGGCGAGGGTCATGTACTCGTCTTCGGTGGTCGGCTGGGCCGTGAGTTCGGTGGCCTCGCCGATGCCGAGTTCGACCATCGACTCTGCGACGACCTGCGTGGCCCTCGGATCGGCCGAGAAGAGCGCGAACGCTTCTCCCAGTAGCCCGTCGCTCGTGACGATCGCGGGGCCGTGTCCGTACTCGGTCCAGGCGCTGGTCGTCCCGCGTCGCAGCTCCGATCGGTCGATGATGTCGTCGACGACCAGCGACGCGCTGTGGACGAGTTCGATCCCGACGCCGAAGTCGACTGCGTCTTCGGCGTCCCCGCCGACGGTCTCGCAGGCGAGCACCGTGATCGTCGGTCGCACCCGTTTCCCCCCCGAGAGGGCAACGTGGCGAACTTCTTCCCTGAGCATCTCGGGTTCGACGTCGTCGACCACGTCGACGAGACGCTCCTCGATTAGCGCCTGTCGGCGCTCCAGAAGTTCCATTACCGGCGCTTAGGATGGGACGAAAAAGTAGGTGACGGTTGCCGGTTGCCCGCGACGTCCGGTCCCGGTCGTCGGTCGACTACTGGAACTCCTCGGTGAGCGCGGGGACGACGTCGAAGAGGTCGTCGTGGATGGCGTAGTCGGCGATGTCCATGATCGGCGCGTTGGGGTCGGTGTTGATCGCGACGATCGTCTCGGAGCCTTTCATCCCGGCGACGTGCTGGACCGCCCCGGAGATGCCGATCGCGACGTAGACGTCGGGCGTGACGACCTTCCCGGACTGGCCGACCTGACGGTTCGGCGGGAGCCACCCGTTGTCGACGATCGGGCGCGAGGAAGAGACCGTCGCGTCCATCGCCTCCGCGAGGTCGAAGATCAACTCGAGGTTCTCCTCTTCGTCGATGCCGCGGCCGACGCTGACGAGGACGTCGGCGTCGGTGATGTCGACGTCGCCGCCGGCGACCTCCTCGAAGCCGGTGACGGTCGAGCCGATAGCGTCCTCGTCGATGTCGACGTCGAACGCTTCGACGGTGGCGTCGCCGGTGCCCTCGGCGGCGGGCCACTCGCCGCTGCGGATCGTGACGGCTGCGGCGTCGGCGGCGAGTTCGGTCGTCGTCTCGACTTTGCCGCCGTACATCTCGCGGGTGGCGACGAGGGCGTCACCGTCGACCGCGAGATCGACGACGTCGGTGACCAGCGGGAGGTCGAGGCGGTTGGCGACGGCGGGGGCGTAGTCGAGGCCGTTGACGCTGTTCGGTGCGAGCACGTACTGCGGGGCGAGCGCGTCGTACAACTGGGTGATCGCCTGGGTGTAGACGTCGTGGTTGAACTCCTCGCCGTAGTCGACGGTGTGGACGGCGTCGACGCCCTCGCGGTCGAGTTTCTCGGCGTACTCGTCGACGGGGCCGCTGACGACGGCGACGTGGAGGTCGCCGCCGGTCTCGTCGGCGAGGTCGCGACCCGCCGTGAGGAGTTCGTAGCTGACGTCGCGCAACTCGCCGCGGCGGTGGTCGGCGATCGCGAGGACGTCGCTCATGCTTCCACCCCCTTCTCGCGAAGCAGGTCGGCGAGGTCGCCGGCGGTCTCCTCGGCGCTGCCTTCGAAGACGGTGACGTCGGTCTCGGTCTCGGGTTCGTACATGTCGGTCAACTCGAGGTCGCCGTCGACGGCACCGTCGTCGACGCCGAGGTCGGCGAGAGTCTGGTGGTCGAGGGGTTTGCGCTGTGCCTGGCGGATGCCACGGAGGCTGGCGTAGCGGGGTTCGTTGATCCCGGTCTGGATCGTGAGGACGGCCGGCAGGTCGATCTCGGTGAGTTCCTCGACGCCGCCCTCGAGTTCGCGGTGGACGCTGGCCGTTCCGGCGTCGGGGTCGACCTCGAGGTCGTTGACGACGGCGGCCCACTGGGTGTCGATCGCGTCGGCCAGCGAGACGCCGGTGGCACCGAAGCTGTCGTCGCCGGACTGGACGCCCGTGAGCACGAGGTCGGGATCTTCGTCCTCGACGACGGCCTGGAGGAGCTCCGTCTTCGCGCCGACGTCGAGCAGGTCGACGTCGGCGAGGGCGTCGTCCCAGACGCGGATGGCGCGGTCGGCGCCTTTGGCGAGCGCCTGGCGGATGGTCTGTTCGGCGTCTTCGGGACCGATCGTGACCGTGACGACTTCGTCGGCGATGCCGTCTTCCTGGAGCTGGACGGCCGCTTCGATGGCGTAGTCGTCCCACTCGTTCAAGTCGGCACCGAGGAACCGCTCGTCGATCGCGGTTCCGTCGATCTCGAACTCGTCTTCGACGGTCGCGACCTCTTTGACCGTAACGAGAATCTTCATCATTTTCGAATGCGTCGCCACTCCCGTAAACGTTTTCGAAACGGCAGTTCTCGGGTTACTCGTTTGTTTTCTCGACGGCCGTAACGCTCCGTATACCGGCACTGACCGGCCGCGAGACGCAAGCGGTTTAACGACGCCACCGGTAGTAGCGTCTATGGCAGACTGCCCACTCGCGGACGACTGTCCGAGTTTCTCGGAACGCATTTCCGGAATGGGGTGTCAACACTACGGCGACCGCGGCGGGAAAGAGTGGTGTAACCACTACAACCAGCCGATCGAGGACCTCAAAACCCAGCCTGTCAAAGCCGGCGAGGAGGTCGTCGTCGACGTCGAAGACATCCACGAGAGCGGAGCGGGCGTCGGACGAACGGAAGACGGGTTCATCGTGATGGTCGACGGCGTTCTCCCCGAGGCCCGCGCCCGCGTCGAGATCACGCAGGTCCACAACAACCACGCCCGCGCCGAGGAACTCGAGCGCCTGCCAATGGACCCCGACGACGCCGCGGAGGACGAACCCGCAGACGGCGACGGAGACGCCGGGGAAGGCGAAGACGAGAAACCGCCCCGCGAACGCCTCGGCAGCCGCGAGAACTTCTGGGGTTCGTAATCACCTGCCCTCGAGTGGGTAGTTTTTTCCGTAGCTTGCTCACCGTCTGCCGGCCGGGTCGACTGCATTCTGCCACCGTCGGTTTCTATCGTCTTCTCGCTCACGGCTGACCGCCAGCGAGTCGTCTCGGGTCGGCGCAGACGACCGTGGAAGCTTTGGGTTCGCCGTCACGTACGAGTACGTATGGACTCGCGACCCGTGGAACGCCGGAGGCGGTCGTCGTGATCGACGACATCGACGAGATGCTCGAGGGGATCGGCTTCGATCCGGAGACGAGCGTCCTCACTCGACGCCAGGCACAGGTGCTCGCACTTCGGGAACAGGGCGTCTCGCAGGCCGAGATCGCAGACCACCTCGGCACCTCGCGTGCGAACGTCTCGTCGATCGAGGGCAGCGCTCGAGACAATCTCGAGAAGGCACGGGAGACGGTGGCGTTCGCGGAGGCGTTGCGCGCGCCGGTCCGAGTCCACGTTCCCGAGGGGACGGACCTCTACGACGTCCCACAGCGGGTGTACGACGCCTGCGACGAGGCGGGCGTGAAAGTGGGCCACTCCGCGCCCGACCTGATGAAGATCATCAGCGACGCCGCCGGCAACGCGATCAGTGGTCGACAGGTCACCACGGATCTCGTCGTCGGCGTCACGACGGACGGGCTCGTTCGCGTGCGCCGGCCCGAGTAGCCACTTGGGGCTTCGCGGGTCGCGTTCTGTCCCCGAGAGATATGTACCGCGACGGCGTCTGTCCCCCTATGGACCTGGGACTCGACGGCGACGCGGCCCTGGTGACAGCGGGTTCGAGCGGTCTCGGGCTGGCGAGTGCGACCGTCCTCGCACGCGAGGGGGCGAACGTCGCGATCTGTGGTCGGGACGTCGATCGCCTCGAGGACGCCCGAAAACGCCTCGAGGAGTCGGCGTCGGGCCAGGTCGTCGCCCGACAGACCGACGTCACCGACCCCGACCAGGTCGCGGCGCTCGTCGACGAGACCGTCGCGGAGTTCGGCGGACTGGACCACCTCGTCACCTCGGCCGGCGGCCCGCCGAGTACGACGTTCCTCGAGACCACGGAACGCCAGTGGTACGAGGCGTACGATCTGCTGGTGATGAGCGTCGTCTGGACGATCGAGAACGCCCACCCGTACTTGCTCGAGTCCGAGGCGGGGACGATCGTCTGTATCGCCTCGCGAACCGTCAGGGAGGCCGCCGACGGCCTGGTGCTCTCGAACGCGGTTCGTCGGGGCGTGACCGGGCTCGTCCAGACGATCTCGCGGGAGTTCGCCCCCGAAATCCGGGCCAACGCCGTTCTGCCGGGGACGATCGAGACGCCCCGGATCGAAGAACTGATCGAGGCTCGCGTCGACCGCGGCGTCTACGAGGACTACGAGGACGGGCTCGCGGCGATGGCGAGCGACGTCCCGATGGACCGCACCGGCGACCCCGAAGAACTGGGAGAGGCCGTCGCCTACCTCTCGAGCGAGCGGGCGAGTTACGTAAACGGCGTCGAGTTTCCGATCGACGGCGGACTGTTACACGGGTAGTCCGACGCGGTGGGGCGCTGCGTTGCGCCGGGTCAGTGGTTTATGGTACCACGCGTCGTGAAATCGGTGGAGGGAATCTATGAGTACCGACGAGATACCCGGCTACGCGCTGGGCGACGAATCGATCCCCGAGGCACCGATCGACGAGGAGGCGTTCGACCGACTCAAGCAGTCGGTGATGTTCACCGAGGAAGACGAGGAGTACCTGCGGATGGCCGGCGACGTCCTCGAGGACCAGACCGACGAGATCCTGGATCTGTGGTACGGCTTCGTCGGCGACCACGACTTCCTGCTGTACTACTTCACGGACGGCGAGGGGAATCCGGACGAGGAGTACCTCGACCGGGTCCGCGCCCGCTTCGAGCAGTGGGTCCTCGACACGTGTGATACGCCCTACGACGACGAGTGGCTCGCCTACCAGTTCGAGATCGGCCG
Organism: Natribaculum breve; assembly: GCF_023008585.1. Lineage (GTDB taxonomy): Archaea > Halobacteriota > Halobacteria > Halobacteriales > Natrialbaceae > Natribaculum > Natribaculum breve. The sequence goes on along the minus strand of NZ_CP095390.1, from coordinate 2,709,272 downwards.
ACGACACCACCGCTCGAAGAAAAACGAGGCCGACGACGCCGACGCCGTTCCCCACATCCACCTCCGGTACGTCGTCGGGTTCATCTACCCGATCACGGCGACTATCCGCGAGTTCCTCGAGAACGGCGACCACACGGACGAGGACGTCCAGAAGATGTACCACGCCTGGTTCAAGTCGGTCGTGCTCCAGGTGGCCCTCTGGAGTTACCCGTACGTCGACGAGGACGACTGGTAGCGCGGCTCCGACTGCAGTCGACGGACTCCGTCGGAATCACGCCGATTCCGTCCGCGTCAAAACTCGCCTTCTTCGCGCAGGCGCGAGACGACCTCCCGGACGCGCTCGGCGTCGTCCCGCGACGCGACGAGGAGTCGGTCGTCGAACGCGGCGACGACCAGGTCCTCGACGCCGACGAGCGAGACGTGCGTCTCGGGTGCGGCGACGACGTTGCCCGTTGCGTCGACCGACAGCACCGCGTCCCCGTCGAGACGGACGTTCTCGTCGTCCCCTCCCTCGAGTATCGTGCCGATCGAATCCCACGTCCCGAGGTCGTCCCACTCGACCGAAAGCGGCGTGACGGCTGCCCGATCGGTTCGCTCCATGATCGCGTAGTCGACGCTCTCCGGGTCGACGGCGGCGAACGCGGCCTCGAGGTCGCCGTCCTCGAGCGCCGACAGCATCGGCTCCAGTGGCGAGCGCCGGGCCTCCCGCAACAGCGCCTCTGGCGTCCACGCGAAGATGCCGGCGTTCCAGTAGGCGTCGCGCTCGAGCAACCGCGTGGCCGTCTCGCGGTCCGGTTTCTCTCGAAATCGCGAGACGGGTGCGTATCCGTCTGCCGTCGGGTCGTCCTCGGGGACGACGTAGCCGTAGCCCGTCGCCGGTCGCGTCGGCGCGACGCCGAGCGTGACCAGGTCTCCGGTGTCGGCGGCGATCCGGGCCGCCCGCTCGAGCGCTCGTGCGAACGCCCGGTCGTCGCCGACGTGGTGGTCGCTCGGCAGACAGACGAGGACCGCGTCGTCGACCTGCTCGCGGAGTCGCCACGCCGCGTAGACGAGCGCCGGGCCGGTGTCTCTCGGTGCGGGTTCGACCAGCACTCCCACGTCGGGTGCGAGTTCGCGAACGTCGTCGGCGAACGCCTCGCGCGTGAGCACGTACCGCTCGTCCGCGAAGCCGACACGCTCGAGCGTCCGCGAGAGCAGGGGTGTCTCGCCCGCGAGAGCGTGAAACTGCTTCGGACGGTCGCTCCGACTCGCGGGGTACAGTCGCGTTCCGGTCCCGCCGGCGAGGACGCAGGCGACGATCGGCCGATCCATGTCGGCGATTCACTCCGGACGGGGAAAACAGTTCGCGGTCGCCCGTCACCACGTCTCGATTCGTCCCTCGTGGACGTCCTCGACGCAGCCCTCGCAGTCGGGGTGGCCCGCCTCGTAACACGCCGGACGGAACTCCTCGTCGAGTTTCGCCGCCCGCCGTTCGGCGTACCGACGACAGACGATCTTCGCCCGTCCCGCGTCGTCGGTCGGCAGCCCGCGGGCGTTCCTGGCGATCCGGTACGCCTCGCGGGCCTCTCCGAGCTGTCCGTCGGTCGACTTGCGAAACTCCTCGTACTGCTGGCCTGCCTCCCGAAGTTTCGAACGGAGAAACCGCTCGAGTCGACGACGATCCGCCATTATCGTTCCGTTGAACGGGTGGCCACATAGTCTCGTCGCCGGTTCCTGCTGATACTGCCGGACGTACGTCATGAAAGATTCTCGCCGTCCCGGGGTGGCGAGAATCTTCACACAGTTACGTCCGATAGTATGAGACAGGTGGGAACGAGGTCGACGAACCGACCGCCTCGAGTCGTGGCGAAAGATTTTCTTTCATCGTGTTGCATGCCACCTATGGCCACAGACCAGTCTCGAGCGAGCCGCCACGACGAGATCGACGCGATCCTCGAGCGAAAGGGCGGCGTCCGGGAGACGCGAGACGAGGAAGACAAGTACACCGTCGTCGGCGCGGCCAGCAGGCGAACCTACGCGAACTGGCTGACGCCCGTCGGCGAACACTTCGTCTGTCACCGAAACGACATCCCCGACGCCGAGGCGGACTCGTGGACCGTCTCGTTGACGGGTTCTCTCGAGGGCGAGTACGCGCTGGCGGAACTCAAAGACGAGTTCCCGACGGTCGCGGTCGCACACACGATGGAGTGTGCCGGCAACGGTCGCGGACAGCACCGTCCGGAGACGGGCAGCGTCCAGTGGGGCTACGAGGCCGCCGGGACGGCCGTCTGGACGGGGACGCCGATCAGCTCCGTGATCCGCGACCAGCTGGATAGCGGAGTCGACGACGCGTGGCTCACGGCCGTCGGCGGCGATCCGTCGGACGGCGAGGACGTCTTCGCACGGTCGATCCCGCTCTCGAAGGCCATAGACGACTGCATCCTCGCCTACGAGATGAACGGCCAGCCGCTGCCTCCCGAACACGGGTTCCCGGTTCGAGTGATCGTCCCCGGCTGGTACGGCGTAAACAGCGTCAAGTGGGTCGAGGAGCTGCGGCTCATGGACACGATGGTCGTCGAAAACTCGCTCGATCGACCCGGCGAACACGCCTACTGGCAGCAGGAAGCCTACCGGCTCCACCCCGCCGACGTCGAACCCGAGTCGAACGAGACCGTCGAGACGGTCGACACGTGGGACCAACTCGAGACTGGCGAGCCGGAACACCCGTACACGTTCGACCAGACCGTGATGTCGGTCATCGGAACGCCCGACGGCGAGTCGACCGTCTCCGTTTCCGACGACGAGACGGTCGAGATCACCGGCGTGGCGTGGGCTGGCGACGACGACGTCACGCAGGTCGAGGTGTCGACAGACGGCGGCGACACCTGGCACGCTGCGGAACTGTTCGGTCCCGACTACGCGGGCGCGTGGCGACTGTTCCGCTACGACTGGGACGCGACGCCGGGGAGGCACGTCCTCGCGTCGCGTGCGACCGACGACCGGGGCCGGCGACAGCCGATGCGAATCTCGAACCCCGACGCGTGGCGGGACGCACTCGAGGACGACGAGTTCCCCTGGAACGAGGGCGGCTACGCCGCGAACGCGGTCGAACCGAACGCCGTCGAAGTCGACGTCGAGTCGCCGTAGTCGCCGTTTGCCGTTCACTTTCACTCCGGTCCCGGCAGTTTAAATACGATCGGGAGCGAAACGCGGTATGCCTCCCATCGAGACACAGGAGGAGGCGTGACAGTATGAGCGACGTACGACAGCACGCGGAAGACATACACGAGCAGTTTTCGGACCACCTCGACGTCGACGTCGAGGACGTCGAAGGACGACTGACGACGCTGGTCGACGAGTACAAAGTACCGATCGACGAGGCGCGACGCAGCGTCACCAACCACTACCTCGACGAGGCGGGCTTAGAGCGCGACGACCTCGCCGGCAGCGCCAGCCAGGAGGCCAGCGTCGAGGATGTGGACGAACCCGAACAGTGGATCGACCTCACCGCGAAGGTGATCGAACTCTGGGAACCCCGCAGCGACTCCATCGCACAGGTCGGTCTGCTGGGCGACCCCACGGGCACGATCAAGTTCACCAAGTGGGCCAAATCGGACCTGCCCGCGCTCGAGGAAGGCGGCGTCTACCGGCTTCGCAACGTCGTCACCGACGAGTACCAGGGCCGGTACTCGGTCAAACTCAACTCGACGACGGTGATCGAGGAACTCGACGAGGACCTCGAGGTCGGCAACGATACGAGCGAGGTCGAGGGCGCACTCGTCGACATGCAAAGCGGGAGCGGCCTGATCAAACGCTGTCCCCACGAGGACTGCACCCGCGTCCTCCAGAACGGTCGCTGTAGCGAACACGGCGAGGTCGAAGGCGAGTTCGACCTCCGGATCAAAGGCGTCGTCGACGACGGCATCGACGCACACGAGGTCATCTTCGACAAGGAGGCCACCGAGGCGCTGACCGGGATCAGCCTCGAGGAGGCCAAGGAGATGGCGATGGACGCGCTGGATACGACCGTCGTCGCAGACGAGATCGCCGAGAAGATCCTCGGGACGTACTACCGGATCGAGGGCCCGACGTTCGGCCGCTACGTCCTGGCGGACGACGTCGAGGAACTCGACGGGCCAGTCGACGCGGAAGAACTGCTGATCAAAGCGAGGTCGATGTGACATGAGTCAGGCACAACTCACCCGCGAAGTCGCCCGTCGCGTCTTCGCCTCGGAGTTCAACGATTCGACGTACACGTTCAAAGAGAGCGACGACGAGCGGGCACCCAACTACGCGCTGTTGCCGACCGGCGACCGTGCGAACCGCGTGTTCGTCGTCGGGACGCTCACCGAAACCGAAGACGTCGGCGACGAAAGCGAGTACTGGCGGGGCCGCGTCGTCGATCCGACGGGGACGTTCTTCGTCTACGCCGGCCAGTACCAGCCCGAAGCCGCCTCGGTGCTCCGGGAGACCGAACCGCCGGCGTACGTCGCCGTCGTCGGCAAACCCCGAACCTACGAACCCGAAGAGGGGACGATCAACGTCTCGGTCCGCCCCGAGACGATCGCCGTCGTCGACGATGCGACGCGCGACCGCTGGGTCGTCGAGACCGCCGAACGAACGCTCGAGCGGATCGAGGCGTTCGAGGAGTGGGAAGCCGAGCAGGCGGATCCCGAAGGAGCTTCGACTGCATCCAGCAACGAGTACGCCCTGATGGCCCGCGAACGGTACGACTCGCCCGTCGAGAACTACCGTCGCGACGTGATCCAGGCACTCGAGAGCCTAGAGGAGACGGAAGCGACGCCCTGATCGACCGACACGACACACCACCATCCACCACCTGCCGTTTTCGATCGACCGAGTCGTCTCGAGCGATCGCTCCGATCGCGAGACGCCACCGATCGAGCAGACCTGACCGCGCGTTCGACCGCGTCCGTACGACCGTCCTGTCTGCCGAGCGATCGGTCTGACGAACGATTAAGTAGCCACCGTACGGAATACAGACACCATGGGCAACAAGAACAAGACGATCTCGTTTCGGGTGAGCGAGGACGCGTTCGAGGCGCTCCAGGACATCGCCGAAGAGCGCGACATCTCGTTGTCCGCGGTCTTCCGGGATTACGTCGACATGCTGGTCGAACACGACGGCCAGGTCTCGGTCGTCCCCGAGTCCGAACTCGAGGACCGCAAGCGAGAGAGCGAAGAGCCGTCGTTTCCGCCGACCGTCGAGGTGCCCAAGAGTTTCGTCCGCGAGCACGAACGACTCGAACTCGAGGCCGAACACCTCCGCGAGCAACTCGAAGAGCACAAAGCCTACGTCGCCGACCTCCGGGAACGACTGGATTCGGACGACGAGGTCCTGCTCCTCGACGACCTCGACGACGACGAACCGTACCAGTTGCGCTGAGCTGCCAGCCTCTACCGCTCGAGGTCTCGCTTCGCTCGCCTGATCTCGTCTCGTTTCTCTTCGTCGCCTTCCACGCTTGCCAGCCCTTCGGCTGCCTCGAGCGTTCTGACGGCGTCGTCGAGAAACGAGAGCACGTCGCCGGGGTAGGCGTAGACCATGTAGTCGTCGCTCATCACGTCCACGATGGCGTCGGGACCGAGCCCCTGGGCGCGCAACTCGAGCAGGTACCGCATGAACTTCCGTTCCGGACAGCCACAGTAGGGATTGTTGTCACAGTCACAGTCGAGAAAGTCCTGTGCGAAGTCGAGCACCCGCTCTCTGGTGGCGTCGTCGAGCTTCTCGAGTCCCTCGCCCTGAAAGAGGACGTCGAGGGTCGCACCCTTGAACGCCCCCTTGGGGATGTTGGTCTCGAGCTGGGAGCTGAGCTGGCGGTGGTTTTTGACGTAGATCTTGTCGGTGATGGCCACGCGTTGGCGGAACTACTCGTGCCGTCGGGAAAAGCGTCGCGGATGGCACGTACTCGAGCGAGGTGCCCGGTAGGGATTCACACGCCGTCGCCGATAGCGTAACGTATTTCAGGAACTCGTCGACTACGTACTGTTGCAAGCGCGTCCGGGTTGGGGTAGTGGTTATCCTTCAGCCTTGTGGAGGCTGAGACGCGGGTTCGATTCTCGCACCCGGACTTTTGACGACGGCTTCACGGAGGGGTCATAACGGTGGCTGTGACTGGTTATACTGCCGGACGTAAGTCGTGAAAGATTCTCGCCGTCCCGGGGTGGCGAGAATCTTCACACAGTTACGTCCGATAGTATCACCATCTGGCAGACGTCGTAAAACCGACGTGAGAGTCTCGAGGATCAGTCTCAGTCTGCGGGCTGGCCTCGCTCGAGCGGGTCGATCGCACCGCTTTGCTTGATGATGTCCATGGCGGTCATGATGTCCGTCCGGGTGACGAGTCCGATCAGGCTCCCGTCGTCGACGACGAGCAGGCGGCCGATGTTCTTCTGTTGCATGCGTTCGATGGCGGTCATCGCGTCCGCGTCGGGCTCGATCGTCTCCAGGTCCGTCGTCATGACGTCGTCGACCGTGTAGGCGTCCCGTTCGACGGGGTCGATCTCCTGGGCGTCGTCGAGCGTCACGAGGCCGGCGAGGTGGCCGTTCTCGAGGACGGGATAGCCCGTGTGGCGCTCGCTGAACATCCGGCGGACGAGGTCGGCGACGCTCGTCTGTGGGGAGACGGTGTGCAGGTCTCGAGAGCGCGTCATGATGTCGCTGACGGTGACGCCCTCGAACGCGGCTTTCATCGTCACCTGCTGGGCTTCGCTCGACGCGCCGATGTAGACGAAAAAGGCGATGCCGATGAGGATGATGTTGAACGCGAACAGTCCGAACAGCCCCATCAGCATGGCGAAGAGCTTGCCCACGTTCGCAGCCTGCTGGGTCGCCTGCGCGTACGGCTGGTTCCGGGCGAGCAGCGCCCGCAGGACGCGGCCGCCGTCCATCGGGAACGCGGGGAGCATGTTGAAGATCGCGAGTGCGACGTTCAACACGGCGAGGTAGCCGAGGACGAACAGCGCACCGTTGAGCGTCGCCGTCGACGCGGCATCTCCGAGGACGGACGGGGCCAGCAGAAACAGGCCGTAGGAGGCGATCCCGATGAGGACGCTCACGATGGGGCCGGCGATGGCGATGTTGAACTCCTGTCGCCAGTTCTCGGGCATCTCCGAGAGGGCGGCGATGCCGCCGAACAGCCAGAGCGTGATCGAGTCGATCGGGAACCCGTAGCGCTGTGCGGTCAGCGAGTGACCGAGTTCGTGGAGGACGACGCCGACGAACAGCCCGATCGCCGCGACCAGCCCGAGTATCCACGGCGTCGCGCCGGTGGTCAGCGCGTCGGTCGCGATTCCGGCATCCCAGACGTCGTTGAGAACGCCGGTGATCGGCTCGACCTGCGCACCGATCAGGTACGCGAACAGTGGAAGAACGAGCAGGAACGTCAGATCGAGCTTGATCGGGATGCCAAACAGCGATCCGATCCTGAAACTCTTCATGCTGCGAAGTAGTGGTGGCAACGCCTTAAACACGCTGCCGTACGGACCTCCTATCGCCGTTTGGCTTCCGTCGACGTCGATTCGTGACCAAGCTGTTTGCTATCGTCTATCCTTCGAGAGTCGATAACATGTCACTCGCGATGGAATTATATGCGGGAACGTGGTAGCCACTCTGCAGACGACCCGATGACTGATTCGGCCGTGACGGCCCTCGTACACCGGCCACATCTGCTGTTTTCGGATCGAACGGCGATCTCCCCGTGCCATCCTTATATCTATATAGTCAAATTAATATAGACTAGCTCATATCAATGCAATTGGGCATAGATTTATATGGGGCGACGGAGTTCGTGTAGATACAATGATGGAACAGCAACTCGCCACGGAGAACCTCGAGCCGATCCCGGACGACCTGCAGTCACCACAGGCGAAGCTCGTGTACCTCTACATCGAAGCTGCCGACGGCGCGACGGTCGACGACCTGGCCCAGGCGCTTACGATGAAGAAGATCGCGATCCTGAGCGTGCTGAACTCGCTGTCCTCGGACGCTCTCGTCGAGAAAGACGGCGACCACTACGTCGTCGCGAACTGATTCTGTCGGCATCGCGTTGTCGGTCGTCGACGAGTGGTTACGCGCCGGGATCGGATCGACCAGGCGTCTCGATCCGAACGGTACGTCTCTGTCGGCGTCGCTGACGCTTCGAAGGCTTTATCCGCGCGGTAGGCTTCGCTTTGGGTAAGTAACTATGGCCGACAAACCCGCCTCCATGTACCGGGAGATCAGTAAACCGGCCTACACGCGCCGTGAGTACATCACTGGGATCCCGGGTTCGAAGATCGCACAGCACAAGATGGGTGACATCGGGGCCGAACCCGACGACTACCCCGTCCAGATCAGCCTCGTCCTCGAGGAGGAGTGTCAGATCCGCCACGGGTCACTCGAGGCCTCGCGTCTCTCCGCGAACCGTCACATGCTGAAAAACGCAGGAGAGGGCAACTACAAGATGATCCTCCGGAAGTTCCCCCACCACGTCATCCGCGAGAACAAGCAGGCGACGGGTGCGGGTGCAGACCGCGTTTCCGACGGGATGCGCCAGGCGTTCGGGAAGATCGTCGGCACCGCCGCACGGATCCAGCAGGGCGAACGCCTCTTTACGATCTGGTGTGACGTCGACGACGCCGACTTCGCCAAGGACGCGCTCCGTCGCGCCTACAACAAGATCTCGCCGCCGTGTCGGATCGTCGTCGAGAAAGGCGAAGAGAAGCTGATCGCGTAAGACCACCTCCTCTCCGTTCGTCTCGTCCGGCAGCGACTGCGCTCCGGCGTGTCGCCGGTCGACGACTCGAGATACTCACTTTCGTCTCCGGGAGCGCCGCTTTTCCTGCTCGACTGTTCGCTCGATCTGAACGTCGTCTCCCATCTGCATCTTTTTGTCGTCGCACTCGCAGGTACGCGTATGATCGACCTCGCCGTCGTAAATCGGGAGGAGACCTTCGAGCGGATGCGTGAACCGCTCGCAGAGCGGGACGTTCGACTTCATCACGTGCGCGTGCGCGAGCGCACGACTCCGCTGGGGGGCGACGCGCCGTGGTCACCGGACGAGTTCGACGTCGGCTTCGTCTACCCCGGGCGGCTGATGGAAGGCGGCGTCGCGGACGCGCTTCTCGCGGTGCCGTGGCTCAACGGCCGCGACGCCGTCGTGACCTCGCGGAACAAAGCCGAGGTACTGGCTCGTCTCGAGCGTGCCGACATCCCCGTGCCCGAGTCAGTCTACGTCTCGAGCGCCGTCGACGAGTCCGAGCTCCGTGCAGTCTTCGAACGGTTCGATCCGCCGGTGGTGGTCAAACCGAACTCGACGACGCGCGGCGCGGGAGTCGCGAAAGCTCACGACCTCGACTCGTTTCTCGGCATCTGTGACTACCTCGAGCTAGTTCACGACTACCGGGCGACGGGCGACAAGTCGTTTCTCGTCCAGGAGTACCTCCCCGGTGCCGTCGACTATCGGGTGATGGTCCTCGAAGGGGAGTACGCCGGCGCGGTCGAACGTCGATTACCCGACGGTGCACGCGCCGACGGTCGGTGGAAACACAACGTCCACCGTGGCGCGGAAGCGACGGGGGTCGAACTGCCGGCCCCGTGGCGGGAGATCGCCGAGTCGGCGGCCCGCGAACTCGAGATTCCGTTTCTCGGCGTCGACTTGCTCGTGACGGACGATCGCGTCGTCGTCAACGAGACGAACGCCCGGCCGACGATCGACGCGGCGACGAAGTACGAACCGGCGTTCTACGATCGACTGGCGGACGCGATCGACCGGCGAGCACGACAGGAGCGGTCGTAGATCGTCCGCGATCGATGCTGTCTGTGTTTTCGCCGAACTAGCTCGTGTTCCGGGCACCTCCGTCGACGAGCAGCGACTCGGCGGTCACGTGACCTGCCATGTCGCTGGCGAGGAACACGGCGGCGTTGGCGACGTCCTCGGGCTGGCCGAGCTTTCGGAGCGGAATCGTCTGTTTCAGCGCCTCGCCCTGTTCCGTCCCGACAACGGGGAAGTCCTGGGTCGTCAGTGCCGTCTCGACTTCGCCAGGGTGGATGGTGTTGACGCGGATGCCGTGCGGGCCGAGGTCGTCTGCGAGCGAGTAGGTCAGGTTGCGGACGCCCGCTTTCGCCGTACAGTAGGGTGCGATCTCGCCGTATCCCTGCAATCCGGCCAGACTCGAGACGTTCACGATCGCACCGCCGTCGTCCTGGTCGACGAGCTTCGTGGCGGCGATCTTCGAACCCACGAAGACGCTGTCGAGGTTGATCGCCATCAGCTCGCGGTAGTCTTCGAAGTCGATTTCGGTGATCGATCCCATCGGACCGAAGATACCCGCGTTGTTGACCATGACGTCGATTCCCCCGAACTCGTCGGCGGTTTCGACTGCCGCCTCGAGGTCTGCCGCCTCGGTGACGTCACACTCGACGTACACCGCGTCGGCGTCGGTCTCCGACTGGATCCGTTCGTGCGTCGGGACGCCGCCCTGACGAGGCTCCTCTCGTACGTCGGCGACGACGACGTTTGCACCTTCTTCCGCGAATCGCGTCGCGATCGCACGACCGATTCCACTGGCTGCTCCTGTAACGACTGCGTTCTTTCCGTCGAGTAATCCGTTCATAGTGAACGCGTTTTTCATTGAAATAGCGACCTATCAATCTTCCGTTGAGTGCCCGGTCGATCGCGAACCCGACGTCGAACGAGGATGCTTCGATCGACGACCACACACCGTTGGATATACGTATTACCACCCTAAATTAATTATTTTCTATATAACATCGGTATATATTTCTGGCCGATTTTCGATCAATCTACTATGCCAGTCACAGAGACGGAACTCGACGTATACAGCCAGACCGACGTCGCGACGGTCGGGTGGGATCACGAACTAGAGGCGGTCGTTCTCCAGTGGCACGACTTCGCGGCGAGCGATCACTTCCGTGAGAAGATGAACATGTGCATCGAACTGCTCGAGAAAGTCGGCGGCAACAAGATTTACGCCGACGCTCGCGATCAGGGTCCGATCAACGACGAGGACAAGCAGTGGTCGGTCGTCGACTGGGCGTCTCGCGCCGACGCCGCTGGTCTCGATTACCTCGTGATCGTCTACCCCGAGTCGGTCATCGCGAAGATGGCCGTCGACACGGTCATCGAGCAGGTCGACGACGACATCGAACGGAACATCACCGACGACGTCGACGGGGGGCGGTCGTGGTTGGCCGACAAACCCTCGAGCGCGACGGACGTCACCGTTCCCCGACGGGAATCGACGGCCACGCCGAGTGTAACCGAGTCTTCGGAACCAGATACCGTGGCATCCACGGCAGCCGAAAGCCCGTCCGAGACGTCGACTCGAGTCGCCGAATCGGAGGCATCTGCCGGCGTTGACGCCGATTCGACGGCAGGTGCCGACGAATCCGAGCGGACGGTCCGCGAGACGGTCGGCACCGCCAGCCCCGAACGGTCCGCGACACCGGTCGAACCGACGACGTCGGTGGACGTCTGGACGACCGCTGCCGTCGGTGGACTCGTCGGACTGACTGTCTCGGTCGGACTGACCCTCTCCGGTGTGCAACCGATCTCGGTACTCGACAGTGCAGCGATGAACGACGTGCTAGTCCTGCTCGTTCTCGTCGCCCTCGGCGCGGGTGCGGGCGGACTCGTCGCGACTCTCCTCGGCGACGACTGATACTGCCGGACAACACGGTGCAGCCGTCGATCGCACTCGAAGCCCGTCACCGCTGGCGACGGGCCGCGAGACGCGATCGAGTATTCAGTGACAGTTCTCCGACAGTACGAGCCACGAAAAACGGACCGGAGTCGTCCGATCGCCGATGCGTCCGCTTGCCGGCGGAAAAACGACCGCCGCCGTTCGCTTATTCGAGGTCGATACCGGCAGACTGGTCGGCGGGTTCGAAGACGACCTCGAGGACGCCGTTGTTGTACGTGGCGGTGGCGGTGTGTTCGTTGACCCGGCGGGGCAGGGTGACGCGCTCGTCGTACTCGCGGTGGTCGCTCCGGGCGGAGACCGTGAGCGTCTTGCCGTCGCACTCGAGGTCGATGTTCTGTTTTTCGACGCCGGGGAGGTCGGCGACGACGCGGATTTCGTCGTCGGCGTCGTGGACGTCGACGTGGGTGTCGGTGCCGAAGCCAGCGTCGACGTTCGTGTTCGATTCGAAGTTCATGTCCGCGCCGTTCATCATCTCGTTCATCATCCGTTCGATCTCGCGGAAGAGATCGTCGAAGGGGTCGTCGCGGTCGTCTCGGCGCATAGACGAGTATAGCGGCCGACGCGGCAAAAACTTTCTGTCGGCGCTAGTTGTTGTGTTCCTGAGCCGTTTCAGAGGCCGATTCCGAGCGCGTCGTCGGTCGTCGTCGTGCTCTCTTCGGCGTCGGCGAGTCCGGTCACGGCACGGATCGCGTCGACGTTCTCGGGGACGACGTCGGACTCCTGGTGGATGCCCTGGAAGAGATAGAGGTCGCGACCGACGGTGGAGATCGACTCCTCCCAGATGCAGTTCTCCCAGAGGTCGCCACGCGGGCGGCCGGCGTCGAGTGCGTACTCCTTGAGTTTGCCGCTGCCGTCGATCGCCAGCGCCTCGGGGATCAAAAAGAGGCGGCTCTCGTCGGCCAGCAACTCGCGGACCTCCGTGTCGTCGACGTCCTCCTCGAGCGTGACGTTCAAGCTGTGCATGTGCATCAGCGTCGCGGGCACCTTCATCCCGAGCGTGTCGATGTCGAGGTCGGGGAAGATGGTGTTGACGTCGGGACCGTGGTGGGAGGGGACGGTGACGGGATTCGGGAGGATGTCGTTGATCGGACCGCGAGAGGTCTGACCGGGATCGCCACCGCGGCGCACCAGCGTCGCCCGGACTTTCTCGACGCCGTAGGCCTCGCGAAGCGGTGCGACGACCCGCGAGAGCCCCGTCGTGTTACAGGAGACGACCCGGACGTGATCGGCGTCGACCGCCTCGGAGAAGTTCGAACGGGCGTTGAAGCTGACGTCCGCGACGTCCGCGTCCTCGCCGCCCTGGTAGAGCGCCGGCGTGTCGTACTCCTCGTACAGCTCCTTGTTCTGTGCGCCGATGCCCGACGGCGTGGCGTCGACGACGACGTCGGCCTCGTCGACCAGTTCTTCGACCTGCCCGGCGATCTCGAGACCGGCCTCGGCGAACTGGTCTGCGCGCTCCTCGATCGCCGCGTACAGCGGGTAGCCCTTCTGGATGGCCGTCTCGGCCTCGAAGTTCGGACGCGTCTTCGCGACGCCCAGCACTTCCATGTCCGGCTGTTCGCGGACGGCGTCTGCGACGCGTTTCCCGATCGTCCCGTAGCCGTTGATGGCGACCTGTAGCATGTACTCGAGTGTCCAGTACCGAGTCGGATAACCGTTTCGAGCCTTCTCCGCCGTATTTTACTCGGTCTAGAGTTTCTATCTTCGTCCCGCTCGACGCTCGAACCGGACACCGTAACTCGGTTTCCGTAACGTCATCTTCGTTCCGACATCGTTATCGTGCATCATTCCTGATACCACTGCACATGGTCGAGCGGTCTCACCTCGAGGCACTTCGAACGACCCACGAGGCCTGTACCGACGGAAACGTGACGTGGGCGCTGACCGGCAGCCTGAGCTTCGCACTCCAGGGCGTTCCCGTCGAGCCCGACGACGTCGACGTCCAGACGACCGAAGCGGGAGCGTACGAACTCGAGCGGCGACTCTCGGAGGCCGTCGTCGATCCGGTGTCACTCGAGTCGAGCGACGGGATCCGGTCGCACTTCGGCGCGTTCGACCTCGCGGGCGTCCGCGTGGAGGTGATGGGCGCTCTCCAGAAGCGCGCCGACGGCGCGTGGGAACCCCCGGTGGACGTCACCGACCATCGCCGCTGGATCACCGTCGACGGCCTCGACGTTCCCGTTCTCTCGCTCGAGTACGAGGCGACTGCCTACGAGCGACTGGGTCGACACGAGCAGGCAGCACTGTTGTCCGAGTACGCAGATCGATAGAAGGGAAGACCTATCCTGTCGCTGCCCCACGTTGGACCATGAGCGATCTTCGCACTTCGGCCGAGACGGCCGTCCGCCAGTGTCTGCACCTCACCGAAAACGAGTCCTGCGTGATCGTCACCGACGACGACCGCCTCGAGATCGGCGAGGCCCTGTACGAGGTCGCGAGCGAAATCACCGACGACGCCGTCGTCGTTCGCTATCCGCCGGGCGAGACCCACGGAGCCGAACCGCCGGAACCGGTCGCGGCGGCGATGGCAGGCGGCGACGTCGTCCTCGCGCCGACGACGAAGAGCCTCAGTCACACTCGCGCACGCACGGAAGCGAACGAGGCCGGCGCTCGCGTCGCCACGCTCCCGGGCATCACCCAGGAGGTGTTCACAACCGGACTCGACGCCGACTACGACTCCATCGCGACCCACTGCGGGGAGGTCAGAGAACAGGTCGACGACGCCGACGAGATCCGCGTGACGACGGCACTCGGAACCGACGTCACCTTCGGCGTCGGCGATCGGCAATTCCTCGCCGATACCGGCATCGTCCACGAACCCGGACAGATGTCGAACCTCCCCGCCGGCGAGGTGTTCGTCAGCCCCGAGACGGCCGACGGCACGTTCGTCGTCGACGGGACGATGATGCCCCACGGACTGCTCGCCGACGGTGAGACGCTCTCCTTCGAGGTCGAGGACGGCTACGTCACCGAAATCTCCGACGACGACATCCGCGAGACGGTCGAGAACGCGGCCGACGAGGTCGGCGACGCTGCGTACAACCTCGCCGAGCTCGGTATCGGGACGAACGTCGCCGTGACGGAACTGGTCGGATCGGTCTTGCTCGACGAGAAAGCAGCCGGTACGATCCACATCGCGATCGGCGACGACGCGGGAATCGGTGGCGACACTGAAGCCCCGATCCACCTCGACGGGATCGTTCGCGACCCGACCGTCTACGCCGACGGGACGGAAGTCGCGCTGCCGGAACCCGAGAGCCAGTAGCGCAGGCGACTCCTCCCGCCGGACCCGAGACGGGGGACGGCCGGCCGAACGCACACTCTTTGCACCGGAGCCGACCATCACGTTTTTCACTTCGACGTGACATCTCTGGGCCGGTGATCGGAGTGACTACGTCACGGGAACTCCTCGAACGGCGCGGATGGGACGTCGTCTACGTCCCTCACGTCGAGATCGAGGCGTACAACGCCTGTTACCGCGTCGAGTACGACGGCGAGCGGATCTATCCGCCGGCCGCCGACGACCTCGAGATCCCGCTCGACGAAATCTGGATCTCGGAACGCTGGCGGCCCTACGAGCGGTTCGTCCTCTATCACGAACTTCGTGAGATCGAGTATCGCGCTTGAGGCGACTCCGTCGAGGCGGCCCACCGCAACGCAGAGCGCGACGAACTCGCCCTCTGGCGGCACGACCCACGGTGGAAACGGATGAACGAGGCGTTCGGGGTCGGACGCGAGCACCTGCCACACCCGACCGACTGACGGTTCACGCGCCGTCGGTCCACTCGCCGTCCAATCTCCACTCGCCGTCCAATTTCCACTCGCCGTCCAATCGTCTTTTACGCCCGCGGCGTCTACGCCGGATCATGACCGAAGTCCCGGACCGAATTCCGACGCCGTGCCCGGCGTGTTCTCCCGATCTCGAGACGGTCCACGAAGTCCTCTCGTCCGGCGGCGGTGCGCTCACCGTCCGCTGTAGCGAGTGTGGACACGTCCACAAGGTACAGCCAGAACGCGAACGCGAAGTGACCCTCGACGTCGTCGTCTCCCAGGACGGGGAGTCGTTCACCGCGAACGTCACCACGCCGGCCGAGGAAACCATCGAGGTCGGCGACGAGTTCATCCTGGAGACCGAGGAAGTGCTCTCGACCGTTCGCGTCACCAGCCTCGAGGTCGACCACCACCGTCGCGTCGAGGAGGCAGGAGCCGAGGCGATCGAGACCGTCTGGACCCGCGAGGTCGACAACGTCGGTGTCAACGTCACGATCCACCCGCAGGACGGCTCACGCGACGACAGTCGAAGCACCACCATCTACGTCCCTGGCGACTACGAGTTCGAGGTCGGCGAAGTCGAGGAGTTCGGCGACGACGAGTTCGAGATCGACGCGTTCGTCGTCCGCGGCGACGCCTCGGGTTACGACCGCGACCGGTACGAACAGGACGGGGACGTCGCCTTCGCGAAGGACGTCAAACGCGTCTACGCGTTCGACCAGACGACGTCAGCCTGGTCTGCCTGGTGACGCGAACGGAGACCCGGTCTCCGCCGTGAGTCGCGCTCCGGTCCACCGTCGAGCACGATCGAAATCGACTGACTGCGTCGGGGTAGATACGGCCACGCAAGCGCGTCATTGATTAGCGTCGGACCAGTAGCTCGCCTATGGACCTCGCGGTACTGCGAGAGGACATGGTCGACAGTCTCGAACACGAGACCAAGGCCGTCCTCGAGGACGAGGCAGTCGGCGTCGCCATGCGCGACGTCCCCCGCCACGAATTTCTCGACGACGAGCGACTCGCCTACGCAGACCGCGAACACGAACGCCTCGGGACCCGCGTTCTCGCTCCGAGCACCGTCGCCCGTCTACTGCAGGCACTCGAGGCCCGCGACGGCGACTCCGTTCTCGTCGTCGGCGTCGGCGTCGGCTACACTGCCGCTGTCGTCGCCGAACTCGTCGGCGAGACCAACGTCCACGCCGTCGACATCGCCCGTCCGGTCGTCTACGAAGCCAGGGAGAACCTCTCTCGAGCCGGTTACGACGGCGTCCTCGTCGACTGCCGGGACGGCGCTTACGGTCTCCCGGAGTACGCGCCGTTCGATCGCATCCTCGTCGAGGCCGCCGCGATCGACCCGCCGCGTGCGCTTCTCGAGCAGCTGTCCGACGACGGACGGCTGGTCTTCCCGCGAGGTGGTCACCGCCAGCGCCTCGAGGCGATCGCCACCGACGGCTCTCGCGAGACGTTCGGTGCCGTCTCGTTCGACCCGCTGCTCGTCGAAGGCGAGCAGTCGGGCGCACTCGAGCGCAACCGGACCGCCCGGGAAGACCTCGAGTTCGCCCGGCGGCGTGCCGAGTCACGCCGCGGCTGGGAGCAAGACTGGATCGAGTGGGACGGCTAGTTGTCGACGACGACGATTTCGTTGTTCCCCTGGTCGTCGACGTAGTTGCTGTCTGTCGGCGGGACGACGTCGACCTCGAGCGTGCCGGTTCGTTGTCCGTGAGCGAGCTCGGGATCGAGTGTGATCCCTACCTCGCCGTCTTCGTTCGTCTCTCCCTGTAGTGTCCCGTCGAGTCGCGCCGAGCCGCCCATCACGATCACCGTCGCGTCTTCGACGACCTGGCCGTCGTCTCCGAGCACGGTGAGCGTGACGGTCGTGTCGGTGTCTGCGTCGATGGTCACGGGGTCGGCGTCGACGTCGACCTCGGTCGCAGAGAGGCCACCGAACCCCGAGAGCATGTTCATCATGATGCCGAGACTTGCGACGCCGACGACGAGCGCGATCACGAGTCGAATCGGCAGTCCTTCGATCGCACGGTCGTCGTCAGCGAACGGATGTTGTAACCGCATAGCCGGATTGGCCGCCCGATCACGTATAAACCCGCGACCGAGGGTTCAAGTACGAACGCACGGCCACCCTTCGACCGTGACGTTCGTGATCGGTCGTGACCGGGACGCAGGGGCAACGGGTTCGCTGGGCCGTTACAGGGCACTCGACGGGAGCGCCGGTGCCCCGCTGTCGCTCGACCTCGACGGCCCCCACGCAGTGTTGATCGTCGGCAAGCGCGGCTACGGAAAGTCCTACACGCTCGGCGTCGTCGCCGAGGAGCTCGCGCGTGCGCCCGGCGTCGCGCCCGTGATCGTCGATCCGATGGGCGTTTTCGACACACTCGCGGATCCGGCCGACGGCGAGCCGGTTCCAGTCACGGTGATCGATTCGCCCACGGTCGCCCCGTCCGCGCTCGATCCGCGCTCGTGGTGTGCGCTGCTCGGACTCTCGCCGGAAAGCGGTGCCGGTGGCCTGCTCTGGCAGGCTTTCGCCGCCGAAACGATGCTCGAGGACGTTCGTGACCACGTCGAGTCGGCCGACGCACCTGCGGTCGACCGGCGGTCGGCGGCGAATCACGTCGACCTCGCCGCCTCGTGGGGCGTCTTCGACGACGACGGCCTCACGGCGACCGATCTCGGTGGATCGGAGGTGACCGTCGTCGACGTCTCGAGACTCGACGCCGCAGCGATGAACGCCGTCGTCAGCGGGATCGGTGACGTCCTGTATCGGGCACGCGTCGACGAGACGATCGCCAGACTCCCCTGGTTGTTGCTCGACGAAGCTCACGCGTTCTTCGACGGCGTCGCCGCGTCGACGCTTCGAACGATTCTGACACGGGGAAGGACACCTGGCGTCAGCCTCGTCGCCGCCACGCAGCGTCCGAGCGCGATCCCCGACGTCGGTATCTCGCAGTCGGACGTCGTCGTCTCCCATCGGTTGACTTCGCTGGCAGACATCGAGGCACTCGAGCGCGCTCGTCCGTCGTACGTGCAGTCGTCGCTCGCCGATCGAATGCCGACGGCACCGGGCGAGGTCGTCGTCGTCGACGACGCGACCGAAACCGTTCACGCAGCGACGATTCGTCGACGGGACACGCCACACGGCGGCTCGAGTCCACGGGCGAGCGAACAGGCTCCGGGGGGGTAGTGGCTCTCGCGACACACTTCCGGAAAAGTTGGGGGGTGGGGGGGATGGCGACAGTCTGTCCGAGATCGCCGAATGCGACTACGCGCTGGCAGGTGTTAAGTATAATTCCTATGTGTTTAGTGTCAGAATAACAATATCAGTACGTAATTAGATTCTCGGTCGAAGACCGGTTCGACGAACGTCCGTTTCCCCTCCGGCGCCTCGTCGCCACAACGCACTTGTCGCTGCCGACGTATCCCCCGGACATGGCACGCCTGGTCGAACACGACGCTCACGGCCCGCGAAAGCTGACGGCGTCGGATCTCGACGACGAAAAGGGAGATATCGCGATCTGTCAGTGTGGGCTCGCAGAGTCGTATCCGTTCTGCGATGGGACTCACCGCGAAACTGCCGACGAGGACGACGACGTTCTCTACGACTACGACGTCGACGACTCCCAGCGCCGCGTCGTCGACCGTGTCGTCTACGCCGACGAGGAGTGACGCGGAGTCGACCCGACCCGACCCGACCCGACCCGACCCGACCCGACTCGAGTCCTGGAGCGTTTCCACTCGAGTGGCGACGTTTCGCCCGTTTCTGATGCGACAGAGCTGACTTTCTCACGGAGTCGAACGTTCGGATGGTCTCAACACAGCACGCTGGCTGCTCACGGACTTGAATTGTGAGAAAACGCCCGAGGCGGGATTCGAACCACGCCCGAGAACCTGCTCACTTCGTTCGCAGACCCTCCGTCTGATTCAAATCCTGCTGTGGGGTAGCTTCCGCTCACGGGTGACGAGCACACGCTACGCGGTGCTCGTCGATATTGTTCGCGGAAGAATACGCCCGAGGCGGGATTTGAACCCGTGCGCAGACGGTCCGGGCGTGCGGCCTCACGCCGTTCGGCCGTTCCGGGCAGTGCGACTGCTTGTGTTCAAATCCGATTCGCCGCTCTTCGATTTCGAGTGTTCGCGACACGGCTACGCCGGTCGCTCACGAACTGGAAATCGAAGAAGCGCCCGAGGCGGGATTTGAACCCGCGTCACGACCGTGACAGGGTCGTATGATGGGCCACTACACCACCCGGGCTTGCAACTTATCGTTGCCGGGTGGTATTCTTAAGACTTCCGTAATCCGATCGTCAGGCGTGCTCCTCGAGACCATGCCCCATCTCGAGTGTCTTCCGACCTCCTTCGTTCGCTACCGTCGTCGCTGCACCGGTCTTCCTTCCCGTGGTACCTCGCGCGAGACGGTATATCCCCACGTCGTCTTTCGGAATCCGGTCGCGGAGGGCTGTCGTACCGACCGCTGTAGACCTCGACGTCCGTCTCGATGGCGCGCTTCGACTTCTCGTTTCTGGTGTGCTACACCGACCCGCTCGAGGTGCAGTTGCTCGAACGCCAGTTCCACCAGCACGCCGGTACGCTCGCCGACGTTCCTGCCACAGAACGGCTTTCGAAGTCAGGTGTCGCGTTCGGCGGCTCGAGTTCTCACCACCGTGGACGTTCGCGAGTCGACGACTACGGGCTGTGTGCCGTCTCTGGACCGGTGTGCTCGGAAACGACGACCGTCGTGGGCGTTACCGTCACCCGGTGTTCGTCGACGGTAAACGAGATCGTCACCTGCCCAGTCGCCGACTCGAGGAGCTGCTCGAGTACGTCCGGATCGATGTAGTCGTAGAGACGGTTAGAATCGAGATCGACGCCGTTCTCTTCCAGTGCGTCTACGATCTCGATGAGCACGTCGTCGTTCACATCACCATCCGACCTATCTTGCATGTTAGTCACAACCTTCTGTCTGTTTTAGCACTTTAAATATGTAGTTCCAAATGAAGAATCTTATGGCCATTTGAAAAACGCCCGAGGCGGGATTTGAACCCGTGCGCAGACGTTCCGGGCGTGCGGCCTCACGCCGTTCGGCCGTTCCGGGCAGTGCGACTGCTTGTGTTCAAATCCGATTCGCCGCTCTTCGATTTCGAGTGTTCGCGACACGGCTACGCCGGTCGCTCACGAATTAGAAATCGAAGAAGCGCCCGAGGCGGGATTTGAACCACGCCCGAGAACCTGCTCACTTCGTTCGCAGAACCTCCGTCTGATTCAAATCCCGCTGTGGGGTAGCTTCCACTCACGGGTGACGAGCACACGCTACGCGGTGCTCGTCGATATTGTTCGCGGAAGAAGACGCCCGAGGCGGGATTTGAACCCGTGCGCAGACGGTCCGGGCGTGCGGCCTCACGTCGTTCGGCCGTTCCGGGCAGTGCGACTGCTTGTGTTCAAATCCGATTCGCCGCTCTTCGATTTCGAGTGTTCGCGACACGGCTACGCCGGTCGCTCACGAATTGGAAATCGAAGAAGCGCCCGAGGCGGGATTTGAACCCGCGTCACGACCGTGACAGGGTCGTATGATGGGCCACTACACCACCCGGGCTTGCAATTCCTGGTTGCCGAGTGGAAGTATTAAGGCTTTCCACTCGAGGTGCGTTTGGTACGACGGCCCGAGACATGGCCGACGCCGTCGCTTCGCGAGTCATTGCGTGGTAGTAACACCCACTCTCCACAAGGGATATATACCAGAACGGGCTATCCTCGAGTGTGAACGACTATCCCGGTCAGGTTCGCCCGGCCGGTTAGCCTTGCTTCTGACTCGAGTTAGTAACCGTTAAATGCGTCCCGACTATAGGTCCCTGTAGTATCTCGTGACAGCCGCTTCTCTCCCGTTAGCCCACACCAACACATGGTAGACGTAAGCCAACACGAACTGGTTCCGGAGCACACCGTTCTCGAGGAGGACGAACTCGAGGACGTGCTCGCGGAGTACGACATCGACCGCACCGACTTGCCGAAAATCAAACGCACCGATCCCGCCCTGCCGGACGAGGCGGAGATCGGCGACGTCATCGAGATCGTTCGAGACTCGCGAACGACAGATCAGGCGGTCGTATACCGCCTCGTGGTGGATTAAATGGCAACAGAAATGAACCGCTCAAAACGACGCGACATCTCGCGCGAATACTTCTCGAAAGAACGGCTCGCAGAACATCACTACCGGTCGTTCAACGCGTTCCTCAACCGCGGAATGCAGGAGGTCGTCGACGAGAAGGCGACGATCGACACGGACATCGGCGACAAGGAAGGCGAAGAGCCGGTCCACGTCGAACTCGGCGACGTCCGCGTCGTCACGCCTCGCGTCCGCGAGGCCGACGGCTCGGAAGAACTGCTCTACCCCCAGGAGGCGCGGCTGCGCAACATCACCTACTCCGCGCCCGTCTTCATGGAGATGTCCATCGTCAAAGGCGAGGAGGGTGACCAGCGAGTCGTCGACTCGACGGAGACGAAGATCGGTCGGATGCCGATCATGGTGGGCTCGGAGAAGTGTAACATCGCGGGTTTCTCCGAGGAAGAACTCATCGAGATCGGCGAGGACCCCGCCGACCCCGGTGGCTACTTCATCGTCAACGGCTCCGAGCGAGTGTTGATGACCAGCGAGGACCTCGCGCCGAACAAGATCCTCGCCGAGTACGACACCAAGTACGGCGACGAGATCCAGGTCGCGAAGACGTTCTCCCAGCGTCGGGGCTACCGGGCACTCGTGCTCTGTGAGCGCACCCGCGACGGCCTGCTCGAGGTCTCGTTCCCCTCGGTGTCGGGTTCGATCAACTTCGTGACGCTCGTGCGCGCCCTCGGACTGGAATCGGACGAGGAGATCGTCCACAAGGTCTCGAACGACCCCGAGGTCGTCAAGTACATGCTCGAGAACCTGGAGGAAGCGAAAGTCCAGACCGAAGAAGAGGCGATCGAGGCGCTGGGCAAACGCGTCGCCTCCGGCCAGGGCAAAAACTACCAGCTCAAGCGAGCGAACTACGTCATCGACCGGTACCTCCTTCCGCACCTCCACGAGGACGGCGTCCCCGAGGAGGACGTCCGGATCAACAAGGCACACTACCTCTGTCGGATGGCCGAGGCCTGTTTCGAACTCGCGCTCGGTCGCCGGGAGTCGGACGACAAAGACCACTACGCGAACAAGCGCCTGAAGGTCTCCGGCGACCTGATGAAAGACCTGTTCCGGACCGCGCTGAACAAGCTCGCACGCGACGTGAAGTACCAGCTCGAGCGGGCGAACATGCGAAACCGGACGCTCTCGGTCAACACCGTGGTCCGGTCGGACGTGCTCACCGAACGACTCGAGCACCCGATCGCGACGGGCAACTGGGTCGGCGGCCGCTCCGGCGTGAGTCAGCTGGTCGACCGGACGGACTTCATGGGGGTTCTCTCGCACCTGCGGCGGCTTCGCTCGCCGCTCAGCCGCTCGCAGCCACACTTCGAGGCGCGGGACTTGCACGCGACCCAGTGGGGTCGCATCTGTCCCTCCGAGACGCCCGAAGGTCCGAACTGTGGCCTGGTGAAGAACTTCGCGCAGGCGATGGAGCTCTCACAGAACGTCGAGGACGAACAGGAACTCAAACGCGAACTGGCGTCGATGGGTGTCCAGGGCATTCCGGGCATCGAGGGCGTCAACCGAACGACTGCAGACGACTAATATGAGTAGCCAACAGCGAGAAGCCAAGGTGTACGTCAACGGGTCGCTGGTGGGGACCCACCCGGATCCGCACGAACTGGCCGAACAGATCCGCGAGGCGCGACGCATCGGCGACGTTTCCGAGATGGTCAACGTCTCGGTGAAAGAGCGCACCCGCGAAGTGATCGTCAACGCCGACGCGGGCCGGGCGCGTCGCCCCCTGCTCGTCGTCGAGGACGGCGAGCCGCGCATCTCCGAGGCGGAGATCGAGGCGCTCCGGGAGGGTGACCTCGAGTTCGACGACCTCGTCGCCCACGGCTACGTCGAGTTCATCGACGCCGAGGAAGAAGAGGACATCTACGTCGCCGTCGACGAGGACGACCTGACCGAAGAGCACACCCACCTCGAGATCGACCCGCAGTTGATCTTCGGGATCGGTGCGGGGATGATCCCCTACCCCGAGCACAACGCGAGCCCGCGCATTACGATGGGGGCGGGGATGGTCAAACAGTCGCTCGGGCTGCCGGCGGCGAACTACCGCATCCGGCCGGACACGCGCCAGCACCTGCTGCACTACCCGCAGCTGTCGATGGTCAAGACCCAGACCACCGAGCAGATCGGCTTCGACGAGCGACCGGCCGCCCAGAACTTCGTCGTCGCCGTGATGAGCTACGAGGGGTTCAACATCGAGGACGCGCTGGTGATGAACAAGGCGTCGGTCGAGCGCGCGCTCGCCCGGTCGCACTTCTTCCGGACCTACGAGGGCGAGGAACGGCGCTACCCCGGCGGACAGGAAGACCGCTTCGAGATTCCGAGCCAGGACGTTCGCGGTGCCCGTGGCGAGGAGGCCTACGCCCACTTAGACGAGGACGGACTCGTCAACCCCGAGACGCGAGTCGACGAGAACTCCGTGCTGCTCGGGAAGACGTCCCCGCCGCGCTTTTTGGAGGAACCCGACGACATGGGCGGGCTCTCGCCCCAGAAGCGCCGAGAGACGTCGGTGACGATGCGTTCGGGCGAATCCGGCGTCGTCGACACCGTCACGCTGATGGAAGGCGAGGACGGTTCGAAGCTCTCGAAGGTCTCCGTGCGCGACGAACGGATCCCGGAACTCGGAGACAAGTTCGCGTCCCGACACGGTCAGAAGGGGGTCATCGGCCACCTCGCCCCGCAGGAGGACATGCCCTTTACCGAGGAGGGCGTCGTGCCGGACCTCGTCGTCAACCCCCACGCGCTGCCCTCGCGGATGACCGTCGGACACATCCTCGAGATGATCGGCGGCAAACTCGGCTCGATGGAGGGCCGTCGCGTCGACGGAACGCCGTTTTTGGGCGAAGACGAAGAGGACCTCCGGAACGGACTCGAGGACGCGGGCTTCGACTCCGCCGGCAAGGAGACGATGTACTCCGGCGTCACCGGGGAGAAGATCGAGGCCGAGATCTTCGTCGGCGTGATCTTCTACCAGAAACTCTACCACATGGTCTCGAACAAACTGCACGCCCGTTCGCGCGGGCCGGTGCAGGTGCTGACCCGCCAGCCGACCGAAGGTCGTGCCCGCGAGGGTGGGCTGCGGATCGGTGAGATGGAACGCGACGTGTTCATCGGCCACGGGGCGGCGATGACGCTCAAAGAACGCCTGCTCGACGAGTCCGACCGCGAGTTCATCCACATCTGCGGGAACTGTGGGATGACCGCGACGGAGAACGTCGAACAACGGCGGGTGTACTGTCCGAACTGCGGCGAGGAGACCGACATCCACGAGATCGAGATGAGCTACGCGTTCAAGCTCCTGCTCGACGAGATGAAAGCGCTCGGCATCGCACCGCGACTCGAACTGGAAGACGCCGTATAACACATGCGAAACACGACACCCAAAGACATCGGATCGATCAACTTCGGGCTGATGGAGCCCGAGGAGTATCGGGAGATGAGCGCGACGAAGATCATCACGGCCGACACCTACGACGACGACGGCTTCCCCATCGACATGGGCCTGATGGATCCCCGCCTCGGCGTCATCGACCCCGGCCTCGAGTGCAAGACCTGTGGTCAGCACTCGGGTTCGTGTCCCGGTCACTTCGGCCACATCGAACTCGCCGCACCGGTCATCCACGTCGGCTTCACGAAACTCATCCGGCGGCTGCTTCGGGGCACCTGTCGGGAGTGTTCCCGGCTGCTGTTGACCGAAGACGAGAAAGAGGAGTTCCGACAGCAGATAGACCAGTCGCGAAAGCTCGGCCGCGACGTAAACGACGTCACGAAGGCGGCGATCCGACAGGCGCGAAAGAAAGATCGCTGTCCCCACTGTGGCGAGATCCAGTACGACATCGAACACGAGAAGCCCACCACCTACTACGAGGTCCAGCAGGTGCTGACCAGCGAGTACTCCCAGCGCATCGCCGCGGCGATGCAGGGTGGTGAGGACGGCGAGCGGACGACGCCGGACGAACTGGCCGAGGAGACGGAGATCGACCTCACTCGCATCAACGAGATCCTCTCTGGTTCGTTCCGCCCGCGTGAGAGCCAGCGGAAAGCGATCGAGAAGGCACTCGACATCGACCTCACCGAGGAGGACACGAACAAGCTGATGCCCTCGGACATTCGCGACTGGTTCGAGGCGATCCCAGACGAGGACGTCGAGGCGCTTGGCATCGACGCCGAGCGCTCCCGTCCGGAGTGGATGATCCTCACCGTCCTCCCGGTGCCGCCGGTGACGGCTCGCCCGTCGATCACGCTCGACAACGGCCAGCGCAGCGAGGACGACCTCACGCACAAGCTCGTGGACATCATCCGGATCAACCAGCGGTTCATGGAGAACCGCGAGGCCGGCGCACCCCAGCTGATCATCGAGGACCTGTGGGAACTGCTCCAGTACCACGTCACGACGTTCATGGACAACGAGATCAGCGGCACGCCGCCGGCACGCCACCGCTCCGGTCGTCCGCTCAAGACGCTCAGCCAGCGCCTGAAGGGCAAGGAGGGCCGCTTCCGCGGCTCGCTGTCCGGGAAGCGCGTGAACTTCTCCGCCCGGACCGTCATCTCGCCGGACCCGACGCTCAGCCTGAACGAAGTCGGCGTCCCGGACCGGGTCGCAAAGGAGATGACCCAGACGATGAACGTCACCGAACGCAACGTCGCCGACGCCCGGCGATACGTCTCCAACGGGCCGGAGGCACACCCGGGAGCGAACTACGTCCGGCGGCCGGACGGCCGTCGGCTGAAGGTGACCGAGAAGAACTGCGAGGAACTCGCGAAGAAGATCGAACCCGGCTGGGAGGTCAACCGACACCTCATCGACGGCGACATCGTCATCTTCAACCGCCAGCCGTCGCTACACCGGATGTCGATCATGGCCCACGAGGTCGTGGTCATGCCGTACAAGACGTTCCGGCTCAACACCGTCGTCTGCCCGCCGTACAACGCAGACTTCGACGGCGACGAGATGAACATGCACGCCCTCCAGAACGAGGAGGCTCGCGCTGAGGCGCGCGTCCTGATGCGCGTCCAGGAACAGATCCTCTCGCCGCGGTTCGGTGAGAACATCATCGGCGCGATCCAGGACCACATCTCCGGAACCTACCTGCTTACCCACGACAACCCGCGGTTCAACGAGACGCAGGCGCTCGACCTCCTGCGGGCGACGCGGATCGACGAACTGCCCGAGCCAAGCGGCATCGACGACGAGGGCGAGCCGTTCTGGACCGGTCGTGACGTCTTCTCCGAACTCCTGCCCGACGACCTGAACCTCGAGTTCACCGGCACCGTCGGCGACGACGTCGTCATCGAGGACGGCCAACTCCTCGAAGGAACCATCGCCGAGGACGAGGTCGGCGAGTTCGGCGGCAAGATCGTCGACACGATCACGAAGGTCTACGGCAACACCCGCGCCCGGATCTTCATCAACGAGGTCTCGACGCTCGCGATGCGGGCGATCATGCACTTCGGGTTCTCGATCGGCATCGACGACGAGACGATCCCGGAGGAAGCCGAATCGCGGATCGACGAGACGATCGACGACGCCTACGATCGCGTCGAGGAACTCATCGAGGCCTACGAGCGGGGCGAACTCGAGTCCCTGCCCGGCCGCACGATCGACGAGACCCTCGAGATGAAGATCATGCAGACGCTCAGCCGGGCGCGTGACAACGCGGGGAACATCGCGGAGGAGCACTTCACCGAGGACAACCCCGCGGTCGTGATGGCAAACTCCGGTGCCCGTGGGTCGATGCTCAACCTGACCCAGATGGCCGGTGCCGTCGGCCAGCAGGCAGTTCGGGGCGAACGAATCAACCGCGGCTACGAGGACCGGACCCTCAGCCACTACAAACCCGACGACCTCTCGGCGGAAGCCCACGGCTTCGTCGAGAACTCCTACACGAGTGGGCTCACCCCACGGGAGTTCTTCTTCCACGCGATGGGTGGCCGCGAGGGGCTGGTCGACACCGCAGTGCGAACGTCGAAGTCCGGCTACCTCCAGCGCCGGCTGATCAACGCCCTCTCCGAACTCGAGACGCAGTACGACGGCACCGTCCGGGACACCTCGGACACGATCGTCCAGTTCGAGTTCGGCGAGGACGGCACCTCGCCGGTGATGGTCTCCTCGAGCGAGGAAGGCGACGTCGACGTCGAACAGATCGCAGATCGGATCCTCGAGTCGGAGTTCGACTCCGAAGCCGAGAAAGAGGAGTTCCTCGGCTCGAAACCGGAGCCGACGAACCTCTCCGAGCACGCGGACAGTCGTCGCATCGCCGAGGACGTGGAGGTGACCTCCGATGACTGACGTCGAGTACGACGTCGGCGACGACGTGATCGCCGTCGTCGAGGACACCGAACTCCCCCGCCGGCTCAGGGAGAAAGTCTACGAGACGGTCGAAAAGCGCAACGCGACGCTCGAGCAGGCAGACGAGATCGCCCGGGCGGTCGAGAACCAGTACCTCCAGACGCGGATCGACCCGCTCGACCCCGTCGGGACCGTCAGCGCACAGTCGATCGGCGAACCGGGGACGCAGCTGACGATGAACACGTTCCACTACGCGGGCGTCGCGGAGATCGACGTCACGCAGGGGCTGCCGCGGCTGATCGAACTCGTCGACGCCCGGAAGACTCCGGACACGCCGATGATGACGGTCTACCTCGAGGACGAGTACGCACGCGAGCGCGAGAAAGCCCACGAGGTCGTCTGGAAGATCGAGGCCACGCAGATTCTCGCACTCGGTGACGTCTCGACGAACGTCGCCGACATGCGCGTCCAGATTTCGCTGAACAAAGACACCTTAGAAGAGCGGATGATCACGGCCGAGGAGGTCGCAGACATCATCGAAGACAACCTCGGTGTCAAGACGGTCCAGCAGGGGACGACCGTCGAGTTCGGTCCCGAAGAGCCGTCCTATCGCGAACTGTTACAGCTCGTCGAGGAGCTCCGGGACATCACGTTCAAGGGCATCGAGGAGGTCTCCCGCGTCGTCATCCGCCGGGAAGAGATGGACGACGGCAACGAGGAGTTCGTCCTCTACACCGAGGGGTCGGCCTTCGGTGACGTGCTCTCGATCGAGGGCGTCGACGCCAGTCGGACGACGACGAACAACATCCACGAGATCCACCGCAACCTCGGAATCGAGGCCGCTCGCGAGGCGATCATCGAGGAGACCCACAACACGCTCGCAGAGCAGGGTCTCGACGACGTCAACGTCCGGCACCTGATGCTGGTCGCCGACATGATGACGAACCGCGGCGAGATCGAGTCGATCGGTCGCCACGGCATCTCCGGTTCGAAAGACTCCGTCCTGGCGCGGGCGGCGTTCGAGGTGACGGTCAACCACCTGCTCAACGCCGCGATCCACGGCGAGGTCGA
Source organism: Natribaculum breve (assembly GCF_023008585.1). Lineage (GTDB taxonomy): Archaea > Halobacteriota > Halobacteria > Halobacteriales > Natrialbaceae > Natribaculum > Natribaculum breve. The sequence goes on along the minus strand of NZ_CP095390.1, from coordinate 2,680,257 downwards.
CGACCTAGACGGCGTCACCGAGAACGTCATCGTCGGCAAGCCGATCAAACTCGGTACCGGCGACGTCGACCTCCGGATGGGGTCGACCAGCGGGAGGCAGGCCGACTGACGACGATGGGCGTGACGCTCTCGGACGACGCCCGCCAGTACCTCGCGCTGTTCGAGGACGTGACGGGCGCGACCGGTCGCGACTGCGTCCTCGAGAACGGTCGGCTGCTCGTCGTCGTCGCGCCCGGACAGATGGGCGAGGCGATCGGCCCGGGCGGCAGACACGTAAAGCAGTTCGAACGGCAGGTCGACAGGCCGGTGCGGCTGGTCGAGGCCGCCGAGACGGCCGCGGCGTTCGTCGCGAACGCGCTCGCGCCCGCGGCGGTGTACAACGTCACGATCAGCGAGAACGGTGACACCGTCGCGTACGTCGAGGTCGCAGACGAGGACCGCGGCGTCGCCATCGGCAAAGACGGGCTGACGATCGAGGCCGCGCGGACGCTCGCCGAGCGTCACTTCGGGATCGACGACGTCCGGTTGACGTAGTCGCGCGCTGGCGCTCACGCCGGGCGTTTTTCGGTCGCTCTTTGCTCCCGAAGCTATAGGACCGTCCCATTCGAATACCGACACCATGTCCGACGAGAACAGCCCGTCGTACGGCCGGGAACGGCTCGTCGAGGTGTTCACGCAGGGAATGCTCGCAGACCAGCCGCCGAACCTGCCGCCGTCCTACGAGACGCTCGAGGCGGCGGCCCGCGAGGCCCTCGACCCGGCGGCGTACGCCTACGTCGCGGGCAGTGCGGGCGCTGGACGGACCGCCGACGCGAACCGGGCGGTGTTCTCGCGGTGGCGGCTCGTCCCGCGCATGCTTCGCGACGTCTCCTCGCGTGACCTCTCTGTCGAGTTGTTCGGGCGGACGTACCCCGCGCCGGTCGCGCTGGCACCGGTCGGCGTCCAGTCGATCTTCCACGAGGACGGCGAACTCGCGTCCGCGCGAGCGGCGGCCGACCTTGGCCTGCCGTTTGCCGCGAGTTCGGTCTCGTCGGAGCCGCTCGAGGAGATCGCGGCGGCGACCGGCGACGCGCCGGCGTGGTTTCAGCTGTACTGGAGTTCGGATCGCGAACTGACGGCGAGTTTCGTCGAGCGAGCGGCGGACGCCGGCTACGAGGCCATCGTCGTCACCGTCGACACGCCGGTCATGGGCTGGCGCGAGCGAGACGTCGAACAGGGCTACCTGCCCTTCCTCGACGGCGAGGGCGTCGCGAACTACTTCTCCGATCCAGTCTTCCGCGAGACGCTCGCAGAGCCGCCTGAAGACGACCCCGACGCGGCGGTCATGCGATTCCTGGACGTCTTCGGCGACGCCTCGCTCACGTGGGACGACCTCGAGTGGCTGTGCGAGCGGACCGACCTGCCGGTCGTGGTCAAGGGAATCGTCCACCCCGACGACGCCGAACTGGCGCTCGAGGCCGGCGTCGACGGGATCGTCGTCTCGAACCACGGCGGTCGGCAGGTCGACGACGCGGTGCCCGCACTCGAGGCGCTGCCGCCGGTCGTCGAGCGCGTCGACGGCCGCGTTCCGGTGTTGTTCGACAGCGGGATTCGCCGCGGGGCGGACGCGCTGACGTCGCTCGCGCTCGGTGCCGAGATGGTCCTGCTGGGCCGGCCGTACGTCTACGGACTGGCGATCGACGGCGAGGACGGCGTCCGCGAGGTCTGTCGGAACGTCCTGGCCGACCTCGACCTGACGCTCGCACTGACGGGCCACACGACCGTCGCAGACGTCGACCGGTCGATCCTCGTCGACGCGGAAAACCCGTCGACAGCGTCCACCACCGACTGACGTGGATCCCGGCTCGAACGCAGGTGAGCGGCCACAGCGGGTCCACCCGACCGGGTCTCGAGCGAGCGGTCGCCGATCGTCGTCCGGCGGGAGAACGACTCCCCGAGAGCGTTCCTCCGGAGACGAAACCCGCTCAGATCTCTTCGTTACCCCCGTTCGAGCGTTCTCGTGGCGTATCGTGAGATGGAAAAGGGGATGCTTAAGTGTCTTCGTCGGATAGCGACGGGTACTATGGCAAACGGCAAGTACGCCGCGCGCAAGCTCAAGAAGGACCGCCAGAACCAGCGGTGGTCCGACTCGGACTACGCGCGACGCGCCCGGGGCCTCCGCGAGAAGTCGGACCCCCTCGAGGGTGCCCCGCAGGCTCGAGGTATCGTGCTCGAAAAGGTCGGCATCGAGGCGAAACAGCCCAACTCGGCGATCCGAAAGTGCGTCCGGGTCCAGCTGATCAAAAACGGCAAGCAGGTCACCGCGTTCTGTCCCGGTGACGGCGCAATTTCGTTCATCGACGAGCACGACGAGGTCACCATCGCCGGTATCGGCGGTGCGAAGGGTCGTGCGATGGGCGACCTCTCGGGTGTCAACTACAAAGTCGAGAAGGTAAACGGCGTGTCGCTGATCGAACTCGTCCGCGGCAACGCAGAGAAACCGGTGCGATAACCATGGCTGCAGAAGACCAACCCGAGCCCGAGGCACCCGCAGGCGGTGCGGACGTCTCCGCGAAGCTCTTCGGCAAGTGGGAGATCGGCGAGATCGAGTACGCCGACCCCTCGACCGAGCGTTACATCTCCGTGACGCCCGTCGCCCACACGATGGGTCGCCACGCCGGCAAACAGTTCCAGAAGTCGGAAGTCTCGATCGTCGAGCGCTTCATCAACCGGCTGATGCAGACCGAGGAGAACACGGGCAAGAAACAGCAGACGCTCAACCTCGTTCGTGAGGCGTTCGAGATCGTCCACGACCGAACGGAGGAAAATCCCGTGCAGGTGCTCGTCACCGCCGTCGAGAACGCCGCACCCCGCGAGGAGACCGTCCGCCTGAAGTACGGCGGCATCTCGGTCCCGAAGGCAGTCGACGTCGCGCCCCAGCGCCGGGTCGACCAGGCCCTGAAGTTCCTCGCGGAAGGCGTCCAAAACGCCTCGTTCAAGACCCCGACGCCGGCCGAGGAGGCCATCGCGAACCAGCTCGTCGGGGCTGCGAACTACGACGTCCAGACGTACGCGATCAGCCAGAAAGAAGAGAAAGAGCGCGTCGCGGCGGCCGCGCGGTAACTCGGTTTTCTCGTTTTCGACGTTTTATCGGTGAAACGGCGAGCGTCGCGATCGACCCGACTCGAGCGACGGCGGTACTCGAGTCGCGTGTGACTACGCGTTCTGGTCGCCGTCGCTCGAGTCGTTCTGGTCGCCGTCGTCAGTCCCGTTCTGGGCGTCGTCGTCGTTCGTCTCGTTCTGCGCGTCGTCGCTCGTCCCGTCCTGTGCGTCGCTTTCGGTACCGGTCTGATCGTCGCTGTCCTCGCCGTCGTCGCCCGTCTCGCCGTCTTCGGGGACGTCCTCGTAACTCACTTCCGTCCCCGTCGCGACGGGCTGGAGGAGGTACGTGCCGGTCTGTCCGCGGCGAACCGGCGTGAAGTCTGCGAGGAACGTCGTCAGTTTGCCGTCGCGGATCTCGAAGGACTCTTTGAACTGTAGCGGGGCGTTTCCGGGCGTCGACACCTCCGTCTCGCCACCCTCGGCCAGCGTACCCTCGACGTCCGTCACGTCGAGCTGGAGGAACGCGTACTCGCCGACGGGCAGTTCGCGCTCGTCGACGAGCTGGGTGTTCTCGCCCTGGAGGTCTACCAGGTCCGCCTGCTGGGGCTCGTCGAACTCGTAGTATCGACGCTCGTCGCTCTGGTCGACGTCTTCCCCGCGCTGTTCGTCGATTTCGTCGTCGGTTTCGCTTCCCTCGTCTGCGGTGTCACCGTCGCTCTCGTTTCCGCCGTCGGACTCTTCACCGTCGGTGTTTTCGCCCTCGGATTCGGCGTCGTCGCTGCCATCGCTGTCGTCGCTCTCGTCTGTGTCGTTCGGTTTCACCCAGATACCCTGGATCGTCACGACGCAGGATTCGAAGTCGGCGATGTCGCCGGGCTGGTCGGTGACCTGCGTCGCCAGCGTTCCGGTCGCCTCTTCGTCGCCCCCGTTTCCGCCACCGTCGCCGTCGCCGTCGTCGTCGCTTCCGAGACAGCCAGCGAGGCCGATGGTACTGGCGGCAGCGACGCCGCCGGCCAACTCGAGGTAGTCGCGTCGTCGAACGTCGTCAGTTCGGTCAGTCATACACTCATACTGCCGGACGTAAGTCGTGAAAGATTCTCGCCGTCCCGGGGTGGCGAGAATCTTCACACAGTTACGTCCGATAGTATCAGGAGGGATGGTATTTTACGGCCTTCAAGCGAGCGACCGTTGAACCGCGTTCGGGCGATTTCCCGTCCGTTCAGTTCCGTTCGGACGATTCAGACGAGCGGTTTCGGCTACCTACACGCCGTACGCGGCGCTCGCTGCGACCGGTGTGACCGACGACCGTGACGTCTCGCTAACCGTTTCGAAATCGAAATCAACGGCCGTGAACGGTTCCGACTCGAGACGGGTCACCTGGCGGGGTCGCGATCGCGGTCAGTCCGCCGCTGGCCTACCGCCCACGTACGACCGGGTCGCCTCGACCAGCACTCGGCGATACGTACTCGAGTCGGGATCGCGCGCGAGTTCCCTGAACCGGCGTCTGAACCCGTCGAAGTCGACCGCCGGCGCGTCCATCGCGGCCGCGTGTGCGAGGTCGTACAGCCGGTGGTCCGACTCGATCAGGTCGTGACGTTCCGCGAGCGCGAGCGCGAACGCCGCGTTGACGGCCGTGATCTCCGGGTCCGCGGCAGCGGAGATTCGATCGAGTCCGGGCCGCGGCGGCGTCTGTGGGTGGTCCGCGACGGCCGCTGCCAGCCCCGACTCGAGAAAGGCGAGGAGTTTCTCGCCGGGGCCGACCGAGAGGGTGATGTCGTCGGCGTAGATGTCTTTCATGTGGTTTGCGATCTGGTAGCAGTGTGCGAGCTTCCGTCGTTCGACGCGCCGGCCGGCGAGCGCGAGGTAGAGCACCTCCTCGGTCGGCTGCGTGTGTGAGGGGTGGGCCTCCTCGTGTCTCGCCATGTGGGCGAACTCGTGTAAGGCGAGTTCGCGTGCGAGCGCACTCGAGGCGGCGTGCCTCGAGATGTTCAGGACGTGGTAGTCGTCGTAGTGTGCCGCCCAGGTCCGTTCGTCGGGGTCCTCCCTGATGCGGACGTGGACGGGCAACGAGAGGTCGCGTTCGGTCTCGAAGAGGTCGCGAGCGCCGAGAAACGGGGCGGCGGGGCCTGGCCCCTGCACGCGGAGGTCCATGGTTACGAGTATCATGTTCTCGAGGCTCATCACTGTGACGGCTGGGCAGTTCGATCGGAAGGCAGCGACAGGCGAGTGTGGACGCAGTGGTAGGCGTGTGTGAATGGGTGCCAGCGCGATACAAACTGCGTGTCATTCTCTCACGCAAAAATGACACTCACCGCTTCCAACGGGCTGATTTGGGCGATTTCGCCCGGGACGAAACACTACCCTTTTGACCCCGCTACCGGTATTGGGTCGTATATGGGCCGACGCAAGAAAATCGTACAGGAGTGTGAACGGCTGATGGACAAACCGGAGAACATCCGGAACATCGCCATCGCCGCCCACGTCGACCACGGCAAGACGACCCTCTCGGACAACCTGCTCGCCGGTGCGGGCATGATCTCCGACGAGACTGCCGGCGAACAGCTCGCGATGGACACCGAAGAGGACGAGCAGGAACGTGGGATCACCATCGACGCGGCGAACGTCTCGATGACTCACGAGTACGAGGGGACGAACCACCTCATCAACCTCATCGACACGCCGGGCCACGTCGACTTCGGTGGCGACGTCACCCGCGCGATGCGCGCCGTCGACGGTGCGCTCGTCGTCGTCGACGCCGTCGAGGGCGCGATGCCCCAGACCGAAACCGTGCTGCGCCAGGCGCTTCGCGAGGGCGTCAAGCCGGCGCTTTTCATCAACAAGGTCGACCGCCTCATCTCCGAGCTCCAGGAGGGCCCCGAAGAGATGCAACAGCGTCTCCTGAAGGTCATCCAGGACGTCAACGAACTCATCCGCGGGATGACCGAGGACATGGACGACGTCGACGACTGGACCGTCTCCGTCGAAGACGGCACCGTCGGCTTCGGTTCCGCGCTGTACAAGTGGGGCGTCTCCATGCCGTCGATGCAGCGCACCGGCATGGACTTTGGCGACATCATGGAACTCGAGCGCTCGGACAAGCGCCAGGAACTCCACGAGCGTACGCCGCTTTCGGACGTCGTCCTGGACATGGTCTGTGAGCACTTCCCCGACCCGCTCGAGGCCCAGCCCCGTCGTATCCCGCGCATCTGGCGCGGTGACGACGAGTCCGACCTCGCAGAGCAGATGCGCGTCGTCGACGAGGACGGCGAGGTCGTCCTGATGGTCACCGACATCGAACTCGACCCCCACGCGGGCGAGGTCGCCATCGGCCGCGTCTTCTCCGGGACCGTCGAGAAAGGCCAGGAGCTGTACGTCTCCGGGACCGCGGGCAAAAACCGCGTCCAGAGCGTCGGCATCTACATGGGTGGCGAGCGCGAGGACGTCGAGCAGGTCCCCGCGGGGAACATCGCTGCCGTCACCGGCCTTCGCGACGCCATCGCCGGGTCGACCGTCTCGAGCATCGAGATGACGCCGTTCGAGTCGATCGAACACATCTCCGAGCCGGTCATCACGAAGTCCGTCGAGGCCCAGAACATGGACGACCTGCCGAAGCTCATCGAGACGCTCCGACAGGTCTCCAAAGAGGACCCGACGATCCAGATCAACATCAACGAGGACACCGGCGAACACCTGATCTCCGGACAGGGTGAACTCCACCTCGAGGTCATCACCCAGCGTATCCAGAAGAACCAGGGCATTCCGGTCAACACCGGCGAACCGATCGTCGTCTACCGCGAGGCCGTCCAGCGTGCGAGCGACACGGTCGAGGGCATCTCGCCCAACCGCCACAACCGCTTCTACATCTCCGCGGAACCCCTCTCGGAGGAACTCGTCGAGACGATCAAGATGGGCGAGGCGTCGATGGACATGCCCGAACAGGAGCGCCGCGAGGCGCTGCAGGAGGCGGGCATGGAGAAAGAAGACTCCCAGAACGTCGAGCACATCCACGGGACCAACGTCCTCGTCGACGACACGAAGGGTATCCAGCACCTGAACGAGACGATGGAACTCGTCATCGAGGGGCTCGAGGAGGCACTCGACAACGGTCCGCTCGCCAACGAGCCGACCCAGGGGACGCTCGTCCGCCTGCACGACGCGAAGCTCCACGAGGACACCATCCACCGCGGTCCCGCCCAGGTCATCCCGGCGACCCGCGAGGCCGTCCACAAGTCGCTGATCGACGGGAAGATCAAGCTGCTCGAGCCGATGCAGGACGTCCGCATCGACGTGCCCAACGACCACATGGGCGCTGCGTCGGGCGAGATCCAGGGCCGTCGTGGCCGCGTCGACGACATGTACCAGGAAGGCGACCTGATGGTCGTCGAGGGCATCGCACCGGTCGAGGAGATGATCGGGTTCGCAAGCGACATCCGCAGCGCCACGGAGGGTCGTGCCTCCTGGAACACCGAGAACGCCGGCTTCGAGGTCCTGTCCGACTCGCTCCAGCGTGAGAAGATCATGGAGATCCGCGAGCGCAAGGGCATGAAGCTCGAACTGCCGCAGTCGATCGACTACATCTAGACGCTCCTCTCTGCTCTCGCTTCTCTCGTCACACTGCACTCGAGGCGCATCTGTGCCGGTCGGTCCATCTGCGCGAGTGTCCTGATACGGACCGCCGTCCGTCCCGCAGCGACCGCGTCCCGTCGGCGGTCGCTGCGGACGATCGGGACAGCAGACCGTCCGACGGCCCGAGCGTGGCCACTGCTCGAGCGTCGGAGAGGAGGAGAATTCGACCGGAACCGCCTAGCGTCCGAGTTTTTCGCGACCGATCCGGATACCGGTCGGCGTGATGATGATCTGGTCGTCGCCTTTCTGGACGATGTCGCCGTCGACCTCCTGGGCGACCTGCCGGAGTTCGTCGATGATGTGCTCGGCCGTGCTATCTTTCGTGCGCAGCCGGGTGATGTCCGCGATGACGACGTCGCCGTCGTAGACGGCGTCTTTGATGTCGATCGCCGACGCCTGTCCGTCGATTTCCGCGATGTGGACGGCCATCGCCGCCTCGCTGGCGCTCTCGCTGACGTCGTCGAGGTCGAGTTCGACGTAGTCCTCGGTGCTCCGTGACTGCGTGCCGCCGAGGATTTTGTTCATGAAGCCCATAGCCGACAGAGTCCGTCGCTGTGAGTATAGTTCTTACGTCAGACGGAATGTCCCGTCGCCGTGACTCTCACTCGAACCTGGTAGTGTCGGCGAGCGGATGCGAGGACGGCGAGTCGCTGACGGTCGCCGATGGTCGATCTTTTTATTCCGTAGACCTTGCACTCGAGGCAGATGACGTTCAGCATCTGCGTCAGAGAGGAGTACGAGGACGACGCGGGAGAGTCACAGCGGCGGTTCGGCGTCGCGGTCACGACCCGCCTCGCGGGCGTCGGAACCCTCTGTCCGTTCGCCAGCGAGAACGGCGCGATCGCGACCCAGAGTCTCGTCAACGTCGACCTCGGCCGGCGAGGGATCCGGTACGTCGACGAGGGACTCGCCGTCGAGGACGCCGTACAGTCGCTTTTGAACGCCGACGAGGGTGCGCCGAGCCGACAGGTCCACGGCGTCGACGCCGACGGCTCGTTTACCTTCTCCGGGGAGGAGTGTCGGGGCTGGTACGGCCACCTCGAGGGTGACGGCTACACCGTCGCCGGCAACCTCCTGACGGGCGAGTCGGTGATCGAGGCGACCGCGGCGAGCTACGAGGCGAGCGACCGCGACGAACCGCTCGCGAAGCGACTGATCGACGCGCTCGAGGCCGGCGACGCGGAAGGCGGGGACAAACGCGAGGAGCTATCGGTGCAAAGCGCCGCCGTCGTGGTCCGGACGACCGAAGAACGCGACGTCGAACCGCCCTACGACGACCTCCGCGTGGACGCGACCGAGACGCCGATAGAAGACCTCCGGGAGACGTACGAACTCGCCAGGCAGGGTCACGAGGACGCGATGGCGCGGTACGAGGACGCCTACGACGAGGACGACCTCGAGTCGGTCGAGGAGTAGCGCCGTTCGCGCCGGGTTTTCTCTGGAACGGTGTTCCGGTCCCGCTCGGAACTGTTCGTCGCGGGTGTCTACGACGTGCTTCGTCGTCGACTGGCGTCCCGCCGTCGCGGACCGACCCGATCAGCCGGTGAACTCGTAGAGGTCGTCGCCGACGTGGTGCAGCGAGTCGACGACTTTCCCTTCGTCGCCGACCATCTCCGTTCCGTCGACCCGGGCCCGCCCGACCGCCAGGACCTTTCCGTGGGTCTCTTCGGCGATCACGACCAGGTCGCCGGCCTCGATGTCCTCGCTGGCCTCGGTGATGCCGGGTCGCATCACGTCCGCGCCGTCGCTGACGAACGAGATCGCGCCGGCGTCGACGGTGACGACCCGCCGTTCGGGCTCGTAGGCGTTCGCGCCCCGGACCGTGAGAAACTCCTCGCCGTCGAAGGTGGCGACCTGTGGCTCGCCGTCGACGAGGATCACCTCGAGGTCTTCGTCCTCGAAGTCGACGCGCTCGTAGGTGTCCGCCTCGAGGTCGACGCCGAGTCCCTCGGAAATCCGCTCCTCGAGTGCAGCGACGGCGTCGCTGCGGAGGTGGTGTCTTGACTTGACCTGCATGTCCGGGAGGACGACCGGTCAGTGCATAAAACGACCGTTCTCCGGACCGGTCGGGGTCCGTGACGGTTCCGCCCGACGAGGGGTGTGGTAATCGCTAAGTAGGTACACACCGACCGACGTACTATGTGGCCCTCCCGACGGCGCAAGGCGACGGTGACGTGTATCGCCTGTGGGACGTCGGTCGAGCGCGACCAGGCGCGCGAGTACGACAAACACGGCGATCGGTGGGACCGCGACGGCAAGGAGTTCGAGTACCTCTGTAAGCCCTGCGATCGCGACCTCTGTCATCACCCTCGCGGGGAACTCGAGGAGTTACTCGTCGAGATCGGAACCGGCGATCGAACGCAAGCGGAGTTTCTCTCGTGGTACGTCGCGCTGGTCGAGGAACGGTACGGCCCGCTCGAGGAGACCTGATACCGACGGACGTCCGTCGGTATCGATGTAGCCGCGCTCGTCGCGTGAGTGCGTCGGAACACGCTCACGACCGGTAGTACGAGTCGATCTAGAGGTCGCTGCGGTCGAACCGCAGGTAGCCGACCACTGGCGCGAGACACGTCCAGCAGACGAGTACCGCGAGCGCGTAGAGCGGTTCGACGACGCTGCCCTGCTCGAGGACGTACGCCTCGGCGACCTGTTCGTAGGCGACGCTCGGCGACAGCGCCCGCACGTAGGGGAGCCAGGACGGTTCCGTCGGGGGGACCTCGAAGCCGTGTACCAGGTAGGCGACGCCGCCGGGGACGAGCCGCCAGAGGAAGATAAAGAGCATGAAGGCACCGAACGCGCACACGGCGGCCCACGTCGTCGAGCGGACCGACGCCGACACGGCGATCCCGATCGCGACGTAGGCGACGCCGAGAATCGCGGTCGCGAGTGCGAACTCGCCGAGTGCGACGGCCGGGACCGTCGCGCCGAACAGCGCCGTGGCGGCTGCCGTGGCGACGACGCCGCCGACCAGCGAGATCGTCAACGTCGTCACGCGACCCGCGTACGTCCCGGCGACGAGGTCGAATCGCGAGTGGGGAAGCCCGAGCAGGAGTGCGTACTCGCCGCTGGTTCGCGGTTTGACGATCGCCTCGTGGGCGAGCATCAACCCCGTCGCGGGGACGAGCACGGTGGCGACGACGAGCAGCACCCGAACGAGGTCGAGTGGGTCGGCGAAGCCGCTGCTGGCCTGTCTCGCGTGTGTCCACGCGAGCGCGACGCCCGTCACCCCGAACAGCACACAGAGGACGTACAGCTGTCTGCTCCGGATCGAGTCGCGGACGTCCTTTCCGGCGACGAGTCCCCAGTTCATCGTGACCTCCGGGTGTACGCCACGAACAGGTCCTCGAGCGAGGCGTCGGCCGTGGTGAAGTCGGTGATCGTGCCGCCGGCAGCGCGAATCTCGTCGAGCACCGCGAGTTTCGTCCCGGCGCTGCAGGCGACGGTGAGCCCGCCATCGCGGGTCTCGACCGTCGAGACGCCGTCGATTCGTTCGACGACGCCGCTCACCTCGTCGGGATCGTTCGCGAGATCGACCCGGAGCGTCCCGTCCGCACCGACCGTCTCGCGCAGTCCCTCGATACTGTCGACCGCGACCAGTCGCCCGTCGTTCATGATGCCGACGCGGTCGCAGACGGCCTCGACCTGCTCCAGGATGTGACTCGAGAAGAAGACGGTCGTCCCCCCGTCGACGGCCTCCCGGATGATCTCGCGCATCCGACGGACGCCGTGGGGGTCGAGACCGGTCGAGGGTTCGTCGAGGACGAGCAGGTCGGGATCGCCGACCAGCGCCATCGCGAGGGCGAGTCGCTGGGCCATCCCCTTCGAGTAGCCGCTCGCGGGTCGGCTCGCGGCCTCGAGCAGATCGACTCGCTCGAGGAGGGCCTCGGGATCGTCGTCTGCGTCCGTCGCCGCGATCGCGTACTCGACGTGCTGGCGGCCGGTCATCGTCCCGAGCGGACCGAAGCCTTCGGGGAGGAGGCCGACTCGCCGTCGGATCGCGACGGGATCGGCGACGGCGTCGTACCCGAGCACCTCGATCGTCCCGGCGGTGGGGTAGCTGTGGTTCACCAGGAGGTCGATCGTCGTCGACTTGCCGGCCCCGTTCGGGCCGAGGAAGCCGAACACCTCGCCTCGCTCGACCTCGAGGTCGATTCCGCGGAGGGCTGGGACGTCGCCGAATCGCTTCTCGACGTCCCTGAGTTCGATAGCGGACATGCCACCGAGCGTGTCACACCCGAGATATATATTCGTACCTGAACACCTCGGATCCTCGTCCCGACACGTCTTTGACGCTCTCGTTCGTAGGCGACGGTATGAGCGACGACGCACAGGCCGAAGCCGGGACGGCCGAAGGGCAGGGCCCAGTCGAAATCTCGGAGGAGCTCGCCCGTCACCTCGAGAACAAACGCGAGGAACTGTTCGAGAAGTTCGAGATCCGCGACGAGTTCCCGGCCGAAGTGATGGCAGAGGCGAAAGAGCGCACGCGAGACGTCGGGTCGGAGATCGACGCCGAGATCGACGAACGGACCGACCTGCGACACCTCACGACGTGGACGACGGACCCGATCGACGCCCAGGACTTCGACGACGCGCTCTCGGTCGAAGAGCGCGACGACGAGTACGTCCTCTGGGTCCACATCGCCGACGTCACCCACTACGTCAACCCCGACACGTCGATGTGGGACGAGGCCGTCGAGCGCGGGAACACCGTCTACCTACCCGGTTACACGATCCACATGCTCCCGCCGGTGCTCGCCGAGACGGTCTGTTCGCTCGTCCCCAACGAGGAACGACTCGCCCACACCGTCGAGATGCACCTCGACAAGGAGACGCTGGGGTACGAGTCGATCGACATCTACAAGTCCGTCATCGAGTCCGACGAGCGCCTGACTTACTCCCAGGCCGAAAACCGGCTGGACGACCCCGACGCGCCCCTCCACGAGGAGAACGCGCTCGTGTACGAACTCGCCGATCGGATGCACGAACAGCGCAAGGAAGACGGCTCGCTCGTCTTGAATCCGAGTCGCGACCGCGCACACACCATCATCGAGGAGTGCATGCTGAAGGCGAACAAGGCCGTCACGCACGAACTCATGTGGTCTCGTGGCGTCGAGGCGATGTACCGCGTCCACCCCCAGCCCAGCCCCGACGAGTGGTCCGAAGCCCTCCAGGAGATCCAGGACCTGGACGGCGTCTCGATTCCCGGCGACTCCTGGGACGACCCCCGGAAGGCCGTCAACGCAACCCTCGAGGAGGCACCCGGCCGGCAACTCGACAAGATCCAGTGGGCCGTGATGAAGGTGATGCCCCGGGCACGGTACATGAACGATCCCTTCGGGGGCCACCACGCGCTCAACTTCGAGATCTACGGCCACTTCACGAGTCCCATCCGCCGTCTGTCCGACCTGATCAACCACTGGATCGTCTACAAGAACGACGTTCCGGAGAACCTCGTCGAACTCTGCGACCGCGCGAGCGACAAGCAGAAGGCCGCAGAGCAGTGCGAACGCGAGTACAAGAACTTCCTCCAGGAGGTCGGTCTCGACCCGATGGCCGTCAACAACCGCGGTATCGAAGTGGTCGAGGAAGAAGAGGCCGAGAAGACGCTCTAGCTACGTTTTCGCACTCGCATCTCGAGGCGTCCCGGATCGAGGGCGACCTTTGCCGACGGCTCGAGCGGTGTCACAGCGATTTCTCGTAGACGTACTCCTCGAGTCCCTCGCTCAGTCCGCTCTCGCGCGTCTCGACGCGGTCGAACCCCGTCGCCTCGTAGAAGGAGACGCCGACGTCGTTGTCCGCGAGGACGACCAGCCGCAGTCGATCGAACGCGCCCTCGAGATCGGCCTCGAGACGTTCGAGCAGCCGGTGTCCGATCCCCTCGTCCCACAGGTCCGGTCTGACGTAGATCCGGATCAGGTAGGCGACTGTGGGATCGTCCTGCCACGGTCTCGCGTGGGCGAACCCGACGACGCCCTCGTCGTCAGCGTCGGCGACGAGGAAGGTCGCGCCCGCGCGGTCGCGCGCCTCGACGATCGACCGCTCGAGGTCGTCGACGGCGTACCAGTCGTCGACCGTCTTCGAGATCGTCTCGCGGTCGAGTACCTCGTCGTAGGCGGCGAGCCAGCTCTCGCGGGCGACCTCGCGGATCGACGCGGCGTCCGCCGGGACCACCTCTCTGACGTCGAGTGTCACGACTCGAGACGTCTCCGCCCACCGACGTAATACCCGGTGATCGAACAGCTATTTCGGCCTCCTCGACGTATTCGCGGCCGATGCTCGAACTCGACGGCGCGGCGGCCGGCGGACAGTTCGTCAGGACGGCTCTCGCCCTCTCGGCGCTGGAAGACGAACCGGTTCGCCTCGAAAACGTCCGCGGCGGGCGGTCGACGCCAGGTCTCCGACCACAGCACCTCGCGGCGCTCGAGACGATGGCCGAGGTCTGTGCCGCCGACGTCGCCGGCGACGAAGTCGGCGCGGAGACGGTCGAGTTCGATCCCGACGGCATCAGTGGCGGCCGCTACGCCGTCGACATCGGAACCGCCGGGAGCACGACGCTGCTGTTCGATACGCTGCTTCCGCTCGCGACGCGACTCGAGTCCCGACTCGCCGTGACCGTCTCTGGCGGGACGGACGTGAAGTGGTCGCCGCCGCTCGACTACTTTCGGTACGTCAAACTCCCGCTGTTGCGCCGTTACGGGCTCGACGCTGCCGTCGATCTCGAGCGGCGGGGGTTCTACCCGAGCGGCGGCGGTCGGGCGACGCTCTCGATCGCACCCTCGTCGCTCGAGCCGATCCACCTCGACTCCCGGGGCGACGTCCGTGGCGTCCGGGTCTACTCGACGGAGGCGGCGGCGCTCGCCGACAGCGACGTCGCGACCCGACAGGCGGCGGGCGCACTCGAGCGACTCCAGCCCGCGGATCGCGGCCTCGAGGTGCGCGAGCGCGTCGAGACGACGGCGGCGAGCGACTGTCCCGGCTCTGCCGTCGTGATCCGACTCGACTGCGCCGAAGACGAGCGGCGCCGGCCGGCGCTCGTGGGATTCTCGGCGCTCGGCGAGCGGGGGACGCCCGCAGAACGCGTCGGCGAGGACGCCGCCGCCGCCGCGATCCGGTTTCTCGAGCGCGAGGCGGCGGTCGACCGGCACATGGCCGACCAGTTGCTCGTCTTCCTCGCGCTGGCGGGCGGCAGGGTACAGATCCCGTCCGTCACCGACCACGTCGAGACGAGCCTCGAGTTGCTCGAGTCGTTCGGTCTCGGGGTCGACCTCGAGGAGCGGCCCGCACCGACGGTGGTCCGACGGTCGTCGTGACGCATCATACGGACCGCCGTCCGTCCCGCGGCGATCGCGTCCCGCCGGGCGGTCGCGGCGGAAACGAGCGACGGCAGACCGTACAGGCGGTCCTTGTTCGCGTGCTGGCGGCGCTTGAATCGGCCGACGACGTCGCTGGGACTGCTTGTGGGCTCCCACTAACTACACCACTTATACCGTTCCGTTCCGTCTCGTGACGTATGACCGAGACTTTCGATACCGGACGACACGGCGTTCGGTGGTGGCACTCGTGAGCGACCTCGTCACCTTCGGCGAGACGATGCTTCGTCTCTCTCCGCCGGGGAACGAACGCATCGAGTCCGCAAGCGAGTTCGAGGTCCGCGCTGCGGGTGCAGAGAGCAACGTCGCCGTCGCCGCCGAACGACTGGGGGCCGTCTCGACGTGGACCTCGAAGCTCCCCGACTCGCCGCTCGGACGGCGCGTCGTCGGCGAACTCAACCAGTACGGAATCGACACGGACGTCGTCTGGAGCCAGTCGGGACGGCAGGGGATCTACTACCTCGAGCACGGCGGCAAACCTCGCGGGACGAACGTCGTTTACGACCGCGAAGACGCCGCCATCACGACGGCCAAAGCCGAGGAGTTCGACGTCGACCTGATCCAGGACGCCCGCGTCTTCTTCACGTCGGGGATCACGCCGGCCCTCTCGTCGACCCTGCGGGAGACGACGGTGAACATGCTGAAAGCGGCCCGAGAGGCCGAGACGACGACGGCGTTCGACGTCAACTACCGTCGCAAGCTCTGGTCGCCCGCGGAAGCCCGGGAGACGCTTCTCAAACTCTTCCCGGGGATCGACATCCTGCTGATCGCCGCCCGCGACGCCCGCACGGTGCTCGACTACGAGGGCGACCCGCGCCAGCTCGCGCACAAACTCGCCTCGCAGTTCGACTTCACCACCGTCGTCGTCACGCGCGGCGACCAGGGCGCACTCGCCTGGCACGACAACGTCGTCCACGACCACGAGGTCTACGACACCGAAACCGTCGACCCCATCGGCACCGGCGACGCGTTCACCGGTGCGTTCATCGCCCGCCGACTCGCCGGCGACGACGTCCCGAAGGCGCTCGAGTACGCCTCCGCGACGGCGGCGCTCAAGCGCACCGTTCCCGGCGACGTCGCACTGGTCACCAAAGAAGAGGTCGACGCGGTCGTCTCCGATCGGACCGAAGACATCTCGAGGTAGCTCGAGCGCGCCGTTCTGTCGAACGAGTTCGGCCGAGAGACGGCCTACGAGAGGAAAGAGTCGGCGTCATCAACCGGAGTGCGAGGATAAACCAGACGCTGAGCGTGTGGAGTTTCCCGGTCGCGGTGTACCCGTCGACGGTACTCTGGAGTTTGACCTCTCGTGATACTGCCGGACGTAAGTCGTGAAAGATTCTCGCCGTCCCGGGGTGGCGAGAATCTTCACACAGTTACGTCCGATAGTATGAAGCCATTGTGGACTAGCAATATGACAAATGTTGTAAATCTCTCCTCGATGTGAATAATCGAATATTAATATTATTTGTAATGTTGTGTGTACTAATAGTTCGCGGCGACGGTGACGATCGTTTTGTTCATCGGCACGTGCTCGTTCCTCGTCGGTCGAGCGACCCGTCGCGGTCTCGCTTGCCTCGAGTCACCCGTGTCCGGGATAGTCGCGCTCGAACCGCTCCTCGAGTTCGCGTTCGTCGAGTCGGACGATCACCGGCCGGCCGTGCGGACAGGAGTAGGGGTTCTCGCAGTCGTCGAGGGCGGCCAGGAGGTCGACGACCGACCCCTCCGTCAGCGACGTGTTGCCCGTGATCGAGGGGTAACACGCGAGATCCGCGAGGAACTCGTCGGCGAGCGCGTCGACCGTTTCGGCACCCGACTCGCGGTCACCCTCGACGAACGACGCGAGGACGTCTCGGAGTCGGTCCGGCTCGAGCGTCTCCTCTACGACGGCCGGAACCGTCGTCACCGCCACGGTGCGGTCGTCGACCCGGTCGGCGTAGAAGCCGAGCCTCGAGAGCGCCTCGCGGTAGCCCTCGAACGCCTCCGCCTCGGCGGCGGTGAGTTCGAGTTCGACCGGGGAGGCGAGCGCCTGCGCCGTGGAATCGCTCGCGAACGCGTCCCGAAGCCGTTCGTAGTTCACGCGTTCGTCGGCGGCGTGCTGGTCGATCAGCGCCAGGCCGTCGGGCGTCTCGCAGACGACGTAGGTGTCGTGCAGTTGCCCGAGGACGCGAAGCGGCGGCAGCGAGTCGAAGCGCGTCCCGTCGCCCGTCGCAGCCTCGCCCTCGAGGGTTCGCTGTTCGGTCGCCGCGGTGAACTTGCGGTCGCGGTCGCCCTCGCGGTCGCCGTGGTCGACGCGAGCGCTGTCGTCTCCCTGCGCGCTTCGATCGTCGCTGGACGCCCGGTCGGGGCCGACCCTCGAGTCCGGCTCTCCGGCCGTCTCGCGTTCTGACGGTTCCGTCGTCGACCCCTCGGGGCTCGAGGCGGCGTCCGGGCTCCGGATCTTCGATTCGGCGGTCGCCGTCTCGGCGTCCGCCGCTCCGTCGTCTGACGTCGTCGACCGCTCGTCGTCGGTCGGCGTCGTGCGACTCGTGGCACTGTCGGGACCCGTTTCGTTCGTCGTCGACGCGTCGGCCGCGTCGCGCTCGAGCGTCGATTCCCTCCCGGCGGTCGGCCGTCGGCGCTCGTCTGCGTCCCCCCCGCCGGGTTCGATCCGGGCCTCGCCGGGTGCCGACCGGCCCCGCGGCGCTCGCGAGCGCAACAGACCGTGCTCGAGCAACGCCGCCTCCACCGCCGCGTCGACCTGGCGGCGGACGGCGTCGTCGTCGTCGAACCTGACCTCGCGCTTGCGCGGGTGGACGTTCACGTCGACGGCGTCGCCTGGAGCCTCCAGAAACGCGACGACGAACGGGTAGCGGTCGCCGCCCAGCTGGTTGCCGTAGGCCCCCATGATCCCCTCGCGGATCGGATCGGAGTTGACTGCCCGGCTGTTGACGTACGTCGCGAGGTACTCGCGACTCGAGCGGTTGGTCTCTGGGTGGGAGACGAGCCCGGAGACCGACTCGAGTGGACCCGGCGGGAGGTCGTCGCCGTCGGCGTCGACGGGGATCATCGCCCGGGCGACCTCGCGACCGTAGACGGCGAGGACGGCCGCCTGCAGGTCGCCCTGTCCCGTCGTGGCGAACACCTCTCGACCGTCGTGGGTGAGCGAGACGGCGACGTCGGGGTTCGCGAGCGCGTACCGCGTGACGACGCGGTTGACGTGGGCGAACTCCGTCGCCGTGGTCTTGAGGAACTTCCGGCGGGCGGGCGTGTTGTAAAAGAGGTCCGCGACCTCGACCGCGGTCCCCTCGGGACAGCCCGTCGGCTCGACGCTCGTCACCTCGCCGCCCTCGTAGACGAGTTCCGTCCCCGCCCCGTCGCCGTCTCGCGGCCGGGACCGGATCGTCAGCCGCGAGACGGAGCCGATGGTGTGCAGCGCCTCACCCCGGAAGCCGAGGGTCGTGACGCCCGACTCGATGTCCTCGAGGCCGTCGATCTTGCTCGTCGTGTGCTGGCGGACGGCCGCGCGGACGTCGGCCTCGGTCATCCCGTGGCCGTCGTCGGCGACCCGGATCAGCTCCGTCCCGCCCGCTTCGACTTCGACGTCGATACTCGAGGCGTCGGCGTCCAGGCTGTTCTCGACGAGTTCCTTGACCGCCGAGGCTGGCCGCTCGACGACCTCGCCTGCGGCGATGCGGGCGACGGTGTCCTCGTCTAGCTGGTGAATCTCCGTCTCGTCGGTCGGGGCGTTCGGGTCGGTCATGGGTAGTGCTCGAGTGCGACGCGTCGGTGTGGCGTCGTTCGATTGCGGTGCTATCCCGCCTTGGTGTGGGGTGTCAATAGTTCTGTCGCGTGAGCGGCGGTCGTACTCCTGGACAACAGTCAGGACACGCCCGATCGCGACTCGAGTGTGTCGCCACCGGCGACAGCGTCTCACGTGCGAGCAGTGTGTGACCCGTTTTCTCAGGCGGTATCAGGTTCGACGGATCGCCTCGAGGACGTGCCCCCGGAGCGTCTCCGTCGCGAGCGATCCCGTGACGTGGCCCTTCTCGATCACCGCGAGCGGGTGGTCGTCGTAGATCCCTCGCTGACGCTCGAACTCGACGATCCGGTCGTAGCGGGCCAAAAGCGGCGAGCAGTCGTCGGCGTCGCCAGCCGCGAACGCCCCCTCGAAGTCCAGCACGTTCCGCAGCCGATCCGGGTTCGCCCGCGCCCGTTCCCCGGTCGTTCTGCGGTAGACCGACGAGACGAACATCTCGCCCAGGGCGGCCCCCGCGAAGATCGGCGCGTAACGCTCGAGGTCCCCGACGCAGGCCCGGTGGAGGTTCACCGCCCAGCCGCCGAGGCTGATCCCGGACGCGACGACGCCCGGGCTGCCCCGCTCGCGCGCTCGTTCTGCCAGCGCCCCGAGCAGTCCGACCGAGGCGGCGAGCATCCCGACGAAGTTCTCGAGGTCCCCCATCGCCCGGGCGTACTCGACGCTCGAGCGAGTCTCGTTCGTGCTCCTGTGTTCACTCCTTTAGCCGCCGCTGCCACTCCTGGACTTTCGCCATCAACTCGACCGGCGGCGTCGCGTTGACGTCGATCGACTCGAGGTCCTCGACGATCTCCTCGAGTTCCGGATCGCGGTCGGACGTCGGATCGCCACCGTCGGCGTTGGCCGGTCCGCGAAATTGCCCGCTCGAGACGTCGAAGACGGTCTGGACGGGGTCGCTCGAGCCGCCGCCTTTCGCCTCGATGGCCTTCTCCTCGCGCAGCCGTTCTAAGACGTCCCGCGCCCTGTCGACGACGGGTTCGGGGACGCCCGCGAGGTCGGCGACGTGGATGCCGTAACTGCGATCGGTCGGGCCGTCTCTGACCGTGCGCAGGAAGGTGACGTCGCCGTCGCGCTCGTCGGCCGCGACGTGGACGTTCGCGACCCGGGGGAGGTGTTCTGCCAGCCCCGTCAGCTCGTGGTAGTGGGTCGCAAAGAGCGTCTTCGCCCGGATCTCGTTGTGCAGGTACTCGGTGGCGGCCCACGCGATCGAGATGCCGTCGTAGGTCGCCGTGCCCCGGCCCACCTCGTCTAAGATCACCAGCGACTCTTCGGTGGCGGTGTGGAGGATGTTCGAGAGTTCGCTCATCTCGACCATGAACGTCGACCGACCCTGCGCGAGTTCGTCGAGCGCCCCGACGCGGGTGAAGATGCCGTCGACGAGGCCGATCGACGCGTCTCGAGCCGGGACGAAACTGCCCACCTGCGCGAGCAGGACGATCAGCGCCACCTGGCGCATGTACGTCGACTTCCCGGACATGTTGGGTCCCGTCACGACGAGAAAGCCACGTTCGTCGTCCATTCGCACGTCGTTCGGGACGAACTCCGTGGTCTGTTCGACGACCGGGTGGCGACCCTGGTCGATCTCGAGGTCCTCGCCCCGGTGGAGGTCGGGTCGAACCCAGCGGTTTTCGGCGGCGTGGGTCGCCAGACTCGCCAGCGCGTCGACGGTCGCCAGCGCCCGGCCGACGTCCTGGAGCAGTTCCGCACGAGCCGCGACCTCCTCGCGAAGTTCACAGAAGAGTTCGTACTCGAGATCGCCGCGCCGTTCCTCGAGTCGCAGGATCTCGCGTTCTTTCTCCTCGAGTTCTGCGGTCGTAAATCGCTTCGAGTTTTTCAGCGTCTTGATCTGCTCGTAGTGGTCCGGAACCCCGTCGGCGGCGGACTTGCCGACCTGGATGTAGTAGCCGTCGGTCTTGTTCCGGTCGACGGTGACGTGACTGAGACCGTGCTGGCGTTTCTCGCGGTCGGCGAGGGTGTCGAGCCACTCCCGGACCTCCTCGTGGCGGTCGATCACCTCGTCGAGTTCGTCGTCGTAGCCGCGCTCGAGCAGACCGCCCTGGGTCACCGTCGACGGTGGGTCCTCGGCGAGGGCGTCCGCGAGCGCGTCGTGTAAGTCGGCGGCCGCCTCGCGGTCTGGCCGGTCGACGATCTCGGTGAGCGGCGAGTCGGAAAGCGCAGGCTCCGCCTCGATAGCATCTGCCAGCGCCGGCAGGACGGCGAGGGTATCTCGGACGGCGAGCAGATCGCCGGCGTCGGCGCTGCCGTGGGTCGCCTTCGAGGCCAGCCGTTCCAGGTCGTAGGCCTCGCCCAGCGTCTCGCGGATCTCGTCGCGGGCGAGCGCAGCCGTCGAGAGCGCGGCGACGCTCTCCTGGCGTCGCTCGAGCGTCGACAGCGAGCGCCGGGGACGACAGAGCCACTCCTTGAGCAGGCGACCGCCCGCGCTCGTCACGGTGTGATCGATCGTCGCGAACAGCGAGCCCTCGCTGCCGCCGTGCATCGTCTCGCTCAACTCGAGGTTGCGCTGGGTGGTCGCGTCGAGGGTGACGTGGTCGTCGCCGTGGTGGGCCTGGATGCGGGTCATCGAGGCCAGCACGCCCGCGCCGGTCTCCTCGACGTAGGCGAGGACGGCCCCCGCGGCGGCGATCCCGGGTTCGGGGACGGCGAGTCGGTCGACCGTCTCGCGGCCGAACTGCTCCCGGACGGCGTGGGTCGCCCGCTTCGGGGCGAACGCCTCCGCGTCGTGGAGCGTGAGCGTCGCGTCGGTCCGCTCTCGTACCCGGCTCAGCAGGTCGTCGTCGTTTCGCGCCTCGGGACCGGGCAGGATCTCGACCGGGCCGAACCGGTACAGTTCCGTCAGCACCTCGTCGGCGTCTGCCGCCCCGGCGACGAGAAAGCGCCCGGTCGTCACGTCCGCGAACGCGAGGCCGTAGGTCCCGCTCGAGCCCTCGACGACGGCCGCGAGGTACTGGGCGTCGGCGTCGCTCGTCTCGAGCAAGGTGCCCGGCGTGACGACCCGGACGATCTCGCGGGCGTGGCCGCTCTCGGTCTCGTACTGGTCGGCGACCGCCACGCGGTAGCCGCGCTCGACGAGCGCCTTGAGGTAGGGGGTGAGGTCGTCGACCGGCACCCCGGCCATCGGGTACGACGAGCCGTGAGAGGACTTCTGTGACACCTTGAGATCGAGTTCGTCGCCGACGATCTCGGCGTCCTCGTCGAAGAACTCGTAGAAGTCGCCACACTGCATCGCCAACAACTCCGCGTCCGTCTCCGCTTTCAGCGAGAGGAACTCTCCGACGATACCCGTCGCCTCGGTCATACTGGGCCAGTGGCCCTCGAGCGCAAAAGTCCTGCGGGTTCCGCGGTGAAAGTGATCCACGGAGAACGTTTCGACCGTCTGGTCGGTATCGGTCGGTGCGGGGGGCGACATCGATCGGAACCTGCGAGCGGGAGAGCTCGAGCCGAGGCCGCTCGAGCGATTCAGAACAGCACGCCGCCCAGCGGCACCTCACTCTCCGGCGTCACCAGCACCGGATTCCCGTCCTCTTCCGGGACGCCGACGGTCAGCGCCTCGGACTCGAAGCCGGCGATCCGTACCGACCCGAGGTTCGTCGCACAGAGCACCTGCGTTCCCGGCAGCTCGTCGAGGTCGTGGTGGTAGCCCAGTTGCGCACAGGACTGGATCTCCTCGTCGCCGAGGTCGATACGCAGCTTCGTCATTTTCGGCTTGTTCGTCTCCGGAAACGCCTCCGCTTCCAGTACTTCGCCGACGCGAATCTCGACGTCGAACGGACTCTCGACCATGCCTCGAGTGACGACCCACGCTGTCAAAAACGCCGTGTCGCTCCGCTTTCGGCCGCGCGTCGGCCCGTCGTCGATGGCGACGTCTCCACTCTCGAGCGGCCGCGCGTCGCCCGGACGGCCGTGAGACGAACGGGTACGTTTAATACCATAAAACGAAATAAACTTGACATGAGACGCCGCCCGTTCCTCCGGTCGCTCGCCGGAAGCGCCCTCGCGATGGCGACCGCTGGCTGTCTCGCCGCGCTCGATCCCCGCCGTTCGAGGGGGTCGATCGGCGACCGCGACGCGACGCCGCTGCCCGACGGCACCGACGCCTGGTCCGGCTGCGGGTTCGATCCCGCGAACACCGGCTACAACCCCGACGCGTCCTTGCTCGAGGCCGACCCGACGACGAGGCAACTCACCCGCGGCGGGTCGGGTATCGACACCTCTTTCGGTGGTGGCGTCGCGGTCGGCGGGGACCGGTTTTACTTCGGGACCAGCGCCGGCGACGTCCTCGGATACACGACGGGGGGCGAACGACTGTGGACGTACGAGGCCGACCCGAACGCCGGCGTTCGGTCGATCCCGTCGCTCACCCGCGAGGTGGTCTACGTCACCTCCGACAACGGGACGTACGCGCTCGACGCCGCCGACGGCACGGAGCTGTGGACGAACGACGCGTTGATCCGCCGGGGGTCGTCCGTCCTCGTCGACGATCGGCTCTACGCCATCGTCGGCGGCCCGGCCGTCGCCGCCGTCGACGCCGAGACGGGGGCGATCGAGTGGACGCTCGAGCCCAGCGGCGGCCGCCCGTTCGTCGCCTCGCTGGCCGTCGCCGACGGCGTCGTCTACACGACCGGCGTGTCAGAATCCGACGGCGAACTGTACGCGCTCGACGGCGAGGAGACGCTGTGGAACCGGGACGACCTCGGCGGCCTCTACACGCCACCGTCGGTCGCCGGCGACTTCGTCGTCGCCTCCACCCGCGGCGGCGACGTCTACGCGCTCGACCGCGAGGACGGCGGAACCGTCTGGCGATATCGGACCGGTGCGAGTTCGTCCGTCACGCCAGCGCTCGCACACGGGCACGCGTACCTCCCGGGCGGAGCCACGAGCACGACGTGTCTCGACCTCGAGTCCGGCGACGAGTTGTGGTCGATCGACACCGGCCGGTACGGGGGCCCGCCGGTCGCCGTCGCCGACGGCGTCTACTTCGGCACGCCCAACCGGGGGCTGTTCGCGGTCGACGTCGACGGAACGCTCCGCTGGCACGAGGAAGACGTCCGGACGACCGGCCGGATGGCCGCCGTCGGCGATCGACTGTACGTCGTCCCGTTCGCCGGCCCGTTCGCGAGCGGCGACGTCCACGCGCTCGAGAACTGACTACGCGAGTCGATCGCACAGCTCGAGCGTCCGTTCCGTGAGCGTGTCGGCGTCGGTCGCGACCAGTTTCGTCGTCGCCTCCTTGCCGACGTCACCGCGGTCGATCACGGCGACGGGCGAGTCCTCGCGGTCGCCCAGCGCGTGTCGGGCGGCCCACTCCATCGTGCCTCCTTCGGTCTCCTTGTCGCCCGGTTCGGCGGCGCGGTCGTACTCCGCGACCGACCAGTCGAGGTCCTCGAGTGCGTCCTCGACGTCGGCGTCGAACCGGCAGTTCGCGGCGAAACGCAGGTCGGGATGGAACTCCCGGGCGGCGAGCAGGAAGCGGGCGACGTGACTCGAGGCACCGAAGCGGACGCCGCGGTTGGGTTTCGCGCCCGAGAGCGTGCGGGCGATCCGCCCCTCGACGGCCGCCGTCTCCGCGACCGTCTCGGCGTACGGCGTCGCGCCGACGACGTTCGTGCCGACCTCCGGAATCAGCGGGGAGACGTCCGCCGCGACGAACCGGTCGACGACCGACCGGACCGCTTCGGCCGTTCGCTCGCGTGCGGCGTCGTCGCGCTGCTCGACCAGATGGTGGACGGCACCCGGTCCCTCGCCGACGTCGTAGTGATAGCGGATCGCCCGCGCGAGGAAGTCCGTCGCCCGACCGACGGCGGTCTCGAGGTCGTCGTCACGTGCCAGCCGTGCTGCGATCGCCGCCGCGAGCGCACAGCCGGAGCCGTGAGTCGCGTCGGTGTCGACCCGCGGGTGCTCGAACGTCGCCCTCTGTCCGTCGGTCACGAGCACGTCCCGGACGGTCTCGCCGGGGACGTGGCCGCCCTTGATCAGCGCCGCGTCGGCACCCAGTTCGCACAGCCGTTCGCCGGCCTCCCGTGCGCTCGCCCCGTCCTCGACGTCGATTCCCGTCAGCACCGCCGCCTCGTCGGCGTTGGGCGTGACGACGGTCGCCTCCGCGATCAGTTCCTCGTACGCGCGTTCGGCTGCGGGCTCGAGCAGCCGGTCGCCGGAGGTCGCGACCATCACCGGATCGACCACGAGCGGGAACGCGAACTCGCCGGCTCGCCCGGCGACCGTCTCGACGATTTCGGTCGTCGCGAGCATTCCGGTCTTCGCCGCGCCGATCGCGAAGTCGTCGCGGACGGCCTCGAGCTGGGCCTCGACCTCCTCGACCGGGAGGACGAACGAGCGCTCGACGCCGCGGGTGTGCTGGGCCGTGACTGCGGTGACGACGCTCGTGCCGTAGACGCCGTGGGCGGCCATCGTCGCGAGGTCCGCCTGCACGCCCGCGCCGCCGCCGGAGTCGCTGCCCGCGATGGTGAGGCCGACGGGACGCTCGTCTGGCAGTGTTCGTCTCATACCCGGTGGTATTCTCCGATTGTACTAATCGGTGGTGGTCCGGGGTCACTCGAGCGTCGACGCGTCGTCTTCGGCCGGCGTCGTCGGTCGCCCGTCGCCACCGGCTGTCGGTGCGTCGGCGTCGAGTTCCGACTCGTCGCTCGAGTCGTCGTTCGGCCGTCCGTCGTCGACCGGCCGAACTGGCTCACCCCGAACCAGGGCGGGGAAGACCGACCGGAGGAACTGTCGGATCGAGACGACCGCGATCGGCGCGAGGAAGACGCCGTACCAGCCGAAGATCGCGCTCCCCAGGACGTAGCTGACGAGCATCACGCTCGAGGGCGTGCCGTGACTCGAGAGATAGGGCCGAATGCCGTACCGGACGGTCGGATCGAGGACGAGCACGCCGACGAGACCGGTGACGGCGGGAAACCAGAGCAGCCGCGAGTCGATCCGTAGCGCCAGTATCGCGAGGTACACCACGAGCGGCACGTACACCAGCGATCGTCCGATGAGCGGGACGAACGAGGCGACGCCGGTGACGAGCGCGAGCAACAGTGGGAACGGGATCGACACGCCCGCGGGAGCGACGACGTTGAGTCCCGTGTAGAGCACCCACGCGAGCACGACGACGACGAGGATCGTGAGCATCTGTCCGCCGTAGATCCGGCCGAGTTCCCGATCGACCGCCTGCAGGTACGTCGCTCCGGCCGTCTCCGATCCGAGGACGTTCTCGTGTGTCCAGGCAGTCACCTCGCGATCGTAGCGCAACAGGAGGTAGACGAACGCGAAAAGCAGCGTGGTCACGAAGACGAGCCCGCCGATCTGGGCGAGCACGCCGGTTCCGATGTCGAGCAGCGTCGTCGCGTCTCGTGGCTTGAGTTCGTCGCCGACGATGGTGAACAGCTCCGAGGGCGACTCGGGAATCGTCTCGAGGCCGAGTGTCGGTTCGGCGGCCTCGAGGAGGCGACCGACGTCGCCGTCGGCCAGCACGAGCAGTTGACCGACCGCGACGGCCGTGACGGCCCAGATGACGGCGAGCAGCGGGAGCAGGATGGCGACGATCGTCAGCGCTGCCGCCCGGCCGGCCGTTCCGACGATCGGCTCGAGTCGACGGGAGACGGGTCGACCGACGTAGTACAGAAAGAGGCCGAAGGCGACGATGCCGAGATAACGCACGACGATCGCGAGGAAGACGGCGGCGACGGCGAGGGCCAGCGCCCACCAGACGGCCCGCGATCGATCGGGCAGCGTCGCCACGATCGAGTCTCCGCTGTCGGCCATACGTGATGGTCACGCCGGAGTACCATAGGTACACAGGCTGCTCTCGCGCTCGACCGGGACGCGGCCCGCTCTGTTCCTGTAGTGCGGTCACTCCTCGGCGAGGTCGGCGTACGCGTCCCAGGAGGGGTCGACGCCGGGATGGGCGAGCGACTCGCCGTCGACGACGACGCCCTCGCCGGACTCGACGCGGCCGATCTCGGCGACGACGGTGTCGCGAGCCTCGAGTGCCGCGAGTACGTCGTCGACGCCCGATGGCTCGACGGCGAGCAACAGCGAGCCACAGCTGGTCGCGTGCCAGGGGTCGATCTCGAGGTACTCGCCGACCTCGCGGACGCCCGGCTGGACCGGGACGGCGTCGCTGTCGACTGCGAACCGGACGCCGGCACCGTCTGCCATCTCGTTCAGCGCGCCCGCCAGCCCGCCTTCGGTGACGTCGTGCATCGCGGTGACGGGACCGGCGGCAGCAGCCGTGAGCGCGTCCCGGACGGCGTAGACGTCCTCGAGGCGGTCGCGGGCGTCCGCGAGGACGTCGTCGGGGAGATCCATCTCGTCGCCAAAGAGCGTCGTCAACAGGCCGACCGCCTCTGCGGCGGGGCCGGTCGTCAGCAGTAGTCGGTCGCCGGGTCGTGCGCCGTCGGGTCGAACGACGTCCTCGCGGTCGCCGACGCCGACGGCCGTCGCCGCACCGACCCACGGGTACGAGCAGTCCGAGTACCGGGCCGTGTGGCCCGTGACGACGGCGACGCCGAGGTCGGCACACTCTGCGTGGATCGTCTCCCAGACGGTCGCGAACTCCTCGTCGGTCATCTCCGGCGGGAGGGTGAAGGCGATCGAGAGGTGCGACGGGGGGACGCCGCTGACGGCGACGTCCGCCAGCACGAGGTCGAGTGCGAACCGCGCCGCCCGCTCGAAGCCCAGGACGGGGAGGATCGACAGCGGATCCGTCGCGGTGACGACGGCCCGCCCGCCCACCTCGAGGACGCCGAAGTCGACGCCGTGGCGCGGCCCGACGACGACGTCGTCGCGGTCGGCACCGAGGTTCGGCGCGACGTGCTGTTCGAAGAAGTTCCGGTCGATCTTTCCGAGGTCGGTCACGGGTCGACCGACTGCTCCGGCGGCCTTAGCCGTACTGATCCCGAACCGGCGGTCGAATCCACGACACTTTACTGGATGCGATCGTACGCCTGTGCATGCATGGCACTGGCGTACCACTCGTGACGCCGTTCGACGAGTCCGGTCGTGTCGACCACGAATCGCTCCGCGGGCTGGCTACGTGGCTCGAGTCGATGGGCGTCGACTTCCTCGTCCCCTGTGGATCGACCGGCGAGGCACCGTCGCTCGACCCGGCCGAACGCGCTCGCGTGATCGAGACCGTCGCCGACGCGACCGACCTTCCGATCCTGGCGGGAACCGGCCACGAAGGCTACGAACCGACGCTCGAGGCGACCGAACGCGCCGCCGAGGTCGGCGCCGACGCCGCGCTCGTGGTCACGCCGTCGTACTACGACGCCGACGAGGAGGCGCTCGAGGCGTACTACCGCGACCTCGCCGACGACTCGCCGCTCCCGATCTACCTCTACAGCGTCCCCAAGTTCACCGATCACGCGCTCTCGCCGGAGACCGCCGAATCCCTCGCGGGCCACGAGAACGTCGCCGGGATCAAAGACTCGAGTGGCAGCCTCGAGTCGATCCAGCGGCTCGTCCGCCTGACCGACGACGAGGCGTTCGACGTCCTGGTCGGCAGCGGCAGCGTCTACGCGGCGGGACTCGACGCGGGCGCGGACGGCGGCGTCCTCGCGCTCGCGAACGTCGTCCCCGAGCGCGCGAGCGAGGTCTACCGGCTCCACCGCGACGGCGAGGTCGACGCCGCCCGCGAACTGAACGCCGCGCTCGTGGAACTCAACCGGGCCGTGACGGCCCGCTACGGCGTCCCCGGCGTCAAGGCGACGCTCTCGCTGCGCGACCAGCCCGTCGGGACGCCGCGTCGCCCGCTTCGGCCCGTCGACGCCGCCGTCACGCGCCAGCTCGAGACGCTGCTCGAGCGCGCACTCGAGGCGTAACCACTTCTCATCACACTACTCGCCGTCTGAAACGCAGGATAGTTACTGCAAACAGTGAAATAGAGCCATCTCGTAGCCCGGCGTAGATGGCTTTTTCGTGGGAAGCGCCGACTCGACACGATCTCGAGTTCACGACGGGGGAGCTGACCGGCGCGCTAGGGGATTCGATTACGGTCCTCCCGCTGCTGGTCGCACTCGCGATGACCACGACCGTCTCGCTTCCGCACGTCCTCGTCGGCTTCGGCGTCTTCCAGATCGTCTGGGGGCTGTACTACGGGATGCCGATCTCGGTCGAGCCGATGAAGGCCCTCGTCGGGCTGTCGATCGTCGGCGTCCTCTCGTACGCGGAACTCGCCGCGGCCGGCCTCCTCGCGGGCGTCGCGTTGATCGTCGCCGGCCGCGCCGGACTGATCGGGCGCGTCCAGCGCGTCGTCGGCGAACCGGTCGTCCGCGGCGTCCAGCTCGCGGTCGCCCTGCTGTTGCTCGAGGCCGCCGTCGACCTCTCGATCGGGAACGTCACCGTCGCACTCGCCGGGATCGCCCTCGTGGGTGCTCTCGCTGCCGTCGGCTACCGCCGGGTGAGTCCCCTGATCGTCCTCGCCGTCGGCGGGGTCGTCGCCGTCGTCGCCGCCGGCGTGCCGACGCTCGAGGTTCCGGCCGCCACGCTCTTTCCCGTCGGCGGACCGACGCTCACGGCGGGAGCGCTCGAGGGGACGGTCGCCCAGCTCGGGATGACGATCGGCAACGCGGCGATCGCGACGTCGTTGCTCTGTACCGATCTCTACGGCCGCGACATTTCGGCGGACGACCTCGCCGAGAGCATGGGCGTCACGTGTCTCGCGGCGGTCCCTCTCGGCGGCGTGCCGATGTGCCACGGCAGCGGCGGCCTCGCCGGGAAGTACGCCTTCGGCGCGCGCACCGGCGGCGCGAACGTCCTGCTCGGCGTCGGCTACCTCGCGCTCGCGCTCGTCGCCACCGGCGCGTTGCTCGCCGCGTTCCCGCTCGCCCTGCTCGGCGTCCTCCTCGCCGTCGTCGCCCTCGAACTCGGTCGAGCCGCACTCGAGCCCGTCGACGG
Organism: Natribaculum breve; assembly: GCF_023008585.1. GTDB lineage: Archaea > Halobacteriota > Halobacteria > Halobacteriales > Natrialbaceae > Natribaculum > Natribaculum breve. Next base: position 2,650,467 of record NZ_CP095390.1, on the reverse strand, counting down.
ACTACGGGCGTTCGCCCTCGTCGCCGCAGTCGGCCTCGTCGGCCTGCTCGTCAACGTCGGCGTCGCGTTCGTCCTCGGGGCCGTCGTCTACTGGCTCGGCTGGCGGTGAGACGCTCCCGCCGAACGCACCGCTTTTTCACCTCGAGCGTCGAACGTCCAGCGATGACCGAACGCTGGGACGCGCTGTTCGACCGCGCCGAGACCTACGAGGTCACACTCGAGGAGATCGACGAGGAACTCGCCCGCCGGAGGGCCGACGATGCCTGAGCGGCCGAACCCGACCCGCGTGGTCGCCGACGCCGACGTGCTCGCGGCGGACCTGCTCGTCGGCGACGACGCCCGCGAGGCGCTCGATCACGTCCGTCGCCACTCGTGGGTCGAACTGGTCGCGAGCGACCCGCTGCTCGCCGAGACGGAGGCGCTCGTCGCCGACCTCGCCGACCCCGATCTCGCCGCAGACCACCGGGCGCGACTCGAGGACGAGCGCGTCCGCGTCGAGCATCCCGAGGGTGACCACCCCGCGCTCGCCTCGGCCTACCGGGGGACGGCGGCCCACCTGCTCTCGTACGACGAGGGGCTCCGATCCGCGAAGGCGGGGCTGACGCTGCAGCCGCGAATCTCGGTCAGCGTTCGCCCGCCGGACGCCTTCGCCCGCCTGTTCGACGCCGAGAGCCTCTACGAGGCCGTCGAGGGCGGCACGTACCCGGGCCCGGACGTCGACCCGCGGGCGTGATCGCCGTCGGCAGCGTCGAGCGCGTCTAGAAACTGTAGGCCATCATGACCTCGTCGACGTACTCGCCGTCGATCGTGTAGTGGTCCCGGCGGATGGCCTCGGTGTCCCAGCCGTGGTCGGTGAGAAACTCGAGCGCCCGATCGTTGGTCATCGGAACGCTGTTGTACACCTTCCGGTAGCCGTTCGCCTCGGCCCACTCGAGTCCGCGCTGGAGCAGTTTGCTCCCGATGCCCTTCCCGCGGTAGGCCTCGCGAACGCCGACGGTCTGGCGGGCGACCTCCTGGACCTGGTCGACCTGCGGACAGTCGAGGTGGGTCCACCCGACCACCTCGCCGTCGACGGTGGCGACGAAGAACACGCGCGACTCGACGGTGTTGTGCCGGGTCACGGCCTGCTCGTAGAGGAGCTGCTCGGCGATGGTCTCGGCGACGACGTACGTCTCCTCGGCGGTGACGTCGCGGATGGTCTCGACGAGTCCCTCGAAGTCGGTCTGGCGTGCCGGGCGAACGGTAAAGTGGGTGCCGTCGGTCTCGTACTCCTCGATCGCACCGAACTCGAGTGCGATCTGGAGCGTCCCGCCCTCTTCTTCCAGGTAGCCCCTCGTCTTCAGCTTCTCGAGGTGCGTCCCGAACTCCTCGGCGGAGAGTTCGACGTGATCGCGAAGCGCGTTCCGTTTGACGGTGCCGTTTCGCTCGACGTACTCGTAGAGCCGCCGACTGGCGTCGGACTCGAACGTTGGCCGCTCGATTGCGTCCATACCCTCCGTACGGCGACGGAGGGTTTAGTCATTGTCTACTGTTACCAATCTGCACAAACTGTCGCACGGTCGGACGTGGACCGGTGCCCGTCTGCCGGCTATCGATCGGCGTACCACTCCGCGAACGCCGCCAGGGCGCGCCCGCGGTGGGAGATCGCGTTCTTCTCTTCGGTGCTCATCTCCGCCATCGTCGCCCCGTTGTACTCGAAGATCGGATCGTAGCCGAACCCACCCTCGCCGCGGGGTGCGACGAGCGTCCCGGCGACCGATCCCTCGAACGTCTGTACGCCCAGCTCTCGCGGGTCGCTTCCGTCCTCACTCGAGCGTTCCGAGGTGCGGAGCAGTTCGGCGTCGACGTACGCGAGCACCGTCCGGAAGTGCGCCCGCCGGTTTTCCTCCTCGCTCGCGAGTCGCCAGAGGCGTTCGACGCCGACTGTGTCCTCGACGTACGCCGAGTACGGCCCCGGAAAGCCACCGAGCGCGTCGACGAACAGTCCCGCGTCGTCGACGAGCACGCCGTCCTCGCCGCCGAGTTCCTCGAACGCCTCGAGCGCGCCGTGTGCTGCGATCTCCTCGAGGTCGTCGCTCTGGATCTCCGTGTAGTCGAACGCGACCTGCTCGACCGGTTCGACGCCCTCGAGGTACTCGCGTGCTTCCCGGACTTTCCCCTCGTTGCCCGTGACGAACTGGATGGCCATGTTCGAGGGGCCGTCCGGCGGGGGCAAAGCGTCGTCGGTTATAGTTCGAGGCTGTCGATCACCGCCTGCTCTGCCTTCCGGAGGTGTTCGGCGGCCGTTCCGGGGGCACAGCCGAGTTCGCCGGCGACGTCCTCGACGCTCGCCTCGCGGGGCACCTCGTAGTAGCCTACCTCCCGGGCGACCTGCAGCGCCTCGAGTTGCCGCCCGGTCAGTGTCGACTGCAGTCTCCCACCCGCGTCGTACTCGCCGACCCGTTCGACGGCCACGCCGATCCCGTCGGGAACCGACTCGAGCGCGTTTCGCAGGTCGTCCGGTTCGCCGACCAGCGAGAACCGGACCGTCCAGTCGTCGCGATACTCCAGTGGCGGCACCGGGACGAGACTCCGCGCCGAGAAGGCCTCGAGTAGCCCCTCGCCGACGTCGTCCGGTCGGTCGCGGACGTAGACGGAGAACGACCGGTCGTCGCGCCGCGTGACGTCGAAGGAGGTGATCCCGTCTGTCTCCTCGAGTGCCGCCTCGTAGACCGCCGGGTCGCCGACGACGTGAAAGAGCAAGACGTTCTCCGCGTCGCCGGAGAAGTTCCAGTGAACCAGCCGATAGGAGTCGAACGCGTCGTGCTCGGCGACGAACCGGTGCATCGGGTGGATCGTCTCGGAATCGTGGCGAAGCGTCAGCCGGACGGACTTCATCCGACTGGCGTTCGCACTCGCGACATAAATGCCCTAGTGAGTGGCGCAGAATCGACTGGTGGTCGCCGGTCGAACGGTCACGTACGATGTCATCTCAGGAACTCGAGCGAGCGACGGTCGAACCGACAGCGACGGTCGACATCGAGGCGCTGCTCGGCGACCGCCTCCTCGCTCGCGACGACCACCTGAACGCACCGGGGGTGGTAGTTCGCCCGGACGAGGTCCAGTCGACCCTCGCGACGCTGCGCGACGAGGCCGGCTTCGACTACTGCGCCTGCGTCACCGCCCAGGAGTACGAGGATCGCTTCGAGACGATCTACCACCTCCGGTCGTACGCCGATCCGACCCGGGAGGTCAGCGTCGTCGTCCCGACGCCGCGTGCGGACCCGGTGAGCGAATCCGCGGCACCCGTCTATCGGACCGCCGACTGGCACGAGCGCGAAGCCTACGACCTCGTGGGGATCGAGTACGAGGACCACCCCGACCTCCGGCGGATCCTCCTGCCGGAGACCTGGCAGGGCCACCCCCTCGGACTCGAGTACGACCAGGAGACGTCCCAGGTCGTCACGCTCTCGGAGCACGAGAATCCGATCGCCGGCGACGTCCACGACGAGGAGTCGGACACGATGTTCCTCAACATCGGGCCACACCACCCGTCGACCCACGGCGTCCTCCACGTGAAGACGGTCCTCGACGGGGAGACGGTCGTCGACGTCGACCCCGACGTCGGCTACATCCACCGCTGTGAGGAGCAGATGTGCCAGCAGGGCACGTACCGCCACCAGATCATGCCCTACCCCGACCGGTGGGACTGGGTCTCGGCCGGCCTCCTGAACGAGTGGGCCTACGCCCGCGCCGCCGAAGACCTGGCGGACCTCGAGGTGCCCGAGTACGCGCAGGTCGTTCGGACGATGGGTGGGGAACTCTCGCGGCTCGCCTCTCACTTCATCGCTCTCGGCACCTACGCACTCGACGTCTTCGGCGAGTTCACCGCCATCTTCCAGTACGCGATTCGGGATCGCGAACTCGTCCTCGAACTCCTGGAGGATCTCACCGGTTCGCGGATGATGTTCAACTACCTCCGGCTGGGCGGCGTCGCGTGGGACTTGCCCGAGCCCCGCGAGGAGTTCTTCGCGAAGGCCCGGGACGTCCTCGACGGGCTCCCGGCGAAGATCGACGAGTACCACGACCTGCTCGTCACCAACGAGGTGTTCCAGGCTCGCTGCGTCGACACCGGCGTTCTCGAGCCAGACGTCGCGAAACAGTACGGCTGTACCGGCCCCGTCGCTCGCGGCTCCGGGATCGACTACGACCTCCGGCGGGACGATCCCTACGGCTACTACCCCGAACTCGAGTGGGACGTCGTCACCGAAGATCGGGGAGACAACTACAGTCGCGTCCTCGTACGCATGCGGGAGATCGAGGAGTCGGCGAAGATCGTCGAGCAGTGTCTCGACGTACTCGAGGAGTGGCCCGAGGACGATCGGACGATCCAGAGCAACGTCCCCCGGACGCTCAAACCCGCCGCCGACGCCGAGATTTATCGCGCCGTCGAGGCCGCGAAGGGCGAACTCGGCATCTACATCCGCTCGGACGGGACGGACACGCCCGCCCGGTTCAAGATTCGGAGCCCCTGTTTCTCGAACCTCTCTGCGCTCCCCGAGATCGTCCGCGGCGAGTACGTCCCCGACCTGATCGCCGCGATCGGCAGTCTCGACACGATCATGGGCGAAGTCGATCGGTAGTCCGCTCGTCGAGTCCGGTCTCGTGGGTGACGAACGCCGCTCAATCGGCGGCGGCGGGAGAGGAGACCGTCTCGCCGTCTTGCATACTCTGTATGCTCGCCCACACGATGGCCCCGGTGACCACCAGTGCTGCGCCGAAGATGAGCACGATGCTGAGCTGGTTCAGCAACTCGACGTCGTAGGCGTTCCCGAGGTTCTTGCTCCCCACGGCGGCCGATCCCGCAAGCAGCATCGCGGCGAAGTACTCCGTGATGTCGTCTTCGTCTACGAGCGCGGTTGCGCCGGCACCGATGCGAGCGCCCATCGCACTGCCCGTAAGCAGCGGGAGGACGATCGAGAGGTCGACGGCACCGGACTGTGCGTAGGTGAACGCACCGAACGCGCCGGAGGCCGTAATCTGGAACACGTCGGTCCCGACGGCGACCGCCGCTGGCACGCCGAGGACGTACATCATGGCGGGCATCAGCAGGAAGCCACCGCCGACGCCGAGGAAGCCAGAGAGGACGCCGATACCGAGCGCGATGCCCAGCGTCAGCCACAGCGAAACCTCCGCACCGCCTTTGATAGAGATCATCGGCGGAATCTGGAACGCACCCAGTCGTTCGGCGATCGCGGGCTCGTCGTTCGCGTCGTCGGGCTCGTCGCTTCGTGCGTCACGGAACATGAGCAGCCCCACGACCGCGAGCAAGCCGACGTACGAGACGCTCACGACGAGGTCGGCGACGCCGAGTTCCTTCAGGTAGAAGACGGCCTCCTTGCCGACCTCGATGCCGGCGGTCATCCCGACGATGAACATGAGGCCGAGTTTGTAGTCGACCTGCCCGTGATCGCGGTGGCGAAGGGCGGCGATGACCGACGTCCCGAAGACGAACGCCAGGCCGCTCCCGACCGCAGTCGTGGAGTCGTAGCCCAGGACGAGCAGTGCGGGCGTCACGAGAAACGACCCGCCCATCCCGAAGAATCCAAAGAGCGTCCCGATGAGCAGCCCGAACCCGACGAACAGGACGAGCTGGACCATCGCGATGCCGAACAGTTCCATCGCCATCGGCTACTCACCACCCACCGTCTGACGGATCTTTCCACCGAGAAGCGACGTCACGGCTCCGTAGACGACGTACAGCACGATCGCGCCGGCGAGCACGACGCCGACGTCGGTGAGCGCCTGTCCCGTTGCTCCGAACGATTCGATTCCTAGCATCTGCGGTCACCCGCTTTCTCGTGCGGCTGTGTGACTGCCATCGACGACTGGCCGTCAATCGACTCGAGTTTAATAGCCTTACGGGACCTTCGAAATATAGTATCCGCGTTGGTTCAGCATCACCTCACGTGAGCGATCGATAACTTATCTGCGATGAAATATAATGTTCGATAGTTGTGTTTGGCCGCTCGAGCGGCGGAATCGTACTTATGCCTTCCATCCGGCGCAATATTTTCGGCGGCGTACACGGCGCTCGCGCGCCCCGCCACGCGAGCGACACCACGAACTGATCGCCCGTGGTCGCCGGGAGAACGAGAGATCGATCGTCGACCGATCGACGCTAGTCGTCGTCTTCGTCGACGATGACTTCGACGGGCTCGTCCGCTTTGGCCTCCTCGCTGGCGGCGGTCTTCGACTTCTCCTGTTGCCACAGGAGTCCGCCCGCGACGAGCACGACGATCCACGACCGCCAGTTGGCCAGGTTCAGCGTGTAGCCGACGCCGAAGGGCTTCTCGACGAGCATCCCCTCGCCGGGTTGCCAGTACGCCGAGAGCATCCGTCCCAGGCTCGGCCGCTCGAAGTTGTACGGTACACCGAGAATCTCACCGGAAGTCGGTTTGTCCGCCATACCCGAGGGTACAGTCCCCTGTAATAAGAGCGTTGTGTGCCAGTGTCGGCCCCGGCTTGGGGCTTCCCATCGTCGCCTGCTCGAGACGACCGCCGACCGGGAGACGTCCCATAATGATGGCTGTGACTGGTTGCCGACGCGACCGCACGACGGGTCGCGGTCGCGGCGGTACAGACTCACGGCTATCGTTATCACGACCGACGGACTCGCTCCTTTCGAGTCTGCGTCGCCCGTCGGTCGCGTGAAATCTGCGTCAAACCAAACGTTTATACCGTATCGTGCTAATTGATGTCATACCACATGTCCACCAGCGATACCGTCCGCCGAACGCTCTCGCTGCGCCGAACCGACTCGGTTCACGCGGCCGCTCGAGTGCGCCACGTCGACGAACTGAGCGAGTCCGCCCTCGAGCGATTTCACGCCCTGCTCGAGTCTGGTTCACCGTCTACGGCCGTCGACGACGCGGAGTTCGTCGACGGCGAAGTGATCGTCTTCACCGACTACTACAGGGTCGAACTCGCCTGATACTGCCAGACGTAAGTCGTGAAAGATTCTCGCCGTCCCGGGGTGGCGAGAATCTTCACACAGTTACGTCCGATAGTATGAGTTCGCCAGACGGGTAGACGAGCGGACGGTCTCTCTCTCGTCTAGTTCGATCACGACGGTCGCTTCTTGCCGTATCGAAGCCGTTTTGGCCCGTGCGCGTCACCGTTCGTGCATGAACGGCGGCAGCGACATGACGCTCGCGTTCGAACTCGAGGCGCTGAAAGAACTCGCCTCCCCGGAGGCCGTCTTCGACGACGCTCGCGGCTGGAGCCAGTACGTCGGCGTCGTCTCCGAGAAGCCGACCTACGTGGTCACGAACTTCACGCGCAAAAACCGCATCCGCCAGGACTTCTTCTCCGGCCCGCGGGGCAAAGCCGAGAGCCTCGAGAGCGTCAGGCGGCAGTTCGACACCGACCGACACGTCTTCGTCGGTACGAGCGAGGACGACGAAACCCTCGCCGCCGACCTCGAGTGGGAGTACCTCGCCGTCGAGGACGCCGCCGAGGCCGCCGACTGGGAACTCGCGAGCGAGGACGACGGCGAGGGCGACGACGCCGACCCGGTCCGGGACGACTGGCCCTGACCGATGGGGCTTTCGATCGGTGAGGCACTCGAGGACGGAATCGTCCGCCTGGCCGACGCCCGTCAGCTCGGCGTCTTCCTCGGCCTCTCCGCCGCCCACCTCCTGTTGGCGATCGGAACGCAGAGTCAACTCGCCGCCCAGCGCGACCAGTTCGGCGACGACGCCCTGTTCGAGGAGGCGCTACTCCCCGAAACGCTGCCGCTCGCCCTCGAGATACCGGTCGGCGTCGCGACGTCGCTGTGGCTGCTCGCACTGGTCGCGCTAGTCGCGGTCTCGCTGGTCGCGTTCCAGACCTTGCTCTCGTCGGACGCGATCGACGGCCCGGCGGCGCTGTTCGTCGCGACGGCAAACGGCGTCGTCGCCGCGCTCGTGATCTCGACTGCGGTGTCGCTCGGCCTCGTCCTGTTCGTGCTCCCGGGGCTCTTTCTCGCGACCGCGCTCGCGTTCACCTACCCGTACGTCGCCGTCGACCGGACGACCGTCTTCGAGGCGATGCGACGGAGCTGGGAACTCACGCGCGGCCACCGACTGCGCGTCTTCGGCGTGCTCGTCGTCACTGGGCTGGGCTTTTTCGCCATCGGCGTGGTCGGCGGGCTGCTCGCGATCGGTCTCGGCGCGGTTCCCGTCCTCGCCGAACTGGTGAACGTCGCCGTCGGCGCGCTCGCGTGGCTGTTCGCGCTTTCCGTCCTCGCGAGCGCGTTCGATCAACTCGAGACGGTCCGCGCTGCGGAAGCCGAGAAGTGGGCGGGCGTCGACGACGAACTCCTGCCCTGACGCGGCGGTCGCGAGTCTGTTCCGGTGCAACCGCGAACCGCTCGCGATTGCACTGGTAACCGGCCTCGACTGCCGTGAGAAGTCGTCGCCCTTATGCAGACGCCGACCGAACTACCGTCGATGGCAGAGCCCCGCGTTCCGGGTGACGATCGGCAGACGCTCGAGTTGCCCTGTGGCGAGTCCCTCGATCCGAGAGAGATCGACCTCGGGATGCGCGAGTACGCGTGTTCCTGTGGCGACCGCCACGCGGTCGTGATGGACGTCCACCCACCCTCGCGCTTTTTCCCCGAGTCGCTCGTCGCCGTGTTGCGCGAGACCGTCGAGACCGCCGACGACTTCGACGAGTTCGGGACCCCCCACTTGCTCGGCGTCGTCATGGAGGAGTTTCCGGAGCGCGTCGTCTCCCACGACGCCACGGAAGACGGCACCGTCGGCTACGCGATGCTGTGGATCACCGACTTCGACTCCCGGCGACTCCACGAGATCGTCGTCGAACTCGTCGTCGAACTCATGGAACACGCCGTCAGCCACGCCGAGGACGAGACCGCGGTGACGGAGTTCGAGTCCCAGATGCTCGAGTTCGACGTCGAGGCGTTCGTCGACGAGTACCGCCAGGTCAGAGACTTCGAGACCGAACGCGACAGCCCCGTCTGATCACGAACGCTCTCCACCACGACCGCTTTTCTCTCGCACCAGTCGCGTCGAGCGGACTCTACGGCTCGAGACGCTGGAGCCGAGTACGAGCCGCCAGCACCTCGACAGCCGGTTCTCCGGCGGGTTCCCGAACGCGGCGGTGGAACCCGTCCAGCGGTTGATTCGAATTTCGAAAAATCGCTACGGGAATCGTAATAGTTCGTGGGGCTTATTACGATGTACGAACTTCGGACGAACAACGACAAATGAGTACGGATCACGACGGTGCCGGGGACACCACGGCGGACGGACGCACAATCTTGCTGATCGGCAGCGGGCCGATCCAGATCGGCCAGGCCGCGGAGTTCGACTACTCGGGCGCACAGGCCTGTCGCGCGCTCCAGGAGGAGGGTGCGGAGGTCGTGCTCGTCAACTCGAACCCGGCGACGATCATGACCGACCCGGAGATGGCCGACCGGGTCTACATCGAACCGATCACGACCGAGGCGATCGCCGATATCATCCAGGAGGAGAACCCTGACGGCGTCATCGCCGGTCTGGGCGGCCAGACCGGGCTGAACGTCACCGCCGAACTCGCCGAGGAGGGCGTCCTAGAGGAGTACGACGTCGAGATCATGGGGACGCCGCTTGACACCATCTACGCGACGGAAGACCGCGACCTCTTCCGCCAGCGGATGGAGAAGATCGGACAGCCCGTACCCGCTTCGACGACCATCTCGCTCGAGGAGGGCGAGTCGGTCACGGAGATGACCGAGGCCGACCTGACCGAACGCGTCGAGGCGGCCGTCGACGAGGTCGGCGGCCTCCCCGTGATCGCCCGGACGACCTACACGCTCGGCGGATCGGGGTCGGGGGTCGTCGAGGAGATGGACGAACTCCTCGGCCGCGTCCGCAAGGGGCTGCGGCTCTCGCGGAACAACGAGGTGCTCATCACCGAGTCGATCGCCGGCTGGGTCGAACTCGAGTACGAGGTGATGCGCGACGCCGACGACTCGTGTATCATCATCTGCAACATGGAGAACATCGACCCGATGGGCATCCACACCGGCGAGTCGACGGTCGTCACGCCGAGCCAGGTCATCCCCGACGACGGCCACCAGGAGATGCGCTCTGCCGCACTCGAGGTCATCCGCGAACTCGGCATCCAGGGCGGCTGTAACATCCAGTTCGCCTGGCGCGACGACGGCACCCCCGGAGGGGAGTATCGGGTCGTCGAGGTCAACCCCCGCGTCTCCCGTTCGTCGGCGCTCGCCTCGAAGGCGACCGGCTACCCGATCGCCCGCGTGACCGCGAAGGTCGCCCTCGGAAAGCGGCTCCACGAGATCGAAAACGAGATCACCGGCGAGACGACCGCCGCCTTCGAGCCTGCGATCGACTACGTCGTCACGAAGGTCCCCCGCTGGCCCAAGGACAAGTTCGACGACGTCGAGTTCGAACTCGGCACGGCGATGAAGTCGACGGGCGAGGCGATGGCGATCGGGCGGACGTTCGAGGAGTCGCTGCTGAAGGCGCTTCGCTCCTCGGAGTACGAGCCAGACGTCGACTGGGAGGAGGTAAGCGACGAGGAACTCGAGGAGGCGTACCTCGAGAAACCCACGCCCGACCGCCCGTACGCGATGTTCGAGGCGTTCGAGCGGGGCTACACCGTCGAGGACGTCTGTGAGCTGACGGACATCCACGAGTGGTACGTCGAGCGCTACGAGAACGTCGCCGACGCCGTCGTGGCGGCCGCAGAGGGCGACTTCACCACCGCCGCGATCACCGGTCACACCAACGCCTCGATCGCCGCGACCGCCGGCACCGACGTCGGCACCGTCGAGGAGGAGGTCCCCGGACGCACCTACAAGCAGGTCGACACCTGTGCCGGCGAGTTCGCCGCGCAGACGCCGTACTACTACTCCGCGCGCAAGTCAGAGTTCGACCGCGGTCCGCTGGTCGGCGAGGCCGCCGCGGGCGAACTCGAGGTCGACCGCGACGTCGAATCGGTGGTCGTCGTCGGCGGCGGCCCGATCCGCATCGGGCAGGGCGTCGAGTTCGACTACTGTTCGGTCCACGCGGTCCAGGCGCTGCGCGAGGCGGGCATCGACGCACACGTCGTCAACAACAACCCCGAGACCGTCTCGACGGACTACGACACCTCCGACGGGCTGTTCTTCGAACCGATCACCGCAGAAGAGGTCGCCGACGTGATCGAGGCGGCCGACGCCGACGGCGTGATGGTCCAGTTCGGCGGCCAGACGTCGGTCAACATCGGCGAACCCCTCGCCGAGGAAATCGACCGTCGCGGCCTCGACTGCGAGATCATGGGCACGAGCGTCGAGGCGATGGACCTCGCCGAAGACCGCGACCACTTCAACGTCCTCATGGACGAACTCGAGATCGCCCAGCCCGACGGCGGGACGGCGACCAGCGAGGACGAGGCGCTCGAACTCGCCCACGAGATCGGCTACCCCGTGCTCGTTCGCCCCAGCTACGTACTCGGCGGGCGCGCGATGCGGGTCGTCCACAGCGACGAGGAACTCGAGGAGTACATCGAGGAGGCCGTCCGCGTCAGTCCGGACAAGCCGATCCTCGTCGACGAGTTCCTCGAGGACGCGGTCGAACTCGACGTCGACGCCGTCGCCGACGGCCGGTCGGTGCTCATCGGCGGCGTCATGGAACACGTCGAGAGCGCGGGCGTCCACTCGGGCGACTCCGCCTGCATGATCCCGCCGCGCTCGCTCGACGAGGAGACGCTCGGCCGCGTCCGCGAGGTCACCGAGGACATCGCGGAGGCGCTGAAGACCGTCGGTCTGCTGAACGTCCAGCTCGCCGTGAAAGACGGCGAGGTCTACGTCTTGGAGGCCAACCCCCGCTCCTCGCGTACCGTTCCGTTCGTCTCGAAGGCGACGGGCGTCCCGATCGCGAAACTCGCCGCCAAGGTGATGGCCGGCGAGACGCTCGCGACGCTCGACGTCGACGAGCAGATCCCCGAGCACACCTCGATCAAGGAGGTCGTCCTGCCGTTCGACCGCCTGCCGGGTTCGGACCCGCGTCTCGGCCCCGAGATGAAGTCGACCGGCGAAGTGATGGGCACCGCCAGCGACTTCGGAACGGCCTACTGGAAGGCCCAGCAGGCCTCTGGCAACGTCGTCGGCGAGGGAACCGCCGTGGTCGACCTGGACGTCGACGGCTTCGAGCAGTTCTTCGACGTCGAGGAGTTCGACGACGTCCCGGCGGCGATCCGCGAGGGCACGGTCGACTTCGTCGTCAGCCGCGACCGCGACGCACTCGAGATGGCCGTCGAGGAGGAGATTCCGTACCTCTCGACGGTCGCCAGCGCCGAGGCCTACCTCGAGGGCCTCGAGAGCTTCGACGGTGACCTCGAGGTCGCTGCCGTGACCGACCGGCCAAAGCAGGTGGCCGAGTGGGGAGGCGCCGAGTAACTGCTCTCACGGCGGCTCTGGCCGCTGACTCCGTCCACGTCGTCGTTTTTTGACCGCGTCGCTACTTCTCGAGATACGAACAGGTAGTCTAGTATCGGTCACTGTGCTCGGAGTTCGATAACTAATCCGACTACGCCAGCGAGTAAGCCGAGCAACATATATACGTATCCGCCGCTGGTCCCTGCGCCGAGTTCGAGGAACCCGCCGAACAACAGCACGACCGTCGCAAATCGTTGAATTGCAGCACCAGACATCATCGAATAATTACAATCTACGCTCATAGACTTTGGCGATATTTGTAAGACACCTGCCAGTGTCGGCGGATTTCGATAGAACCACTACCGATCGACCGGAACCTGCTCGGCTCTCACCGGACGTCGACGTGTCGCTCGGTTCGCTCGCAAAATCTCGTTCCAAGACTGGGATTTATGACGTCGCATTCCACATTATTAATATGGAAATTCGCGACGCCACGGCCGACGATCGGGACGCGATCGCCGAGATCGCCCGCCGGTCGCTCGAGACGTCGTACTCGCTGAACCCCGGAACGATCGAGAACGCGGTCGAACAGTGGTACGGCCCCGACGCGTTCGAGGAGACGCTCGACGAGCACGACGTCCTCCTCGCAGAGCGCGACGGCGAACCGGTCGCGTTCTCCGAGAGCGTCGTCGTCACCGACGGCGGCGAGGGCGACCTCCTCTGGTTGCACGTCCACCCCGACTACCGCGGGCACGGGATCGGCGGCGACCTGTTCGAACGGACCCGCGAGCGACTGACCGAGGAGGGAGCGGCGTACCTGCGGGGGCGCGTCCTGTCGGACAACCAGACGGGCGCGTCGTTCTACGAGGCGCGTGGCTTCGAGCGGGTCGACGAGGAGGAACTCGAGATCGACGGCAACCGCTACTTCCAGTACATCTACCTCGACGCCGAGTCCGACCGCCTGCAGAGCGTCGTCAGCGAGGACGGCGAGGTCGTCTACGTCGACCAGCTCGACGAGGACGCCGGCTCGGACGCGCCGTTCAACCCCGTCTTCACCGATCCCGACAGGGAGACCCGGTACGGATACTACTGCGCCGGCTGTGAAACGCTCGCGACCGCGATGGACCCGATGGGACGTATCCAGTGTTCGAGCTGTGGAAACGCCCGGAAGCCGACGCGGTGGGACGCCTCCTACCTCTAACCGCCCACCGTCGCCGAGCCTCGGCTGACCTCTCGTTTCGACGATCTTCATCATCAATCCTTAAGAGTATCCTGCCGAAACGAATGCGTATGGGTGACACGTCAGTACGCCAGATCATGACCTCGCCGGTCGTGACGATCCGTCCCGACGACCCGATCACGGACGCCGCACAGGCGATGCAAGACGCCGGGATCGGCTCGCTCGTCATCGTCGACGACGACAACGGCCCGCAGGGCATCCTCACGCGAACCGACTTCGTGCGACTCGCGGCCGACGAGACGCTCCTGACCGGAAGCGACGTTCCCACCGTTCGTGCGGTGATGGAGACGGACGTCGTCACCGTCACGCCGGACGAACCGCTCGAGACGGCGGTCGAGACGATGCGCGAGCGCACGTTCCATCACCTGCCAGTCGTAAACGAGTCCGGCGAGGTCGTCGGCGTCGTCACGACGACCGACCTGGCAGACACCTCCGTCGCCCTCTGAGCGGTCTGCGGAGGCGCGGTCGGCCGCCGGATCGCCGTCGACAGCGTCTCTCGAGTCACGACGCCGTCGCACGGAGCCGCGAGTTCGACACCCTAAAGCGGCCGGACTCTGTGGTTCGAGTATGGAGTATCACGAGGCGGCGAACTTTCTCTTCGACCTGCGTCGCTTCCGGCCCAAGCCCGGCACGGAGTCGACGGCGGAGTTTCTCGCACACCTCGAGGATCCCCACGAGGGCGTCGACTACGTCCAGGTCGCCGGCTCGAACGGGAAGGGGAGTACGGCCCGGATGCTCGAGCGGACCCTCCGGGAGGCCGGCCTCTCCGTCGGGCTGTACACGTCGCCACACCTGGCGGACGTTCGCGAGCGGATCCGCGTCGACGGGCGGAAGATTCCCCGCAGCGCGATCTGCGAGTTCGTCGACACGGTACGCGAGTACGTCGTCGACAGAGCCGCAGACGGCCAGTCGCCGACGTTCTTCGAGACGATGACCACGCTCGCCCTGTGGCACTTCGGCCGCGAGGACGTCGACGTCGCCGTCCTGGAGGTGGGCATCGGCGGTCGGTACGACGCGACGAGCGTCGTCGACCCGGTCGCGAGCGCCGTCACGAGCGTCAGCCTCGAGCACACGAGCGTCATCGGCGAGACCGTCGAGGAGATCGCCCACGACAAGGCCCACGTCGCACCCGACGACGCGCCACTCGTCACCGGTCTCTCCGGGAGCGCACTCGAGGCCGCCCGCGAGGTCGCCGGCGACGTCGTCACCGTCGGCACGAGCGAGGCGGACGTACGGGTCACCTACGGTGGGCGGACGAACCACACCGAAGCGGCCGTCTCGATCGAGGGACCTGACTGGGACCTCGAGACGCGGATTCCGCTGCTCGGGGAACACCAGGCCGAGAACGCGGCCATCGCGGCGACACTCGCCCGCCAGGTCGCCGACGTTTCCCGGAGCGACGTCGAGCGCGGGCTGCGAAACGCCCACTGGCCCGGTCGATTCGAAGTGATGGACACCGAGCCGCTGGTGGTCCTCGACGGCGCGCACAACCCGGGGGCCTGCGAGCGCCTCGCCGAGACGCTGTCGTCGTTCGAGTACGACGACCTCCACCTCGTCTTCGGCGCGATGCACGACAAAGACCACCGCGAGATGGCGGCGACGCTGCCGACGCCCGACTCGGTGATCGCCTGCCGGCCGACCCTCGACCGCGCCGAAGACGAGGCGACGCTCGCGGAAGTGTTCGACCGCGCCGGTGCCGGGACCGTCCGGACGCAGCGGGCCGTCGAGGACGCGTTCGCGAGCGCGCTCGCGGACGCCGACGCGGACGACTGCGTGCTGGTCACGGGGTCGCTGTTCGCCGTCGCCGAAGCCCGCAGGCGATACACTCGAACCGAGATCCCCAAACGAATTCGAGACGAGGACGACGCCCGCCGGGCGCTCGAGGACGCGGCCGTCGCCGAGGGGGACGCCACTCGCCTGCGCGGGAAGGCGGTCCACCGGGTCGTCGAGACGAGCCTGCAGTACCCGCAGGCGCTCGCGCTCAAACAGGAACTGCTCGGTCTCGGCGGCGAGTGTGCCCTCTCCGGCCTCGAGCGGGGCGACGAACCCGTCGACGCCGTGTTGATGGGCACGCTCTCGCAGTTCGGGCGACTCGTCGACCGACTCGAGACCCGATCCGACGGCCTCGCGGAGGTCGCCCGCGAACTTCAGGAAACCCTCGAACTCGACGACGAGGCGCTCGAGCCGCGCTATCCGTGGCAAGACGGGACGACGGTGATGGGCATCCTGAACGTCACCCCCGACAGTTTCCACGACGGCGGCGAGTACGAGGCGCTCGAGGACGCCGTCGCCCGGGCGGAAGCGATGGTCGAGAACGGGGCCGGCATGATCGACGTCGGTGGCGAGTCGACCAGACCCGGTGCAGAGCCCGTCTCCACCGAGGAGGAGATCGATCGCGTCGTCCCCGTGATCGAGCGGATCGCCGACCTCGACGTGACGGTCTCCGTCGACACCCGGAAGGCCGCCGTCGCCCGCGCGGCCATCGAGGCCGGTGCCGACGTCGTCAACGACGTCTCCGGACTCGAGGACCCCGAGATGCGCTTCGTCGCCGCGGAGTACGACGTGCCGCTGATCGTGATGCACAGCATCGACGCCCCGGTCGTCCCCGACCGCGACGTGACCTACGACGACGTCGTCGAGGACGTGATCGACCAGCTCGCGGAACTGGTGTTGCTCGCCGAGAAGGCGGGCCTCGACCGGGAGCAGATCGTCGTCGACCCCGGACTCGGGTTCGGCAAGTCGGCCGCCGAGAGCTTCGAACTGCTCGACCGACTCGAGGAGTTGCGCGCGCTCGACTGTCCCGTCCTCATCGGCCACTCGCACAAGTCCATGTTCGGTCTCGTCGACCGCGACGCCGGCGAGCGGGGCGAGCCGACCGTCGCCGCGACGGCACTCGCCGCCGATCGGGGGGCCGACATCGTCCGCGTCCACGACGTTCCCGAGAACGTCGCCGCCGTGAAGACGGCGCTCGCGACGCGAGATCCGCGATCGTTCGACGACGAGCAACGAGAGTAGGTCCGCGAGGTCGGGCCGATCCGATCACGACCGTGAGTCGTCTCCGTCGGTCCTCGTCTCGAGTTCGTCGACGCGACGCTCGAGGGCCTCGATACGAGTTGCACGCGCGTCTCGTCGTCTCGCCCAGGCCCATCCGAGACCGGAGACGATCGCACCGCCGACGCCGCCGAGCGGACCGGCGACGAGGACGCCGACGGTGCCGCCGAACAGGACGACGAGAAGCGAGACGAACGCCCGTACGATCCAGGGGACGTCACTCATCGGTACGATAGCTAGAACAGTCCACGTTCGTCTTGTATCTCCCGGTAGCTCTCGACGTACCGTTCGATCACCCGGTCGCGGTCGAACTCCGCGAACCGCTCGTCGTCCGTCCGGTGCTCGAGGTCGCCCGCCTCGACGATCGCGTCGACGAGTTCGTCCTCGTTCGTGACGCGAAACCCTCGTTCGCGGCCCTCGACGAGTTCGTGGGCGCTCGAGTCGACGTGGTACTCGACGACGCCGACACAGCCCGCCGCGAGCGCCCACAGCAACTCGGTCGGGAAGACGCTGTGGCGGGCGGTCTGGACGAAGACGTGTGCGCTCCTGTAGGCTGCGATGCGTTCTTCTCTGGTCGCCTCGCCGACGAACGTGACCCGGTCGTCGATGCGCAGGTCCCTCGCCAGCCCCTCGTAGGTCTCGCGTTCGGGGCCGTCCCCCAGGATCGTCGCCGACCACTCGCGGTCGCGCACCTCGGCGAGCGCGAGCAGGAGGCTCTCGACGTTCGCCTCCTCGTCGAGGCGGCGTGCGTAGACGACGTCTGTGGCGTCGCCGGGCGGCGTCTCCCGGATTCGATCCATCTCGATCGGATTCGGGATCACCTCGATCCGGTCGCCGTCGACGCCGAGTTCTCGCACCCACGTCTGGACGAGTCGAGACGGCGTGACGATCCGATCCGGTCGACCGGTCGCCCACTGGCGCAGTCGGCCGTCGCCGACGCCCTCCTCGCCGTACCACTCGACGACCAGCGGCGCTCGCGTGAGCGTCGACGCGCCGCTGGCGGCGAGCACCTGCCCCGCCGGCCGTGCGCTCGCGTGGATCACGTCTGGACCGACCGACCGCAGCGCCGACGGCAGCCGAAGGCAAAAGGAGCGACGCGACTCGAGGTCGGGCGCGACGCCGTGGTAGACGACGTCGTCGCGCTCGAGGCGGCTATCCTCGCCGGGCCAGAACTGGGCACAGAGGACGTGAACGTCGTGTCCACGCGCCGAGAGCCCCGAGATCACGCGCTGTAGACGGACGTTCGTCTCCGTTTCGCGGTGGTGGACCGTTACGAAGGAGACGAACGCGATGCGCATGTGGTGTCGGCACGCAGTCGCGGGTTAAAAAGTCACTTTTTCCGGTTCGGCGTCGTCCGCCACAGGTGATCCGCACGCGAGTTCTGGACTGAAAACCAGGTTTCTTCCGGGTCGTCGGGGAGTTATTCGTCATCTTCGTCGTCTTCGTCGTCGTCATCGTCGTCGTCCTCGTCATCTTCGTCCTCGTCATCTTCGTCCTCGTCATCTTCGTCCTCGTCGTCGTCATCATCATCATCGTCACCGTCGTCGTCTTCCTCGCCGTCAGGTGGCCCGATATCGTCCGGTGGCCCAGCATCGTCGGGCGGTCCGGCGTCCGCTGGTGGCCCAGCGTCGTCGGGCGGTCCGGCGTCCGCTGGTGGCCCGGCGTCGTCCGGTGGCCCGCCGCCCTCGTCCGGTAGCTCGACGTCGTCCGGCAGGTCCGTCTCCTCTGCGAGGTCGTCTCCGTCGGGCAACTCGAGTTCGTCGAGTACGCCCTCGCCGTCGGGTACGTCGTCTGCGAGTTCGTCGGCCAGCGAGTCGCCGCCTCCCGACTCGTCCGCTCCGTCGGCCGTCGTGGCACCCTCGGCGTCCGGTTCGTCGGGCGCTTCCGCCACCGGTTCGTCGTCTGGCGGGCGCTCGGTCGCCCCGTCTCCGCCGGACTCGTCGTCTGCATTCCCGACGGGGTCGTCGTCCGCGGCTCGTTCGTCACCGCCGCTATCCCCGCCGTTTCCAGCCGCGTCGGCCTCGAG
Organism: Natribaculum breve; assembly: GCF_023008585.1. Taxonomy (GTDB): domain Archaea; phylum Halobacteriota; class Halobacteria; order Halobacteriales; family Natrialbaceae; genus Natribaculum; species Natribaculum breve. The sequence goes on along the minus strand of NZ_CP095390.1, from coordinate 2,631,741 downwards.
TCCAGCGTTCGGATCGTCGTCGGACGACGTGCTCGACGGAGGCGGTTCGTCGTCGGACGCCTCCGATGGACCGGTGCCCGTCCACACGTCCGGTCCGACGAACGCCGCAACCCCGCCGAACGTCACGAGGATGGCGACCACGATGGCGAGTACCGCCATCGTCGACGGCTCCTGGTACTCGTCGCGTCGCATGCGTCTCGCTCTCTTACCCGCGCTGGAGGCGCTTTGTTAGGCACGGCCCACAGCACCTGGTCGGCGAGCCTATGGACCGAAGGCGCGGTCTGCAGCGCCGACGGCCGACGGCTCGAGACGAAACCGTTACCATTTCGAGTCGATATCTCTGTGTCATGGGCACGTACGACATCGAACGCTACCTGAACGTTCGCAGCGCCTACGGCGCGTCGTTCGGACCGGACGGCGACCGACTCTCCTTTCTGATGGACACCACCGGCGTCCCGCAGGTCTGGACGGTCGAGTCACCGCGCGAGTGGCCCGAACAGCGAACCTTCTACGACGAGCGCGTGACGTTCGCGTCGTGGTCGCCCGAGCGGCCAGAGCTCGCGTTCGGCATGGACGAGGGCGGCAACGAGCGCGCACAGCTGTTCCGGCTGGACGCCGAGTCCGGCGAGATAACGAACCTCACGGCGATGCCCGACGCCAAGCACCGCTGGGGCGGGTGGGACCACGACGGCGATCGGTTCGCGTTCACCTCGAACCGTCGCGACGAGGCGGTCTTCGACGTCTACGTCCAGGACCGCGATGCCGTCGGCGACGAGGCCGCCCTCGTCTACGAGGGCGACGGCTGGCTCACCGTCGGCGGCTGGAGTCCCGACGACTCCCGACTGCTGGTCTCGCAGGCCTACTCGAACTTCGACCAAGACCTCTACGCGCTCGACGTCGAGACCGGCGAGCTGACCCACCTCACGCCCCACGAGGGCGACGTCCGCTACCAGAGCGCGAACTGGGCACCCGACGGCGAGGGGCTCTACCTCGTGACCGACGAGGGCGCGGACACGCTCTATCTGGCCTACCTCGATCTCGAGACGCTCGACCTCGAGACGGTCGCCGACGGAGACGGGTGGAACGTCGACGGGATCGCGCTCGACGACGAGACGGGCCGGTTCGTCTACTCGCGAAACGTCGAGGGGTACACCGAACTGACGGTCGGCGAACTCGCCGGCGACGACCCGACCGCGTTCGAGACCTTCCCCGAACCCGACCTCCCCGGAGGCGTCTCCGGCGGCGTGAGCTTCGACCCCGACGCCGAGCGCTTCGCCGTGTCGACGACCGGCGACGACGTCAACGCGAACGTCTTCGTCGTCGAGGTCGAAACCGGCGAGGCCGAACGGTGGACCGCCGCACCCACCGCGGGCATCCCGCCCGAGACGTTCCGCGAGTCAGACCTCGTCCACGTCGAGAGCTCCGGCGTCGACGGGCAAAGCCCGTCCGCTCGCGGGACGTCGTCCCGCGCTGCCCTCGAGGTGCCCGGCTTTCTCACCCTCCCCGAGGAGTACGACGCCGGGTCGGCTCCGGTGATCGTCGACATCCACGGCGGCCCCGAGAGCCAGCGCCGCCCGTCGTTCTCGAGTGTCAAACAGTACTTCCTGAACCGCGGCTACGCCTACTTCGAGCCCAACGTCCGTGGCTCGTCGGGATACGGCAGCGAGTACGCGAGCTTAGACGACGTCGAGAAACGGATGGATTCGGTCGCCGACATTCGCGCCTGCGTCGAGTGGCTCCAGGCCCACGACGCGATCGACCCCGACCGGATCGTCGCCTACGGCGGCTCCTACGGTGGATTCATGGTGCTCGCGTCGATGACCGAGTACCCCGACCTGTGGGCCGCCGGCGTCGACGTCGTCGGCATCGCCAACTTCGTCACCTTCCTCGAGAACACCGGCGAGTGGCGACGCGAGCTGCGCGAAGCCGAGTACGGATCGCTCGAGGACGACCGGGAGTTCCTCGAGGAGATTTCGCCGATCAACAACGTCGAGAAGATCGAGGCCCCGCTTTTCGTCCTCCACGGCGAGAACGACCCGCGCGTGCCGGTCGGCGAAGCAGAACAGATCGTCGAGGAGGTTCGCGAACACGGCGTGCCCGTCCGAAAACTGATCTTCGAGGACGAGGGCCACGGCTTCTCGAAACTCGAGAACCGAATCGAGGCCTACTCGGCGATCGCCGACTTCCTCGACGAACACGTCTGATAGCGCCGGTCGGAACCGGTTCTCGGTGCGATCGCACGGCGGGTCGTCGCCGCGCCGACACTCACCGCCGACCGACGGACCGACGATACGTCGCCGTCCTCGACTTCTCGTCGACCGATGCTCCGCCACGCCGTCGTTCTCACCGTCACGCCGTCGTTCTCACCGCCACGCTGTGACGTCACGTTGTGTGTCGTGCGGACACCCCTCATCGGAAAAATATACAGTACACCAACATGACGTGGCAAGTATGTCTGCTATTCAGACATCCGCCCTGACAAAACGGTTCGGCGACGACGTCCTCGCCGTCTCCGATCTCGACCTCACCGTCGAGTCGGGGGAGGTGTTCGGCTTCCTCGGCCCGAACGGTGCCGGCAAGTCGACGACGATCAACATGTTGCTCGACTTCGTTCGCCCGACCGAGGGATCGGCCACCGTCCTCGGCTACGACACCCAGGAGGAGATCGAGGCGATCCGGGATCGGATCGGCGTCCTCCCCGAAGGCGCGACGCTGTACGACCGACTCACCGGACGCGAGCACGTCGAGTGGGTCATCGAGACCAAAGGAACCGACGACGACCCGGACGCGATCCTGGAGCGCGTCGGCCTCACGCCCGACGACCGCGCCCGCCCCGCAGGCGGCTACTCGAAGGGGATGAGTCAGCGCCTCGGCCTCGGGATGGCACTGGTCGGCGACCCCGACCTGCTGATCTTGGACGAACCCTCCTCCGGTCTCGACCCGACCGGCATCCAGGACATGCGCTCGCTGTTGCGGTCGGAGGCCGACTCCGGCACGACCGTCTTCTTCTCGAGTCACATCCTCTCGGAGGTCGAAGCCGTCTGTGACCGCGTCGGGATCATGAACGAGGGTCGACTCGTCGCGCTCGACTCCATCGAGAACCTCCAGGACGAGGCCGTCGGCGACGTCACCATTCAGGTCGAACTCGAGTCGGTCCCCGACTCGCTCGCCCTCGAGTCGATCGACGGCGTCCGTCAGGTCTCGTTCGAGGACGACGTCGTCACCGCGACCTGCGTGGCCCCCTCGGCAAAAGTCGACGTCGTGCGCTACCTCGACGACCGGGCGACCGTGACAGACATCCTCTCGGCCGACACCTCACTCGAGGAGCTGTTCAACCAGTACACGGGCGAGACGGCCGAGTCTCCAGACGAGATGCAGCCGGAGGAGGTGGTCGCATGAACGTCGTCTCGGTCGCAAAACGGGACTTCCTCGACGTGCGACGGGCGAAACTCGTCTGGGCTCCGATGGTGTTGTACGTCCTCTTCATGCTCCTGTTTTACTGGGGCCAGAGCAACTCGACGAACCCGGACTTCTACATGATCCTCTGGGGCCTCGCCGGGCTGGGTGGTGCGCTCGTGATCCCACTCGCCGCGCTCGTCGCGGCGTACCTCTCGATCGCGGGCGAGCGCGAGTCGGGCAGCATCAAGTACCAGCTGAGCCTCCCGGTCTCGCGGACGGACGTCGTACTCGGGAAACTCCTCGCGCGGTCGACCGTCGTCGCCGTCGCGTTGCTCGTCGCGTTCGCCGTCGGCATCGTCGCCAGCCAGGTGTTCGTCCCCGACATGACCGTCGAGTACGACGCCTACGGCGCGTTCGTCGCGCTCACGCTGCTGTACGCGCTCTCCTACGTCGCCGTCGCGGTCGGCATCTCGGCGGCTACCTCGAGTCGCTCGCGGGCGATGAGCGGGGCGATCGGTTTTTTCTTCGTGTTCAACATCGTCTGGAACTTCCTGCCGATCGGTCCCGTCAGGATGGCCGAGTTCGTCCTCACCGAACTCGACGTCAGCTACAGCGACGCGTTGCTGGACCTGATCTTCAGTCTCAGCCCGACCGGTGCCTACCTCAACGGGATGAAACTCGTCTTCCCGGGCGACTTCAGCGCACTTCAGTCCACGACGACCGCGAGCGACGTCTTCTACGTGCAGGGCTGGTTCATGCTCGTGATCCTCGCCGGCTGGATCGTCGTCCCGCTGATGGTCGGAATGTGGCAGTTCGGACGAACCGACCTCGGGTAGTCGGTCGACGCACCGTCCGAAACGGCTTCAGGAGATGACACCGGTTTTCTTCGCGACGTCTCGAGCGGCCCGTTCGTCCATGCCGTCACCGAGGATCGTGTACCGGTCGCGGATCTCGTGGCAGGTCGACAGCGCCTCGACGACCGTCTCGTCGTCGATGCCGAGTTCGGCCGCGGTCGTCGGGGCGTCGATGCTGTCGAGTGCGTCGCGGATGTCCCGCCAGATCCCCCGGTCGCCGCCGTGGAGGTAGGCGGTCATGATCGACCCGATGCCGACCTGGTGGCCGTGCAAGGCCGCGCCGGGTGCGAGCCGATCGAGCTGGTGTGAGAAGAGGTGTTCCGCGCCGCTTGCCGGTCGCGACGAACCGGCGATGCTCATCGCGACGCCGGAGGACATGAGCGCCTTCGTCACGACCCAGGCCGACTCCTCGAGTCCCGGACGGATGAGGTCGGCGTTGTCGACGAGGATTTCGGCGGTCATCTCCGAGAGGGCGGCGGCGTACTCGGAGTACTCGACGTTCTTCAGCCGGTGGGCGAGCCGCCAGTCCATCACGGCGGTGTAGTTCGAGATGATGTCCGCACACCCCGCCGTCGTGAGTTCCCACGGCGCGTTGGCCAGGATCTCGGTGTCCGCGACGACGGCGAGTGGCGGCTCGGCCGCGACGCTGTGTCGGGTGTCGCCTTCCGGCACCGAGCCGCGGTTGCTGACGATGCCGTCGTGACTCGCGGCCGTCGGCACCGAGAGAAAGCCCATCCCGAGGTGGTGGCTCGCCATCTTCGCGATGTCGATCGCCTTCCCGCCCCCGATCCCGACGAGGTAGTCGACCGCCTCGGTTTCGGCGGTCTCGATCACTCGTTCGACGGCGTCGAAACTCGCCTGCTCGACCGTGACGACGGCGGGCTCGATTCCTGCCGCTTCGAAGTCGGCGGCGATCGGATCGGCCGCGACCGCTCGAGGCGTCGGACTCGTCACGAACAGCGGTCGGCCCCGCAGGTGGAGGTCGGAGACGACGTCGACGGTCTGGGAGAGGACGTCGTGTCCGACAACCACGTTCCGCGGGAGCCGAATCCACGTCGACTTCTCGAACATATCTCTGAGGACGGCAGCCGCGATATAAAGGCGTTCTCGTCGCCAGCACCGATCGCGTTCGGATGGGACTCGAGCGTCTCCTCATGTCTCGAGGCGAACAGGTGGCACGTTGCGTCGAACTCCGGTGCGGTCGGCCACACGACCGCCAGGGCCGCGACCGGACGGACCGTCAGTGCATGGGCCGTCTGGTCGCCTCTTCGTACAAAAATCCTGGTACCCTCCCGAGCGTCGACTGCAGACTCGAGACGCCACTAAAGCGTATCGAGGATGCCGAGCACGCGCTCTTCGGCCTCGCGTCCAGGATCGTGCTCGCTCCCGTCGCGGTCGCTCTCGAGGTGCTCGTCGACCGTCTTCGCCATCGCGTCCTCGAGCGGCGTCGACTCCCAGCCCAGGTCGGCGAGTTTCGCCGTCGACATGACGTGCGGGTACTCCCGGTAGAGGACGTAGTCGTCGGGCGAGAGCCCGCCGGCCTCGAGTTCGCGCGGGCCGGCGTGGACGACCTCGACCTCGGTGTCGAGGCTCTCGGCGATCAACTCGACCATCTCCTCCAGCGTGGTGATCCGTCGATCGCCGGCGTTGTAGAGTTCGCCGGGTTCGCCGCGTTCGGCGACGACCCGGAGGGCCGTGGCGACGTCTTCGACGTAGACGCGGTGCCAGATGTTGGTGCCGTCCCCGGGGACGATCACGCGATCGAAGCGGTTGACGCGATCGATCCAGAAGTCCAGGCGTTCGGTGTAGTCGTGTGGGCCGTAGACGATCGGCGGCCGGACGCCCATCGCGTCGACGCCGCGGTCGGCGGCCGCGAATATCGCCCGGTCGCCCTCCGCCTTGCGGTTGCCGTAGGTGGCCGCCGAGTCGTCGACCGCCTGGTCTGCGGTGCAGGGCTCGAGTGGCGTCTCGCCCTCTCGCTTGGGGATCTCCTCGCGGCCGTAGGCTGCACCACTCGAGACGTAGACGTACGCCTCGGAGTCGGCGAAGATTTCGGTGGCCGCACGGACGTCCCGCGGGTAGTAGGCCACGCAGTCGAAGACGGCGTCCGGGTCGACGTCGGCCGCTGCGGCCTCGAGCGCCGAGTCGTTCGTTCGGTCCCCCTCGAGGTGGGTGACCAGGTCGTCGTCTGCGAACGGATTGTCGTGGTTGCCACGGTTGAAGATCGTGACGTCGTAGTCGTGTGCCGTGAGTTCGGAGACGAGGTGGCGGCCGATAAAGCGCGTCCCGCCGATGACGAGTGCGGTGTCCATGGTCGAACGTCGCCGGAGTCGCGGAAAACGTTGGCGAACCAGGGCAGGTGTCGATGACTTCGCCGTCTTCCCTCCTTCGAGACGTTCCGTCGCAGTTCTCCGCCTATCGCCGACTGAACCACCTTCTATCTATAATTCACATTATATATTAAAATACTATTATTTTTGTAGTCTAGGGGGAAGGGTTCTTTTTCCTCGCTCGTGGTGAATCGTCTCGTCATGGCGTACCAGCAGTCGACAGAGCAACGGAGTGGACAGCGACGACGGTGTGCGTACTGTGGCTACTCGATTCCGGAGGAGCCACACCGATCGGAAGCGGGACGGGAGTTCTGTTCGCGGTCCTGTCTCGAGGCGTTCGACGAGGAGGAGCCGGTACCGGCAGAAGACGCGTACGAGCGGTTCGAGACCGGCGTCGAACCGCTCGATTCGCTCGTGCCGACCGGCTTGCCGGCAGACGCCTTCCTGTTGCTCTCGGGTGAGGAGGGGACCCGTCGGTCGGAGCTGCTGACCGAACTCGTCTGGCGCGCGCTCGAGCGCGGTGAACCGGCCGTCGTCGTCGCGTACGTCGATCCGCCGACGGCAGTCCTCGAGCGCTTCTTCAGGCAGGGGTGGAACGTCCTGCCGTACCTCGAGGACGATCGGCTGCGGATCGTCGACTGTTTCACCCACCGACTCGAGGACCGCGACGAGTTCGTCACGACGCTGAACGAGTGGAACCGGTTTCTCGCCGACGCCGGGGACGAGGCGGTGATCGACGTCGAGAGTCCGGGCGACGTCCGCGCGGTCGCGAACGCGCTACAGCGAGGGCTCGACGACCTCGAGATGACCGAGACGGGGCTGGTGGTTCTCGATTCGCTCGACGAACTCGACGCCCTGATCCAGGATCAGCTGGTGCACAACTTCGTCGAGGACGTCCGTGCGAGCGTCTGCAAGGCGCGATACGTTCCGATCGTCGCCGCGGCGACGTCAGCGGACGAAGACGGTCGTCGGGTCGGTGACGAACCAGTCTACGACGGCGTCGTCGACCTGCGACTGACCGATCGTCTCGTCCCGGAGTCGCGGCTCAAACAGCTGGGTATCCGCAAACTCGTCGGTACGGCGTACGATCCCCAGTGGATCGCGTACGAACACGCTCCCGGGCGGGGGTTGCTCTCGTTCGATCCCACGACCGAGGCCGGTAGCGTATACGAGCAGGACGTCGAGAGCCGACCGCTCTAATAATCCATCGTTCGCGAGCGAAACGGCGCTCGAAAGCCGACGTTACTGGATCGCAGCGCCGAGGCGCGTCACCGACGGAACGATTTCCCGTTCGACGGCGGATCTGCTCGAGGCGGCCGCTATTCGTGGATGGTGGATCGTCTCGGCCCGACGAACGATCGACCGATCGGTCGAGCGGCGACTTTCGCTCGGCTAATCTCCAATTCAGCGGACGTGACCGTGAAACCACAGATGGGTTTTATTCAGCGGGCTGGTGTACGCCGCCTCGCCGAAGGCGGACAGAGACGAGCGGCCCATCATCCACCGAGCAGACCAGATTATGAACGATAGCTACGACAACACAGAGCGAGGGAGCGAACGGCACCACGGCGGTCAGCGACGCGGTGACGGACGCCAGCGCGGACGCGAACGGGGCTGGCTCCAGGGACAGTCGAGTCAGCGCGGACGATCGGAGCGGCCTCGAGAACGCGAACGGGGAGAACAGTTCGGCCAGCAGGGCCAGCGAGGCCGCCGAGAACGTCGCGGACAGCGAGGCAGAGGCGGGCAGCGAGAGGAAGCGGGCCACAAGCAGTGGCAACAGGGCCAGGAGGGGCGCGGTCGACAGCGGCAGTACGGCCGCCGGGGACAGCACGAACGCCAGGGAGAGTACGGCCAGCGAGAGCAGTACGGTCGGCGCGGTGAACGCGATCGGGGTCAGTACGGTAGCGGTCAGACGGGTCAACGTGGCCGCCGAGGTCGGCAGGAACGGTACGGCCAGCGAGGGCAGAACAGCCGCCAGGGACAGCACGGACAGCAGGGTCGCCAGGAGCAGTTCGAACGACGGCGAGGACAGCACGAGCACGAACAGCGAGAACGACAGCGCGGTCAGCAAGAACGGCAGGGCCATCAGCAGCAGGGCCGTCGGCGTGGACGGGAACGACGCGGCCAGTCGAACCGCGGCGGCCTCCAGTACCGCCAACAACGCGGCCAGGAACGACGCGAGGGGGCGGAGAGTCAGCGCGGAACGACCGAGAGCGGACGGGGGCACCAGGTGAGCAGAGACCGGTCGGAGGACATGCGCAACCGACGGCACGTCCACGACCAGGGCTGACGCTCGCCGATCGCCTACTCGAGGGCGTCCGACTCGCCCGCTCGAGAAGCGCGTTCTGACGGACTTGCGGCGACCCGCACCGGCCCGCTCGCTCTCGCCAGTCGCCACGCACGCAGCCGAACCCGAAACCGTTGTGTCTCTGCTCGAGCGAGAGGGTGCTATGGCCACTGGTGGCACCTACGTCCTCGAGATCGACGTCCCGACGACGACCAGCATCGAGGTCGGCGCGCTCGGTGCGATCGCGTTCGAGGCGGGGACGTACGCCTACGTCGGAAGTGCGTTCGGCCCGGGCGGGTTCGCTCGCGTCGACCGCCACCGGGAGCTCGCCCGCGGCGAGCGCGACGCGCGCCACTGGCACGTCGACTACCTGCTCGGGCAGCCGGAGACGAGCCTCGAGGCCGTCGTCACCTTCCCCGACTCGGATCGCGAGTGCGAACTCGCGGCGGCGCTTCCCGGCGAGCCCGTCGCGGGCTTCGGTGCGTCCGACTGCGGGTGTGAGGCGCACCTGCTCGCCGTTCCCGCCGATCGGGACGTCCTCGAGTGGGCGACGGAGGCGGGTGGCGTCGTCGACTGATCGACGACCGACGTCAGTCGTCGCCCGTGGCGTACCCCGCGGTCCCGACTTCGACGCTCGGTTCGGGCGTCTCGGGGAGCGTTTCGCGGACGTCGTCGCGGCCATCCTCGGTGATCGCCTCGTAGTAGGCGTCTGGCATCACCTTCACGAACGACTCGAGGACGCTCTCCCAGTTCTCGAGCAGCGCCCGGCCGCGCTCGCTGCCGGTGTAGGCGACGTGGTTCTCGACGAGCCGTCGGAGCATCGCCTCGTCGCGGTCGTCGAGTTCGTCGTACAGCGAGACCATACCGGTGTTCGCCCGCTCGGCGAAGTCGCCGTCGACGTCGTAGACGTAGGCGACGCCGCCGGACATTCCCGCGGCGAAGTTCGTGCCGGTCTCGCCGAGGACGGCGACGACGCCGCCGGTCATGTACTCACAGCCGTGGTCGCCGACGCCCTCGACGACCGCTTTCGCGCCGGAGTTGCGGACGGCGAAGCGCTCGCCGGCGACGCCGTTGACGTACAGTTCGCCGCCGGTCGCGCCGTAGAGAGCGACGTTGCCGATGGCGACGTTCTCGGTCGGGTCGTAGGCCGCCGATTCGGGCGTTCGAACCGTCACCTTGCCGCCCGAGAGTCCCTTCCCGACGTAGTCGTTCGCGACGCCCTCGAGGTGCAGGGAGACACCACTCGCGAGGAACGCGCCGAAGCTCTGGCCGGCGATCCCCTCTGCGTCGACGGTGATCGTGTCCTCGGGGAGCCCGGGTTCGCCGTAGCGGCTCGTCACCCGGTTCGAGAGCATCGCGCCGACGGCGCGGTCGACGTTGGAGACGTCGGTCGCGAGCGTCACGGGCTGCTGGGTCTCGAGGGCGTCGGCTGCGGCGTCGATCAGCTCCCGGTCGAGCTGGTCGTCGATCTCGTGGTCCTGCTCGCGGACCTTCGTGCGGACGTCGCCGTCTGGTTCGGCGAGGACGGCCGAGAGGTCGACGGTGCGGGCCTTGGGGTGGTCGACGTCCTCGCGCTGTGCCAGGACGTCGACGCGGCCGATCATCTCCTCGAGACTGCGGAAGCCGAGTTCGGCCATGAGCTCGCGCAGTTCCTGGGCGATGAACGTCATGTAGTTGATGACGTGCTCGGGTTCGCCGGGGAAGCGCTTGCGGAGGTCCTCGCGCTGGGTGGCGACGCCGACCGGGCAGGTGTTCTTGTGACACTGCCGGGCCATCACGCAGCCGGAGGTGACGAGGCTGGCGGTACCGAAGACGTACTCCTCGGCACCCAGCAAGGCGGCGACGGCGACGTCGCGGCCGGTCTTCAGTCCGCCGTCGGTCGAGACGCGGATGCGGTCGCGCAGGCCGGTCGCGCGGAGCATCTGGTTTGCCTCCGCCAGGCCGAGTTCCCACGGGAGGCCGGCGTTCTTGATCGAGGTTCGAGGGGACGCGCCGGTGCCGCCGGAGTGGCCGGAGATGTGGACAACGTCGGCGTTGGCCTTCGCGACGCCCGCGGCGATAGTGCCGATACCCGCCTCGCTGACGAGCTTGACGTTTACGTCCGCGTCCTCGTTTGCGGCCTTCAGGTCGTGGATGAGCTGTTTCAGGTCCTCGATCGAGTAGATGTCGTGCAACGGCGGCGGCGAGATCAGCCCGACACCCGGCGTCGATTTGCGCACGTGGGCGATCATCTCGTTGACTTTCTGGCCGGGCAGGTGGCCGCCCTCACCCGGCTTCGACCCCTGGGCCATCTTGATCTGCAGTTCGTCGGCGCTCGAGAGGTACGTCGAGGTGACGCCGAAGCGGCCCGAGGCGACCTGCTTGACGTTGCACTCGCGCTCGGTCCCGAAGCGCTCGGGTGGCTCGCCGCCCTCGCCCGAATTGCTCTTGCCGCCGAGTCGGTTCATCGCGATCGAGTTGTTCTCGTGGGCCTCCGGCGAGAGCGATCCGAGGCTCATCGCCGCCGTCGAGAATCGCTCGACGATCTCCTCGATCGGTTCGACCTCCTCGAGTGGAACGGGGTCGCGGTCGGAGTCGAACTCGAGCAAGCCCCGAAGCGTCTGGAGGTTCTGGCTCTGCTCGTTGATCATCTCGGCGAACTCCTGGTAGCGCTCGTAGTCGTTCGAGCGCACCGACTGCTGGAGCGCACCGACGGTCTGGGGGTTCCACTGGTGGTGGACGCCGCCAGAGCGGTGTTCGAACTCGCCGTGGCGCTCGAGTTCGGACTCCTCGGTGCCGAAGGCGACGGCGTGGCGTTCGCGGACGTCGGCTTCGATCTCGGCGAGGCCGATGCCCTCGGTGCGATTTTCGGTGCCCTCGAAGTACTCGGAGACGAGGTCGGAGTCGAGGCCGACCGCCTCGAAGATCTGGGCTCCCTGGTAGCTCTCTACGGTCGAGATACCCATCTTCGCCATCGTCTTGAGCAGGCCGTCCTCGACCGCGCCGACGTAGGCGTCGATGGCGACCTCGACGTCTGCGCCGTCCGGACCGGCCGTAACGTCCTCGATGGTCTGGTAGGCGAGGTAGGGGTTGACCGCGCCCGCACCGTACCCGATCAGCGTCGCGAAGTGGTGGACGGTCCGCGGGTCGGCCGACTCGACGACGAGTCCGGCGTGGTTGCGAAGCCCGTTGCGCACGAGGTGGTGGTGGACCGCGCCCGTCGCGAGCAGGCTCGGGATCGCCACGCGGTCTTCGTCGACGCCGCGATCCGAGAGGATCACGACGTCGTGGCCGTCCTCGATGGCCGCCGCGGCGTCTTCCCGGACGCGCTCGAGCGCGTCCCGAAGGTCCGCACCGGGCTCCTCGCGTTCCGGCTCGTACGTAACGTCGACCGTCTCGGCGGTGATCTCGTTCGCCTCGCACTCGCGGATCGCCTCGAGTTCGGCGTCGGTCAGGATCGGCGAGTCGAGGACGAGCTGGCGGGCGTGTTCGGGCGACTCGTCGAGCAAGTTGCGCTGGAAGCCGAGTCGCGACTCGAGGCTGGTGACGAGTTCCTCGCGGATGTAGTCGAGCGGCGGGTTCGTCACCTGGGCGAACAGCTGTTTGAAGTACGAAAACAGCGGCCGGTTGAACTCCGTCAGCACCGACAGGGGCGTGTCGTCGCCCATCGAGCCGACCGGGTCCTTGCCCTTCTGGACCATCGGTTCGATGAGGTTCTCGAGTTCGTCGTGGGTGTAGCCGAAGGCGGCCTGGCGTTCTCGCAGCCCCGAGACGGGCTGCTGTGGCGTGCGTTCGCCCGTCGCCACGAGTTCGCCGAGTCGCACCTGTTCGCGCTCGACCCACTCCCCGTAGCGGTCGTCGACGAGGTCCGCGAAGATCTCCTCGTCGGGGATCACGCGCCCCTCGTTCGGGTCGGCGAGAAAGAGCTGTCCGGGCTGGAGGCGACCGCGCTCTTCGACCTCCTCGGGGGCGTGCTCGAGTGCGCCGGCCTCGCTTGCCATCACGAGTCGGTCGTCGGTGGTCACCTCGTACCGGCAGGGTCGCAGGCCGTTGCGGTCGAGGACGGCCCCGACGCGTTCGCCGTCGGTCGCGGCGACGAGCGCGGGCCCGTCCCAGGGTTCGACGAGCGAGGCGTGGAAGTCGTAGAAGTCCTTTCGCTCCTGGGACATCGAGTCGTCGTCCCGCCACGCCTCGGGAACCAGCATGCGTAGCGCGTGAGCGAGGTCCCGGCCGTCCTGCAACAGGAGTTCGAGCGCGTTGTCGACGCTCGCGGTGTCCGACTGGTCCGGATCGTCGATGATCGGCTTGATCGCCTCGAGATCGGAGAGCACGTCGCTCTCGAGGTCGGTCTCGCGGGCCCGCATCCAGTTGATGTTGCCCTGGATGGTGTTGAACTCGCCGTTGTGGACGACGTTCCGGTAGGGGTGAGCGAGGTGCCACGCGCCGAGCGTGTTCGTCGAGAACCGTTCGTGGACCATGACGAACGTCGACTCGACGCGCTCGTCGGTCAGATCGGGGTAGTAGGCGGGGACCTGCTCGCCTTTGAGCAGTCCCTTGTAGACGACCGTCTTCGAGTCGAGCGAGCAGACGTAGAAGCGATCGGCACCGTCGACGTCGGCGTCTTCGATCTCGTTCTCGAGTGCGCGGCGGGCGACGTAGAGCGTGCGGTCGAACTCCTCGTCGGAGTGCTCGCGTTCGGGTGCGACGAAACACTGCCACACGTCGGGTTCGGACTCGAGTGCCGTCTTCCCGAGCCCGTCGTCGTCCGTCGGCACGTCTCGCCAGGCCAGCACCTCGAGGTCGTACGACTCGAGGACTTCCTCGACGATTCCGGCGAGGGCCTCGCGAGCGTCGTCGTCCTGCGGGAAGAAAAGAGAGCCGACCGCGTAGGTCTCGGGGAGGTCGGCGTCGACGACGGCACGGAAGAACTCGTCCGGCCGCTGGAGGACGATCCCAGCACCGTCGCCGGTGTTCTTCTCCGCGCCGGTGGTGCCGCGGTGTTCGAGGTTGACGAGTAACTCGAGTCCGTCGGCGACGACGTCGTGGCCTCCCCTGCCGTCGAGGTCCATGACGACGCCGACGCCGCAGTTAGAGCGCGCGTCTGCCGGGTCGGCGAGACCCGCTCGACGCTGGGCGAACCGCTCTTCGTGTGGCTGTGACATAGGGAACAGTGCACACGACTGAAATAAGAACCTACCCCATAATGACTAAGTGTATTATATATCCATACTAGGGCCATAATACCACATATATCTTCATCTTCTACCGTTATAGTCTGGTAGCCAACCGCACACAAAACCGCTCTCGCCGTCGCTGCCGTTCGAGAACCGAGCCACGGGTCGATCGCGTCTACCACTCGTCGGCGCGAACGGCCACCGCCGACGCTTCGCGTCTCGACTGGCGGATTCGAAAAGTGTCAGAGGCACCGTAGCGCCCCACCGGCTACGGGCAGTTCCGGACTCGAGACGCTACACTCGTAATCGCTACCCGAACCGTCAAGGAGCGTGTGGCTAAACAATTAGGTTCGCACCCGAATCGACCGCTATCTGTCGATTCCGTAACCGGAATCGTCGCCGACGACGATCGAGTGTCCGGTCAGTAGGACCTCGCGAAGTACGCGATCTGGTCCGCCGGGTCGCCACAGACGGCACACTCGGCGTCGTCGTCTTCGGGCGCTTTCGGCTCGCCGGCGCTCGCACCGCCCTCTTCCGCGAGCGGTTGCATGACGATTTCGGCGGCGACCTTCTCTTTGATCGCCTCCTCGCAGGCCTCGTCACCACACCACGCGGTCTGGACGTAGCCGCCGTGTTTGCCGATCGTCCCCATGATCTCCTCGGGGCTGTCCGCTTCCCGGACGTTCTCCTCGAGGCGCTTTTCGGCTGCGTCGTAGAGTTTGTCGTAGATCGTCTCGAGGTGATCGTCGACCGTCTCGACGATTCCGGCACGATCCTCGACGACGTTCTCGTTGTCGGGCCGGTGGACGAGCGTGACCTCCTCGTCGTCGACCTCGTTGGGGCCGATCTCGATCCGGAGGGGGACCCCGTTGAGTTCGTGTTCGTTGAACTTGAAGCCAGGATTGCGCTCGTCGCGGTCGTCGAGTTCGACGCGAACGCCGGCGTCCTCGAGTTCCGCCGCGACCTCCGCGGAGTACTGCAGGACCTTCTCTTTGGTGTCTTCCTGCCAGATCGGGACGATGACGACCTGCGTGGGTGCGACCGTCGGGGGCAAGACGAGCCCCTGGTCGTCCGAGTGGGTCATGATGAGCGCCCCGAGCGCACGCCAGGACAGCCCCCACGAGGTGGTGTAGGCGGTGCGTTCCTCCTCGTCCTCGTCGACGAACGTGATGTCGAACGCCTCGGCGAAGCTCTGGCCGAGGTTGTGACTGGTCGCCCCCTGGACGGACTTGCCGTCGGGCATCAGCGCCTCGACGGTCGTCGTCATGTCCGCGCCGGGGAACTTGTCGTGTTCGGGCTTTTTGCCCCGCAGGACCGGGATCGCCAGGACGTCCTCGTAGACCCGTTCGTACTGGCCGAGGCGGGTCCAGACCTCCTCCCAGGCCTCCTCGCTGGTCGCGTGGGCCGTGTGGCCCTCCTGCCAGAGGAACTCCTTGGTGCGGAAGAACGGCTTCGTCTCGGTGGCCTCCCACCGCACGACCGAACACCACTGGTTCAGCCGCAGGGGCAGATCGCGGTGGCTGCGAGTCCACTGAGCCATGAAGGGGGCGATGATCGACTCGCTGGTCGGTCGCACGGCGAGGCGTTCCTCGAGTTCGTCGTGACCGCCCTGGGTGACCCAGGCCACCTCGGGGTCGAACCCCTCGACGATGTCCTTCTCGCGCTCCAGGAACGACTCGGGGATGAACATCGGGAAGTAGGTGTTCTGGACCCCGGTCTCTTTGAACCAGCCGTCCAGCGCCTCCTGGATGCGCTCCCACAGCGCGTAGCCGCGGGGTTTCGTGACGATGAACCCGCCCATGGGGGCGTAGTCGGCCAGCCCCGCCTTCTGGACCACTTCGGCGTACCACTCGCCGGGTCTGTGTGACTTCGACTCGGTGATGCCGAGCTCCTGACTCTCTTCGCTCATACCTCGACACTCAGTCAGCGCAGGCTTAAACGATGCGAAGGTAAGGCGACGAGTCACACGCGCGCCCGGCGGAAACGCCGCCACGGTTTCCTCCGGTTCTCGCGCCTTTAGGTGGCTCGCCGACGACTAGGCTAACGATGCAAGCGATCGAAGTCACCGAGTTCGGCGACAGCGACGTTCTCCAGACCGTCGACCGCGAGAAGCCCGATCCCGGCCCCGGCGAAGTCCGCATCGCCGTCGAGGCGGCGGGCATCAACTTCGCGGACGTCATGCAGCGACGCGGCCAGTATCCCGGCGGCCCGGAGCCGCCGTACGTCCCCGGGATGGAAGCCGCGGGAACGATCGATGCCGCGGGCGAGGGCGTCGACCTCGAGGTCGGCGACCCAGTCGTCGCGATGGTCTCCGGCGGCGGCTACGCCGAGTACGTCACCGCCGACGCCCAGACGCTCTTTCCGATCCCCGAGGCGATGAGCTTCGAGGAGGCCGCCGGCTTCCCCGTCCAGTTTCTCACCGCTCACGCCTGCCTGTTCGAGTGGGGCGACCTGGAAGCGGGCGAGCGCGTCCTGATCCAGGCCGCGGCGGGCGGGGTCGGCACGGCCGCCGTCCAGCTCGCCTCCCGCGCGGGTGCGGAGGTGTTCGGCACGGCGAGTTCCGCCGAAAAGCTCGAGCTGGCCGCCGACCTGGGTTGCGATCACCCGATCGACTACACCGAGGAGGACTTCGCCGCCGTGATCGACGAGGAGACCGACGGCGAGGGCGTCGACCTCGTCCTCGAGTCCGTCGGCGACGACGTCTTCGAACGCAGCCTCGACGCCCTCGCGCACTTCGGTCGGCTCGTCACCTACGGCGTCGCCAGCGGCGTCCCCGCCGAGGTGAGCAACCGCCGGCTGCTGTTCGAGAACAAACGCGTAATCGGCTTCCACCTCGGGCAGGCCGCCCAGCGCGACCCCGACAGGGTGATGAACGCCGTCCCCGACCTCACGGAGGGACTCGCGTCGGGCGACCTCGAGGTGATCGTCGGCGAGTCGTTCCCGCTGGCCGAGGCCGCAGACGCCCACCAGTACATCGAGGATCGGAAGAGTTCCGGAAAGGTCGTCTTGCAGCCCTGACCCGCGGCGCTACTCCGCGAACTCGACGCCCCACTCGAGGTCGTGGTCGACGAACGTCGCCTCGTCGAGCGGCTCGCCGCCCTCGAAGCGAAACTCGCCGACGACGGTGTCGCCCTCGAGGACGCCCGGCAGCCACAGACGGTCGTCGTCCCACATCCGGTCGTACGGAACGTCCTCGATTCCGAACCACTCCGGTCGCGCCTCCGGCGAGGCGGTCGGCTCGCCCGCGAACTCGTCGGTCCGGTAGACGTGACAGAACGTGTGACCGTCGCCGTCGAGCGTGAAGGTGAGTTCGCCCGCTTTCTCCGTCTTCGCGGGATCGACGTCGATGCCAAGTTCCTCGCGGACCTCCCTGATCGCACACTCCAGGGGCGTCTCGTCGCCCTCGAGTTTGCCGCCGGGGCCGTTGTACCAGCCCTCGCCGAGGCCGCGGCGCTTCTCGATCAACAGCACCCGACCGTCGCGTACGACGAAACACAGCGTCGCCTCGATCATCGTCGGCGGTTCGGACGCCACGAGATAAAACGTCTGCGACCCGTCGTGTGGGCGCGTCGAACCCAGTCACACCCATCATTATCAGTCGTCTCCGACTGCCTGTTCGTCGACCGCGTACTCCGCGGGTGCACAGCCCAGCGACCGGTGCGGGCAGAACCGGCAGTGATCTCCCGGCGTCGTCTCCGCGAACGAGGGGTCGTCGACCGCCGCGAGCGTCTCGCGGACCGACGCCCACGCCGGGAGGTCGCCTCGAGCGAACAGGTCGACGTGGGGCCCGCTCTCGCCCACGTAGACGTAGCCCGCGCGGGCAACCGGCTCGTCGAACAGCGTCTCGCAGGCTCGCAGGTACAGTCGCAACTGGGCCGCCTCTTCCGGATCGATCCGCTCGGCCGTCGTCTTGTAGTCGAGGACGACGAGGTCGCCCGCCGGCGTCCGCCGGACCGAGTCGACGTAGCCGACGACGTCGCCGTCGATCCCGGGGACGTCCTCGAGCGCAAACGGCAGTTCGGCCGCGAGCGGCTCCCACTCGTGGACGGGCGCGTCGACCGTCGGCGCGGTCGCGACGAAGTACCGGTCGACGCACTCGAGGACGGCCTCTCGAGCGTCGGTGAGATCGCGAGCAGTCAACTGGCGCACCGCGGCCTCGCGCCACTGCTCGTCGGTTCGATACTCGCGGTAGAACGCCTCCTCGGCGACGGCGTGGAAGACCCTGCCGACGGCGCGTGCGTTCGGCGTCGTTCCCCCTCTCGAGATCGGGTCGTCTACCGCGTCGACCACGTGATCGAGGTAGTGTTTGCGCGCACACTCCTCGTGGGTCCGCATCGCCGAGTAACTGTGTCGCATCGCGACGGGGAGGTCGCCCGCGCTCGCGAGCGTCTCGACCGGAAACCGGACGGTGTCACTCGAGAGCGCGCTCGGGCTCCGACCCGTCGGGATTCGAACGTCGACGTGGTCCGCCGCATCGGCCGCCGGAAGCAGGGTTCCGTCGCGAAGCAGCCGTCCGAGTCGGTGGACCGTCTCGATCGCCTCGCGGGTCGCAAGCGGCTCTACGGACCGTTCGCCGTAGTTTCCGTAGTAGGTGATCGTCCCCGGCGTGACGTCGGCCGCAACGGCGATCTCCTCGGTGAGGTCGGCGACGGTCTTGGGATACCGGTCTCGAACCCGATCGAAGCTCTCGGTGAGCGACGACCAGAGGTCCATCCGCTCGCCGGCGACGCGCCACTCGATCTCGTCGGCCAGACACGCCTCCGCCGTCGACGTCGCGAGTTCACCCTCACCGCCCTCGTAGTCGTAGCTCGACCCGAACAGGAACAGGTGATTTTCGGCACGAGTGAGCGCGACGTGGAGCACCCGCCACTCCTCGCCGACCGTCTCGCTGGCGAGGTCCGCGAGCAGCGGGGAGTCGACGTCGTCGTCGAGCGTCGCCTCGAGCAGCCGGTAGCGGGCGCGTTCGGCGTAGTCGGTCTCGACGCACCACTCCTCGTCCGAGAGGTAGGGGACGAGCACGGTATCGAACTGCAGCCCCTTCGCCTGGTGGACCGTCATCACGTCCACGCAGGCCTCCGAGCGCGTCCCGCGCCCGTATCCCGTCTCGCTCCCGGTCAGCGTCCGCTCGAGTGCGTCGACGAACGACGTCGTGAGCGTCCCCAGTACCGTCCCCGGATCGTACGTCTCGGCGAAGCGTTCGACGCGCTCGAGTTCGGCCCGCTCCTCGCTCGTCAGGAACCACGCGAGTCGCGTCACCTCGAGGAACCGGCGGACGAACTGCGCGAGCGGATAGACGTCGCGCATCGTCGTGAGCACCTCGAGGTGGGTGCGTGCGCGCTCGAGGCGCTCGGGGTCGTCGAACCCGGTCGGATCCGCGGTCGCAAGCGCGTCGTACAGCGATCCGTCGTGCGACTGGAGTCGCTCCAGGTCGGCCGCCGAGAGCCGGTACCGGTACGCCAGCACGCGTCGAAGGTGGGCGTCGGCGGTCGGATCGACGACCACCCGGAGGTACGAGAGGACGGTCTGGGTGCCCGGTCGAACCTCGCCGCGGGCCGACCCCGACACCTCGTAGGGGATCTGTCGATCCCGCAGTTCGTCGGCGATCGCCTGCGCGTGACGGTTCGTCCGCACGATCACCGCCACGTCGGCGAGCGACCGTCGGGGGACGTCGTCGAACTCGCCGTTTAGCAGCCTCGAGACCGTCGTCGCGACCTGTTCCGGCGTCGAGAACTCGATCTCGTCGCCGTCGATCCGGCCGACGCGCACGGGCGGATCGGCCGTCTCGTACTCGCCGGGCGTTCGTCCGACCTCTCGGAGCGTCTTCGAGGACTGGGTGCCGTACGCACAGTGATTCGTCAGGTCCAGGATCTCCTGTTTCGAGCGGAAGTTGAGTTCGAGTTCGATCGCCTCGTGGTCGTCGTACGTTACAGCCAGCCGGTCGAGCCCCTCGCGGTCGGTGCCGCGCCAGCCGTAGATGGCCTGGTCTTTGTCGCCGATCGCGAACAGGTCCGGTCGATCCTCGCCCGCCGTCAACTGCGTGATGAGCCGAAACTGCGTCCCGTCGGTGTCCTGGAACTCGTCGCAGTACACCTGCGCCCACCGGTTCGTGATCTCGTCGGCGACGCTCTCGTTGGCCGTCGCTCCCTCGTTTCCGGCTCGGTCCGGCCCGCCGTCCTCGAGTAATCGCGTCGCCGTCCGAACGAGTTCGTCGAAGTCGACGATCCGCTCGCGTTCGAGGTACGCCCGGTAGTCGGCGTAGACCTCGGTGTAATGACGCGCCAGCCGCAGGAACTCGAGGTAGTGTTTGAGCCGTCCGAACGGCGTCTGTTCGATCGTCGACGTGGCGTTGCGCCGGATCTCGTTTCCGAACAGCGCCCGCGGCAGGTGTTTCGTCGTCGGCTCGTCGAGCGACAGCGCCTCGAGCGTGTTCGTCACGCACGTCTGGAGGACGCCGAGGTACCGCCGAACGTCCGAGACGACCGCGTCGTCGTGAAACTCGTCGGGTGCCTCGGCGATCTTCTCCCGGCAGTAGGTCAGCAGCTTGCCGTAGTCGATCAGCGACTCGCGGGCCTCCTCTACGTGCTCTTCGCGGTTGAAGTACCGCAGCGCCTCGTCGTCGAACGACAGGTTCTCGCCGGCTTCGCGCTCGAGCCAGAGGACGAACTCGCCGAGAACCTCGAGCGTGCGAACGTCGGGGAGGCGATCTGTGAGCGTCTCGGGGTCGACGTCTTCCTGGCTCATCTCCCGGATGAACCGGTCGAGCGAGTCGGCGAGGTCGGTCGCGGAGCCGTCGCCGCGGGTCGACGAGTCGGCGAACTCGTAGTCGCCGTCCTCGAGGAGCCGTCGGACGATCCGGCGGCGGCCGCGCTCGGTGACGACGTCGAACTCCGGGGAGAAACCGAGGTAGTAGGCGTACTCGCGGACGAGGTGGTGACACAGCGAGTGGTAGGTGTAGACGTCGATCTCGGCGGCGTCCTCGGGACCGAGTCGCTCGGAGACGGCCTCGCGGATGCTCGCCGCGGCCTCGTTCGCGAACGTCAGGACGAGCACGTCCTCGGGTGCGACCTCGCCGCGCTCGATGGCTCGTTCGATCCGCATGAGCATCGTCGTCGTCTTGCCGGTGCCGGCCCCGGCGTCGACCGAGGTACACGCCGCCCGACTCTCGAGGGCCGCTCGCTGGTTCCCCTTCGGTCCGTCAGGATGCTCGTTGGTCTGCCCGCTCTCGGCGTCCCCGTCGACGCCGTCGTCCGTCGCGTCCGCGTCACCCATCGAATCGCACCTCCGTGGCCATGTACTCCCCACAGCAGACGGCGTACCCGCAGTCCGGACAGGACCGGTCGACGATCCGGTCCCACGCCGACGTCGGATCGAACGCACCCGACAGCAGGTTCTCGAGCGTCTCGCCCAGTCGGCTCTCGACGGTCCGGTTGCGGTGTTCGTGAGTCATCCCGAACGTGTGGTGATCGAGGAAGACGTCCGTCAGGTCGACCGTCTCGAGGCTCGTCTCGACGGTCTCGCGAACCCAGTTGACAGAGGCGCTCGAGCGCTCGACGAGCGGCACCTGCACGTACCGACACGTCCGGTGTTCGAGTTCGAGTCGATCCCGGAGGTCGCGCAATCCCTCGAGAACGACGGCCGTCTCGAACAGCGCGCCGACGGCGTCCGGTTCGAACCGGTCGTCGTCGGGATCGAAGTGATCGGTAAAGAGCGCGGCGACGTCGCCTTCCCACTCCGACCGGTACCGGAGCAGTCCGAGCGGGGCGAGCGTCGGGACGAACCGGACGCCCGTCAGCGAGCCCCCGTCGGTGGTGACGTAGTCGACGACCGATTCGACCTCGACTCCCGTGCCGTCGGGGAGCGGGATCGTCGCCGACAGCGGAAGCTCCGGTCCCAGCAGTTCCTCGTCGGTTTCCCGGCGCAGTTTCGTCACGCCACGAACGTGCTCGGCGCCGACGTCCGCGACGTACGCTCGAACGGCGGCCTCGAGTCGCTGGCGCTCGTGGCGGCGCTGGGCCAGCGAGTGGAACCGCTCGCCGTGGCTGGTCCACAGTTCCGTGAGCCGATCGATGGCGGCCGCCTCGAGGTCGTCGCGGTCGGTGCGACCGGTTCGCAACGCGTCACAGATCGCCGTTCGTAGCAACTCGAGGCGTCGCGTCTCCGGCGGGTCGTCGTCCTCGCTCTCGAGTCCGTGGACGTGGGCGAACTCGTACCGGCGCGGACAGTGGAGATACGTTCGCACCCCCTCGATCGAGACGCGCTCAGTCACGCCGCACCACCTCGCCGGCGGCGAACTCGAACTGCGAGCGGACGGCCGTCACGAGTTCCTCGTCGACGTCGCCCTCGAGGACGACGGCGATCTCCTCGAACAGCGCCTCGGTCTCTGCGAGGTCCGCCTCGCCGCCGGTGCTCGCCTCCCGGAGCACTCGCTCGAGTTCCCCTCGCGGTTCTGCGAGCAACTCCTCGAGCGCGTTGGCGCGGCCGTAAACTGCCGCCTCCCGGGAACGTGCGTCGACGTCCTCGAGAGCGACGTCGGGGTGGTCTGCCAGCAGTTTCACGTACCGCGACTCCTCTCGCGATCGCCCGAGGCCGCCCGACTCACGTTCGTACGAACAGAAGTACAGGCGCGAGCGCGCCGCCCGCGCGCCCAGTGCGAGCGTCCGTCTGGCCCGCTGGGCGTGGTAGGCCTCGAACGGGTTCCCGACCGACGCGGGCGACGAGACGGGAGCGAACGTGCGTGCCACGTCGGCCGGCGACGGACCGGTGACGGCCGGGTAGTTCGGCATCGACTCGAGCCACGGCGTCGGGAACAGGTTCGTGAGGTGCTGTCGGCCGGGATAGCTGTCGTCGAGCAGGTCGAGCAGGAAGACCGCCTCGCGTCCGTCGTACTTGAGATCGGCGACGGGACAGACCGTCACGCCCCCCGTTTCGGGGCGCGTCTCGACGTCGTGGACGTACGGCGCGTCGTACTCGATCGTTCGACGAAGCATCCGGCGCAACCCCGCCCAGTCGGGAGCGACGACGTCGGTCTCCTCGACGAACCGGGCGATCTCGAGGACGCGACGGACGCTCTCGTACTGTTCGCGGGCGTCGACCCACGTCTCGCTCTCGGCGATCCGCCGTTTCAGGTCGGTGCGAACGAGCCAGCGCTCGAGCGACCGGGCGAGACTCGAGCCGGTACACTCCTCGACGAGGCCGGGAGCGAAGTCGGGGACGCGAGCGGCCAGCCGCTCTCGAGCGGTTTCCCGGTCGTGACCGCTGTTGTACGCGACGAACGCGTAGAGTTCGTTGACCGCGGGGTCCTGGGCGAGCGAGTGCGTGCCGACCGTCGCCGTCGGGACCCCCGCGTCTCGAAGGCGTTCTCGCGTCTCGGGAACCCGTTCGACCGTCGGGACGGCGACCGCCACGTCGTCGTAGCGCCACTCGTCGTGGCGATCGCAGAGGGCCTGTATCTCCGTGGCGACCTGCCGGTCCTGCTCGCGAGCCGTTCCGGCCCGTATTCGCCGTACACTCGCGGGCTCGCCGCTCGACTCGCCCGTCGCGAGGAGGTCGACGATCGTCCCGTGATCGGCACTCGCCCGCGTGGTCGTCGCTGTCGGCGACTCGACCGTCTCGACCGTCTCGACCGCGAGTCCGTCCGCGAGGTCCTCGAGACTGCCGGGCTCGACCCGCGTGCGTTCGACGCTCGCGTGGCGCTCGCCGAGGCAGACGAGTGTCGCGTCGGCGGTGAGGGCGGCGAGGTACCGTCGGTCGAGCCGCCGGCACTCCTCGAACTCGAGGACGAGCACCGCGTCGAACGACGAACTGACGCGGCTTCGCAGGCCGTCACGGTCGTCCTCGAGGAGGTCGACCGCCCGCGGGATCACGTCCGCCCGCTCGACGAACCCCCGGGCGCGCAGTTCCTCGTGGAACCGATCGTTCATCGCGTACAGGAAGTCGAGGCACTCGTGGGGCTCCTCGAGGTCGTCGTGGCGAAGTCCCTGACGCGTCGCCGCGAGGAGCAACTGTCCGACGTCGCGGGTGAAGCTGTCGTGCTGGCGGGCGCGCTCGAGGTACGCCGGGACGTCCCGTTTCGCGCCGTCGATCACCATCGAGACGAGTTCGATCCGCTCTTCGTAAGCGAGTCGGTCGAGCGTCGGGTCGTACTCCTCGAGAACCTTCGAGGCGTGTTCCGGCAGCGACTCGACCCGGGGGCTGTGTGGCGTGGCGTTCGTCGCGTCGGCGCTCGCGAGCGCCTCGCGGACGCGCTCGAGCCCCGCGGGCTGGCGCTTGAGGACGAGGACGTTTCCCGGCCCGTACTCGTCGGCGAGGGCGGCGTACTCCGCTGTGACGACCTCGAGAACGTCGCTGCGAAGCGACGGGAGGACCTTCAGGACGCCGTCGAGGTCGGTGGGGGGCGAAGACATCAGTCGGTCGGTCTGTCACGGAGTAGTGACTCTCTCGTATTTAAACTCTCGTCCGCGTCACACTCGATGTCGAGATCCTGTCGTATCGGGTCGAGGACGGCTCAAAACTCGAGCGAGTACGACGGGTTCGCCGAGACGAATTCTTAATACGTTGCACTGTGACACGTTCGCACATGGACGACATTTTCGTCGCACGGCTCATGTCCACCGACCTCCACACCGTCGCTCCCGACACGCTCGTCGAGGACGCGGGTGAGGCGATGCTCGAGAACGGCATCGGCTCGGTCGTCGTCGTCGACGGGGACGACCGACTCGAGGGGATCCTGACGACCACCGACTTCGTCGAAATCGTCGCCGAGAGCCATCCGAAAGCGCAGACGTCCGTCTCGCGATACATGACAACCGACGTCGTCACGACGCACGCGCAGGCGTCGATCCGCGACGTCGCGGACACGATGATCGAGCACGGCTTCCACCACCTTCCGGTCGTCGACGAGGAGGAGGGCGTCATCGGGATGGTGACGACGACTGATCTCGCAGCTTACCTGTCTCACGTCCAGACGCCGAGTCCCGCGTGACGGCGCGGTGTGCCGTCACGCCGATCCGCCGTCGGCCTCGAGTACCGCCAGATACCCCACGTAGACGAGTGCCGAGGCGACGAGTGCGATCGCGAGAACCGTCACGCCGACGTACCCCTCGAGGGCAACGTTCGGATTTGCCCACAGGTACGCGCCGCCCTCCACGGCGAAGACGAACAGCGCGCCGTAGACCGCGGTGAACGCGATCGCACGGGCGAGTCCGACGAGTCCGCGCTGACGACTGTTGAGCAGTTCGACGACGAACAGGAACGCGAGCGCGAGAAAGTAGAACGGTTCCGGCAGCGCCTGTCCCAGTCGGTGGCTGCCCTGGATCGCGACGACGCCGTAGTACGCGAGCGCGAGGAGGACGGCCCCGATCAGCGTGAGCGTGAGGCCGTAGCCGCTGGCGTCGTCCGGACTCGGGGTCGTGACCGGCCCGCTCGAGGACGTGGCCTCCGAAGCGTCACTGGCCATGTGCCTAGCCGGTGGATGGTGTCCTTAGTTAACGACGGCCTGTTCGGATCCCGTCGGAGCGTCGACCGTACTCGTCGGACCGGAGTCCCAGAGGCCGTCAGTTCATACGGTCTGCTGTAACTGTTTACCGGCGCATCTGCAACCCGTCATGCGGATGCGTCGGAAATGACTTACAGTAGTCCGTATCAGAGGTCGAACGTCGCGGCCGCAGTCTCCATGTCCTTGTCGCCACGTCCCGAGAGGTTCACCAGGATGGTATCGTGTTCGCCGTCGTCGGCCAGCTGGAGGGCGCGTGCCACCCCGTGGCTCGACTCGAGGGCCGGAATGATCCCCTCGGTCTCGCTCAACTCCCTGAAGGCGGCCAGGGCCTCGTCGTCGGTAATCCCCGTGTACTCACAGCGACCCACCGCGTCGAACATGGCGTGTTCGGGGCCGACGCCGGGGTAGTCCAGCCCTGCGGAGACGGAGTGGACCTCGACGTCCTCGTCGATCACGCGCGTTTTCATCCCGTGGAGAACCTCGTCGTCACCGCTCGAAAGCGGGGCGGCGTGGCGCTTCGAATCTGTGCCCTCGCCGCCGCCTTCGGCACCGTAGAAGGCGACGTCGTCGTCGCGGAACGCGTGGAAGAGCCCGATCGCGTTCGAACCGCCGCCGACGCAGGCGACCGCCGCGTCCGGCAGTTCGCCCGTCTTCGCTTTCATCTGTTCGCGGGCTTCCTCGCCGATGACCGACTGGAAGTCACGGACCATCCGCGGGAACGGGTCGGGACCGACGACGCTGCCGACGAGGTAGTGGGTGTCCTCGACGTTCTCGGCGAAGTCCTCGAGTGCGGCGTCGACGGCGTCGGCGAGTCCGGCGTCACCGCGAGTGACCTCGTTGACGTCGGCACCCATCAGCCGCATCCGGAAGACGTTCATCTCCT
This sequence comes from Natribaculum breve, assembly GCF_023008585.1. Taxonomy (GTDB): domain Archaea; phylum Halobacteriota; class Halobacteria; order Halobacteriales; family Natrialbaceae; genus Natribaculum; species Natribaculum breve. Next base: position 2,605,341 of record NZ_CP095390.1, on the reverse strand, counting down.
GGCGCTCGACGTCTTTTTTCCCCATGTAGATCTCCGTCTCGAGGTCGAGCAACGCGCCGACCATCGCGGTCGCGACGCCGTGTTGGCCCGCGCCCGTCTCGGCGATCAGCCGCTCGCGACCCGCCTTCTTCGCGAGCAGGCCCTGCCCGAGCACGTTGTTGATCTTGTGTGCGCCGCCGTGGAGCAGGTCCTCGCGTTTGAGGTAGATGTCGACCCCGTACCGTTCGCTCAGGTTGCGAGCGTAGTAGATCGGCGTCGGCCGGCCGGCGAACTCCTCTAGGAGGTCGCGAAGCTCCGTCTGGAACTCGTCGGTCGCGCTCACGTCGTCGTACGCGTCGGCGAGTTGCTCGAGAGGTTCGAGCAGCGGTTCGGGAACGTGCCGTCCCCCGTAGCCTTCGAAGTCGCCCTGGGACATGTCTACACCACCGTTGCCGTGCTGGGTAAAAATACGTTCGGAGATGGACAGCGATATCCACTCGAGTCGCTCTGCGGTCGTCGCTGTACCGTCTCGGATCTCGGCCGGCTGCCCTCGAGATCGATCGGCCGTGGGACCGAACGTCGACTCGAGCGAACCCGCCCCGAAAATATTAGGTACATATTATGACCATATATGTATATCATATGTTTAGCGAAAATACTTATGTGATGGCTCGTCCGAGATAGCGATACCGATGTCCGTGAACACGACCACGAACTGGGCTGATCCGGCGACCTGTCCCTTCTGCGGTGGCGACTTACCCGATCCCGGCGCTGGCTTCGTCGACCACCTCGGCGAGAGCCCCGACTGCGAGTCGGGCTTCGAGGTCTGGCGGGAGAACGTCGCTGGCGACGTCGCCGGTGAGTGGAGCGGTTAACGCCGGGTTCGCATACGGACCGCTGTCCGTCCGCCCCGCGGCGACCACGTCCCGCCGGGCGGTCGCTGCGGAAAACCGGTACAGCAGTCCGTATCAATCGTCGTCGCTCGCCCGTTGTACGTCGCTAAACGTCGAATCCGGTCCGGAGAGATCTCGAATCGAGCGGCTCGTCCACGTGTAGGGGACGTACGGTTCGTCGTCGACGTCGAGCCACGTCTTGTGCCCTCGCGTGTGGCTATCCCACATGGGTCGGAGTCCCGAGTCGAACCGGTTGTCGAGGGATCGCCGAGCCGTCTCGCTCAGCGCGAACTCGAAGTTCTCGGGCAGCTCCCAGAACTCGCGGAAGAACTCGGCGAACTGCTCGCTCATCCGCATGCTGCTCTCGTAGGTCTTCTTGACGTCGTCGATGAGGTCTTCTTCGTCGCGGATGCGCTCGCGCTCGCTCTCGTACCACTCGGAGACCGGCTGGGCTTTTTCGGCCCGTTCCTCGAGACGTTCGGCACGGAGCTTCCGGGTCGCGTCCTCGTCGAGTTCGAACTCCCCTCGCACGGCGGAGTTGTGCTTCGCTTCGTCGTCGACTTTCTCGACGACGACGGCGTAGGCGTCCTCGGCGTGTCGTGGGAGGACGTAGCCGTCGTGGATGTCTTCGAGGACGTCTTCGGGGTCGCGCTCGAGGGGATCACCGAGGCCCGAGCCACCGCGGAGGTAGTTCAGGTAGAGGTCGTAGTCGTCGAACTCCTTGGGGGTACTGATCCCCTCCGGCCGGCGGGTAATCTCGCCGTCGACCTTCGACTCGAACTCGCCGCTTTCGGGGTCGAGGTCGTGCTGTGGATAGTCCTCGGCGTTCTCGAAGCGCTCCTCGAGATCTGTCTTCTGGGCGTTGAGGATGTAGCCCGACGCGGCGGGGTAGCCACCGAAGAGGCCGCCGTCGCTGGTCATGTAGCCGTTGCCCATCTCGTAGAGTAGCCACCTGCTGACGTCTTTGACCGTTCGCATGGATTCGAAGCCAGCACCGCCTGCGCGGCGACCGACGCCGCCCGTGTTTGGCTTGACCGTTCGCCCGAGAAACGGCAGCGGTTCGACCCGCTCCCACGCTTCGGCGTCGCCCATGTCGCCTTCGGGATTCCAGACGGCCGACGCGTGGGGTTCGCCGTCTTCGACGTAGCGGGCACCGACGCCCTCGCAGGCCGACTCGAAGGAGTTGACGGCGTGGAGTTTGTCGAACTGGTCGATACCGCCGCCTTGCAGCCAGTTCGAGGTGTTTGCGTTGCCGGCGTTGATCTCCTCCCAGAAGCCGCGGGCGTAGTAGCCTCTCGAGAGGTGTTGCCACAGCGGTGCCCACGCCGACACGAGGAAGTGCCAGGCGTAGGCGTGGGCCGTCTCCGTGTTCTGGGTGTTCGCCCACGAGCCGACCGGCAGATGGAAATCGCAGGCGTAGTAGGCCCCGTCGTTCACCAGTTCGTTCGGAATCACCGTCTGGGTGAGCATCACCCAGATGCCACCCTGTATCGCGGCGGGCGTACAGTTAAACGGGTGCCAACCCCACTTGTTCGCCCCCTCGAAGGAGACCTGGAACGTTCCGTCTTCCCGCACGTGGAGCTCCGAAGGGGCGTGCATGACGTGGTTCTCCTTGGCGTATTCCCGCGTGACGTTCTCCTGGTCCTCGTAGAGGGCGTCGACGAACGAGACGCCGCGATAGGTGCCGGGCAGCATCGTCCGTTTGATACGGCGTCTGAAACCACGGCGGCCGTCCTCGACGGCCTCGCGAACGAGTTGCTTGAACGTGTCGATGCCGTGTTTTGCTATCATCTCCTTGACCGAGTGGCGAATCATCAGACAGCCGGTCATCCGCGTCCGTTCGTCGAGTTTCAGGAAATCCGGCGTCCGCGTCTTGGCCAGGTACTCTTTCTTCCAGGAGTTGTACAGTTCGAAGTTCTCGCCGATCTTGCGAGCCGTATAGTAGGCACCGTCGCCGAAGCGAGAGGCCTGCGAGACGTTCATACTCCCGGGACCGATCGCACCCGTGTCGATGACGTGATTGACACCGCCGACCCAGGCGACGAGTTCCCCGTCGTGGAAGATGGGGATGATCGTCATCAGATCGCATGGATGAACGTCGCCGACGTGGGGGTCGTTGTTGACGAAGACGTCGCCGGGTTCGATCCCGGGGTTTTCCTCGTAGTCGTGGTTGATCATGTACTTGATCGCCTCGCTCATCGTGTGGATGTGCACGATGATCCCCGTCGAGACGGCGATCGAGTCGCCTTCCGGGGTGAAGAGGCCGTAACAGAGTTCGCCCTCCTGTTCGACGATCGGCGTCGCCGCGACCTCCTTCGAGGTTTCACGCGCGTTCACGAGGTCGCCACGGAGCTGGGCGAACATCTGCTCGTACTCGATCGGCTGTTCTTCCTTTAGCTCGAGTTTCTCGAACCCGGCGTAGTGTCCCGTCTCCTCCGTCTTTCGCTCGAGTTCTTCGAACTGCTCACGGATCGTCTGTCCGCCCCAGCCGATTCCGTCACCCTGTTTTTGTTTCTCGTGGACCGTTTCTTTCTCACGTCGCATCCGAGGGAAGTTCTCTCCCTCGTCGTGTTTCGAACTCATGGTGTGGTTTGTGACGTCGTGGCATCTGTTCCGAGCCAGATGCGGGCTCGTACAGTGCACCTGCCCCGTCGGTGGACCGCTCTTGCGAAACGGCGAACCCACGAGAGGGACAGATGCATCTCTGTACGAGAGCGGTGGGCCGCTCTTATTCAGTTCTGGAGAGGTGATGGACGCGGTGTTCGTCCAGCCAGGTCTCACAGTCCGGTGGCAACGCGTACGTCGTCGCCGCTCCTTCCAGGATCGCTGGACCATCGAGTTCGTTTCCGGGCTGAAGTGCGTGGAGGTCGTAGATTTCCGTCTCCAGCCACTCGCCGTCCCAGTAGGTCTCCCGCGTCTCCTTGTAGGCGTCTGCTGGCGGCTCCGACCCCTGCAGCTCCTCGGTCGGAATCTCCGGTTTGACGACGTCTCGGACGCCGCGGACGGACGCTTGCGTGATGGTGTGGCCGAGCTCCGGCGAACGGGCCTCCTCGGAGTACTGCCGTCGGTACCCCTCTTCGAAGGTGTCCAGCAGCCGCTCGAGTTTCTGTGGCGAATCGACGCGGCCGACCGGCGACTCGACGTCGATGCTGTTGAGCTGACCCTGGTACTGCCCGAGGATGTTGTACTGGAACTCGATCTCGTCCCGGCCGATGTTGCTGTTCTCGAACTCGTTTTCGACCTTCTGCTCGAGGCTCTTCCAGACGTCCGTCAATTCCTCGCCGGCGGTCGCCGCAGCCTCTTCCATCGAGAGGTCAGGGTCGATGTCGATGCTGGTCGTCTGGTCGTAGCGGTACTCGTAGTCCGCCGCGCCACAGCCAAAGGCCGAGAATCCGGCCGCCCACTCGGGGATGAGCACCTCGTCGAAGCCCAGGTCTTTCGTGTACCCGGCCGTATGGACCGGGCCGCCACCGCCGTAAGAGAGGCACTTGAAGTTCGACGGTGCGTAGCCTTCGCCGGTCACGACGGCCTCCAGGTCGTTTCGCAGTTTGCTCTCGAGAATGTCGATGACGCCCTGGGCTGCCTCGTAGACGCCCATGCCGAGTGGATCGGCGATCTGTTCTTTGATCTCCCGTTTGGCCACCTCGCGATCGATCGGCATGTCGCCACCGAGGAAGTTCTCCGGGTTGATCCAGCCCATCGCGACGTGACAGTCCGTCACCGTCACCGTCTCGACGTCCGTTTCGATAGCGCTGACCCCGACCTGGTCGCCCGCGCTCTCGGGGCCGAGTTCGATCTTGTCGAACGTCGGGTTCACCCGGACGTAACTGCCCGTCCCCGCACCGACGCTCTCCATGTTCACCATCGGCAGCGACAACAGCAGGCGAGCCATCTCCGGGCTGTAATCGATCTGCCAGTCGTTGTCGATGATAATGCCCATGTCGAAACTGGTGCCACCGATGTCGGTACAGACCAGGTTGTCGTAGCCGAGTTTCTGCCCGAAGTAGTTCGCACCGATCATCCCTCCGATCGGCCCGGAGATCAGCGTCCGCGCCAGTTCGTTCGCGTTGATGTCGATCGTGCCACCGTGGCTCGCCATCACGCGAACGCCGACGTTCCCGCCGTGGTCGTCGACGGCCTCCTGGATGTTCGACAGCTGATCACGCGACGGCTCGGCGGCGAACGCCTCCGCCGTCACCGTGTTCAGTCGTTCGGACTCTTTCAGCGTCGGATAGTACTCACTCGAGAGCATCACCGACGTCTCCGCGCCTCGCTCGTCGATGATCTCGCGGGCGATCTCCGCGGTTCTGTGTTCGTGTTCCCCGTTCTTGTACGCGTGGAGGAACATCACGACGATGTGATCGACGCCTTGGTCGAGCAGGTCGTTGACGCCCTCTCGGACGTCGTCTTCGTACAGCGGGACCAGGGTGTTCCCCTTGACGTCGATGCGCTCTCGCACGCCCCGAATCCGGTTGCGCGGAATGAGCGGCTCGGGATGTTTGTGGGTGTTGACGTGGAGCCGATCCGAGTAGGAGTAGCCGGTGTACGACTGTCGGCCACGCCCCATTCGGAGCGTATCTTCCATCCCACCCGTGATCAGGATGCCGACGTCGACCTCGCTTTCCCGTTCGACCAGCCGGTTGAGCATCGCCGTCCCGGAGTACACCGTCGACACGAGGTTCGGGAATCCCTCCTCGACGCTCAGGCCCCACTCCTCGAGGGCGTCCTGGGAGGACCTGATGAAGCCCCGTGATTCGTCGTCCGGCGTGGTTTTCGCCTTCCCGACGGTGAACTCGCCGTTCGAGTCCATGAGGAACGTATCCGTCATCGTCCCACCAGCGTCGATCGACAGTATCTCTGCGTTGTGGTGTGTTGCGGAGTCGTCTTCTGAACTCGCCATCAACCCCTTCGATACTGTGAACTGAGTTATTCGTTACCACGAACCAAAACGGACGCGTCCAACGGCCTGTGACACGGCCGGACATATGTCTCGTTTTAAGACAGGCTCGCCTGCCCGGTCGAGACAACGCGTACGAACGACGTCGACACGCTCGTCGAGAAGCGGCGGTCGACCTCGAGCGTTCGAGTTGGTGCGAGCCACGTTCGACGAAACACCCGCCGCGTTCTCGAGCGTCGTGCCCCCGATTTCGACGATCGGTCGAAAGTCTTCCTGGTTTGTGCTGGCTCGGGTGTATCTGGCGGATACGACAATGTACGTTGCCAAAAACAATTACTGAATACTATGTGGCGAGAGGTTGTATGGTAGATAACACCGAGCAGACGAGCATCGCACCGTCGGCCACGAGACGGCGGTACATGAAGGCGACGGGTGCCGTTGCCGTGGGGGCACTCGCCTCGAGTGCGGTCACAGCCGACGGGCGAACCGATCCGAGTACTTTTTCCGACGAGTTTCTCGAGGCGGTCGAGAACGGAGAGCCGGTGTACGGCGTTTCTGCGTCCCTGGCGGGAATGGATCCCGTGACCGTCACCTCACACGTGGACACCGACTGGATCTGGATCGACACCGAGCACGCGTCGTACGACGTTCGAGAGGTGCGAGAGATGATGAGCGTCATTCCGGAGGACACCGCCGGGATCACGCGCGTTCCCGGCGCCGATCCGAAGGAAGTCGAGCGCGTGCTGGACGCTGGATCGGACGGCGTTATCGTTCCCAAGCTTCGGACGGTCGAGGAGGTCGAGGAGTTCGTCGCCAGCGCCTACTATCCAGCGAAAGGAGACCGGGGCGTCGCCGGTTCCCCCGCCAGCACGTTCGGCCTCGAGTTCGACGAAGAGTACATGCAAACGGCGAACGAGAGCGTCTTCGTCGTCATCCAGGTCGAAACGGCGGAGCTCGTCGACAACATCGATCGCGTCGCACAAATCGAGGGCATCGACTCGCTGCTCATCGGTCCGGCAGACCTCTCCTCACAGCTCGGCGATCCGCTCGACACCGACACGGCCGAGTTCCAGCGGGCGGTCGATCGGGTTCGCCGAGCAGCAGAACGTAACGACGTCGCGCCGGGATACTGGATCGGCCTGGACGACGCCGAGCCGTTCGTCGAGGAGGGCTGGCAGGTCCTCTCGCTCGGCAGCGATGCGGCGCTGCTCGCCCAGGCCGTCCAGGAGCGGATCGACGACTCTCCGTGAGCGAATAGTTCGAAACGACGTGAAAAAGTGGACTCGCCGGGATTTGAACCCGGGGCCTCTTCCTTGCGAAGGAAGCGATCTGCCGCTGATCTACGAGCCCTCGAGCATTCGTAACCGGGGTCGCTATTTGTAACTTGTGTTTCGACTGGGCCGTGGCCCTCGCTCTCACTCCGTCTTCGCAGTCGGCGCCACGCTCGAGTCACCGCACGCCTCGAGTCACGCGGCAGGTCGATCCGCGGTGTGGCGCGACTGCGTCCTGAGAACGCGAGCACGACCGGCGACGAGGCCGAGCAGCAGGCCGGTGAAGTGAGCGACCAGCGCGGCTCGCGGACTCGCCGTCGCGATCGTGACGGCGGCGGCCAGCGAGACGAAGATCAGCCAGACGAGCCAGCGCGGGACGTCGACGCTCGAGGCGATGCCCTCGGCGACGGGATTCGCTACGAGGAGATAGCCCAGGAGTGCGAAGACGGCACCGCTCGAGCCGAGGACGGCGGCCCCGTACCCGAGGAGGCCCGTCACCCAGACCTGCGTGACGCCCGCGATCGCGCCCGTGACGAGAAAGAAGGTGTGAAACCGGAGTCTGGTGGTCGCGCGGGCGACGGGCCATCCGAATAACACGAGCGCGACGCTGTTGGACAGCAGGTGTGCGAGGCCGGCGTGTGCGTAGACGCTGGTGACGATCGTCCACGGGTGTTGTGAGAGCGGCGTCGAGAGGACGAACAGGCTGGCGACCGCGCCGAGCACGCCGGCGACGCTCTGGACGATCGCGACCAGCAAGAATACGACGAGCGTCTCTTCGATCGGACTCCCCGACGAACGCGACATGTCAGTCGGTACGGCGGGTAGCTACAAAAGCACTCAGGAGACCAGCAGCTATCCGGTCCAGCGCAATCGGTTCCAGTAGCGGGTGGAACTGCGCGAGAGGTAACCGATCGCGATCAGTCTTCGAGGACGATCTCGATCGAGACGTCGTTGGGCACCTGGATGCGCATGAGCTGTCGGAGTGCGCGTTCGTCGGCGTCCAGGTCGATCAGGCGCTTGTGGACGCGCATCTCCCAGTGCTCCCACGTCGCGGTACCCTCGCCGTCGGGCGACTTGCGCGTCGGAACCTCGAGCGTCTTCGTGGGCAGCGGAATCGGCCCACTGAGGTTGACGCCGGTGTTGTTCGCAATCTCGCGGACGTCGTCACAGATGTCGTCCAGGTCTTCGGGACTCGTGCCCGCGAGTCGAACGCGTGCTTGCTGCATTTATTTCTCGTTGACGTCGAGGACCTTCCCGGCTGCGATGGTCTGGCCCATGTCACGGATGGCGAAGCTCCCGAGTTCGGGGATCTCGCTCGAGGGTTCGATGCTGAGGGGCTTCTGCGGTCGGATCGTCACGACGGCGGCGTCGCCCGACTGGATGAAGTCGGGGTTCTCCTCGGCGACTTCGCCGCTCGAGGGGTCCATCTTCTTGTCGATGGATTCGATCGTACACGCGACCTGTGCCGTGTGGGCGTGGAAGACCGGCGTGTACCCTGCGGTGATGACCGAGGGGTGCTGCATGACGACGATCTGCGCCTGGAACGTCTCGGCGACGCTTGGCGGCTCGTCGGCGGGGCCACAGACGTCACCGCGGCGGATGTCGTCCTTGCCGATGCCGCGGACGTTGAATCCGACGTTGTCACCGGGCTCGGCCTTGGGCACTTCCTCGTGGTGCATCTCGATCGTCTTCACTTCGCCGCCCACGTCGCTGGGCTGGAAGGAGACGTTGTCGCCGGTGTTCATGACACCGGTCTCGATCCGTCCGACGGGGACGGTACCGATACCCGAGATCGTGTAGACGTCCTGGATCGGGAGGCGCAGCGGCGCGTCCGTCGGCGGCTCCGGCTCCGGAAGCGCGTTCAGGGCCTCGAGGAGGATTTCGCCGTCGTACCACGGCGTGTTGTCGCTTTCCTCGGCGATGTTGTCGCCTTCGAACGCCGAGATCGGGATGAACGAGGCGTCGTCGGTGTTGAACTGGACCTGCTTGAGCAGCTGCTCGACCTCGTCGACGACCTGGTTGTAGTCGTCCTCGGAGTAGTCGACGACGTCCATCTTGTTGATGCCGATGATGAGTTCGTCGATACCCAGGGTGCGAGCCAGGAAGACGTGCTCCTGGGTCTGGGGTGCGACGCCGTCGTCTGCGGCGACGACGAGGACGGCGTTGTCCGCCTGGGAGGCACCCGTGATCATGTTCTTGACGAAGTCGCGGTGGCCCGGACAGTCGACGATGGTGAAGTAGTACTCGTCGGTGTCGAACTCCTGGTGGGCGATGTCGATGGTGACACCACGCTCTCGCTCCTCGGCGAGGTTGTCCATCACGTAGGCGAACTCGAAGCCGCCTTTGCCCTTCTCTTCTGCTTCTTCGCGGTGCTGTTCGATGACGTGCTCGGGTACGCTCCCCGTCTCGTAGAGGAGTCGCCCGACCAGCGTACTCTTCCCGTGGTCAACGTGGCCGATGATGGCCAGGTTCTGGTGCGGTTTGTCTTCGCTCATTGTTGTAGCTCACGCGCAGAGGCGCTTATATCGGTCTCTTTTGCCCGTTGCGGTTAAAACCATTTCGAAACCGGGTTCAGGGTCCCCCGACGCCCTCTTGCGGTTTGTGTCACGTCCACACGAGTCTCGCCGGTCGACGTCGTCGGTCCGAGTCACGACTGTCCAGTCGGCGAGAACGACTCGAGAACGAGGACGAGTCGACGGTCAGAGCGGTGGGAGTCGGCCGACGTCGGACAGCACCGCAGTCGCCGTCTCGGGACCGCCGGCGCCGCGTCCGCTGTTGTGGAGGCTGCCGGCGTGGCGGGTCTCGATCTGGACGATGTTTCGGGTTCCGGTCACCGCCAGCGCACCGTTTTCCGGCACCAGACGGGGACCGACGCGCACTCCGTCGCGCGTGGCCTCGCCGATGAGCCGGATCGTCCGGCCGTCCTCGGCGGCGAGTTCGAGTGCGCTACCGGGGACGTTCTGGATGCCGGTGACGTCGGCGTCCTCGAGGCTGAAGCCGCCGTCTGCAAGCACGTTCGCGAGGATGACGAACTTCAGCGCGGCGTCGGTGCCGTCGACGTCGAACGTCGGGTCGGCCTCCGCGACGCCCAGGTCCTGGGCCTCGCTGAGGACGTGTTCGTAGTCGAGGCCTTCGGCGGCCATCCGCGTGAGGATGAAGTTCGCGGTGCCGTTCAACACGCCGCGGACGGCCGTCACCGCTTCCGGCGTGCTGTCTTCGATCGTCGAGAGGATGGGGATCGCCCCGCCGACGGTCGCCTCGAACCGGATCGAGCCCGCACTCTCGTGCTCGAGGTCGCGCAACTCTTCGTACCGCTCTGCGACGGGTCCCTTGTTCGCGAGGACGGCGTGGCGGTCGTCCTCGAGCGCCCGCCGGACGTGTGAGAAGCCGGGTTCGGCGTCGCCGAGCGTCGTCGGAGTGGCCTCGACGAGGACGTCGTAGTCGGTCTCGAAGAGCTCCTCCGGCGTCGCGCTCCCGAGTGCGTCCCCCGCGTCCTTGCGCTCGAGTGCGCTCGAGACGTCGATCCCGTCCGCGTCGACGGTGGCGTGTCGCGAGTCCGCGAGGGCGACGACCTCGTGGCCGTACTCGCCCGCGAGTTCGGCGACCGATCGGCCGACCGCGCCGGCACCGAGAACGGCGAGCCGCATCAGGCGTCACCTCCCGGGAGGGGTTCGACGACGGAGAGGTCGCGTTCGTCGGCGATCGACCGGACGGCCGCGATGGCGTCCTCGACGCGCCCGGAGTCGACGGCGAGACGGAGTCGCGCACTCGAGACGGCGTCGACGCCGTCGGGTGCGGCCAGCGAGAGGTCGACGACGGCCGCGGCCGCGTCGGCTTCGATCGCCTCGAGGGTCTCCGAGAGGTCGGTCTCGACCAGGTGGCCGACGAGGACGACGCTGACCTCCTCGCCGTAGCGTTCCGCGCCAGCCTGGATCACGTTGACGCCGGCGTCGCGGAGGCCGTCGACCACGGCGTCGAACCGGTCGGGGGGACACTCGAGGTCGACCTCGACGGGGATGTGCCCCCGCGGTGTGATGTTGCCGCGTTCGTGGTGGATACTCAGGAGATTCCCTCCGTTGTCGGCGATCGGTGCGAGCGCCCGGAGCAACTCCCCGGGTTCGTCGACGAGCTCGAGTCGAACGGTGTAGGCACGGATGCCACCGTCCGTCTCCGGCTCGTCGTCTATCTCCTCACCCATCACCGACACCTCCGAACTGCGGGCGTCCACACGTCATGGTGTACGAGTGTGGGATTGGCGCGTAAAAACATATAGGCGTTCCCAAAACTGGCCACGCTCGGTCGCCCCTAGAAGTGATCCTCGCCCGGATTCGACGAGCCCCAGTCGCCGCGGCCGCCCTCGGTGCGATCGATGCCCATGATCGACTCGGGCTGGTCGGGACCGCCGAGTTCTTCGCGCGCGTCAGGGACGCGAACCGTGACGGCGTCGATCTCGGGCCACTTGAGCAGTTCGGCCTCGATGTTGCCCGTCGTGACGTCGCTGATCGAACAGCCGCGACAGCCACCGCCGAGTTCGACGACGACCTCGCCGGTCTCCGGGTCCGCCTCGCGAACGGCGCTGGTGCCGCCGTGCATCTGGATGATGGGCATCTCGCGAGCGAGCCAGCGCTCGACGCGGTCTTTCAGCGGCGCGTCGTCCCCCTCGAGTTCGGTCATCGTCTGCCCTAGGGAGTCGACGCGGGAATAGTTTCGGTTCCCGTTCACTCCTCGCTGCCGCGTCGGCGAAGCCACTCGAGCGCGAGCGCGCCGCCGGCGAGTCCGGCGACGGCAGTGAAGCCGGATAGCTGGTCGCCACTCGAGTCGCTTCCAGAGCCGTTCGTCGACTCGGGGTCGGAGTCGGTCGCTGCCTCCTCGTCGTCGCCAGTCAGCGAGGGCGGGTCGGCCTGCCGGCCGGCCTCGATCGGGAACGTGTACAGCCCGCCGTCCGTCGCGGCGTTCGGAATCAGGGTCGTGCTGCTGGCGACGAAGACGCCCTCGCGTGCGACGCGGGCGGTCCAGAATCCCGCCGTTTCGGGATCGCGCCACGAGGCGAGTTCCTCGGGGTCGGCGGGGTCGGTGACGTCGTGGATCTTCACGCCGCCCTGGTACCACGCCGAGTAGAGGTGACCGTCCCGGAGTTCGAAGTTGTGGGCCGTCGTCCACGAGCCGCCGCGGTAGGAGGCGTCGGCCGTCGCCGGCGGATCGATCGTCGCCAGCTGCCGGATGTCGTCGCGGTCGGAGACGTCGAACAGGTCGATCCCGCCGGCACCCTCGGGATCGCCGGGGTCGGTCGCCCAGCTCTCCCTGCCGACCGCCAGGAGGTCGCCGCGCTCGTCGAGCGTCGCGAAGTGGTCGTTTCCGGGAAGTCCCAGGTAGGCGTCGTTCACCGCGGCCGCGTCCAGCTCGAGCTGGTCGTCGACGGTCGTCTCGGCGACGTGGGCGAGATACCGGGGATCGGCGGGGTCGCTCACGTCGAGCAGGTAGGTGCCCGCGTTCCAGTAGGCGAGCGCGGCGACGTCGCCGTGGACGGTGACGTCGTGGAGGTAGTGCAGCCGCGAGTCGACCTCGCGCCACGCGGGGTCGTGGTCGGCGACCGACCAGCGGGCGATCTCCTCGAGGTCGTCCCCGCTCGCGTCGAGGACGACGAGGGGATTCTCCGCCGTGCCGTTAGAGACGAGATAGAGCGTTTCGTCCTCGAGACAGCAGTTGTGGACGTGAAAGCCGGTCTCGTAGGGTTCGCCCGCCCGGACCGGATCTTCGGGGTCGCTCACGTCGTAGCAGACGACGCCGTAGAAGTCGTCGTTGAAGGCGGGGTTGGCCGGTCCTGGGACGGCCAGTCTGTCACCGGCGACGTCGACGTCGAGCACGTCGGTGAGGCGACGGTCGTCGACGTCGACGTCGCGCCGCTCGGCGAGGAGAGTCGGATCGCTGGGCTCGCTGACGTCGACGATCGCGAAGCCGTCGACGACCGCCAGGTAGGCCACGTCGCCGTCGTCGCCGACGACCGTCTCGCACGCGCCGTCGACCTCGAGTCGGCCCAGCGGCTCGTAGGCGTCGGCTGCAGCGGTGGCGGGGACGGCACTGCCGAGCGTCGTCGCGGCGGCGGTGCCGACGCCGGCGCGGAGGAGGGTCCTGCGACGCATACGCGTACACCTTCTCCTCGGGCCAGCTACAAAACGGTGGCGCGGACCGCTCGACTCGCGTGCGAGCGACCCTAGTTTCGCATTCGTCGGCGGTCGCCGGTGCCCTCGGTCAGCGCGCTCGCGAGTGCGCCCTCGACGACCACGTCGTCGCCGAGGTCGGTCACCGTGATCTCGGGGACGTTCGTCATCACGGTGTCCTCGATTCGCTCGCGGATCGGATCGATCACCAGTTCCTCGTTTCGCAGCGCGACCGCCCCGCCGAAGGAGACGACAAGCGGCGCGAACGCGTGGACGACGTTCGTCACGCCGATGACGTTCCAGTGGGTCACCTGCTCGATCGTGTGGTCGGCCAGTTCGTCCTCGCCGGCGAGGGCGAAGACGTCTTTCGCCGTGAAGTCGGGGTCCTCGAGCGGTAACTCGGTCGAGATCGTCGGGTCGTCCTCGGCGAGCAGGCGCGCGTAGTCGGGGATGTTGTTCCCCGAACAGTACGCCTCCCAGTGGCCCTCGTGGCCACAGCCGCAGGTCATCCGCCCGTGAGGGTCGACGACGTAGTGGCCGACTTCGCCCGCGTTGCCGTCCCACCCGTCCAGGACTTCGCCGTCACAGCAGACGCCCGCGCCGACCCCCGAGGAGATGGTGATGTAGGCCATGTCGTCGGGGTTGCGATCCGAGTGAAAGCGTTCGCCGATGACGCCCGCGTTCGTGTCGTTGTGCAGGTACACCTCGTCGCTGTCGACGAGCTTCTCGATCGGCCCCGTCAGCGGAATGCGATCGATCGTGTCGGGGAGGTTCGCCGGATCGATCACCGCCCCTTCCGCGAGGTCGAACGGTCCGATCGAGCCGATCCCGACGGCCTGGATCTGGGCCGGATCGATCCCCGCGTCCGCACACGCCTCCCGGAGCGTCGCCAGTACTTTCTCCGTCACGTCGATCCCCGTCGGCCCGCGCGGCGTTGCGCCATTGCTCGAGCCGACGGTCGTCCCGTCGCTCTCGGCGACGACGGCCCGGACGTTGGTCGCGCCGAGGTCGACGCCCGCGTAGTAGAACATCCCTACCCTATGGGACGGCCGCCACCACACTTAACTACACACATCTTTACTCGTGCTCGAGTATCGCCTTCGAAACAGGTCGACGGCGACCGACTCCACCGACACTCGTATGCTGTTTGCTACCATACGTCTTCTATGGCCACGGAGGACGTTTCCGATCGGGCCGAGTCGCTCTCCGAGTCCGAACGACGCGCGCTCCACGAGGTCGAACTCGGACTCGAGTGGCTCCAGCGAGCACAGGGCTGTCTGATCGAATTCCACCACGCGACGGGCCACGGGATGGACCACCTCTACCAGGCGGAGATGTATCTGCGAGAGTGTGGCTACGACGACCTCGCCGACGCCGTCCGGGACGACCTCCTCCCCCACGGCGTCGTCGACGAGGACCGCTGGTCGTACGACGTCCTCGAGGACTTCCAGTCGACGCTGCTGGCGGCGACGGTCGCCCTCGAGCGGCGGACGCGCCGGGAGGTCGCGGACGGACGGCGACACGTCGCCGAACGACGGCAGGAACGGGAGTGGAAAGAACGGGCCGACAGGCGCTGACGACGCCGTCTACGCCCGCAGTTACTCGGCGACGCCGTCGCGGACGTAGGTGACGGGACAGTTCGCCGACTGCATGATCTCCTGTGAGGTCGAACCGAAGACCGCCTTCCCGCCGGCCGACTGCCGGCGGCCACCGACGACGATGCGATCCGCGCCGACGTCGTCTGCGAGGTCGACGATCGCCGGGCCGTGGTCGCCGACGACGCCTCTGACCTCGTAGTCGACGTCTGCGCCCTCGAACTGCTCTACCAGGTCCGGAACCGGCGTGCGACGCGCGGCGACCTCGTCCGGGTCGACCTCTTCGAGGGCGACGTCGAAACCGAGCTGATCACGTATTTCGTCGTACTCCCCGGACGTGAACGCGTGTCCGACCACGACCGTCGCCTCGAGCGGGACCGCGACCTCGAGGACGTCGTCCGCGAGGTCGTCCGCTCGTACCGAGTCCATCGGTCCGACCGCGAGCAGGATCGTCTCGATCGTCATGCTCGAGAGAGGAACGCCGACTGGGTTAAGCGTTCTCGTCCGCACAAGTATTCGGTTCGGTGACAGACACCCGTCACGCGGCGACGCGGTTCACTCTTCGCCGCGGACGAAAGTCGTGGGACAGGGAGCCGACAGCAGGACCTTCTGTGCGGTCGAGCCGAAGACCGCCTTGCCCGTCGGCGAGCGCTTGCGTCCGCCGACGACGACGCGGTCGGCACCGACCTCGGTCGCGAGGTCGACGATCGTCTGCCCGTGGTCGCCGACGGAACCCCGGATCTCGTAGTCGACGCCCGCCTCGTCGAGGACGGCCATCAGATCGCGAATCGTCGCGTGGCGCGCGGCGACCTCGTCGGCGTCTCCCGTCTCGCCGTCGGGATCGAGGTCGAGTCGATCGAGTACCTCCTCGTACTCGTCGCGCGTAAACACGTGAGCCAGCACGACGGTCGCGTCGGCCGGCTGTGCGACTTCGACGACGGTTTCGGCCAGCTCGTCCGTCCGATCGGCGTCTCCGGGGCCGACCGCGAGCAGGATCGTCTCGAGGGTCATACCGGCTACTACGTCGCTCCTCCGTCTTAAACGTTCATCGTTAATTCTATCTCGAGTAAATATATTATTTCCGTCCCGGACGACTTATTCGTTCGACGGTGGAGTCGGACGTATGGACGAACCCGACCTCTCCGGACAGACCGTCCTCGTGACGGGCAGTGCGAAAGGCGTCGGCCGCGAACTCCTGCTTGCGACGGCCGCCTGCGGCGCGGCGACGGCGGTCCACTACCACACGAGCGCGGACGCGGCACGCGAGGTCGCTGCAGAAGCAACCGAGCGCGGTGCGCCCGACGCGACGACCGTCCAGGGCGACGTCACCGACCCCGACTCCGTCGACGGCCTCTTCTCGGCGGTCGAAGCCGACCTCGGCAGCGTCGACGTCCTCGTGAACAACGTCGGCGCGTTCGCGCCCGCCCACTGGGAGGAGATCGACTTCGAGACGTGGAACCGGGTTCTCGAGACGAACCTACACGGCACCTACCTCTGCTCGAAGCGCGCGCTCCCGGCGATGCGCGAGAACGAGTACGGACGGATCGTCAACGTCGGCTACGCCTCCGCCGAGAAGGGACTGGTCAGTCCGAAGAACTTCCCCTACTTCGTCGCGAAAGCCGGCGTCCTGATGTTCACCCGGATGCTCGCTGCCGACACCCAGGACGACGGCGTGACCGTCAACGCCGTCTCTCCGTACGTCGTCGAGAACTCCGAGGAGTTCCCCGACGACCTCCCGCGGGGACGCCCCGCCGCCTACGAGGACCTGATCCGTCCGGTGCTGTTCTTCCTCGATCCCGACACCGGGTACGTCAGCGGAGAGAACCTCGAGGTCGACGGCGGCTGGTTGCCAGAGCGCGTGTGACGCGAAGGAAGCGGCGTCGGGCACGCTCGAGTGCGGAACGGTCCCACAATCCTATTGCTGGCCCAGCGCCAACGACGACGTATGGAACCGAACGTCGGTGGGTTCGACAGGACGGTACGGATCGGCCTGGGGCTGGCGTTTCTCTCGATCGCGATCGCGGCGGTCGCGTCCGGATCGACGCTCGGCGAACCGACCCGGACCACGCTCGCCGCGGGGACGTCGCTCGTCGCGGCCGCCCTCCTCGCCAGCGCGATCCTCCAGCGGTGTCCGGTAAACAGGCTCCTCGGCATCGACACGTGCGAGACGGCGAGACGGTGACGACGAACCGTCCACCGGAAACGCACAAGCCTCGCCGTTCCATACGCTAGCACATGTCCGATGCCGAACTCGCGGATCGGGAGTGTATCGCCTGTACGACCGACGACGACCCTCTCGAGGGCGATGAACTCGACGCCCTCTACGAGCAGATCGACACGGACGTCTGGGACGTCGTCGACGAACACCACCTCGAGGGAACCTACGCGTTCGAGGACTTCCGGGACGCACTCGAGTTCACGAAGGAGATCGGCGAACTCGCCGAGGAGGAGTGGCACCACCCGGACGTCCACCTCTCGTGGGGCGAGGTCGTCGTCGAGATGTGGACGCACAAGATCGACGGCCTGTTCGAGACCGACTTCGTGATGGCGGCTCGAATGGATCGCATCCACGAGCAGTACGCCCCGGAGTGACCACCTCGAGGCTGTCGTAACCGTTAGGGGCCACCCTCGTGTAGTGCGTCCATGTCGAAAAATCGCGTCGTCCAGGGGCGAATGGTCACGCCCGAGTCGCTCGCGGAACTCGTCGAGGGCGAGTCGGTGCTGGAAGCCGACGCTATCGAAGACGCAGATCGGGAGTGTCCCGACTGTGGCGGAGACGTGCTGACGGTCGGCTACATGCCCTCCGTCACCGCATTCGTCACCGGCTGGAAGTGCACGGAGTGTGACTGGCGGGACACCGACCGGGACCGGGAGTGACCGGCCGCGACGGGACGAACCGAGCGCGCTCGAGCGAGCCGGACGCGACCGTCGTCTCCTTCCGGAGCGCTGTTCCTCGAGCCACACCTTTTCGCCGGTCGCGGCCCTAGCGCCGGCATGGTTCTTCCGATCGCGATGGGCTGGCGACACCTGCTGTTCGCCAGCTGGCCGGTCGATCCCGACGACCTCGAGACTCACCTCCCCGACGCGCTCTCTGTCGACGAGTACGACGGGCGAGCGTGGCTGTCGGTCGTCCCCTATCTCAACGTCGACGTTCGCCCGCGCGGACTCACCGCGGCGGTCGGCTTCGACCTCCCGGAGCTGAACCTCCGGACGTACGTGCGGTGTGACGGGGAACCGGGCATCTACTTCTTCAGCCTCGACGCCGAGGGGTTGTTCGGCGTCGCGGGAGCGCGGCTCTTCCACGACTTGCCGTACTACTACGCTCGGATCCAGTTTCGGGAACGCGCGGGGTGTGTCGGTTTCGCGAGCGAGCGCCGGCATCCGGGCGCACGATCGGTCCGATTCGACGCGACGTACGAACCCGTCGGCGAGCCGTTTACCCCCTCGAGTGGCTCGCTGGCCGAGTTCCTGACGGAGCGGTACCGGTACTACACCGAGGGCCGCGACGGTTCGATACGGTACGCCGACGTTCACCACGACCCCTGGCCGCTCCAGGAGGCGACGGTCACGTTCGCCGAAAACACGCTCTTTCGGGCCAACGGGTTCGAGACACCCGAGGGGAGCCCCGTCTGTTACTACAGCCGGGGCGTGGACGTCACGTCATCGCGAAACCGGCGGTTTCGGTGATAATGATGGCTGTGACTGGTTACCGACGCAACCGCAAGACGGGTCGCGGTTGCGTCGGTACAGACTCACAGCTATCGTTGTGAGGCCGCACTCGAGGTCGACTCCCGGTCGCACGGCCGAACCTCGAGTGTGCGGGTCGACGAGGTCCGTGTTCGGCAGGTTTGTCCGCGGTACTGACGTTTTTGTCGCCGTCACCCCTCCCGGAGAGTGACTATGGCACTGCGAATCAGGGAGGGGAGACGATGAGCACCGTCGACCGCGTGCGGACCGTCAGCCGCGTCGCGAGCAAGTACTTCGTCGTCTGGGTACTGCTCTTCTCGGCGCTCGCGCTCTACTCGCCGACGACGTTCACGCCGATCGGCGACTACATCAGTCCGCTGCTCGGGCTGATCATGCTGGGGATGGGACTGACGCTCGAGCCCGCCGACTTCAGGCGGTTGATCGACCGACCGCGGGACGTCGCGATCGGCGCGGTCGCACAGTGGCTGATCATGCCGCTGGCGGCGTGGGCACTCGTCGCCGTCATGGGGCTTCCGCCGGCGCTCGGGGTCGGCCTCGTCCTCGTCGGCGCGGCACCCGGCGGGACGGCCTCGAACGTCATGACGTACCTCGGGAAGGGTGACGTCGCGCTGTCGGTCGCGATCACGACCGTGACGACGCTCGCGGCACCGATCGTCATGCCGGCGTGGGTCCTCTTCGTCCTCGGCGAGCAGTTGCAGGTGACGTTCGCCGAGATGTTCACCTCGATCGTCCAGATCGTCATCGTTCCCGTCGTCCTCGGCTTCGCGATCCGCTACGTGCTCGATCGGTACGCGCCTCGCGTCGCCGACGTCGGCCTCGACGTCTTCCCGACGATCAGCGTCGCTGCGATCGTGGCGATCGTCGCCGCGGTCGTCGGTCTGAACGTGGACAACATCCTCACGGCGGCACCGCTCGTCTTCGTCGCGGTCGTCCTCCACAACGGGATCGGACTCGGCTCTGGCTACGCCGTCGGCCGGGCGACCAGCATGGCGGAAGACCGCGCGCGGACGTGCGCCTTCGAGGTCGGCCTGCAAAACAGCGGGCTCGCCGTCGCGCTCGCGGTGAGCTTCTTCAGCCCCGAGGCGGCGCTCATCCCGGCGCTGTTCAGCGTCTGGCACAACGTCAGCGGCCCCGCGCTCGCGAGTTACTTCGCCGCGAATCCGCCGGCCGACGTCGAATCCGTCGACGGAACCGTCGCCTCGGACTGATCGTTCCAGTTTATTTCTCGTCACTGGTGGCTGAACGTTCGGGTGGAGTAATGTCACTCGACGTCGAATTTCCGCGTATGTACCGAACTATCCTGGTGCCGACCGACGGGAGCGAAGCCGCCGAATCGGCCGTCTCGCAGGCCTACGAGATCGCAGAGCGGTTCGGCGCGACCGTCCACGTCCTGTTCGTCGTCGACGTCGACGTGAACACGCCGTTGAGCCTGTCGACGGAACCCGTCGTCGAGTCGGTCCGCGAGAGCGGCGAGGAACTCACGAGCGAAATCGCCGAGGAGGCCCCGGAAGGCGTCGAGACCGTCACCGTCGTCGAGGAGGGCGACCCCCACGAGCGCATCCTCGAGTACGCCGGCGCACACGACGTCGACCTGATCGCCATGGGGACCCACGGTCGCCGCGGGCTCGACCGGTACCTGATCGGCAGCGTCACCGAACGCGTGGTGCGCAGCGCCGACTGCTCGGTGCTGGTGACGCGTGCGACCGAGGCGGCCCCCGCGATCCAGAGCGCCGACGCGGCGATCGACGCCGCACGCGACGCGCTCGCCGAGGCGGACCACGAGGACGTGACGATCGTCGAGGAACCGTACGAACAGGCCGGCTACTGGATCGTCCGTGCGGAAGGCGACGACCGGACGTTCAACGTCCACGTCGACCGACCGAGCGGCGACGCCCGGATCGCCACGATCGACCGGCGCTGACCACCAGCACCGTTTTGGCCGCTCCGATCCGACCGGGAGACACGAATGCAACTCGAGGCCGCCGCGATCGACATCGGGACGAGCCAGCCGACGGTGCTGTTGAACACCGTCGACGCCGACGACCTGGGCGTCCATCCCCTCGATCGCGTCCGAATCCACCGCGACGGGGCGGCGACGACGGGAATCGTCAAGATCACCGACGAACTGGTCGCCCCCGGAACCATCGGGATGGCCGAACCGCTCCACTACCTCCGCGGGCCCGTCGACGTGACGCTCGCGGGCTCGCCGCGGTCGGTTCGGTACGTCCGCAAGAAGCTCAACGACGTCGAACTCGAGCGCGACGAACTCGAGGCGATCGTCAGCGACGTCCTCGAGAACCGGCTCTCTGACGTCGAACTCGGTGCGTACGTCTCGAGCGTCTACGCGAACGGGCTCTCGCTCGAGGAGACGAAACACCTGACGCAGGCGATGACCGACGTCGGCGAGCGCCTGCAGTGGGACGAGCCGATCGTCGCCGACAAACACTCCATCGGCGGCGTCGCGGGCAACCGCGTGACGCCGATCGTGGTGCCGATCGTCGCCGCGGCCGGGCTCACGGTCCCGAAGACGTCCTCGCGGGCCGTGACGTCGCCGGCCGGGACGGCGGACGTCGTCGAGGTCTTCTGTGACGTGGAGTTTTCCACCGACGAGATCGAGGAGATCGTCGCGACGACGAACTGCTGTCTCGTCTGGGGAGGTGGCGTCGACCTCTCGCCGGTCGACGACGAGATCATCCGCGCGGAAAACCCGCTGTCGATCGATCCTCACGGACAGCTCATCGCCTCGGTCCTCTCGAAGAAACGCAGTGCCGGCTCGACCCACGTCGTGATCGACGTCCCCTACGGCGAGGGGGCGAAAGTCGAGAGCCTCCCCGCCGCCCGGGAACTCGCCGACGACTTCAAGCGCGTCGGCGACCACCTCGACGTCGACGTCGTCTGTGCGATCACCCACGGTTCCGACCCGATCGGCGACGGTATCGGCCCCGTTCTCGAGGCGCGGGACGTCCTCGCCGTCCTCGAGGGCGGCGGCCCCGAGACCCTGCGGCTGAAGTCGATTCGGCTCGCGGACATCCTGCTCGAGCACTGCGGCGTCGACGCGTCGGCCGAGGAGATCCTCGACTCCGGGCGGGCGCTCGAGCGGTTCCGGCAGGTGATCGCGGCCCAGGGCGGCGACCCCGACGTGACCGTCGACGACCTCGAGCCGGGGTCGGAGCAGGTGACGGTCCACGCCGACCGCTCGGGGCTCGTCTCGCGGGTCGACAACCGCCAGCTCAGCGACGTCGCGCGGCGGGCGGGGGCACCGCGCGAGAAGCGGGCGGGAATCGAGACCCACCGCGTCGCCGGCGAACCGGTCGACGCGGGCGACGAACTGTACACGATCTACGCCGAGACGGCCAGCAAACTCGAGGAGGCGAGCGCGCTCGCCGAGCGACTCGAGCCGATCCGGATCCGGACGCGCGCGGACGCGCTCGTCGAACGCCGGTAAGGGCTGGTGCTCGCCACCGACCGACGTTCCCTCATACTATCGGACGTAACTGTGTGAAGATTCTCGCCACCCCGGGACGGCGAGAATCTTTCACGACTTACGTCCGGCAGTATCAGGTAGCGCGCACCCACCGAACGCACCCTGTCGGCCGCGCCACAAGCTATATGCCGCCGTCGGTGGTGGGAATCCAGGCAGATGTACGACACGATCCTCGTTCCGGTCGACGGCAGCGACGCGGCAAACCGCGCGACCGAACACGCGATCAGTCTCGCGTCGACGTTCGACGCCGACCTCCACGCGCTGTACGTCGTCGACACGCGACGCTACGGATCGTCGGCGCTTCGCGACTCGGAGGCGATCCTCGAGGACCTCGAGCAGACGGGCCAGTCGGTCCTCGAGGACGTCGTCCAGCGGGCGGACGTCGACGTGACGACGGAGATGCGACGCGGCCGACCACACGAGGAGATCGACGGCTACGCCGACGAGATCGACGCGGACCTCATCGTGCTCGGCAATCGCGGGCTCGGTGCCCCGGCGGGCGGCGAGATCGGCAGCGTCGCCGAACGGGTCGTCAGGTTCGCGGGTCGGCCCGTGATAACCGCCTGAGATATACTCGAGTTCGACACCGTCTTCGATCCCTGAGATAAGCTATATGCCGCGTTTTCGCGTGTATCGTCACGCTCCGATGTACGACACGATTCTCGTCCCGACGGACGGCAGTGATCCCGCGAATCGCGCTGTCCAGCACGCCATCGAGTTGGCCGACCGCTACGGGTCCGAGATCCACGCGATGTACTGCGTCGAGACTCACCGCTACGGCGAGCCCGCGCTGAGTAGCTCCGCGATCGTCCTCGACCAGCTCGAGGAGCGCGGCGAGGAACTGCTCGCGGAACTCGCCGACCGCGCGGACAACGTCGGCGTCGACTGCGAGTGGAGCATCTGTCACGGCCGTCCCTGGGAGAAGATCGACGAGCGAGCCGAGGAGATCGACGCCGACCTGATCGTGCTCGGCTATCAGGGACAGAGCCACTCTCGAGACCGCAAGATCGGCAGCGTCGCCGAGCGGGTCGTTCGAACGGCAGATCGGCCGGTGCTGACTGCCTGATAATGATCGACCGTGTCTCACCCGAGCGTCAACACCGGGTGGTCCGAGCGGCGAACGACGCGCGCGGTCGTGCTGCCGAGCAGCTGGTCGGACGTCGCCGCCCGTCCGCGGGTTCCCATGACGATCACGTCGGCGTCGACGCCGTCGGCGTAGCCGAGAATCTCCGTCGCCGGGACGCCCCGTAACACGTCTGCCGTCACCGAGAGCCCGCGGTCGCGAGCCTCGAGTTCGACGGTCTCGATGGCGTTCTCTCCGCCCTCGCGGAGGAGGCCGATGATGCTCCGCGGTGCGTCCTCCAGGTCGTAGACCGTCTCGTCGATCACGTAGACGACGTCGACGGTGGCGCCGACGTTTTCGGCGAGATCGAGGGCGTGTTCGGCGGCCCGCTCGGCGGCGTCGCTACCGTCGACGGGAACCACGACCCGCTCGGTCCTGACGGCCTCGACGCTCTGGACGGTGCTGGTTCCCAGACGGACCGACAGCACCGGTGCGTCCGCGAACGTGATTACGCGCTCGGTCGTGCTTCCCAGTCGAACGTCCGTCGAGGGCGTCGCCCCACGCGTTCCCATGGCGATCAGGTCGGCGTCGATCTCGTCGGCGTACGCCAGGATTTCCCGGTGAGCGACGCCTTCACGAACGTCGCGGACGGCGTCGACGCCAACGTCGGCCGCCAGGTCTGCGACCGCCGCGTTCGCGTCGCGCGCCCGTCGTTCCGACGACCGGTGAACCGCCGCTCGCTGGTCTTCGTCGAGGTCCCCGAGGTCGTCGTCCGTCTCGACGACCGAGAGCGCGTGGACGGTCGCGTCGTCGACTCGAGCGAGCGCGAGCGCCCGTGCGATGGCTCCCTCTCCGCCGGAACTGCCGTCGACTGGAACGAGGATCGTCTCGTACATCTCGAGGGTCGTACCACGGCGATCGTAAAGAAGCCACCCCGAGACTCGAGGCCGACGATCGCCTCGACCGCCGCGTCGCTCCCGACGGAGTCGTTCCAGTCACGTATTTGTGTCGACCGTTCGAACGCGTGGTACATGCACGGTCCGTTCACCGCTCTCAGGTTCACCCGCCGCCGATGAGGGGGTTCTACCGCCGTTACGTCCAGGTCGTCGCCCGGTTTCTCCCGTTCGCACTGGCGTTCCTGCGCGACCGGCGGCGATTCCTGCTGTTCGGCCCGCCGCGGCGCACCCCCGAGTCGGCCCACCGCCAGCGTGCCGAACGGATGACGGAGACGATGCTCGAGCTCGGCCCGGCGTTCATCAAGGTGGGGCAGGTGCTCTCGACGCGACCGGACATCGTTCCGCCGACGTACGTCGAGGTCTTCTCGACGCTCCAGGACGAGGTTCCGGAGAGTGCCGGCGGCGATCCGCGGACTGTCATCGCGGAGGAACTCGGCGACGTCCCCGACATCGACCGCTCGACGCTCGAGACGGTCGCCGGCGGCTCGCTCGCGTTCGTCTACACGGTCGAGTACGGCGGCGAGCGCATCGCCCTGAAGGTCAGACGACCCGGCATCAAGACGGTGATCGAACGCGACCTGCGCGTCATCGACGCGCTGATTCCGATCGTCAGCGTCTTCGCCGACGAACACCAGCAGTACTCGCTCGAGAACGTCGCCGACGACTTCGAGTCGGTCATCCTCGACGAGCTCGACTTCGACCGCGAGGCGACCCTGATGAGCGAGATCGACGCGAACTTCGCCGACGACGACCGGGTGATCGTCCCGGACGTCTACGAGGAGCTGAGCTCGGAACGGCTGCTCGCGATGGAGTTCGTCACCGGCAGGAAGGTCACCGACGAGGACGCCCTGGCCGACGTCGGCGTCGATCCGACCGAGATGGCGACGTTGATCGCCAGGACGTACCTCAAGATGGGGCTCGTCGACGGCGTCTTCCACGCCGACCCCCACCCGGGGAACCTCTCCGTGACGGACGACGGGCGACTCGTCATCTACGACTTCGGGATGAGCCAGCGGCTCACGCCGAAAGACCAGGAAGACATCGCCACCCTCTACCGGACGCTCGTCCGGCGCGACGTCGACGGCCTGCTGAACGCGCTCGTCGCACTCGACGTGCTCGACCCCTCGGTCGACCGTACCGCCGCCCGGAACGTCCTCCGGCTGGTGATCGAGAACCTCGAAGGTCGGTCGGAGATCACCTGGCGGCTGATCATCACCGAACTGCTCGAGCGACTCCGGGACTTTCCGTTTCGCATCCCGCCGGACGTCATGCTCCTCGTCCGCGTCGGCACCGTCGGCGAGGGCGTCTGTCGCTCGCTCGATCCCGACTTCGACTTTCTGGCCGTCACGCGCGACTTTCTCGTCGATTACGGCTTCATCGAGAGCGAACTCCAGACGCTGCTCGAGGACGTGCGCGACGACCTCCGCGAGTCGCTTCCTGTCCTGGCCGGGACGCCCGCCCGGTTCGACCGAGTTCTCGGCCAACTCGAGCGTGGCGAACTCGCCGTCCGAACGACTCCGGTCGACGCGAACGGGGACGGCGGCGTCGGTTACGCCGTCGTCGCTGGAACGTTGTTCGTCGCGGCGGCGATCCTGACGTTCCACGAGCGGCCGTACGAACTGGTCGCGCTCGTCCTCGCGGTCGGTTTCCTGGCCCAGTACGTCCGCCGTCAGTTGTCGGCCTGATAACGATGACTGTGACTGGTTGCCGCCGCAACCGCGGACCGTCGTGCGGTTGCGGCGGTGCAGACTCACAGCCATCGTTATGGCACCCTCGTCTCACCCGGCGACCGCAAGTACATCACGGTCGCAGCCGTACGTCACGTAATGGACCGGATCGAGTACACGTACACGTTCGGCATGGACGACGAGGAGGTCGTCGACGCACTCGAGAGCCACGAGGTCGGCGTCCTCTCGCTCGCGAGCGACGGGAGGGGGTACGCGATTCCCGTCGCGTACCTCTTCGACGGCTCGTCGCTGTACGTCCGTCTCGGGACCGACAGTTCGAGCAAGAAGATGTCGTTTATCGACGAAACGGACGAGGCCTGCTTCTTGCTCTACGAGTACGAACCGCCGGACGACTCCTGGAGCGTCGTCGCGACGGGGCCGCTGTCCGAACTCACCGGCGACGAGCGGGCCGGCTTCGACGACGTCACGATCAACGAGGAGTTCCTCCGACTGCGCGTCTTCGACGAGGACGTCGACGAGATCGACCTCGAGATCTACGAACTCGAGATCGAGACGCTCACCGGGCGCAAGACGGGATCGGAGTCGCTCTGACCGTCTGGCCCGCGTCGCTTTGACGCCAGCGACCGATTCACGTTTAAGACGTTCGCACGTGTACGTTCGGTGATGTACGAGACGATCCTCGTCGCGACGGACGGGAGCGACGTCGCGACGGCGGCGGCAGGACAGGGGCTCGCGATGGCGGCCGACCTCGACGCGACGATCCACGTCCTCTCGGTCGCCGACGTTCGCGACGACGACGCGTGGAACGGCGTCCGCGAGCAGTGGCGGGCGGACTGTCGGGAGTACGTCGACGACGTCGCGGCCGACGCGGCCGACCGCGGCGTTCCGGTCGAGACGGAGATTCGCGAGGGAAAACCGACGCTCGAGATCCTCGACTGCGCCGACGAGCACGACGTCGACCTGATCGTGATGGGAACCCACGGTCGAACCGGACTCCAGCGACTGCTCCTCGGGAGCGTCGCGATCAGCGTGATCCGCGACGCCGGTCGGCCGGTCCTCACCGTCGGATCGACCGTCCGCGACGGCCCGCGCCGGTTCGACGACGTGGTCGTCGCGACCGACGGTCGGCCGGGCGTCGGTGCTGCCGTCGACGCCGGCGTCGCACTCGCCGAGGCGTACGACGCGACGGTTCACGCCCTCTCCGTCGTCGACGACACGCACTCGCACATCGACGTCGTGCGCGAGGAGTTCGAGCGCATCGCCGACCGGTCGACGAGGGAAGTCGCCGTCCGCGCGGCCGACCGCGGCGTGGGGACCGTCCGGGCGATCGAGCACGGACGACCGAGCGACGAAATCATCTCTTACGCCAGAGACCACGACGCCGACGTCGTCGTGATGGGTACCGAGAGTCGGACCGGACTCGAGCGCTTCGTCCTCGGCAGCGCCTCTCAGCGCGTCGTCAGCGGCGCGTCGGTGCCCGTCCTGACGGTTCGAGCGACCGCCGACTAGGCTCGAGCGAAACCGATCCCGATTTGACTGTGCCGTCCCGACTGTCCGATGATGTTCGTCCTCCGTTCCAGTCGCGACGACGACGTCGACGCACAGGACGTACTCGACGCGCTGGCCGACGAGACGTGCCAAGTGATCCTCTCCGAACTCGACGAGCCGAAAACGGCACAGGAACTCGTCGAGGCGTGCGACGTCTCGGAGTCGACGCTGTATCGAAAGCTCGAGCGGCTCAAGGACGCCTCGCTGCTCCGGAGCGGCCTCGAGATCAGAGCGGACGGCCACCACACGTTGCGATACGAGATCGACTTCGACGAGGTGGCGATCTCGGTCGACGACGAGCGGACGCTCGGTCTCGAGATCAGCCAGTCCTCGCCGTCCCCGGAGGACTCGCCCCGGAAGCCGTGGCTCGGTGAGAACGCTCGACTCCGGGGATCGCTGTCCCAGTCGTCGGACTAACCCTTCAGGCTGTCGTGATAAAAACGGCGTTCGGCTACGCGGGTCGACACACGGCAGGTAGCCGTCCCGTCACTCGCTGAGCCACCAGCCGTACATCTTCTCGAGCTCCTCGCCGTCCGGGGACTTCTTGCTGCGTCCGTAGGTCTTGCCCTCGAGGATCTGTCGTTCGACCGAGTTCAGCGCCAGCGAGACGGCGTGGCGGTCGCCGTACCCCTCGCCCGAGGCCATGAACGTCCCCTTGTCCGTGTACAGGCGGACCCGCGCGAGCAACAGCGGAACGCCACGCAGCGTCTCGTCGTGTTCGTGGAGGTGGACTTTCGCCTCGAGGACGCGCATGTCCCGGTACTTCCCTGCGACCTCCTCGATGCGTTCCGCGAGTTCGTCGCGGGTCAGTTCCGTCATGTAGTCGGCACCGAACACCTGCACCGGCAGCCGTCCCTCGTCGGTCCAGGTCAGCGACTCGAGCAGGTCGGTCTTCGTGACGATTCCGTCGAGCGCGCCGTCGTCGTCGAGGACGACCGACGACGAGCCGCCGTGTTCGAGCATCGTGTCGAGGACGTCCTCGAGCGTCTCGTCTCGCGTGGCGGTCCCCACCGTCTCGGTCATGACGTTGCGTACGGGCAACTCGAGGAGGTCGGTACTCTCGCCCTCCCGGGCACCGAAGCCGCCCTTGCTCGCGCCCACGTCCCCGTCGGCGTCGCCGCCCGTGGGCCGCTGGAGCTCCCGGGTGACGAACTCGAGGACGTCGTAGAGGCTGACGATACCCACGACCTCGTCGCCGTTCTCGTCGCTGACGACCGGGAGGTGTTCGATGCGCTCGGTGCGAAACGTCGACAGCGCCTTCCCGAGTGCGGTCTCGGGTTCGACGGAGACGACGTCGGACGTGGAGACGTCCGCGGCCGAGAGGACCGACAGGTACGACTGGACGTGCTCGAGGAGGTCGTCGGCCCTGACGACCCCGACCAGGTCGTCGCCGGAGAGGACGGGGAGGACGCGGGTGTCGCCGCCGATCATGAGCCGTGCGGCTTCCCGGAGGTCCCCGTGTCGGTCGATCGTCGGGACGGGGCGGACGAGCGACCGCGCCTTTCGGTTCGACTTCTGGTGCGACGAGAGGACGTCCCTACGGGTGACGATCCCCTCGAAATCGCCGTCGCTGGTGATGAGCAGTGCTTTCCGGTTCGATTCCTCGAACGCGCCCCTGAGCTTCGAGACCGGCGTCGATTCGTCGAACGTGTCGAACTCCGCGTCGACGATTTCACTGACGTCCATACCGTCAGCTTGGATTGCCGTACTTAATGACCTTGTCTTTGGTGTACCATTGTGGCCGACGCTGGCGATCGCGGTGGTCTTCGGTACGATTGTCGCTGGTACTACCGGACGACGGTCAGTGAATACTCGACCGCGTCTCGTCGAGCGGTCGCTGCGGAAAATCGGTACAGCAGACCGGCATCTGAACACGGCAGTGGCGAGTGCCGCCGACGCTTTTGGTCACGGCGACCGTAGCGGGGGCATGCACGTCGCCGTTGCCGGGACGTTCGGCCCCGTCCACGACGGACACCGCCAGCTGTTCGAACACGCGCTCCGGTTCGGCGACGACGGCGTCGTCGTGGGACTCGCGAGCGACGACCTCGCCGTCGAGACCAGACGGGACGATCCGCGGCCGATTCCGTCGTTCGGCGAGCGAACACGGGCGGTCTCCCAGACCCTCGCCGAACTCGACGAGTGGGGCCGGGACGTCGAGATCCGGGAACTGGACGACGAGCTCGGGATCGCGTCGACCGATCCGTCGATCGACGCGCTGGTCGTCTCTCCCGAGACCGTCTCCGAACTCGAGGACGTCAACGGCCGTCGCCGAGAGCGCGGCCTCGAGCCGCTGACCGGCATCGTCGCCCCGTACGTTCTCGCCGAGGACGGCGAACGGATCTCCTCGACGCGGATGGTGCGCGGCGAGATCGACGAACACGGGGCCACCATCGATACCGACGGAACGGACGACTGACCGGTAGTGTCTCCTCGCTCGAGTTAGGCGGGTCGTCGGTCCGGCCGACGCGTGGCTCTCCGCGACAGAATGATCTGAAGTGATACCGTCGATCACGGTATGGGCTGGCACTGTCGACTCTACGGCCACCGGTGGCGGCACGACGGCGAGCACGAGGTCGTTCGTCCGGAGGAGAACGGGCCGGTCTACCCGTTCGAGTGTGCCGTCTGCGGGCGCGAGAAGGTCGTGAACGTCGGTCGAAACGAGTGGGTGCCGGCACGGACGCTCCACGGGTGACCGCGACCGTGACCGTCCGGGCGGTCTCTCGAGTCTGTACCGTCACCGGACGACCATGACGGGGACCGGGGCGCGCCTGACGACGCGCTCGGCGACGCTCCCCAGCAGGAACCGCTCTGCCCCGGACCGGCAGTGACTCCCCATCACGATGCGGTCGACGTCGTGCTCCTCGGCGTACTCGAGGACGACGTCGTCCGGCTTGCCGAACTCGAGGACCGTCTCGACGTCCTGGTCGCGTTCCGCGGCGAGGTCGCGGGCGTCGTCGAAGACCTCCTCGGCTCGCTGCTCGGCCTGGTCTCGCCACTCCTGCCAGTACTCCGGCGTCACCGACCCGGGCGGTGCGCCGTCGCGGAACGTCGGGCGCATGACGTCGACGAGCGTCCGTCCCGAGCCGAGCGGATCCATGACGTGTACGACGACGATTTCGGCGTCCGGGTAGTCCTCGAGTGCCACCTCGAGGGCTTTCGTCGAGAGCGGCGAGCCCTCGGTCGGAACGAGAACCGTATGTGTCATACAGTCTCTATCACTGCCAGCGTCAAATAGACCGCTGGGCGGGACGGCCGTCCGTTCCGATCGTCAACTGTTCACGATCGATGGAATCGGGGTGGTGGAAATTTGGCGAGTGAGGTCGAACTCGGATATGATGAGAGTGCGCGTGCCTGATCTCGACTACTACGACAAGATCCTCCTGGGAATCACGGGGAGCGTTCTGGGCGGCGTCGTCCTCGGCGCCGTCTCGTCCCTCTCGATACACGTCGGCGCCTTTCTCGGCGCGCTCGTCGCGACGCTGTTCGTCTACGCCGGGGCGTTCCGGAATCCGCCACTGCCCGAGACGCAACCGAGGGTCAAAGCCGCCGTCGTCGTCTGGCACGTGGTGTTGCTCGTCACGGCGCTCGTGATCTTCCTGTAACTGCACACCGTTTCGACGTTCCGCCGACGACGGCAGGCGTCGGGACGGCCACAGAACCATATCCCATCCCAGTGTACTGCCCACTGCACCTATGTCGGACCAGCCTACGACCTCGTCGTTCGAACAGGTCTCCGAAATCGAGACGGACGAACCGACGCTCATCGAGGGGCTCCCCGGACACGGTCTGGTGGCTGCGATCGCCGTCGACCAGATCACGGACCAACTCGAGCTAGACCACTACGGAAACATCACCTCGGACGACTTCCCGCCCGTCGCCACGTTCGAGAACGGACTGGTCAGGGACCTCGTCCGCGTCTACGCAGGGTCCGACCCGGACGTGATGACGCTCAAGAGCGACCTCGCGCTCCCGCCGGCGTCGTTCGAGTCGCTGAGCCAGTGTGTGCTGACCAAACTCGCCGACCGGTTCGATCGGGCGATCTTCCTCGCGGGCGCACCGGCCCAGTCCGAGGAGCAACTCGGCGACGTGGTCGGCGTCGCGACCACCGAAGACCTCCGGGCGGACCTCACGGACGCCGGTATCGAGATCGCCGACGATCCGGGGGTCGTCGGCGGCATCACCGGTGCGCTCGTCAGGCAGTGTTACCAGGCCGACGTCCCGGCCGTGCTGTTGATCGTCCGCTCGCACCCCTTCTTGCCCGACCCGCGCGCGGCGCGGTCGGTGATCGAGAACGCACTCGAGCCGCTCGTCGACTTCGACGTCGAGACGACAGCGCTCGAGGAGCAAGCCGACGAGATCCAACAGCGGATGCAACAGGTGGCAGAACAGTACCAGCAGGTGGCAGACGAACGACAGCCACAGCAGCAGACGCCGGCGACCGGGATGTTCCAGTAGGGTCGATCCGCCACGGTTCGTCCCCTCGATACCGATAGCTGTGAGTCAGTACCGACGCAACCGCGACGTCTTGCGGTTGTGGCGGTAACCAGTCACTGCCATCGTTATGACGACAGTCGGGACACACCGGCTCACGACTCGAGTGCGTCGCCGCTGGCGAGGAAGTCTCGCGTTCGATCGATAGCGGCCCGTTTTCTCAGATCGACCCGTCACGGCGGTTCGTCTCGCGGAGACGCGTTTTCGCGTATCGACGGGACGAATTCGAGAACGAGATAAAAATATACCGAATAGCATCATATTGGTTGGTAGATGGCAAAATAGATCTGGGAATACAGAAATATTATCGGTGGTTTTATCATCGAAACGCCCTATATACCAGACTGTAGGAGATTACTAATGTCCGACGAGACCCCCAAGCACGGGACTGGCAAAGACTGGTGGCCGGATGCGTTGAGCCTCGAGATCCTCGATCAGAACGCTCAGGACGTCGAGCCGCACGGAGAGGAGTTCGACTACGCCGAGGAGTTCGAGAAACTCGACTTCGCGGCCGTAAAGGAAGACATCGAAGAGGTAATGACGACCTCGCAAGAGTGGTGGCCGGCGGACTACGGCCACTACGGTCCGCTGTTCATTCGGATGGCGTGGCACAGCGCCGGGACGTACCGCACTACCGACGGTCGCGGCGGCGCGTCCGGCGGTCGGCAACGCCTCGCGCCGCTGAACAGCTGGCCCGACAACGCGAACTTAGACAAGGCGCGCCGGCTGCTCTGGCCGGTCAAGCAGAAGTACGGCCGCAAGCTCTCGTGGGGCGACCTGATCGTCCTGGCCGGGAACGTCGCCCTCGAGTCGATGGGCTTCGAGACGTTCGGCTTCGCCGGCGGCCGCGAGGACGACTTCGCGCCCGACGCGGCCGTCGACTGGGGCCCCGAAGACGAGATGGAAGCCTCCGAGCGCTTCGACGAAGAGGGCGAACTCGAGGACCCCCTCGGCGCGACCGTGATGGGGCTGATCTACGTGAACCCGGAGGGCCCGGACGGTGAGCCGGACCCCGAAGCGTCGGCCGAGAACATTCGCGAGTCGTTCGGCCGGATGGCGATGAACGACGAGGAGACGGTCGCGCTCATCGCCGGCGGCCACACGTTCGGGAAAGTTCACGGTGCCGACGATCCCGACGACCACGTCGGTCCCGAGCCCGAAGCGGCCCCGATCGAGGAGCAGGGACTGGGCTGGAAGAACGAGTACGGTTCCGGGAAGGGAGCCGACACGATCACCAGCGGGATCGAGGGCCCGTGGAACACCACGCCGACCCAGTGGGACATGGGCTACATCGACAACCTCCTCGAGTACAACTGGTGGCCCGAAAAGGGTCCCGGCGGTGCCTGGCAGTGGACCACGCAGAACGGCGAACTGGACGAGGCCGCGCCGGGCGTCGAGGATCCGTCGGAGAAAGAGGACGTGATGATGCTCACGACGGACATCGCGCTGAAACGCGATCCGGACTACCGGGAGATCCTCGAGCGCTTCCGGGAGAACCCAGGGGAGTTCCAGGAGACCTTCGCGAAGGCGTGGTACAAGCTGATCCACCGCGACATGGGCCCGCCGGAGCGGTTCCTCGGTCCGGAGGTCCCCGACGAGACGATGATCTGGCAGGACCCCCTCCCCGACGCCGACTACGGCCTGATCGGGGACGACGAGATCGCCGACCTCAAAGCGGAGATCCTCGAGTCGGAGCTGTCGATCTCCCAGCTGGTCAAGACCGCCTGGGCGTCGGCTTCTACCTACCGCGACAGCGACAAGCGCGGTGGCGCGAACGGGGCCCGAATTCGCCTCGAACCCCAGCGGAGCTGGGAGGTCAACGAGCCCGAGGAACTCGAGACGGTGCTCTCGACCTACGAGGAGATCCAGGAGGAGTTCAACAGTTCCCGCTCCGACGGCGTGCGGGTCTCGCTCGCCGACCTGATCGTGCTGGGCGGCAACGCGGCCGTCGAGCAGGCGGCGGCGGACGCCGGCTACGACGTCGAGGTCCCGTTCGAACCGGGCCGAACCGACGCCTCGCCCGAACAGACCGACGTCGAGTCCTTCGAGGCGCTCAAGCCGAAAGCCGACGGGTTCCGCAACTACTACAGTGACGAGGCCGAACGCAGGCCAGAGGAAGTGCTGGTCGACAGGGCGGATCTGTTGACCCTGACGGCCGACGAGATGACGGCCCTGGTCGGTGGCATGCGTGCGCTTGGCGCGAACTACCAGGACTCGGATCTCGGCGTCTTCACCGACCGACCGGGGACGCTGACCAACGACTTCTTCGTGAACCTGCTCGACATGGACTACGAGTGGGAACCGGTCTCGGACGACGAGGAGGTCTTCGAGGTGCGCGACCGTGAGACGGGCGACGTCGAGTGGAAGGGCTCGCGCGTCGACCTCGTCTTCGGGTCGAACTCCCGACTTCGCACCATCGCGGAAGTCTACGGGGCCGACGACGGCGAGGAGAAACTCGTGCGCGACTTCGTCGATACCTGGGCCAAAGTGATGCACCTCGATCGCTTCGACCTCGAGTAGGCTCCCGGTCTCGTCTTTCGGTCTCGCCGCTTTGCGATCTCGTCTTTCGGTTTCTGCTGTCGACGCGGCTCACACGTCGAGCACACGCGAGCACCCGCGAGCGGTCGCTGCGGCGACGGCCGTGAGACGTGCTCGAGCGTGTCCGCTCGGTCAGCGAACGACCGTGACGGGAACGGGCGCTCGTCGGGTGACCGTCTCCGCGACGCTCCCGAGCAGTACCCGCGAGACGCCCGAGCGGCCGTGGCTCCCGACGATCACGTGATCGATCGCGTTTTCCGCGGCGTAGTCGACGACCTCGCGTGCGGGTGCGCCGACGACGGTCTCGGTCGTCACCGATCCCTCGTGGTCGGCCGCGCGCTCTCTCGCCGTCGCGAACAGCTCGTCGGCTTCGTCGCGTTTCTCGTCGACGACGGTCCCAGCGCCGAAGTGTGCGGCCTCCCCGTACCCGACGTCGTACGGATTGACCACGTGCAAGAGCGTCAGGTCGGCGGCAGGGTATTCCGACAGCGCGTACTCGAGTGCGTCCCAGGCGGGTTCGGAGTCGTCTAGGGCCACGAGAATGTTCATAAGTTGTCGTTGGATTGGCAGATACTTAAACTATCGCGAGCGTGGCGGTCGGAACCGCGTCGATCGGTCCCGATCGCGTGACTGTCACCCCGTGACGACCGGTTGCGGCCACCACGTAGTATTATGACCCCTGGCGTGGGGAGGGTAGCCCGGAGGACAATGCCAGTCGAAAATCTCGCACGGAGCGACGTCGTTACGGCAAAAGTCGACGACCCGGTTCAGGACCTCGCGACGATGATGGAAGAAGAGGAGATCGGAAGCGTCGTGATAACCGACGGCGAAGAGCCCGTCGGCATCGTGACCGACCGCGATCTGGCGGTGCAGGTGGTCGCCCAGGGAGCAGACCCGGCCGATCACACTGCCGAAGACGTGATGTCGTCGAACCTGTACACGATCGAACCCGACGCAGGCTTCTACCAGGCGACCGAGATGATGAGCGACCACGGGATCCGCCGACTGCCAGTCGTCGATTCGAACGGCGAACTGAGCGGCATCATCACGGTCGACGACCTCAACGAACTGCTGGCCGACGAACACCAGGAACTCGCGGGCGTCATCCGGGAACAGCGCCCGCCCTACTGATACTGCCTGCTGTCCCTGTGTTTCGAAAACCGCGAGTCGTCCAGCGTCCGTGTCGGGACTGACCGACGGCAGACGTCACGAGGCCCCGTCTGCGCTGCGATCTCGGTCGTCCGTCGTCACCGTCGGACGAGCGAGATCGCGAGTAGACACCCGGTGGCAGAGAAGGCGGCGAGGACGGCGAAGACGGCCCACACTGGGGCGTACGTTCGAACGGTTCCGACGATCGCCGCGCCGAGTGCGCCGATGCCGAAGATGGCGAGGTAGGTGTACCCAAAGGAGAGGCCGCGTGCGTCCGGCGGCGAGTACTTCGCGATCGTCGCCTGGGTGAGCGGCTGGAGGGCGAACAGGACGAACCCGAGGACGACGCTCACGACGAGCAGCGGCGCGAGCCCCGCTCGAGCGATAGGAGCGAACACCAGCGCGATGGCCGTCAGCGCCGCCAGCATACCGACGATCCCCTGTTCGGGTTCGATCACGTCGGTCAGTCGCCCGCTGACGTACTGTCCGGCGATACCGACCATCAACAGCCCCGCGTAGAGGTACTGTGCGAGGTCGAACTCCTCGGCCATCGGACTGTCGGGTGCGAACAGTCCCAGCCGAACGTCGCCGACGGCCGCCGCGAGGAAGTCGCCGAGGAGGTCGGGCAGGAACGTCAGGATGCCCCGGTAGTAGAGGCCGTTGAACGCCACGATCACGAAGACGGTGACGAACGCGAGCGTGAACAGCCGGCGCGTGTCGTCGACGAGACTCGAGAGCGACTGGCCGCCCGCGTGGGGATCGCTGCCGCCGTCGGCCAGTTCGACGGCGGCCGTCTCGTCGAAGTCGATCAGCACGCCGGCGACGGCGGCGATCAACGCCGGCACCGAGAGGATCGCGACCACGACGCGCCAGTCGAACGCGAGCAAGAGCAACGCCGTCAGAAGCGGTCCCATGGCGATCCCGACGTTGCCCGCCATCCCGTGGTAGGCAAAGCCCCTGCCACGGTCCCGGACGCCGTTGCTGATGAGCGTGAGTCCCGCGGGGTGGTAGACGCTGGCGGCGATTCCCCAGACGGCCAGCGCGGCCGTCACGGCACCGATTCCCGGCGCGACGCTCAACAGGACGAACGAGAGCCCCATCACGACGAGACAGGCGGTGATCAGCGTCCGCGAGCCGTACCTGTCGACGAGCACGCCGCCCGGCAGCGCGCCGACGCCGAACAGGGCGTAGCCGACCGCGACGGCGGTCCCGAGCACCGCGGCCGTGACCGAGAACTCGAGTAGCCAGATCGTCATCAGGATCGGGACCGACAGCTCGTACGTGTGGACCATCGCGTGGCCGACCATCACGAACCCGACGATCGAGCGATCGTTGTGATTCACGGTGGCCACCTCGATCCGCGCCGCCACTCGTCGCGGCGGACTCGTTCGTTCATACTCGAGAGACTGTGCTCCCGGGCATGTAGCTTTTCCACTCCCGGCAGACGAGAGACTCGACGAGCGAGAGCGAGTCGTCGCCGAACGCCGACGCGGCGATCACGCGACCGAACGCGGGCGACGGCCGCTCGAGCGGGTCACGTCCCGTGGGGGCTGCCGCGGACGAGCGTCACCGTAAGCGGCGAGCGGTGGGCGACCGCTTCCGCGACGCTCCCGGTGACGAGTCGGGCTGCCAGCGACCGACCGTGGATCCCCATGACGAGCTGGTCGAACGCCGCGTCGAGTGCGTACTCGACGATTTCGTTCGCGGGCGATCCGTACGCCCGGTCCGTCTCGAGGGCCGCGTCACGTTCGTCGGCGCGCTCGCTCGCCGACTCGAGGATCGCCTCGCTGCGTTCGTCGAGGTCCTCGAGGATCGACTCGAGGTACGTTCCCTCGACCTCCCCGACCGAGTGATCGAACGGGAGGTCGACGACGTGCAGGGCCGTGATCGCCGCGTCGGGAAATTCCTCGAGTGCGTACACGAGCGCGGCGGTGGCCTGCTCCGAGCCGTCGACCGGGACCAGCACGCGTCCCGGCAGCTCGCGTTCCCTGAGTTCGGCCGGCGGTTCCGCGACGACCGTCGTCGTGACCGGCGACCGTCGAACGACGGCCTCGCCGACGCGACCGAGGTAGGTGCCGGCGATCGGCGACTCGCCGTGGCTTCCGACGACGACGTGGTCTACGTTCTCCTCGACTGCGTGCTCGAGAATTTGGGTGTGTGGCCTGCCGGTTCGCGTTTCGGTCTGCAGGTCGCGTCCGTGACGCTCCGCGCGGCTCTCTGCTGTCTCGAGGACGCGGTCTGCGGCGTCCTGGCTGCGTTGCTCCGGCGACTCGACGTCGCCGACGGTCGCGTAGTGGTCTCGCGTCGGATCGACGACGTACAGCGCGGTGATCGTCGCGTCCGGAAACGACGCGAAACAGTACTCCAGGCCGGCGAAAGCCCGCTCGTGGCCGTCGACGGGGACGAGAACGTTCGTTGGCATCGTACTGGGGAGACGTCGGTGCGTCTCGGGTTCGAATCCGACGACGAACCGTATATAAGAAATACCCTGCCGTCGTCGACGACGACTGTCTCCGTCGCTGTCATCCAGCGTCGTCCAGTGTCGCCGACCCTGTGGGTGTATACTGCCGGACAACACGGTTCAGACGTCGGTCGCACTCGAGACGCCGTCGTCGCTGCCGACAGCCGTCGAGACGCGATCGAGTATTCACTGACTGTTGTCCATAGACGGGTCGCCAGCAGGCGCGTAGAGCGCGTGCCGTTCGCAGCAGCCGATCGACGTCAACGGCGCGCGAGTCGCCGTTCGGCCGCCTCGAGTTCTTCCCGGGTGTCGACGCTCTCGAACGTCTCGAGCGGCGCGTGCTCGCGTACCGTCGCTTCGTCGACGACGACCCAGTCGAGGTACTCGAGTGCGGCGAGGACCCGTCCGTCGCTCTCCTCGAGCGCGTTCGTACACGCCCGGACCATCGGCTCGCTTCTGTAGACCGCCTGCGTCGTCTGGTACCAGCCGTCGTCCAGTTTCGGTACTGCGCCGTCCGTGCCCTCTGCTTTCTCGAAGAGGGCGGCGAGGAGGTCGGGGTCGACGAACGGCATGTCACACGCGACGACGGCCGCGTACGGCGACTCGACGGCCTCGAGGCCGATCCGGATGCCGCCGAGCGGGCCGAGGTCCGGCGTCGGATCGACGGCGAATCGGGCGTCGACCGGCGACGGCTCGAGC
Organism: Natribaculum breve; assembly: GCF_023008585.1. Lineage (GTDB taxonomy): Archaea > Halobacteriota > Halobacteria > Halobacteriales > Natrialbaceae > Natribaculum > Natribaculum breve. The sequence continues at coordinate 2,566,763 of NZ_CP095390.1, read as the reverse complement.
GCCTCGCGGATCGGCTCCGTCTGCTCGTCGCGACAGTTGATCACGAGTTCGTCGGTCACGGTCGCCACGCGTTCGGCGACGTGGCGAACCATCGGCTTCCCGCCGAGGTCGGCGACGGCCTTGTCCGCGTCGCCAAAGCGCGTCGAGAACCCGCCCGCGAGGACGACGCCGGCGCGCGAGTCGGCCGTGACACCGGGTTCGTCTCCGTCGGTCATCACCGGTTACCGGATCAGCGTCACGCGCATCGGTGCCCGGAACGCGACGGCCTCGGTGACGCTGCCGAGGAGCAGATGGACGTCTCCACCACGGCCGTGACTGCCCATGATGATGTGATCGACGTCGTGGGAATCGGCGTAGTCGACGATCTCCCGGTCTGCACGTCCGGTGACGACCTCGGTCGTGATCGACGCGTCGTGCTCGTCTGCGGTCTCCGTCAGCTCGTCGAGCAACTCCGTCGCGAGTTCCTCGGCGCGCTCGTACCACTGCTCGGAGCCGTGGCGCGGTTCGACGTCGGTCTGGAACTCCACGCCGGCGACGCTGTAGCCCGGTTCGGTCGGATCGATGACGTGTAACGCGGTGATCTCCGCGTCCGAATACTCCTCGAGTGCGACCTCGAGAGCGCGTCGCGACAGTGGTGAGCCGTCGACCGGCACGAGAATGTGGTCACTCATACCCGGGAGTGTACGTTCGGGAGAAAGAAAAAGGTGAACTGCGGTCGCCGTCACACGATCCACACGGTTAAACCTGCAGGCGCGCTACCGTCGCCGAGGCCGGACGATGTACGACACGATTCTGGTCGCGGTCGACGACGGCGATACGGCACGGGAGACGCTCGAGCACGCGGTCGCGGTCGCCGACCAGCTCGGGGCGACGCTCCACGTCGTCACCGTCGTCGAACCGCCCGGGAGCCCGATGCGATTCGGCGTCGAGGAGGTCGACGCACTCAATCGCGCGGCGACGACGCTCGTCGACGACCTCGTCGCCGCCTACGCCGACCGCGACCTCGAGGTCCACGGCGACGTCCGCCGGGGAAAACCGGCCGAGCAGATCCTCGCACGCGCCGAGGAGGTGGACGCCGACATGATCCTCGTCGGCCGCAGCGAGGCGGGCGAACTCGAGTCTGCGATCCTCGGTAGCACGCCCGACCGCCTCGTCCGGCTGTCGTCGGTTCCGGTCGCGATCGTGCCGGAACCGGACGCAGACGAGTGATCGTGGTGGCTGTGACCGGGTGCCGACGCAACCGCACGACGGTTCGCGGTTGCGGCGGTACAGACTCACAGCCATCGTTGTGAGCGCGTCCGCGCGGCGAACGTTTCACTTTCGCCCCGGCCGGTTCCGCAACCGACAACCCTTCATTTCTGCGGTTGCTGGCTGCCTCTAGATGAGCAAGGAGTACATCGAGGTGCGGGGTGCACAGGAGCACAACCTGAAGGACCTCGACGTCTCGATTCCGCGCGAGGAGTTTACCGTCGTCACCGGCCTTTCGGGGTCGGGCAAGTCCTCGCTCGCGTTCGAGACGGTCTACGCCGAGGGCCAGCGCCGGTACATCGAGAGCCTCTCGGCGTACGCCCGGAACTTCCTCGGGCAGATGGACAAACCCCAGGTCGAGACCGTCGAGGGGCTGTCCCCGGCGATCTCGATCGACCAGAAAAACGCCGCCAACAACCCCCGATCGACGGTCGGCACGGTGACGGAACTGCACGACTACCTCCGCCTGCTGTACGCCCGCGTCGGCACGCCCCACTGTCCCGAGTGTGGCCGCGAGGTCGGCGAGCAGAGCGCCCAGAACATGGTCGAGCGCATCCTCGAGTTGCCCGAAGGGACGAAGGCGAAACTCGCCGCGCCCGTCGTCCGCGACCAGAAGGGCGCGTTCGAAGACCTCTTCGACGAACTCGTCTCGGAGGGCTACTCGCGGGTCGAGGTCGACGGTGAAGAACACGACCTCACGCTCGAGCCGCCGGAGCTCGACGAGAACTACGACCACACGATCGACGTGATCGTCGACCGCGTGAAAGTCAGCGTCGAGGACCGCCCGCGGATCGTCGACAGCGTCGAGACGGCGCTCGACGAGGCGGAGGGCATCCTCAAGGTGATCCTCCCCGATCCGCCGGCGGACGCGGACCTCGGCGAGGAGGCCCGGTCGACCGGCGCGCTGGGCGACGAAGCGGCGGACGACGACCGCGTCGTCGTCGAGTTCTCGAAGGACCTCGCGTGTACCCACTGTGGGATCGACGTTCCGGAGATCGAGACCCGCTCGTTCTCTTTCAACTCGCCACACGGTGCCTGTCCGGAGTGTGAGGGACTCGGCGAGACGAAGGAAGTCGACGAGGACCTCGTGATCCAGGACCCCTCGAAGCCGCTAAAGCACGTCTTCGAACCCTGGAGCTACAACCGGTCGTACTACCAGACGCGACTCGACGCGGTCGCCGACCACTTCGACGTCTCCCTCGAGACGCCGTTCGAGGAACTCGACGAGGAGATCCAGCGGGCGTTCCTCTACGGCACCGACGGGCAGGTGCTGTTCGAGCGGAACACGAGAAACGGCACCCGGCGGAAGAAAAAACGCTTCGAGGGCGTGATCCCGAACCTAGAGCGACGCTACCTCGAGACCGACTCCGACTCCACCCGCGAGCACATCGAGGACTACATGTCGGTCACGGAGTGTCCGGCCTGTGACGGCACGCGCCTGAAACCCGCCTCGCGTGCGGTGCTGGTCGACGGGACGTCGATCACCGAGATCAACGCGATGAGCATCGGCGACGCCTTAGCGCACTTCGAGTCGATGGAGGCCGACCTCACCGAGCGCGAGAAGGTGATCGCCGAGGAGATCTTAAAGGAGATCCGCGCCCGTCTCGGGTTCATGTGCGAGGTCGGCCTCGAGTACCTCACCCTGGACCGGGAGGCTTCCACCCTGTCGGGTGGCGAGAGCCAGCGCATTCGGCTGGCGACGCAGATCGGCTCCGGTCTCGTCGGCGTCCTCTACGTGCTCGACGAGCCGTCGATCGGGCTCCACCAGCGGGACAACGACCGCCTGCTGAACACCTTAGAGGAACTGCGGGACCTCGGGAACACCCTGCTCGTGGTCGAACACGACGAGGAGACGATGCGCCGGGCGGACACCGTCATCGACATGGGTCCCGGTCCCGGCAAGCGCGGCGGCGAGGTCGTCGTCAACGGGCCCGTCGAGGAGGTCAAAGCCTGCGAGGAGTCGATCACGGGCGACTACCTCTCCGGGCGCGAGCAGATCCCCGTCCCCGACGAGCGACGCGACCCCGACGGCGCGTTGACGATCCGCGGCGCGCGCCAGCACAACCTCGCGAACGTCGACGTCGACGTCCCGCTTGGCTGCTTTACGGCGATCACGGGCGTCTCGGGGTCGGGGAAGTCGACGCTCATGCACGAGGTCCTCTACAAGGGGCTGGCCCGCGAGATGAACGACAACACCTCGGTGATCCCGGGCGACCACGACGACCTCGAGGGACTCGACCAGATCGAGACCGTCCGGCTGATCGACCAGTCGCCGATCGGTCGCACGCCGCGTTCGAACCCCGCGACGTACACCGGCGTCTTCGACTACGTCCGCGAACTGTTCGCCGAGACGAAACTCGCCAAACAGCGCGGCTACGAGAAGGGGCGCTTCTCGTTTAACGTCAAGGGCGGCCGCTGCGAGGAGTGTGGCGGGCAAGGGACGGTGAAAATCGAGATGAACTTCCTGAGCGACGTGTACGTCCCCTGTGAGGAGTGCGACGGTGCACGCTACAACGACGCCACCCTGGACGTCACCTACAAGGGCAAGACGATCGCCGACGTCCTCGAGATGTCGGTCGAGGAGGCCTACGACTTCTTCGAGTCCTCGAGTCAGATCCGCCGCCGGCTCAAACTGCTGAAGGACGTCGGCCTCGATTACATGAAACTCGGTCAGCCCTCGACGACGCTGTCGGGCGGCGAGGCCCAGCGGATCAAACTCGCCGAGGAACTCGGCAAGCGCGACACCGGCGACACGCTCTACTTGCTCGACGAGCCGACGACCGGCCTCCACAGCGAGGACGAGCGCAAGCTCATCGACGTCCTCCACCGGCTGACCGACAACGGCAACACCGTCGTCGTCATCGAACACGAACTCGACCTCGTGAAGAACGCCGACCACGTCATCGACCTCGGTCCCGAGGGCGGCGAAAAGGGCGGCGAGGTCGTCGCCACCGGCACTCCCGAAGAAGTGGCCCGCCTCGAGGAGTCCCACACCGGCCGCTATCTCCGTGACCTGCTCCCGAAGGTCGACCTCGAGGGGCCACGCGGCCAGCGCGTCGAACCCGTGACTGCACCGACCGACGACGACTGACGATGATGGCTGTGACTGGGTGCCGCCGCAACCGCACGACGGTTCGCGGTTGCGGCGGTACAGACTCACAGCTATCGTTGTGAGCGACGGGGGTCGACGTCTGTCCGGCGCGCCGAAACGACTATTGCTCGAGGTACTGTCTCTCGGCCTATAGATGAACGAACGCCGGGAGACGTTTCGCCACGGCCTCGCCGCGGGCGGACTGGCGATGCTGGCCGGGATGGGGCTGCTCCTCTTTGCGTTCGGCGTCCCGGGCGACCTCGAGTCGCTCGCGACGATCGGCGTGCTCACGCTCGTCGCCCTCGCGTTACTGCTCGCCGGTCTCCGGGAACGGATCTCACTCGGCGTCGTGACGGTCCCGTGGACCCGACTGGCGGCGCTCGCTCTCGGCTCCGTGGCGTTCTTCCTCGGCGTCGGTGGACTCGTGGCCCTGCTCGAGGGATCCGCCACGGTGTGGACCCTCCTCCTGCTGGTCGTGGTGCCGTACGCCGCGTGGCTCGCCGTCGAGTGCTGGGTCAGCGGACGGTACCTGGGTCGCGAGACGTTCGCTCTCGAGTAACTGCCCGCTCGCGAGCGCCCTGTAACAGATATTCTTTCTGTCGCGTCCCTGGAGAGTCCGTCAGAACGCCAGCGGACGACGCAACTATAAACGCCTCGCGATCCATCGTTTTACCGTGTCCGACTCGAGCGCGCCGCCGATCGAGGTCGAGGGCCTGACGAAGTACTACGGCGACGTGCGCGGAGCCGAGGACCTCACCTTCACCGTCGAGCGCGGCGACATCTTCGGTTTCCTGGGACCGAACGGCGCGGGCAAGTCGACGGCGATCCGCGTCCTGCTCGGCCTATTGGCCCCGACCGAGGGCGATGCCTGGCTCTTCGGCAACGACGTGACAGACCGGGCGGAACTCCTCGAGGCCAAACGCCGTCTCGGCTACCTGCCGAGCGACGTCGCCTTCTACGATCGGGTCTCCGGCGAGGAGATCCTCGAGTACTTCGGTCGGATCCGCGGCGACGACCGCCGCGAGGAACTCCTCGGGCGCTTTCCCGTGCCCCTCGAGCGCGACGTCAAGGCCTACTCGAGCGGGAATCGCCAGAAACTCGCCATCGTGGCGACGTTCATGCACGATCCCGACCTCGCGATCATGGACGAACCGACCGCCGGACTCGACCCGCTGGTGCAAAACGAGTTCTACGAGTTCCTCGACGAGCGCCAGGCCCAGGGGAAGACGAGCTTTCTCTCTTCGCACGTCCTGAGCGAGGTCCGGCGGATCTGCGACCGCGTGGGGATCATCCGCGACGGGCGACTGATCGCACTCGAGGAGGTCGGAGAACTGCTCGCCGAGAGCGGGACCGTCGTCCACGTGCGACTGGCCGAAGAGCCGCCGCTCGAGGACCTCGAGTTTCCGGGCGTCTCGAGCATCGACCGCGACGGCGACGCCTACCACCTCGTCCTCTCGCGGGAGTACGACGCGCTCGTCGACCGACTCCACGAGTACACGGTCGAGGACCTCGAGGTCCGCGAGGCGTCGCTCGAGGACGTCTTCATGCACTTCTACGGCGGTGAGGACGAGAACGAAGACGAGGACGTACCCGACGGCGACGTCGAGCCCGCGGCGACGGACGGCGGTGGGTGAGGAGCGACGGAGACGACGTCGCGGTCGAGAGCCGACGCCGAGGTCAGCGCCGCCGAAACCACCAGACGGCGGCGAGAACGAGCACGAGTCCGACGACGACGAACGGGAGCAGCGTGTCGACGTCCGTCTCGTCTTCGTCTTCGGTGATCGTGACCGGCACCAGCTTCGGACCGGTGGTCGTCCGCTCGTCGGTTCCCGCGGCCGTCTCGTAGCCGAGCGTGATCGCGACGCTGTCTCTCGTCGCGACTGCGTCCTCGGACACCTCGAGTGCGAACCGGGCCGTTCGCGACTCGTCCGGACCGAGCGTGCCGACGTACGCGGTCGGCGACGCACTCGACAGCGGCGGCGCGGTCTCCATCGTGGCGACGACGCCCGTCACCGCCTCGTCGCCCTCGTTGGTGATCCGGACCGCGTAGACGCCCTCGCGGTCTATCGTGACCCGCCGGGTGACGTTCTCGACACCGAACTCGCGTTCTTCGTCGACCTCGACGCCGAGAGCCGTCGGCCCGCCGACCGTCGGCTCGTCGTCCTCGTCCTCGACGTACTCGACGGTGGCGAACAGCGGATACGTCCCGGGCTCCGCTCGGCTCGTCCCGACGTCGACCTCGAGCGTCTCCGTCTCGTCCTCTCCGAGTTCGTCGACGTAGATCGACCGGGTCGACTGCGGATTCGACGGGGAGCCGAGGTACAGCGGCGATCCGGCCTGGAGCGTCACGACGACGTCCGTCACCTCGTCGTTCTCGTCGTTCGTCACCTCCAGTTCGACCGTCTCGGCGTCGCCGGCGGTGATCGCCTCGTCGTCGTCCTCGAGGTCGACGGTGACGTCGGCCTCGGGGCCTTGCTGTGGCACCGGCTCCGCCGGCTCCGGCTCTTCGACCGGTGCCTGTGGCGGTTCTTCGGGTGGCTGTTCCTGTTCCTGTTGTTCGGGTACTGCCGTCTGGTCGTCCTCCGTGACGTTGGCTGGCACGACGACCTCGTCGGACTCGTTCTGGGGTTCGGAATCCTCGACGGCACGACTCCCGTCCTGCGCCGTTGTGCTGACCGGAGCGCCGATCGCGAGGACGACGACCAGCGCGGCGACGACCGCACCGGTCCGCCGAGAGGGGACCGCTGAACCCGCCCGAGCTGTCATTCTCGAACACGATGGGTCCGATCGGCGATAAACGACCGCGGCCGTTCCGGGCTGTACGGTGGCCCTACCGCGACGTGGCTCGCTCAACGGCGGATTGACTCGCGCTCGCGACGCGAGTCGGGCGTCGAACGCCCGTCTGCTTTACCTTCCGGCGGCACCACCGTTTCGGTACGGTCCCTGCCGACGCATGCTCGAGATCACGACCTTCGAGACCGAACGACGACTGCGCGGCTCGCTGTTACTGTCGGCTGCGCTGATCGCCCTGATCGCGCTCACGGTGGGGCTTTTCCCGTCGATCCAGGAGGCGGGCGTCGACTTCGACGCCTACCTCGAGTCGCTGCCGGACGAGGTCTCGCGGGCGTTCGTCGGCAACGTGACGACGCTGACGACGATCGAGGGCTACCTCGTCTCCCAGCTGTACCAGTTCGGCTGGGTGCTGTTGCTCGCGATCTACTACGCTTACGCCGCCGCCTCGACGGTCGCGGGCGAGGTCGAACGCGGGACGGCCGACGTGACGCTCTCGTTGCCGATCACCCGGACCCGGTTCGTCGTGGGGAAGTTCCTCGCGTTGTTCCCGAACGTCGTCCTCGTGAACGCGGTGACGTTCGTGGCGGTCTACGTCAGCGTCGTGTTCGTCGGCGAGACGATCGACACGGTCGACCTGTTCGTCGTCCACGCCTACTCGATCGTCTACCTGCTGGCCTGCGCCGGGATCGGCCTCCTCGCGTCGGTCGCGTTCGACTCCATCCGCCGGGCCCAGACAGTCGCCATCGGCGGCGTCTTCGGCATGTTCTTGCTCGACACTCTCACGTTCGACACCGACTACGACTGGCTGGGCGATCTCGCGTTCTCGCGGTACTTCGACCCCGGCGCGATCCTCGTCGACGGCGACGTCTCCTGGAACGACTTCGCGCTCCTTCTCGCCGCAGCCGTCGTCCTCGTGATCGTCGCCGCCGAACTGTTCGAACGACGCGACGTCTAGCAGTAACCCATAGTGTGCCAGAGAACGACACACCAGACGAAGCGTAAAGGCGGGGTAGCCAGAGAGTCACCGTATGGAACTGGTCGAGGCCACTGCCGACGACCTTCGTGCGCTCGTCACCCGCTGGTACGATCTCGCGAAAGCGATGGAAGCGTACTCCGAGCTGAACGAACTGGCCTACGCGGACGTCGACGAGGTTCCCGACGACGGCTTTCACGCTCACCTCGACGACGAGGACACCACCGACTACCGCATCGTCCACGACGACGAGACGATCGGCTTCGTCACCCTCCGTGAGGGCCACCATCCCTCCCGACGGTACTCGCAGTACCTCCGCATCGTGAACCTCGTCGTCGACGAAGCCTACCGGAGCAACGGCCACGGCACAGCGGTCGTCGAGCACGTGAAAGAAATGGCTCGCGAGCGGGGCTGTGACCACCTCGAGGTCTCCTGCGAGTGGCAAAACGAGGGCGCACGCCGCTTCTACTGCGACACGGGCTTCCAGCCGAAGCAAGTCGACTACGTACAGCCGCTAGAGTGAGTTCAGATAGCGCGTTCGGTGGTGTGACACGAGTGAGAACACCACGAAAGCCCCTGACTCGCTCGACTCCCAGGTCTCGCTGCGCGCCGCCTTCGGCGGTGCTTGCGTCGCCCGGGTTCGTCGAGCGAGCCAGCCCCTTTCATAACGATAGCTGTGAGTCGTTACCGCCGCAACCGCACGACGGGTCGCGGTTGTGGCGGCAACCAGTCACAGCCATCATTATCAGTCCCACCCGTGTCGGTTGGTCGGGAAGTCACTGCCGGCGAGATCGGACGGGGCTGCCGGCATTCGGGAGGACGGCCGATGCACGCCGCAACATACAGCGACGAGAACGCTTGTCACCCTCGAGCGCGTACGCACTCGCATGACGACGGTCCACGCCGCGCTCCGGAACCGACTGCTCGTCTGTCGGGGGTCGGAAGTCGACGACTGGGAGACGACCGAACGGCTCGAGGGGTACGACCTCGAGTGCGTCGCGGTCTCGCCGGCCGCTCCCGACCGACTCTTCGTCGGCACGTTCGAGGACGGCCTCTTTCGGAGCGTTGACGGCGGCGAGACGTTCGCCCCGCTCGAGGCCGACGTCGAGAGCGAGGCGGTGATGTCGCTCGCGATCAGTCCCCACGACCCCGACGTCGTCTACGCCGGGACCGAACCGAGTCGGATCTACCGCTCGACGGACGGCGGCGACTCCTGGACGCACCTGGAGGGGCTGACCGACCTCCCCTCGGAACCGGAGTGGTTCTTCCCGCCGCGGCCGTACACCCACCACGTCCGCTGGATCGAGGTGGACCCGTTCGATCCCGACCGGCTGTACCTCGGGATCGAACTCGGCGCGCTCGTCGTCAGCGACGACGGCGGTGAGACCTGGCGCGAACGTCCGCCGGGCTCGCGGCGAGACAACCACAGTCTGGCGACCCACCCCGACCGCGAGGGCCGCGTCTACTCGGCTGCGGGCGACGGCTACGCCGAGAGCGACGACGGCGGCGACACCTGGTCTCACCTCCAGGACGGCCTCGAGCACCGGTACTGCTGGTCGGTCGTCCCCGATCCCGGCGATCCCGACCGGGTGCTCGTCTCCGCAGCGAGCGGCGCACGGTCTGCGCACACGGCCAGCACCGCCGACTCGTACGTCTACCGGCGCGATGGCGGCACGTGGAACCGACTCGACGGACGCGGCCTCCCGATGGGCGAGGACGTCGTCCGGGCGGTGTTCGCGACGACGGAGACGGCCGTCTACGCCGTGAACAACCGCGGCCTGTTCCGCTCGAGTGACTTCGGCGACTCGTGGGACCGCCTCGCGGTCGAGTGGGCCGACGAACTCGAGACGGTGACGCCGCGCGGACTGGTCGCCCTCGAGTAGCGTCGGACGACGGTCGACGCGAGTGACCAAATCGGCCGTTTCGACCCATCGATCGGCCACGGGAGTGGCTGCTGGTGGCTGGTTCGAAATCCTTTTACACGCTACAAATGGATAGTAGAGTAACTGAGTGATATCATGGACGTCGACATCATCTCCGAAGAGGAGAACCCCATGTTGCACCGAACGGACGTCACGTTCGAGTTGACCCACGACGAGGCGACGCCGTCCCGTCTGCAGGTTCGTGACAGCCTCGCCGCGAAACTGAACAAGGACGCAGACGAGGTCGTCGTCCGCAAACTCGACACCAAGTTCGGCATGCGAAAGACCGTCGGCTACGCGAAAGTCTACGAGTCGGCCGACCACGCCACCGACGTCGAACAGGAACACATGCTCGAGCGCAACAAGATCGCCGCCGAGGAAGAAGCCGACGCGGAGGCGGAGGAGGCGTAAACCGATGGCACACTACGAACTCTACAACGACGACGGGACGACCGACCGCGAACTGTGCCCCCGCTGCGGTGACAGCTTCCTCGCAGACCACGGCGACCGCACCCACTGTGGCAAGTGCGGCTACACCGAGTGGGAGTAGCGAGACGTCGAAATCGAGATGTCTCGGAATCGCGACCGGGGAGCGAAGCGACCGGCGAACGGACGCCGTGAGCGGTCGCTCTCCCGCGCAGTGACCGCACGCGCGATAGACGCCCTCGAGCCGTGACCGTGAACTCCGGCGTCCGCGTGCTCGGAATCGAGGGCACCGCGTGGGCGGCCAGCGCGGCCGTGTACGATTCCGACGACGACCACGTTTTCATCGAGACCGACGCCTACCAGCCCGACAGCGGCGGCATTCACCCTCGAGAGGCCGCCGAGCACATGCACGAGGCGATCCCGCAGGTCGTGGCGACGGCACTCGAGCACGCCCGCGACCTCGACGGTTCGGAGGGGCCGCCCGTTGACGCCGTCGCCTTCTCCCGTGGCCCCGGTCTCGGCCCCTGTCTGCGCGTCGTCGGCACCGCCGCCCGCGCGCTGAGTCAGACCCTCGAGGTTCCCCTGATCGGCGTCAACCACATGGTCGCCCACCTCGAGATCGGTCGTCACACGTCGGGATTCGACTCGCCGGTCTGTCTGAACGCCAGCGGGGCGAACGCCCACCTGCTCGCGTACCGCAACGGCCGCTACCGCGTCCTCGGGGAGACGATGGACACCGGCGTCGGGAACGCGATCGACAAGTTCACGCGCCACGTCGGCTGGTCGCACCCCGGCGGGCCGAAAGTCGAAGAGGCGGCGAAAGAAGGCGAGTACGTCGACCTCCCCTACGTCGTCAAGGGGATGGACTTCTCGTTCTCGGGGATCATGAGCGCCGCCAAGCAGGCCTCCGATCGGGGGACGCCGGTCGAGGACGTCTGTTACTCCCTCCAGGAGAACGTCTTCGCGATGCTGACCGAGGTCTCCGAACGCGCGCTCTCGCTGACCGGCAGCGACGAACTCGTCCTCGGCGGCGGCGTCGGGCAGAACGCCCGCCTCCGTGAGATGCTCGCGGAGATGTGCGAGGCTCGAGGCGCACGATTTCACGCACCGGAACCCCGATTCCTGGGGGACAACGCGGGGATGATCGCCGTCCTCGGCGCGAAGATGTACGAGGCCGGCGATACGCTTCCAGTTGCGGAATCTCACGTCGATCCCGACTTCCGGCCGGACCAGGTGCCCGTGACGTGGCGGACGGGTGCGGACCTGACGCTCGGCCGTGACGGCGACGACGGCGAGATCGAGGGTGCCGAGGCCGTCGTCGAACTCGAGCCCGACCGTGGCCGGGTCTACAAGCGCCGCCTCCCCAAGTCCTACCGACACCCCGACCTCGACGCCCGACTGCGACGCGAGCGGACGACCCTCGAGGCGCGCCTCACGAACCTGGCTCGCCGCGAGGGCGTCCCCACGCCGGTCGTCTACGACGTCGACCAGGTCGAGGCGACCCTCGAGTTCGAGTACGTCGGCGAGACGGAACTGCGGGCCGACCTCTCACTCGAGTCCGTTCGCGACGTGGGTCACCACCTGGCGACGATCCACGAGGCGGGGTTCGTCCACGGCGATCCGACGACGCGAAACGTGCGCGTGGCACCCCGTGAGGAGCGGACGTACCTGATCGACTTCGGACTCGGCTACCACACAGACCACGTCGAGGACTACGCGATGGACCTCCACGTCTTCGACCAGAGTCTCGTCGGCACCGCTGGCGACCCCGAGCCGTTACGCGAGGCCGTCCGCGAGGCCTACCGGACGGTCGGCGATCCGGCGGTCCTCGAGCGACTCCGGGACGTCGAGGGGCGGGGTCGGTACGTCGGCGACGGGACGGACGTGCCGTAGGTTCGTCGAGGTCACGACCGAGACGGAACAAAAACGAGCCGTCGGTTCGAAACAGGCGAATCGGGAGGGGAGTTACTGCGTCGGTGCCAGTTCGTCGAGGTCGACGCTCTTCTCGAGGAGGACCTCTTTCTGGTCGGCGACGGTACGCTGTTCGCGCATCAACTGTTTGAACTTGCTCTGCGGGGAGAGGTCGCCGATGAGGACGCCGCCGACGATCTTGCCGTCCTTGAAGGCGATGCGTCGCCACTCGGTGTCGCTGTACTTGCGTTCGGCGTACTCGTCGCCGATCGTCGGGTGGCCAAAGGAGAGGAAGGGGAAGTCGAAGTGCGTGATCGAGTACGAGGAGACCCACTGGAACGCCTCGGCCTCGTCGCCGGCGGCCATGTTGACGCCGGCGATCCGGCCCTGTTCTTTCGCCGAGCCCCACGAGCCGTTCTGGGCCTGCTCGCCCAGGATGACGTCGTAGAAGCGCGTGATGTCGCCGGCGGCGTAGACGTCCTCGAGGCTGGTCTGCATGTACTCGTCGACGACGATGCCGCCGTCTTCCTCGATGTCGGTCCCCTGGAGGTACTCGGTGTTGAAGTCGAGGCCGATGGCGACGCCGGCGAAGTCACACTCGTAGCGGTCGCCGTTGGGGTCGACCGCGGCGGTGACGTGGCCGTCGTCGTCGGTCTCGAAGTGGTCGACGCCGCTGTCGAAGACGGGTTCGACGTTCTTCGAGCGCAGCCCCTCGTGGATGATCTCCGCGCCGTCTTCGGAGAGCGCGTAGCGCCACCAGCGGTTGCCCCGCATCAGGTACTTCCCTTCGATGCCCTGTGCGCCACAGACGGCGGCGAAGTCGATGCCGAGCAGTCCGGCCCCGACGACGACGCCGGTCTCCGAGCGCTCGGCGTGTTCGCGGATGCCGCGGGCGTCCTGGAACGTCCAGAAGTGGTGGATGCCGTCGGCGTCGCTGTTATCGACGGGGAGTTGCGTCGGGGTGCCACCCGTCGCGATCAGCAACCTGTCGTAGGAGACGTCGTCGCCCTCGTGGGTGTGGACGAGCTTCTCGTCGACGTCGACCCCCGTGACGTGCGTGTTCAACGAGAGTTCGATGTCGCGCTCGTCGTACCACTCCTCGTCGTGGATCGAGATGGGTGCCTCGGGGAGTTTGCCTTTCGCGTGTTCTTTGATGAGAATGCGATTGTACAGGGGCTCCCCCTCATCGGTGATGACGGTAATCTCCGACTCCGGGTCCTCCTCCCGAAGCGTCTCGGCAGCCGAACTGCCGGAGATTCCGTCGCCGATGATGACGTACTCGGTCATGTCCGAAAGGTTCGCAACGGGGGTTAAAGTGGATTGCTATCTCGTCCATTCGAGCAGTCGACTCCTCGAGTCGTCGATTCTCGACCTCCCAAACCGCTCCCGACCTCCCAAACCGCTCTTTAGGCTCGCGTCCGTACGGACGGGTATGAAGATCCGCCAGAACGTCCGCCACTTCGCCTCCCGGAAAGCACTCGAGACGCCGGTCGTCCGCTCGGTCGCCGTCTCGGGGCTGGTTCGCCTCCACACCAAGGTCTTCCTCGACAAGGCAGACGCCGTCCACAGAGACGAGCGCAAAGCGCACCTGGACGCGTTCTTCGAGTGTACGATGGACACCTACCTGCAGGCGCTCACCGAGGGCTACTCCGAGGCCGAGGCCCGCGAGATCACCCACATTCAGGCCAACTTCGACTTCTACAACCACGGCTGGACCGAGATGATGGAGTTCCCGGCCGACGAACTCGAGGACCACTACGACCGCTACCGGGACTTCTTCGAGACCTGGGGGATCACCATCGACGACCCGCTCGGGGAGTTTCGCGACCGCGAGATCCCGGCGGCCCCCTCGACGCCCGAAAAACTCGACGATCCCGAACACCCCCACGCCGTGGGCGGCTTCGCCGACGACGTCTACGTCGAAGGCTCAGACGGCGAACTCCGCGTCGGCGGCCAGGACGAGCCGGAGGACGTCGACGTCTCGAAGGCCGTCGGCGTCGACGAGGACGACCTCGAGGAGCGGTGACGCCAGTCGATTGCTATACTATCGGACGTAACTGTGTGAAGATTCTCGCCACCCCGAGACGGCGAGAATCTTTCACGACTTACGTCCGGCAGTATAACACCATCAGGAATATTAGCATCCAGCCCGCCGTCGACGTATGGCGAGGATCGACGCGAACGAACTGCTGCCGGCAGAACGACTGCGAACGGGCGTCCTCGAGGGCGAGATCACGCAACTCCACCGGGGTGACAGACACGCCGCCGAGGGCGATACGTTCGAGATCGAGGGGACGACGTTCGAGGTCGTCGACGTCCGCGAGCGACGTCTCGGCGAACTGACCGACGACGACGCCCGCGCCGAGGGATCGCCCGACCTCGAGTCGTACAGACGGCGGATCGAACGCACCCACGACCTCGAGTGGGACGACGACGACACTGCCGTCCTCCATCGATTCGAGCGGCGTTCGGGGTAACACCCGACACGACGCGTAACGCGCACTTTCCCGACTGCTATCGTCGGTCGGTCCATCGGCTCGCCAGTTTCCAAGCCGCTAAGTACGCAGAGCGTCGCCACTTTTCTACAGACTACTCGAGACATGGCACTAGATGCAAACGACCGATCGATCGCCGCTTTCACGATGAGCGGACACGCGCTCGTCCACTGGTTCGAGACGTCGATTCCGATCTTCCTCGTCGTCTGGCTCGCGGAGTTCGACGTCACGCTCCTGGGAATCGTCGTCGCGCTCGGGTACGCCCCCTTCGGGATCGGGGCGCTTCCGGGCGGCGTTCTGGCCGATCGATTCGGTCCGAAGCGGCTCGTTCTGGCCTGTCTCGGCGGCATGAGCCTCTCGTTTCTCGTCCTCTCGCTGGCCACGTCGATCTACGCCATCGCGGCCGGGCTGATCCTGTGGGGGATCGCCGCGAGCGTCTACCACCCTGCGGGCCTCTCGCTGATCAGCACCGGCGTCGAGGAACGAGGGACGGTCTTCGCCTGGCACGGCATCGCGGGGAACGTCGGCATCGCGCTGGGTCCGTTCGTCGCCGCGACGTTACTCGTCGTCCTCGAGTGGCAGGTCGTCGCCGCCGTCCTCGCCGTGCCGGGACTGGTGGCGGCCGGCTACGGGCTGCGGGCGAACTTCGATCCGACGGCCGCCGTCGACGGCGACGCCTCGGCTAGCTCCGAGAAGGCGCTCTCGCTTTCCGACCTCGTCTCGAACTCCCGGACGCTGTTCGCGAGCGCCTTCGCCGCCGTCTTCGTCGTCGTCATCGTCGAAGGGCTGTTCTACCGCGGGATGTTGACCTACCTCCCCGAGATCCTCCACGGACTGCCCGCGATGGACGGGCTCACCCTCTCGACCGGACTCGAGGGGATCGAACCGGCCGATTACATCTACGTCGGCCTGCTGGTCGTGGGGATCGCCGGTCAGTACACCGGTGGCAAACTCACGAACCGCGTCCCCGCCGAACGGGGCCTGATCGCTATCTTCGCCGTCCTCGCGGTCCTCGCGCTCGCGTTCGTGCCGGTGACGTCGATGGGGCTCGCGCCCCTGCTCGTCCTCTGTGGCCTGCTCGGATTTTTCCTGTTCGCCATCCAGCCGTTCTACCAGGAAGCCGTCGCGGTCCACACGCCGCCGGACACGCGCGGGCTCTCCTACGGCTACACGTACCTCGGCGAGTTCGGGTTCGGGTCGGCGAGCATCGCGATCGGCGGCTTCGTCATCGGCTCGTTCCCGCTTGCGGCCTTCTTCGCGATGCTTTCGGCGTTCGCGCTGACCGGCTCGCTGCTCTCGGCGGGGCTGTCGGTCGCACTCGACCGCACCGACACGGCGGACGCGCAACCGGCCGACGACTGATACGGACCGCTGTCCGCCCGTCCCGCAGCGACCTCCGACGGGACGCGGTCGCTGCAGAAAAGAGTCACGGCAGACCGTCTGAACCGTGTCGTCAGGCGGTGTGACCGATGCCGTCGCTCGAGTCCATCTCGTTCACGCGCTCGATCCGGAACGCCGCCAGCGAGACGTCCCCGATCGACATCGACTCGCACACTCACTCGAAGTGAACGTTCGTCGACCGTTCGGGCTGCCATTTTCGGGTTCGTATCTAGTATATAAGTACATATCGCGAATCGTGACTATAACTAGGTTTATATCGAATAAATCGAAAGTCACGATCGCGTGGTCGTGTGGCCGGACGACGGTCAGATCCGGCGGGAATTCCGACGCTGCACTCATACCGCTGCCGGGTCGTGGCCACGCGACGCGACAAACAAGACAACTACCAATGAGGGTCGAAGATAGCATTCGAGAGCAGTTCACCGACGAGCAATCCAGCGGCGGAACCGGCCTGAACCGACTGTTCGAGTGTCGCCACTGCGGGTACAAATCGAGTCGACCGACGATCTGGTGTCGGATGTGCGGCTCGATCGAGATCGCACGGTACACGTTCCGAAACACGGAGTGAGCGACGCGACGGTGCCGGGCGACGGCCGGCACTGGCACAGACGAGAGCGCAGGAACTCACGGCGGGACGGTCCCGCTGTGAGTCTCGACGGTTCGCTACCTTTTTGCCCGCGCTGTAGAAATCACTCGGCATGCTCACCGTGCGGGCCCCGGCGACGAGCGCGAACCTCGGTAGTGGCTTCGACGTCTTCGGCGTCGCGCTCGAGCGACCCGCCGACGTGGTTCGCGTCGAGCGCGCCAGCGAGACCACGATCACCGTCACCGGCGTCGGCAGTCAGTACATTCCCGAAGACCCCGCCAAGAACACCGTCGGGGCGGTCGTCGAGGAACTCGACGCTCCCGCACACATCCGGATCGACAAGGGCGTCAGGCCCGCGTCGGGGCTCGGATCGTCCGCCGCGAGCGCCGCCGCCGCCGCCGTCGCGCTGAACGAACTGTACGATCGTGGCCTCTCGAGGGAGGAACTCGTCCCCGTCGCCGCCGAAGGAGAGGCGCTCGTCTCCGGGGAGGCCCACGCCGACAACGTCGCCCCCGCCTTGCTCGGCGGCTTTACGATCGTCACCGACGACGGGGTCACGCAGGTCGACGCCGACGTCTCGCTGGTCGCCTGCCTTCCCGAAATCTCTGTCTCGACCAGGAACGCACGCGGCGTCGTCCCCGAGTCGGCGGCGATGGACGACGTCGTCGACACCGTCGGAAACGCGGCGACGCTCGCCGTCGGGATGACTCGCGGCGACCCCGACCTCGTCGGTCGCGGCATGGACGACGGCATCGTCACGCCCGAACGCGCCGCGCTCATCGACGGCTACGAAGACGTCCACGAGGCCGCACTCGAGGCCGGCGCGACCGGCGTCACCGTCAGCGGCGCGGGGCCGACCCTGCTCGCGGTCTGCCGTCGGTCCGATCGGCGGGCCGTCGCCGCCGCGATGGTCGACGCCTTCGACGCGATCGGCGTCGAGAGCCGGGCCTACCAGACGGCCGTCGGCGACGGAGCGACGACCCACCGCTGAGATGGGCGCGCGACGGGACGGCACGCTCGCGCTCGTCTCGCTTCTCGCGTTCGTCACCGCCGTCGCCCTCGTAGACGCGTCGCTCTCGCCGCCCGCGCTCGCGCTCGGCGGGGTCGGAACGGTCGCATTCGAACTGCTGGCGACTCGAGATTCCGCTCGCGCCCGCGTTCGCCGCCACTGGGAACGGCCGGCCGTGCAGGGCACGGCGCTCGCTGCGACTGTCGGTCTCGCGGTCGTCGGCGCTCGAGTCGCGCCCTCGCTTGTACTCTCTGCCGGAATCGGGGCGCTCGTGGCGTACCTCGTCGTGCTCGCCTCTGTTCTGGGCGCGGCTTCGGTTGGCCGTTCGTGATCGGACCCGCACGAAACCTGACGGTCAAGCCCGTAGAAACTCGAGGAGTATGCGAGCGATACTCTTCGATCTCGACGGGACGCTCCTTCGGCTCACTCGCGAGTACCACGACCTGCTGGCCGAGACGTTCGAGACGGTGTGTGGCACGGTCGACGACGGGTGGCTCGAGGCCTACGACGAGGCGTTCTACGACCTGTTCGCGGCCTGCGAACCCGATCCCGTCCGACGGGCGTTCGATCGCGTCGAGGGGGCGTCTGATCCGGACGCGCTGGCGGCGACGCTCCGCGAGCGGGAAGCCGAGGCCTGCGAACCGCCGGCGGGTGCCGCGGCGGATCTCGAGCGGCTGGCGGCGAGTTACGACCTCGGCGTGCTCACGAACGGCGTTCCGGGGTGGCAACGGTACAAGCTTCGGGCGCACGACCTCGAGCGCTACGTCGACGTCGTCGTCAGTTCCTACGAGGCGGGCGCGCACAAGCCGAACGTCGCTCCCTATCGGCTCGCCGAGCGCCGGCTCCCGGCGGACGCCCACGCGATGGTCGGCGACGCCGACGCGGACGTCCGCGGGGCACAGAAAGCGGGCTGGGCCGCACACCGATACGACGGAGGGGGGTTCGGTGACCTCCCCGACGCGATACGGTGGGAGCGGTGATCGGACCGTCCTCTCGCTGCGGCGGCCGATTTTCGGTCCTCGAAGCGGCCGTGACTGCGGGGTGACGAACCGCCGTTCAGACGCCCCGTCCCTGTAGCTTCTCCTCTTCGGGGAGGTCGACGTTCGCGTCGCCTTTCATCCCCTTGCCGACGTTCTTCGAAATCTCGGCCAGCGCTTCGGGATCGTCCCAGTTGTTCGTCGCGTTCACGATCGCCTCGCCCATCGCTACGGGGTCCTCCGCGCCGAAGATGCCGCTGCCGACGAAGATGCCGTCGCACTCGTGGTGCATCATGAGCGCGGCGTCGGCGGGCGTCGCGATGCCGCCGGCCGCGAAGTTCACGACGGGCAGCCGACCCATCTCGGCGGTCTCGTGGACGAGTTCGGCGGGCGCTTCGATCTCGCGGGCGTAGGCCTCGCGTTCCTCGTGGGTCATCCCCTCGAGTTTGCGGATCTCGCCTTTGATCGTCCGCTGGTGGTGGACGGCCTGGTTGACGTCGCCAGTGCCCGCTTCGCCCTTGGTGCGGATCATCGCCGCGCCCTCGCCGATCCGCCGGAGGGCCTCGCCGAGGTTCCGCGCACCACAGACAAAGGGCGCGGTGAAGTCGCGCTTGTCGATGTGGTAGGCGTCGTCGGCGGGCGTCAGCACCTCCGACTCGTCGATCATGTCGACGCCGACCGCCTCGAGAATCTGGGCCTCCTTGGTGTGCCCGATCCGTGCTTTGCCCATCACGGGGATCGAGACCTCCTCGATGATCTCCTCGACGTCCGCGGGATCTGCCATCCTGGCGACGCCGCCCCGTTTCCGGATGTCGGCAGGGACGGCCTCGAGCGCCATCACCGCGACCGCGCCGGCGTCTTCGGCGATGCGCGCCTGCTCGGGGTCGACGACGTCCATGATGACACCGCCTTTCTGCATTCGGGCGAACCCGCGCTTTATCAGGTCAGTTCCGCGTCGAAGCTCCTCGAGATCCGTGCTCTCGGCCATGCGGCGTCGTTAGAATCGATCACACTTACGCGTGTCTGTTCCCCCCTTCTCTGCCGTCGTCGCCAGCGTCTCGCTCCGTCTCACCGCCGGTCGTGTCGAAACGGTTATAATGATAAATGTCCTACGAGTTGCTACGGGTTTATCCCGGTCGGTAGGTGGTGGTTTCGGGAGACGCGCTGGGCCGTTCTGTCCACCGCCGCTCCCGGTTCAGTCGTCGGTACTCCTGCGTGATTCGCCGTCGAACAGTCGCGCCCGAATCCGCGACCCGTACACGCTCGCGAGCGGCGTCGCTCCGCTCGTCACCTCCCGGAGGTCGCCCGCCACCTCGCCCCACTCGAGTCTCGCACCGATCCCTGATCGAAGCCCGATCCGACCGCCGAGGTCGGCACGTGTGCGAACGAGGTCGCCGTCTTTCGTCGTGTAGCTGTGTGTCGTCCACTCGCGCTCGCGGCCGCGGACTCGCGGGACCTCGAGTCGGAGGACGCGGCCGTCGTCGGTGTCGACGACGGTCCTGATGCCGTCTGGCCCGTCCGTGACGGCCACGTCGGCGCGCTCTTTCGGATACCCCCAGATCTCGCGTCCGAGCGCGACCGACGCGTCGGTCGTCACCGGGAGCCAGTGGACGTATCCGCCGACGTCGCCCGTCAGCTGGACGAGCGGCAGGTCGACGCGAGCGCCGGCGACGGCCGGGACGATCACGCCGAACTCGTCGTACGGCTCGAGACCCGCCGCACCCTCTGTAGCGTCGGCCGCGTCCGGCTCTGGGCCACCGACGCGGTGGTACTGGATTCCGACGAGGAGCACACAGCCGACGCCGGGTGCGATCGCGAGCGGCGACAGCGCCGCCGGAAGGACGCGGGCCAGCCGTCTCCGGCGGGCGGGGAGGACGACGCCGCCTATCGCACACGTGAGCTCGAGCGGGAGAGTGACCTCGTGGCCGGTCGAGAGCCGTCGTCGGGTTCGCATACGGGGACCGACGAACTCTGCACGCATATATCTCGGCCGGCGGCGAGAGACCGCTATCGTTTTGCACCTGCCGTTCGTCGCCGCGGACGAATGACGACGACTGGGCTGTCCGACCGGGATCGACTGCCGACGTACCTGGCTCCAGTTCCGAAGAAAATCGAGGATCTCGGCCTCCGGTACGCCTGGCTCGTCGTCGCGATCAACCTCGGTGGGACGGTCTTTGGCTTCTGGTACTACCGCCATCAGTTCGAGACGACGGCGACGATCATGTGGCCGTTCGTTCCCGACAGTCCCGTCGCCACGCTGTTGATCGCACTCGCGATCGCGAGCTGGAAGCTCGGTCGCGAACGGCCGTGGCTCACCGCGCTCGCTTTCTTCGGTAACATGATATTGGGGCTGTGGACGCCCTTTACTCTGCTCGCGTTCTTCGACGCCTACGCGTACCTGCACCCGGTAATGTATCACTTCCTCTTCTGGAGTCATCTCGCGATGGTCGTCCAGGCGTTCGTCCTCCACCGGATCACGAACTTCCCGGTCGGCGGCGTCGCCGTCGCCCTCGCGTGGTACGGGGTCGGCCTGATCGTCGACTACTCCGTGCCGATCGTCGGCGATCCACACCACACGCTCATCCCCGTCGCCCGCGACGCGCCGATGTTCCTCGCGGCCGACGCCCTCGGCGTCGTCGCGGCCGGCGAGACGACCTTCACGCTGCTGGCGCTCTTTCTGGCACTCTCGACGCGCGTCAAAAAGCTCGAGGCGGTCGCGGGTCCGTTACCGGACGATTCCTGACGTCTCGAGTCCGCTCACCGATCGGAATCGGCGACGAGGTCGAGGTGTGGCTCGAGTTGTCTCGCCGCCGGCAGCAGTTCGACGGTCTCCCTGTCCGGGTGGTAGCGGGCGACCCGCGCGTCCGTCAGCCTGGGAACGTGGTTGTGGTGGAGTTCGGTCCGGGCGCACGCTCGACCGTCCTCGGTGGGCGTTCCGTCCCATCGCGCGAGCCGTCCGGCGAGTTCCTCGAGCGAGACCTCCCCGGCCGTCTCGAAGAGGGAATAGAGTACGTACCGTCTGCGCCGGTCGAGTAGCAGTTCGAAGACGGTACTCGCCGGGAGAGACGGATCGGTACTGACTGGCTCCACGTTCGAGGTGTCGATTGTCATGGTGTCCCCATACTCGGCTTACGCGACGACTGTGCCGCCGGGGGCGTCGTCCCCCGGTAGCACGCGACTCGTCATCTCGAGGCGACTTCAGCAGAGCACGACCGACGGTTGGGCCGACGAAACCATAAACATTTTGTTAAATTGTCAGGACCGTCTGACTATACGGATAAATGGTCTATTTCCCTCTGCTATCCTGTCCGTTTGTGGTCCGATTGCCCTCTCGAGTGTTCGAACGTGATCCCGTCCGGGTGCGTCCGTCGAGTCGGTCCTGACGTGCCGGGAGAAGCGAGGTGGACTTATACTATCGGACGTAACTGTGTGAAGATTCTCGCCACCCCGGGACGGCGAGAATCTTTCACGACTTACGTCCGGCAGTATTAGCCGACGATGACGACCGCCGACTCCGTCTCGAGCATCTCGCCGTCGCCCGAGTACGTCCGTTCGACCTCGACGTCGAACAGGTCGCCCTCGAGTTCCTCGCCGGCGACGCGCAGGACGCCCGCGTCGTCTCGCGGGCGCTGCCCGCTCGAATCGTCCGCGGAGCGTGGCTCCGCGCTCTCGATCTCGTACTCGCCGTCGTCGATCGCCGCGTCGATCTCGCCGACTTTCGAGCCGAACTTCGGTCCGAGCGTCGCGTAGTCGAGGTCGATCGAGGCGACTTCGGTCGTGATCTCCGGCTGTTCGTCGAGGACCTCGAGGTCGTCGACGTGCATCACGTCCCGGATCGCCTCCTCGAAGCCGTCGATGGAGCCGTACACCGAGACGGACTCGAGTTCCGCGTTGAGCGGAAGCTGGCGTTCGCTCTTGTACCGGCGAAGCGCGGAGATGACCTCCATCGCGGTCTCGCCGGCCTCGAGGTCGGCCTCGTAGCCGCACACCGCGGGCCAGTCTTCGGTGTGGATACTGTCGAACTCGGCTGCGTCTCCCGGCTCGCCGTCCGCGTACGTCGCCTGCCAGATCTCCTCGGTGACGTGGGGCAGGATGGGTGCCCACAGCAGGAGGAAGGTCCGGTGGGCGGTCCGCAGAGTGTACTGGGTCGAGGGATCGTCCTCGCGGGTCTTGGCGATCTCGAGGTAGTCGTCACAGAACGTGTTCCAGAAGAACGTCCTGAGGTGGTTGCGAGCCTTGGCGAACTCGTAGGCCTCGAAGTGCTCGGTGAGGGTGTCGATCGCGTCGTCCAGTTCCGCGAGCAGCCAGCGGTCGATCGCCTCGAGTTCCTCGGGTTCCTCGGGATCGGCGGGCGCGAGCGTGTCGACCAGCTTCGAGGCGTTCCAGAGCTTCCTGAGTAGCTTCTCCCCGGCGACGATGTCCTGCTCCTGGTAGGGGAAGTCGTCGCCGACGGCGGCGCTCGCTGCCCAGAAGCGCACGGCGTCGACGGGGTACTCCGCGATGACCTCGGCGGGCTCCACCACGTTCCCCCGCGATTTGGACATCTTCTCTCTGTTCTCGTCTAGGACGTGGCCGTTGATCATCGTCGCGTCGAACGGCACCTCGCCGGTGTGTTCGTAACACTTGACGATCGTGTGGAACAGCCAGAAGGAGATGATGTCGTGGCCCTGTGGACGGAGGTCGAACGGGTAGAGTTCGGGGTGGTCCATCGTGAACTCCTCCGCGTCGTCGTCCCAGTCCCAGCCGGCGTTGATCAGCGGCGTCAGCGACGAGGTCGCCCAGGTGTCGAAGACGTCGTCTTCGGGCTCGAACGCGTCGTGGCCACACTCCGGACAGGCGTCGACCGGCGGGTCGTCGCTCAGGGGATCGACCGGCAGGTCCTCGCGCTCGGCCACGATCGGGTGGTCACACTCCTCGCAGTACCAGACGGGGAACGGAATGCCCGAGTCGCGCTGGCGGGAGATCAGCCAGTCCCACTCGAGACCCTCGATCCAGTGTTTGTACCGGGTGTACATCTTCTCGGGGTACCAGTCCATCTCCCGGCCGGCCTCGAGGTACTCCTCTTTGTGGTCCAGTATCTCGACGTACCACTGCTTGGAGACGCGGAACTCGACGGGCGTGTCACAGCGCTCGTGGACCTGCACCGCGTGGGTGATCGCCCAGCGATCGCGCAGGTACCCTTCCGCGTCCAGATCGTCGACGATGGCCTCGCGGGCCTCCTCGGTGGACAGGCCCTCGTAGTCGCCGGCGAGGTCGGTCATCGTCGCGGACTCGTCGATGGCCACCCGCAGCGGAAGGTCGTGTGCCTGGTACCACTCGATGTCCTTCTGGTCGCCGAAGGTACAGCACATCACGACGCCGCTGCCTTTCTCCATGTCGACGCGCTCGTCTTCGATGATCGGCACCTCGTGGTCGAAGATCGGGACGCGGGCGGTCTCGCCGACGAGATCCTCGTTGTCCTCGTCCTCCGGGTGGACGAACACCGAGACGCAGGCCGGCAGGAGTTCCGGACGCGTCGTGGAGATGACGAACTCCTCGCGTGGGGCGTCTTCCCCCACTATCTCGAACGCGATGTCGTTGAAGTGCGAGTCCTTCTCCATGTCCTCCATCTCGACTTGCGAGATCGCCGTCTCACACTCGGGACACCAGATCGCCGGCGCTTTCTTCCGGTACTCGCGGCCCTGCTCGTAGAGGTCGAGAAAGGAGAGCTGGGAGATCCGCTGGACGCGAGGCTCGATCGTCTTGTACGTGTTGTTCCAGTCGATCGAGCAGCCGATCGACTGCATCTTCTCGGTGAACTCGGCCTCGTACTCGGTACAGACCTCCCGACAGAGGTTCTGGAACTCGCGGCGCTCGTACTCCTGGTGGCGAATGTCCAGTTCCTTCTCTGTCAGTCGTTCGGAGGCGATACCGTTGTCGTCGTAGCCGAAGGGAAACAGCACGTCGCCGTCGGCCATCCGCTGGAAGCGGGCCGCGAAGTCCTGCAGCGTGTGGCCGTAGAGGTGGCCCATGTGCAGACTCCCCGAGACCGTCGGCGGCGGCGTGTCGATGGCGTAGACGGTGTTCGGGTCCGTCTCGGCGTCGCCCTCGTAGGCGTAGGTCTCCTCGTCGACCCACTGGCGCTGCCACTTCGGTTCGATCGCCTCGGGATCGTAACCTCCCTCGAGGCTGGCAGCCGGCTCGTCTCCCTGCTCTTCGGCGTCCATGCTCATGCTTTCACCGCCCCGGACGGGCGTGGTCGGTGCCGCGTACACGTCGGTCGCGAACGTCGCTCGTACATTGGTGATACCGGTCGTTGCTCGATGAATACTGGTCGGACACAATACATCCGTCGAAACGGGGTGGGTGATGCGGGGCTAGAAGGCCCCTACGAAAACGGCGTCGCACGGGCCGTCGAGACGGTCGTCTGCGGTCACGACGGACGTCATACGTACTGATACTCCGGGCAGGCGTGTTAGGTGTTTCGCGTCTCGTCGTCGCCGTCCCAGTGTAACACGGCCAGCGAGTCGTTCGCGTAGCGGACGTCCGCCTCGAGGTACGCCGCCAGCCGATCGACGTGGTCGTGGCTCGTCTCGTCGGCGAGTCGAAGCCTGATCCGGTCGTGGACCGCGACGTCCCGGCCGTGCTCGACGACCAGCGAGAACAGCTCTCGCGGGGTCACGGGCTCGCCGTCGGCAAGCCGGGACTGGATCCCCTCGAGCGTCGACTCGACGGTCGTCTCGACCTCGAAGGTAACGTCGACCGAAACCTTCGTCGACGACTGATCGACGGCGTACACCTCCTCTGCGCTCTCGACGGCGGGGACGAGCACCTGCTCGAAGTCGACGCCCTGCTCGCGCAGTCCGATGTACGCGAACGCGAGCATCGCCGTGAGGCCGTCGACGAACGCCTCGTCGGTCGTCGCCCGCTCGAACACCTGCTTGCGGTCCGTGCGCTCGAGGTAGTGGACGAGGAGGTCGAAGTCGAGGATGCCGTCGACGACTCGCCGTCGGATCCGTGCCTCGGCGTTTCGCTTCGACTGTTCGTGGCTCATCTCCGCCTCGCCGAGCAGGTACGTCCGGTCCGCTCGAGAGAGGATTCCCCGGTCGCGGTTGGCATCGACGTTCATAATCGGATTTGGATTATACGACACTGGGTTCTATGCGAAGCTATATCAGCGAACGGGTTCGACCGACACGTCGATGACACGCCACGGGGTCGTTCGCCGCTCGTCGAAGGCGTCGGAGCACCGCCGCGGGACCGTTCGCTCGCCCATCGCCGGGGAGACTGGACGCGCCAGTCCGGAGGGGCCCTGACCGATGGCCGGCGGTCCCGTCGACCGGTACGCCGACGGTCTCGTCTCGCGGAGCCGCCTCGTGATCGTCCTCGCACTCGTGCTGACGGCGCTCGTCGCCGCCGGTGCCGTCGTCGGCGAGAGCGAGGACGGAGAGATCGGCCAGTTCGAGACCGACTCCGCAGAGCGCGACGCCCTAGAGGAGATCGAGGCGACCTACGGCACCGACGACGCGGTCGTCGCCCAGCTCGTCGTTCGCGAGGAAGGCGGCGACGTCCTCACCCGCGAGTCGCTGCTCGAGAGCCTGCGACTCCAGCGCGAGGTCCGCGAGAACGAGACGCTGAACGCGACGCTTCGCGAGGAGGGATTCGTCGGCCTCGAGAACGTCGTCGGAACGGCGGCGGTCCACGAAGACCGGTTCGCCGGGCGTACCGGCCCACCCGGTAACGACACGACGTCCGGGCCAACGAACGCCAGCGCCACCGCCGAGCGCGGCAACGAAAACGAGAGTGGCGCGCCCCCGCAGGCGACCGACCAGTTCGCGTCACCGACGCTCGAGGACCAGATCGCGGCCCTCGAGTCGCGGTCCGACGCCGAGGTCGAGGCCCTCCTCGAGCGGGTGCTCGACCCCGACGCGGAGACGCCCGGCGGCGATCCCTACGAGTTCCTGCCGTCTGACTACGAACGGGGGACGACGACCGCCGACGCCCGGATCACGTTCGTCTTCCAGGTGAACGACGGCGGCCCCGACGAGGACCCACAGGACGCGTACGCCGCCCAGGTCGCGATCGCCTCGCTGGTCGAGGAGCGATTCGACGACGCGTTCGTCTTCGGGCAGGGGATCACCGACGACGCGTCCACGCGAGCCGTCGGCGACAGCTTCGCGATCATCACGCCCGTCGCGCTCGTGCTCGTGCTCGTCGTCCTCGGCTTTGCCTACCGCGACCTCGTCGACGTCCTGCTCGGCGTCTTCGGCATCGGCGTCGTGATGGCGTGGCTCGCCGGCATCCAGGGCTGGCTCGAGATCCCCTCGAGTCAACTCCTGATCGCCGTCCCCTTCCTGCTCATCGGGTTGAGCATCGACTACTCGCTGCACGTCGTGATGCGCTACCGGGAGGCTCGAGAGGGAACGCTCGAGGCCGACGACGGCTCCGTCGGCCGGCGCGATCCGACGACGGCGATGCGGCTTGGCGTCGCTGGCGTCGTCCTCGCGCTCGCGGCCGCCACGTTCTCGACGGGGGTCGGTTTCCTCTCGAACTACGTCAGCCCGCTCGCGGCCGTCCGCGACTTCGCCGTGTTGAGCGCCGGCGGCATCTTCGCGACGTTTCTCGTCTTCGGCGCGCTCGTCCCGGCGGTCAAACTCGAGGTCGAACGCCTCTTCGCCCGGTTCGGTCGCGAGCGCCGCAAGCCGGCGGTCGGGGTCAGTGCGGGCCCGATCAACCGCGCCCTCTCGACGGTCGTTTCGCTGGCCACGCGAGCGCCGGTCGCGGTCGTCGTCGTCGCGCTCTTGCTCGCGTCGGCGGGAGCCTACGGCGCGACCGGCATCGACACGGAGTTCAACCAGGCCGACTTCCTGCCCGAGGACGCGCCGGCGTGGGCGAAGTCCCTTCCCGACCCGCTCGCGCCCGGCGACTACGACGTCCGGGAGAACGTCGCCTACCTCGGCGAGAACTTCCGCCAGCGAGGAGAGGGGTCCGAAGCCCAGATCCTGTTACGCGAGGACGTGACCGATCCGGCGACGCTCGAGGCCGTCGACGACGTCACGCGCAATGCCAGCGGCGACGGGACGATCGTCCCCCGTCCGGACGGGACGGCGGCGATCGAGAGTCCGGCGTCCGTCCTCCGCGAGGTCGCCGCCGACGAACCCTCGGTCGCGGCGGCGATCGACCGGCGTGACGCCGACGGCGACGGCTTGCCCGACGAGGACGTCGCGGCAGTCTACGACGTCCTGTTCGACGTCGCCCCCGATCGCGCCTCGTCGGTGCTGTACCGGACCGACGACGGCACCTACGAGTCCGCCCGGCTGACGGTCGGCGTGCAGGGTGACGCTCCAGCACAGACGATCGCCGGGGACGTCCGGGACGTCGCGTCGACGATCGAAGCGAACGCCCCCGTGACGGCGGTCGCCACCGGCGGGCCCGTCGTCACCGCCGTCGTCCAGGACGCACTGCTCGAGACGCTCGTCCAGGCGTTCGTCGTGACGCTCGTCGTCATCCTCGCGTTCCTCGTGGCGCTGTACTGGTGGCGCTACCGCGCCCCCGGACTGGGCGTCGTGACGCTCGCCCCGGTGGTGGTCGCGCTCGCCTGGCTGCTCGGCACGATGGCCGCCTTCGACGTCCCGTTCAACAGCGAGACGGCCGTCATCACCAGCCTCGCGATCGGACTCGGCGTCGACTACAGCATCCACCTCGGCGAGCGCATCGTCGACGAACGCGCCCGTCGCGAGGGGATCGGCGACGCACTCGAGGCGGCGGTCACCGGGACGGGCGGTGCCTTACTCGGTAGCGCGGCGACCACGGCGGCCGGCTTCGGCGTCCTCGCGCTCGCGCTCGCGCCGCCGCTCCAGCGGTTCGGTATCGTGACGGGGCTGAGCATCGTCTACGCCTTCGTCGCCTGCGTGACGGTCCTGCCGAGCGTCTTCGCGCTGCGCGAACGGTTCCTCGAGCGCCGGTAGGCCTCGCGTCGCGGCCGAGGCGACTCGCCGTACTACCGGACAACGGCCAGTGCATACTCGATCGCGTCTCGACGGCTGTCGCCAGGACAGCGTCTCGCGTGCGATCGACGCCCGCACCGCGTTGTCCGGCAGTATCACTCCTCGAGTCGGTCCGAGTCCGCGTCGGAGTGTGCCCGCACCCACAACTCGCCGATCCGCGAGAGCCGCGTGCGGTACGATTTCCCGTGTTCTTCGCGCTCGATGTACCCCTTCCCGCCCGGTCCGAGTCGGTCGACGTTGTAGATGACCTTCGAGCGGAAGCTGTCGGTGTACTCCTCGTTGAGTTCGCGCGCGAGCGCCTCGGCGAGTTCCGAGACGGAGTCGAACTCGCCGTCCTCGCCGAGTTTGTACAGGATGAGTTCCTCGAAGGGCTTGACGTTCGAGAAGGAGGCGACGGGGAGTTCGACGATGTGGTCGCCGTCGATCTCCTTCGCGCCGATCGTGGTCCCGCGCTCGTCGAACTCCGCGAGCAACCCGCGGGCGCTCTCGAGTCGGTCCTCGATCCGGTCGTCGGCGACCGCCCCCTCCTCGAGCAGGTCCTCGAGTAGCGCCGCCCCATCGCGCAGTTCCTCGGCGAGCTCCGTCTCGAGGTACTTTTCAGGGGCGGTGTAGTAGGTGTGGATCTGCTCGCGGTCCTCCTGGCGCTCGACCATAAGCGAGTGGGCGGCGTTCGCAAAGGCGAAACTGACGGTCCGGGGCATCGCGGCGACGTTCACCCAGACTTCGTTTCCCCGGTCGAGTTCGGCGTTGATCAGGTCGTAGGCCTGCTCGAACGCCCCGTCGTAGTCGTAGACGTCCTCGAGGACGAACCGTTCGGTCGCCGCCCCCAGCAGGTTCCGAAAGTCCGTCTCGAGCTTTCGCGAGAGGTGACGGGAGTACTCGACGTTGGCCTCGCTGCCGACCGCGCCCTCGAGGAGGACGACGCGGTCGACGTCGATCTGATCGCGCACGAGGGGGGCGATCAGCCGGTCGTAGTCGAAGCCGACCGGGACGATGTGGGTTTGCATACGCTATACTTCGGCGGCGTCTTTATCAATCCCCTCAAGTAGGGTAGCGTTCAGTTTTGACCTCCTCCCACGACTGAAGTCCTGTCTCTTACCCATACGTCGGAGTCTCGCGAAAGCGGCGTTTCGGAGGCTCTCGACGCGGGCGAGCACGAGCTGAGACCCACAGGAAGAGAGACGAGATCGACGCTCGGTACGGAGCGTGGTACTCGAGTCGACTGCGTTCGGATCCACAATTACGGATTTCATCCGGCGAAAGGCGCTGAATACTGGTATCTCGATCGCCACTCTCCGATGGATCGCTCGCAGACTGGTAGCGCAACTTGTGGGTAAGATACAGGACTAATACTGCCGGACGTAAGTCGTGAAAGATTCTCGCCGTCCCGGGGTGGCGAGAATCTTCACACAGTTACGTCCGATAGTATAAAGTCGTGGGCTCTCTCCTGCGTTCTCTGTAGATTCCGTTTGTTTGTGTCTTCTACATCACAGGATTCACGAGAATCGTCACACGCTCCCGTCGTTTTCGGTGCCAAACAATTAAGAGACCACAGCAGGTATCTGCAGACGAGATGGCTAAGAAACGCGACGTTCCCACGGCTGAGAAGGTCGCTACAGCAGTTGATGGTGACGTAGTGACCGCTCAGCGGGCGCTCCGTGCTGTCAAGTTCAACGACGACACGGACGAATAGCGGCTTTCTGTGTCTTCTGATTTTCCTTCATCCGAGTTCGAATTCCAAATACAGGAGATTGTCGGAGAAGCCGTACATCCGAAGAGAGGTATTAACGGCGGCAACCGAACACGTCTGAGCGTAGCCAAACGTACTCTCGATCAGAATTATTTTGAGATAGACGAGTATATCGACGGCGATCTCGAGACGAACCCGGTATTCATCTGCCACAATGAGAAGCGAGAAGAGGAAGGTTTTGAGGCACTTCGACTTCTCCACAATTATCTTGCATCCCTCTATTCGTTCAACGAAACCATCCGCGTTCTCTTCAATCAGCATTCCCCCGATGGGATCTCGGTCTCGAGTAGCGATTTCACACCTGCCTCAGGGGGAACAGATCGACTACATTACAGCAGGAAGTTAGCGTTTCTTCGTGGCTTGAGGACTGATTTCCAACACGGTGGCTTCTCATGTTTCGAATTCAACAAGACAGGAACGCTTGGAGATTTCGCCGGGTATCACATCATCTTTGATCGAGACGCGTTCATGGATGACAGCGGTCTGCACGACCCAAACCGCTTCTTACGACACAGTAATACAAGTGAACAGCAGTATCCCCTGTGCTTTCTTGGACGATTCCACAAAAACACGCTTCAGGCCTTCTATGAGGATACCGAAGCGTGGTTCGATTCGGACTGAGCGTATTTCGCCTATCACTCTCCCGCTCTGCGCGGATATCACCTGATGACGTATGCTGTAGGCCATTTCCGAATCAACCACGAGCCGACCGGCGGTTTCCCGAAAACAGTTACAGCAGGACGATGAGATGGTGGTTTTGCTTCTAGTCAGCTTACGGATACAAGAAATCACATCGACTCGCGTCTCGCCCTCTCGAGCTAGCTCTCGTCGCCGTCGTCGGACTCGGAACCGATCTCGAGCGTTCGCACGACCTCGAGGATCGTCTCCCGGTCTCGGTCCGGATCGACCGCGAGGTCGGTCTCGAGTTCGGCCGGGGCCTCGAGCGGGAGCGTGCCGCCGGCCATCCCGTAGTCGGTCTCGGTGGGCCAGACGGCGACGTGGGTCTCGGCGGCGATCGCATCCGCGTCGTCGGCCGCGAGCGAGGGATCGACGGGGTAGGCGGTCTCGAGGACGTACCGCTTGCCGGTGGTGCCGTCGGCGCGTTCGAACCGCGTCGACTCGCGTTCGCCCTCGACGATCAGGCCGTCCCCCTCGACGCTCTCGACGAACTGGCCTTTCGCCTTCGAGGCGGCCATCCCGAGGACCGCCCCCGGAGCGACGCCCAGCGAGGTCAGCGACGGCTGAATCGACAGGTCGATCGCGAACAGCGACCTGACGGGAATCTCGACGTCGCCTGCGCCGAGCGCCTCGAGCGCGTCGGCAGTCGGGACGTGTTCGTACAGCGTCGTCTGCGAGGTCGTCGAGACCAGCCCCAGTCGGCTTTTCTGGGTGCGGGTTCCGACGACGCGCCACCGCTCGCGGTAGGCTGGGGGCAACTCGATCGGCATCGACCTCGAGTTCGCGGTCGATGGCCTTCGGGGTGGCGATCTCCCGCGGTCGCGAGGGACGTATCGCGTAGCCGTGGCGACGTTATCGGCGACGGCGATCGGCGGGTCCTCGAACGTTTCGGGGACGGGTCACGACTCCTGTCGGCGGGCAACTCACCGACGAGCGGTATCTTCTCTCGAAGCCGGACAGTAGATTTATCTCGCTACAGGTCAACGATCAGAACGGAAGCCGCTCTCCGAGGGGACACGAATCGAAGTGTCCCGGGTGTGCACGCACCCGAGACTGGCTTCCAACCCGCGAGGGTTCGAAAGCCATGCCCGGATTCGTCCTACCGAGACATAAACGTCTCGCACGACCGACGTATCGCCGTCGAGTGACGACGCCGAACGCGACTCGGTGTCGAGACGGCGGCCGTGACGGTCGCTGGACCGTCCGGTGTGCCGATCCACGTGGCTGTCGGACCCTCGAGACACTCGCATCGAGCGACTGACCACCCTCGAGGGCGACCACCACCACCACCATCGGCGATCCACCACCACCGTTCGAAGCCGCGTCCTCGAGGTCTCCGTTCTTCGGTATCCAGCAGGACGTGCACGCTCGAGCGAGACAGAAGCGGTGGCTCGACTCGATCTCTTTCTCTCGACACTCCCGAAGACGGGCGACTGTCTGGAGATGGCTGTGTAGCGCTCTTTCCGATAGCGCAACGATCGGGAGACGTGCTCGTTTTTAAGGACGCACAGCGGTCCGTATCGATGTGGCCTCGAGTCCCGATACGCGGCTGGCTGTCAGTCAGCCCTCAGTCCGTCGAAGTAGATCGCCCGTCGTTCGTCCGCGGCGGGCGAGGTGACCGCGGAGACGCCGACGGTGAGGACGAGCCCGAGCAGCATGCCGACGATACCGGCCGTCCAGCCGGCGTAGCTGGCCGGAACCGCGTCGACGAAGAGACTCGAGAGGTAGAACGCCTGGCTGGCGACGACGCCGACGAGGATGCCGGTTCGGGTCGTCCGTCGCCAGTAGAGGGCGACCATGACGGGCAAGGCGAGCTGTGCGAACCCGGAGAACGCCGCGTCGCCGAGTTCGAACAGCGTGGCGGGGTTGACGAGGCTCGCCAGGTACGCCGCGACGGCGAAGACGACGACGCCGGCGCGGGCGAGCAGGTCCTCACGGCGCGCGGGGAGGTCCGCCTCGACGAAGGGACGGTAGAGGTCCCGCGTGAAGTACGACGACCCCGACAGCAACATCGAGTCCGAGGAGGACATCATCGCGGCCATCGCGCCGGCGACGACGACGGCGGCGAACCAAAGCGGCGTGTACTCGGCGAGGATCAGCGGCAGGACGTTCTCACCCACTGCGGCCTCGATGCCGAGTCCGCGGGCCCACGCGCCGAGCATGAACGCGGGGACGAAAAGCAGGACACAGAGGATCGGCCAGAGCGTAAACGACCGTTTGAACACCGTCTTCGACCCGGCGACGAAAAACCGCTGGTTGACCTGCGGGAACATCGCGACGCCGAAGCCGATCGTGATCGCCGTCGAGACCATCCACTGTGGCGTGTACAGTCCGCCGCCGAGTGCGAGGTGCTCCGCGGCGGCCTCCTCGAGTCCCGCCGTCGCGACCTCGGGGCCGCCGACGGCCGCGAGCACCCACAGCGTGGCGGCCCACGTCACGAGGAGCATGAACGCCCCCTGGAGGGTGTCGGTCCAGGCGATGCCGCGCATCCCGGCGAGGACGACGTAGACGATCATGAACGCCGTGACGAGGCCGGCTCCGGCCGCATACGAGACGGCACCGTCGGTCAGCGCCTCGAGTGCGGTCCCGGCCCCGACCTGCTGGAGCATCACGTACGGGAACAGCCAGAGGAGGCTGATGCCGGCGACCAGTCCCCGGAGGGTCCGGGAACCAAAGCGGTCGCCGAGCATCTCGCCGAGGGTGACGTAGTCGTACTGGCGGCCGAGCAGCCACTGTTTGTAGCCGACGACGTACCAGAGGATCGCGAAGATGATCCCGTCCATCACGCCCATGACGAGGATCCACTCGGGCCCGTTGTGGTAGGCGAGGTTCGGCCCGGCGAAGAACGTAAACGCCGACAGCAGGGTCGCGAACGTCGTAAACAGGAGGACGACGGTTCCGAGCGTGCGACTCGCGAGGTAGAAGTCCTCGGCGGTGCGGTCGGTCAGCCGGTAGGCGACGAGGCCGACGAGGAGCGCGAGCACGAGGTAGCCGACGACGATCCCCAGCTGGAGCGAGAGGCTCATCGAGTATCACCCCGGCTTGCCGGGCTCGTCTCTCCGGTTTCGATGCCGATTCCCCACGCTCGAGTCGCGAACAGCCGGAAGACCGCCGACGCGAGCACCATCCAGCCGACGTGCCACCACACCCACACCGGCAGTCCGGCGACGACCGTCGCCGTTCCCCACAGGAACCACGGGATCGACAGACCGACGAGAATCACCGCGACGGCGATCCACACTCCGAGTTCGACGCGACGCATGGTGACAGGTGACCACTCGAGGTGCGTAATTGTTTCTATTCGAATCTGCCTATTGAAGACATTTCTTCATCACACCGGCTGGCTGTTCGCTCGAGGAGTCTCCTACGGCAAGGTAAAAGGACGATTTCACCTATAGAAAGGAGTATACGTGTCGTCGAACGAACTCGAATAGCACCCACTATGGCCCGTCTGTTCCCCCTTCGGTCGGACACCTCTGCTTCGGAGGGACAGCCGCGGGTCGTCGACCTGGAGGACGAGGACGCCGACGCGGTGTTTGGCGCACTTTCGTCGACGACGGCTCGCCAGATTTACGCCAGGCTGGACGACGAACCCGGGACGCCGAGCGACGTCGCCGAGGCGATCGACTCCTCGATCCAGAACGTCCGCTACCACCTCGAGAAACTCGAGGACGCGGGGCTGGTCGAGGTCGTCGACACCTGGTACTCCTCCCGGGGCAACGAAATGAGCGTCTACGCGACGGCCAACGGTCCGTTGATCGTCACGAGCGACGAGTCGCGGGCCGCGAAGCTGAAAGAGGCGATCTCGCGGTTTCTCGGCGGCGTCGTGGCCCTGCTGGGAGGCAGTCTGCTGGTCCAGTACATGGCCTACCGGTTTTTCAGTCCCGCGGGAACGGGAACGGGACCCGAGACGGATTATACGTTGCAGGGGGGTGACGATGCAGCCGATTCCGGCGGTGCCGACGACGGCGGGGTAGACGACGCGGCCGACGACGGTGAGACGGATGACGCGGCCGACGACGGTGAGACGGACGACGCGGCCGACGACGACGGCACGGACGCAGAACAAGAGCAGATCGACGAGGAGTCGGCAGATGAGGACGTGGAAGACGTGACAGCCGACAGTACGGACTCGGACGGCAGTGACGGTGACGACGTCGGAACGGTCGACTCCGAGGACGCGGAACCGACGTCGGACGCCGGCAACGACGCCGGCGGTGGCGCTGCCGACTCGAGCCCCGAGCACGACGCCGCCCCGGACAGTGCAGACGGCGTCGAGATCGGTGCCGACCAGGCGACAGACGTCCTCGATCAGGCGACCGACGTCCTCGACGCCGCGTCGACGCTCCCGCCCGGCCTCCTCTTTTTCCTCGGCGGCCTGGTCGTCCTCACGGTCGTCGTTGGCTACTGGTACTGGTCGTCCCGGCGAGTCGCCCGATAACGCCACCGCTGGTGACCCTGGCCGACGTCGAGACGCCCTGGCCACGACCGCTTGCGTGTGTCAACAAGTATTTGCCACTGACGAACCAATTTTTACACAAAGGGTCTATGAACGCGTCTCTCGCGTCATCGAGCCCCACGCCGGGGCAGATCTCCAATGGAAGATACGTCGAAATATCTCATTCACGCGAACGTCACGGCCGACGGGGTGGTCGAACGGAGTGACGTCGTCGGTGCCATCTTCGGGCAGACCGAAGGGCTCCTCGGCGACGACCTCGACCTCCGCGACCTGCGCCAGTCACAGAAGGTCGGCCGCATCGACGTCGACGTCTCGAGCACGCACGGACAGTCACACGGACACCTGACGATCGCGACGAGCCTCGACAAGGTCGAGACCGCGACGCTCGCGGCCTCCCTCGAGACGATCACTCGAGTCGGCCCCTGTCGGGCGGACATCGAGATCACCGAGATCGAGGACGTCCGGGCGGCCAAGCGAAAGGAGGTCGTCGAACGCGCCAAGGAACTCCTGGAGACGGGCTTCGACGACTCCGTGATGTCCTCCGAGGAGATCCTGGCGGAGGTTCGCCAGCACGTCCGCGTCGAGGACATCACCGAGTACGAGGGGCTGCCTGCGGGTCCCCGCGTGACCGACAGCGACGCGATCGTCGTCGTCGAGGGGCGAGCGGACGTCCTCACGCTGCTCAAGTACGGCATCAAAAACGCCATCGCGGTCGAGGGGACGAACGTGCCCGAGGCCGTCGCCGACCTCACCGCCAACCGGACCGTCACCGCGTTTCTCGACGGCGATCGCGGCGGCGATCTCATCCTCGAAGAGCTCTCGCAGGTCGGCGAGATCGACTACGTGGCGTTTGCCCCCGCGGGCACCTCCGTCGAGGACCTCGACCACCACCAGCTGTTTGCCGCCCTGCGAAACAAGGTCCCCTACGACGCCGTCTCGGGGCTGAACGCACCACGCGAGGCCGTCGCCGCGACGGACGGGAGTACGACGCCCGCGCCACCGCCTTCGGAGGACGTCGTGACGCCGTCGGTCGAGGAGTCGACGTGTGACTCGAGTGAGGGCGTCGACGCGACAGACGGCGAGCGCGGCGAACCGGTCTCCGAGCCGGAACCCGAGCCGGAACCGGACACGATCTACGACCACGCGACGGCGATCGTCCGCGAGGGAACCGACCGCGTCCGATTCCTCGACGACGAGAACGGCGTGCTCGAGGAGACGGACGCGGTCGACACCTACGACACGCTCTCGACGCTCGAGTCCGCACCGTCGGCCGT
This sequence comes from Natribaculum breve, assembly GCF_023008585.1. Classification (GTDB taxonomy): domain Archaea; phylum Halobacteriota; class Halobacteria; order Halobacteriales; family Natrialbaceae; genus Natribaculum; species Natribaculum breve. The sequence continues at coordinate 2,529,784 of NZ_CP095390.1, read as the reverse complement.
CGTTCTCGACGGCATCCTCGATCAGCGAGTGCTCGATCTGGCCGCGGATCGCGGCGTCGACCGGATCGTCGCGCGGTCGCTCGGGCAGTTCACGAAACGGCCGACGGGCGTTCAGATCCACGCGATCGACGACGTCGCCGAGACGCCGCCGGACTCGACCTGATCGCGGTTTCGTTCTCAGCCGAAGACGACAGCCGAGAGACCGAGCGCCAGCAGCGCACAGACGACCGCTCCCGAGAGCGTCGCGAGGAAGTTGACGCCTTGGTTGCCGAGCACCGACCCTTCGACCGTCGCGCCGAGGAGGCTGTCGACGGTCATCCCGACGACGCCCGCGGCGACGATGACGACTGCGCCGACCGCGCCGACCTCTGGGAAGAAGCCGTAGGCGATCCCCGCGACGATGCCCGCGCCGGCGATTCCCGCGAGCTCTCCCTGCCAGGTCACGCCGCCGTCGGTACCCGGGTCGACGGGTTCGAGCGTGGTGATGAGCCGGGGCTGGTCGAAGACGCCGCCGATCTCGCTCGAGAGGGTGTCGCTCATCGCGGTGGCGACGGAGCCGGCGAAGGCGAACAGGAACAGGTCGGCCCCGCCGGGGAGCAGTGCGGCAGAACTGGCGGCGTAGCCGAGGACGGCCGTGAGGGCGACGGCCGCGTTCCCGAGGACGTTTCCGCTTCCGCGTGCGCCGTCGTTTTCCTCGGCGACGCCGCGTGCTGCTTTCTCCTCGTAGCGGAACTTCGTCGAGAGGCTCCCGATGGCGAAAAAGGAGATGAGGACGGCGAACCAGTCGTAGCCGCCGAAGACGATCGTCAACAACACGAGCAGGATGCCTGTGAGCATTCCGGCGACGGAGGCGGCCCCGAGCGCGTAGGAGGCGTAGCCGAACGCGACGGTCACGACGAGCGCGATGGCGATGACGGTCGCGCCGATCTCGGGTTCGAGTTCCGCGAGCAGCCACGAGAGGAGGCCGACGGAGAGCATGACGATGGGATCGTCGTAAAGTAACAGCACGTCGCGCAGGAGGGCGGCGAGAAGCGCGCCGCTGACGGCGAGAAAGACGATCGACGGGAGAGCGCCCTCGAGCGACGCTCCGAGCAGAACGAGCGTCGCCGTCTGGCCGACGACGGCTGCGAGGCTCCCGCCGACACAGAACGCGCTCGCGTGGACGACGGCCGCGTCGGTTCGCACTCGAGTGAGTTGTTCGGCGAGGTTGCCGTAGCCGATGAGGAGGACGCTGCCGACGAAGATCGAAAGCGACATCGACGACGACACCGCGATGACGCCGAGTGCGGTCGCGGCGAGGACGAACGTGATCAGTCCGTAGAGGCGTTCGTCCTCGTAATCGTCGGGAAACGCGAAGAGGTCGAACAGGGGGCCGTCGCTGACGACGAACGCTGCCAGCAACACGACGGCGGCGACGGGCGCGGCGGCCATCGGTCCGAACAGCGGAACGGCGAGTGAAAGCGTACAGAGCGCGGCAAACGCCCCTGCTCGCCGAACTGGCGATGTCACGATATCGGTTCCTTTCTGCGGGGGTCACTTTAACGTTAGCAAGCAAAATTTCTCGCGCCACCGCGCTGGAGCGGACGGGTAAGCGGTGTGAAACGACGCCCAGGGACTGCGACCGCCCGGTCGCCGGTGGTCGCGGCGTCGGCAGCCAGCGCGGAGTCGTAACGGTTAGGCGGGTCGGGCGGGAAACACGACCCGTGGGACTGTACGAACAGTATCTCGCCGTTCGCATCCGCCGCCACGACGGTGAGCGACCCGACCACGTCGCACTCATCATCACCGAACGGGACCTGCTCGAGCAGGGTGCATACGAGACGCTCACCGACTTCTTCGAGTGGGCCTTCGAGTACGCAACGCGCGTGACGGTCTACGTGAGCGTCCTCGACGCCGCCGCGGTGCCGACGCTCCGGCGACAACTCGAGGAGATCGACGCACCGCGTGCCGTCGACGTTCGCGGTCCCGACGACCGTGATCGGGCGGACGCACCGATCCGGATCGGCATCGGTCTCGGCGGGAAACACGAGTTTACGAGCGCCGTCCGGACGCTCGCGGAGGGCGTCGACGCTGGCGACCTCTCGCCGGAGGATATCGACGACGAGGACGTCGAACGGCACCTGATCTTTCCCTCGGAACCCGACCTCGTGATCAAGACCGGGGCGGAACGGCTCTCCGATTTCATGATCTGGCAGTCGGTCTACTCCGAACTCTACTTCACCGACGTCAACTGGCGGGACTTCCGAAAGCGGGACTTCCTGCGGGCTGTCCACGAGTTCTGTAATCGCTCTCGCCGGTTCGGTCGCTGACACCGTCGGATGTGGCTGTGTTCCGACGCACTCGATGGGTAGCTCGAACTGGTACATCGGCACTGACTTACGGCCGCCGTCAGGACCTACCGGGACGTCGCGCTCCCGACGTTCACGCCCTCGAACCGTTCGGAATCCGTCTCCAGACGCTTCTCGACGGTGACGTTTCCCGTCGCGGGGTCGAACGCGAGCAGGCCCGCGTCCTCGAGTTGCGGCAGGACGACGTGAACGAGGGCGATCCGGACTTCGCTGGTCGTCCGTTCGTCGGGTTCGTCGCGCTCGAGTCGCGCGACGCCCTCGACCAGCCGCTCGAGCGTCACCGGCGGGTCGAAGGCCGATAGCACGGTCAGTGTCCGTCGCGTCCGTCCGTTCGCGAGGAGCGCGTACGCGCCGTCGAGTGGGATGTCTGCCGCCTGTGCGAACCGTTCGACCGACCTGCTGCCATCGAACATAGCCATTAGTTATTACTCGATGCCAATAAATCCTCGCGCGCGAGAAATTCTTGGTCCGAACCGTGTTGTCCGGCAGTATCAGTCGGCGGCGCGAGTCGACGAGTCGGAGTCGGCGAGCTCGTCGGCGTCGGGACGCTCGGCGGTCGGCAGCGAGTCGCGAAACCGGGTGGCGATCGCACGGGCCTCGGCGAGTTCCGGTTCGCTCACCGCACGTAACAGCGCGAGCGCCCGGCGTGCCCTGGTGCGCCGCCAGGACGCCTCGCGGTGTTCGTAGGTTCGAATCCCGCGCAGGAAGTCGGCCTTGGAGAACTCCGGCCAGTACGGTGCACAGAAGAAGACCGCCGCCTCGTTGCCGTTCGCGTGCCACGGCAGGAAGTTCGAGGTTCGTTCGTCCCCGCCCGTCCGAATGATGAGGTCGACGTCCCGGACGGGGCGTTCGTACAGTCGATCTTCGATCGTCTCGACGTCGACGTCCTCGGGCGAGAGGTCGCCCCGTTCGACGTCGCGGGCGACGCTGCGGGTGGCGTAGAGCAGTTCCGAGCGGCCGCCGTAGGCGAGTGCAATGTTGAGCACGAACTGGTCGTACTCCTGGGTCCGTCGTTCGGCGTAGCGGACGGCTTCCTGGACGCGATCCGGGAGTCGGTCGACGTCGCCCAGAATCCGAATGCAGACCTCGTTGTCGTGAACTTTCTCCGCGTCGGCGAACTCGAGGAGTTTCTCCCGGAGAAGGTCGAACAGCGCTTCGCGTTCCTCCGGCGGCCGGTCGAAGTTTTCCGTCGAGAACGCATAGAGGGTGAGTTCCTCGATGCCGATCTCCTGGCACCACTCGAGGACGCGCTCGGTCGTCTCCGCGCCGGCCCGGTGGCCGTCCGGCGCGTCCGCTCCTTGCCGTCGCGCGTACCGACGATTGCCGTCCTGGATCACTGCGACGTGGGTCGGCGCACCCGAAATCTCGCGGGCGAGCAGTCGCTCGTACGCCGACCTGACGCGCTTTCGGAACCACCCACTCATCACCTAGGCGAACAGTAGCGATAACTATGTGTCTTGTGTGTCAGTCGCCGTCTGTGACATGCGGTACCGAGGTTCGTCGCTTTCCCGGTGTCGAATCGTGACGGCTATCCGTTTACGCGTCCTGGTTCCGATCGATGGCAGACGTGATCGACGAGGACCTCTACAGGCGGACGAAGGCGTTGCTCGAACCCGGCGAGATCCAGCTCAACGGCGCGATCGTGCACACGGAGTACGGCTCCCAGGAGGACGTCCAGATGATGCAGGCGACGATCGACGTCGGCGACGTCATCGCGGAACACGCCGGCTACGATCCCACGGACTGTTACGTCTACTCGGGCAACGACGACACCGATTTCTCCTCGAACCAGCACCAGGGGCTGACCCTCGAGGACGAGGAGTTCGTCTGGGAGTGCCAGCAGCTTCTGCGCGACGGAACGTTCGACATCGTGATCTACTACGAGGCGAGCGCAGACCACGAGGCGATCCTCGAGGACGTCCGCGAACTCGGGTACGAGGTCACCGGCGTCGAAGGCACGTAGTCACGCTCGGCCCGGTGCTTTCGTGTCACACGGCACCGGTTCGCGTTGCGAGTCTCTTATGTCGTCGCAGACCCGACGTTTTCGTATGGGAATGGCGTCGACCGCCGCGATCGCGAACGGGTCGTCGACGCTCTCTCGGGCCGCCGTTCAGCGGCTCCGTTCGCATCCGCGGCGACCGCTCCGTGTCGCCGACCGATGGGTGCGAGTGACGACCGCGACCGTCGTCTCCCTCCGTACCGGCCTCGCCGAACCTTCGTCGGATTGGACAGCTTTACGTACCGGTACTGCCAACCCCCGACGAGTGATCGAGGACGTGTTCGTCGAAAATCTGTGTTCGGAGGGTGAGACGTCGTGACCGACGCAGGCGTCGTCACCAGTGCTCGAGTGAGCCACGAGACCGGGAGCGTCGACGACCTCGCCGCGGCCAGTCCCGACAGCCAGCGAACCGGCGTCGCCAGCCTCCGCTCGCTTCCGGACGTCGACGAGGCGTTCGTCCTCTCGACGTGCAACCGCGTCGAAGCCTACGTCGTCACGTCCGAGCCAGCAGTCGGACGGGCCGCACTCGAGGAGTTCTTCGCCGACGTCCGCGCGGACGCGGTCGCCTGGAGTGACCACGACGAGAGTCTCCGCCACCTTCTGTCCGTCGCTGCCGGCCTCGAATCGGTCGTCGTCGGCGAAGACCAGATCCTCGGCCAGGTTCGATCCGCCTACGACGACGCCCGCACGGCCGGCGGTATCGGTCCCATGCTCGAGACGGCAGTCACGAAGGCGATCCACGTCGGCGAACGCGCACGCACCGAGACGGCGATCAACGAGGGGGTCGTCTCGCTCGGCTCTGCCGCCGCGAAACTCGTCTCCGAGACCGTTGGCGTCGACGGCGCGACCGCACTCGTCGTCGGCGCAGGCGAGATGGGACAGCTCACCGCCCAGAGTCTCGTCGACTACGGCGTCGACGAGGTAGTCGTCGCGAACCGGACCGTCTCCAAGGCCGAAGACGTCGTCGCCGACCTCGACGCCGACGGGAGCGCCGTCGCCCTGGACGACCACGACCTCGAGACGGCTGCGGCCCGGGCCGACGTCGTCGTCGCGGCCACGGGCAGTCCGGAGCCGGTACTCGAGCCTCACCACCTCGGCGAGCGCGAACAGGTCGTCGTCGACCTCGGCCAGCCACGGGACGTCCGTCCCAGTGCGGCCTCGGTTCCCGACGTGACCGTCTACGACCTCGACGACCTCGAGACCGTCACCCAGCGGACCCGCGAGCAGCGAGCCGACGCCGCAGAGGACGTCGAGGCGATGATCGACCGCGAGTTCGACCTGCTCTGTGAGCAGTACAAGCGAACCCGTGCAGACGAGGTCATCGCCGCCATGTACGAGAGCGCAGAACGGATCAAACAGCGAGAGGTCGAGACCGCCCTCTCGAGGCTCGAGTCGACCGACGACCTCTCGGCGGACCAGGAGGAAGTCCTCCGGTCGATGGCAGACGCGCTCGTCGGCCAGCTGCTCGCACCACCGACCAAGAGCCTGCGAGAGGCCGCCGCAGAAGACGACTGGGAGACGATCAACACCGCCTTGCAGCTGTTCGATCCCGAGTTCGGTCCCGAACCACTGATCTCGAACGTCGGCGAAGAGAACGGGCTCGAGGGCGCCGTCGGCGCGATCGACGACGACTAGGCGACACGACACCGCCCTGTCGACGGGATCACGATCGACGACTCCGACGTTCTATCCTCGCGGGCACAATCATTATTTAACTGGGTCGTGTTCGGTCACGCATGGCAGAGCTTCTTTCCGACGAGGAGATCGCGAACTCCCTCCCCGACGCGTGGGAGCGCGAGGGCGACGAGATCGTCCGGATCTACGAGTTCGACGACTACCTCCGCGGCGTTAACTTCGCCCAGATGGTCGGCGAGATCGCGGAAGCCCAGTACCACCATCCGGAGATGATCGTCCGCTACGAGGAAGTCGAGATCCGACTCACCAGCCACGAGGAAGGCGGGATCACGGACGCGGACGTCGAGATGGCCGAACTGATCGAATCCGAACGCTAGGCATGGACGCCCGCTACGCCTTCCGGGTCCGGTTTCGACTCGAGCCAGCGGCCGCGGACGTCAGCGTAGCGCCCGACACGTTCGAGACGACCTGTTCGCTCGAGGCGGCCGAACCCGGCACCGAGGGCTGGCTGTTCTTCCGCGACGCCCTCTGGCGCGGGGAGGTCGGCGACCCGGCACACGCCCGCCGGCTCGTCGAGGAGAAACTCCCCGTTCCGGTCGAGAACGTCGAGTTCGCCGCCTTGCACACCGACGAGGAGTACCTCGAGGCGCTGAAAGCGGAGATTGCGGCCGACCTCGAGCCGTTCAAGGCCGACGACGTGACCGAAGTGCTCTCGAAGTACTTTGGCTCGTCGCTGATGGTCGAGAGCGCAGACGAGTAGCACCGCCGACCGTCGCGCTGGCCGGAGAATCGCCGTCACAGACCGGTCCGACGGCCTGACGTTCTCGTCCACGAAAAACCGTGATAAAACTATGCCGCTCGCGAACGTAGCCGCGGGTATGATCGGGGAAACCGAACGCGCCACGAGAAGCGTCGGCGTCTGGGGCGGTGGCATCGTCGGTGGCCTCGTCGGGGGCGTCGGGATGGGAATCGTCCTCCACGCCGGGGCGCTGATACCGATCCTCGGCGTCCTCGTGGGGGATCCGACGGCGCGGGGCGGCTGGATCGTACACCTCCTGCTCAGCGTCTTCTTCGGGCTGGTGTTCGCTGCGATCGTCTCGCGGCCGGCACTCGCGGAGTTCACGGAGACGTTCACCAGCTACCTCGGGTTCGGGTTCGCCTACGGCGTCGTACTCGGGTTGTTCGCCGGCGGCTTCCTGTTTCCGTTCGCGCTGGACCTGCTCGGGGCGAGTACGTTCCCGGTGCCGTTCCTCCCGCTTCCGGGAATCGCCGCCGAACTCCTGGCTGCGCTGTCGTTTACGGTCGCCCACCTCGTGTACGGGCTCCTCCTCGGGGCGGTCTACGCCGCGGTCAACGGACTGGCACCCGAGACGGTGACCGAGCGGGTTCCGGCGATCGGACGGTAAGCGAACGCCGCGACCGGCGGACACCGACGTCTGCAGCCGACAAGCACTTGTCGTCGAACGTCGTATTCGGGTGTCCCCGATGGTCTCCGAATACGACTTCTGGCTGCTCGACCTCGACGGGACCCTCGTCGACGTCGAGTGGTCGTACACCCGCGACGTCTTCGACCGGGTCGGCGACCGCCTCGGTCGCCAGTTCACCGATCGGGAGGCCGACGTCATCTGGAACGGACTGACCGGCTCGAGAGACCACCAGCTCCGGGAGTGGGGCGTCGACCCGACCGAGTTCTGGCAGGCGTTCCACGCCGAGGAAGACCCGCTCGTGCGAGCCGAGCAAACCTACCTCCACGACGACGCCGGGTTCGTCGCCGACCTCGAGGTGCCCGTCGGGCTCGTCACGCACTGCCAGCGGTACCTCGCCGAACCCGTCCTCGACAACGTCGACATCCGCGACTGGTTCGACGTCGTCCTCTGTTGTACCGACGAGACGGGCTGGAAACCCGATCCGACGCCCGTCGAACGGACGATGACCGAACTTGACGTCGGCGACCGTGGGCACCGGGGCGTCCTCGCCGGCGACGGGGCCAACGACGTCGGGGCCGCCTGGAACGCCGGGATCGACGCGATCCACGTCGAACGGGTCGGCCACGACCGACGCGGGCAGTGTGTCCTCGGCGACTATCGCGTCTCTTCGTTCGACGAACTTCAGTGAGCGTCACGTAAGCTCACTCGGCCAGTGGCGTCCACCGTCAGGCGGAGCTGTCGCTCGCCGGCTGTAGCTCCGAGTCCACGAGCGTCTCGTAGGCGCGCCGAAGCCGTTCGGACAGCGCCTGGTGGGAGATGTCGAGTTCGTCGGCCAGCTCCTCCATCGAGATTCCACGCGGGATGTCGAAGTAGCCACACTCGAACGCGGCCGCGAGCGCCTCCTGCTGTTCGGGCGTCAGGCGGGTGTGTGCAGCCGTCGTCTCCGTCAGGTCGGTGACGCGCTGGACGTCGGCGTTGACGCCACGTGCGGCGAGTTCGTCGTGGGATCGACAGAGGGCGTCTCGGTCGCGAAACCGCATCCTGACCCGCCACCATCCGTTCGTTCCTCGCATCTCGAGTAGCGATCCGCCCTCCGCGAGCAACGCGTCACAGAGTTGCACGACGTCGTCGGTGAACGTGACGTCGTAGAGGTACCGCCCGTCGGTCTCGACGAGCAACTCGGCCGACTCGACGGTCGGGTCCGCGTCGAATCCCGCCTCGAGGTTCGCTCGGTCGACGTCGGCGACCCACAGACACGGGAGCGTCTTCGAGACCGACGACTCGAACCTGACCGTCGCGTCCGGTGTGCGATCGAACGTCTCCGCGAGGGCGACGTCTTCGGCCGGAAGGCGAAACTCCGCAATCGTCGGCATTAGCGGTGGTACACCGCTCGGCGGTAAAAGTCGTGTTTCCGCTCGAGCGGACAGTCAGCGTCGACTAGGCGTCGCTGTCGGCGACCGCGTCGACGTCCTCGTTGCGCTCGAGAACCTCCTCGAGTTCCCGGACGCCCGGCTTCTCGCGTCGATCCGGATCGACGAGCACCTGTACCTCCTGCTCGCCGAGCGGAACGAACCCCAGATCGAGGCGTTCGGCCGTCTCCCGGAGCCCGAGGCCGGCGTCCGCCTCGCCGTCGATCACTTTCCGTGCCGGGCTCTCGTGAGCGCGCAGACCGAGTTCGAAGCCGTCGATCGCGGAGACGACCTCGTGGCGCTCGAGGCCGCGCCTCTCGGCGAGGTCGGCGACGGCGTTCCCGAGACTCGTCCGCAGGCCCGAATCAGTCGTCCGGTTGACGAGGCGGAGGTCGCGGTCGACGAGGTCGGCGAGCCCCTGGATCTCGTCGGGGTTGCCCGCCCGGACGACCAGCCCCCACTCGCGTCGCCACCGCCCGAGCACGTCCCCGTCGTCCGGTGCGAGCGGGCCAGCGACGACCGAGACGTCCGGGACGCCCTCGCGCAATCGCCGCAGCGCGGGTCGCGATCCGATCGCGAGGTAGCGGGGGTTCTCGAGGCGATCCAGCAGTCGGTTGAACGTCGGGTCGTCCTCGCCGACGCCGAACAGCGTCGGCGGTCGGACGTCGGGCGAGAACAGCCGCACCGTAACGGACTCGCCCTCCTCGAGGTAGTCCGTGTCGGGGTCGACCTCCACGACGCCGTCGGCCTCCGCGAGGCTCGTCGTCGCACCGCTGCCCTTGTCGACGGGGTAGACGAGCGTCTCGCCGTCGTCGTCGTCGACGAGGCCGACCGGCATGAGTCGCATCCGGCCCTGGCTGTACCGCTCCTGGACCGCCATCGTTCCCGAGACGGTCGTCGCCGCGGGTTCGGGCAGCCCCGCAGCCTCGCGGATCGCCGGCGCGACGAACGTTCGAAAGACCATCATCGCCGAGACGGGGTAGCCGGGGAGGCCGACGTACGCCGATCCCTCGAGTCGGCCGACGAGCATGGGCTTGCCCGGCTTGACCGCGACGCCGTGGAGCAGCAGTTCGCCCTGCTCTTCGACGACGCGGTAGATGACGTCGACGGCGCTCGCGCTCGTCGATCCCGACGAGAGCACGAGGTCGCACTCGTCGGCGGCCTCCCGGAGAACTCGCTCCATCTCCTCCGGATCGTCGCCAGCGTGCGGGTAGAGCACCGCCTCTCCGCCCGCGTCCTCGACGCCTGCGGCGATGGTGTAGCTGTTGACGTCGTAGATCTCGCCGCGGTCGCTCGCGACGTCCTCGCCCGGTCGAACCAGTTCGTCGCCGGTCGAGACGATGCCGACTCGAGGCCGCGCCCGGACGGGAACCTCGTCGACGCCGAGCGCCGACAGCAGGCCGATCTCGCGGGGCGTGATCCGCGTCCCGGGTCCGAGCGCGCGCTCGCCCGCCGCGACGTCCGCGCCGGCGAACATCACGTTGTCGCCGGGCGCGACGCTCGTCCGAACGAGTACGTCGTCGCCGTCCGCGTCGGTCCGCTCGACGGGAACCATCGCGTCCGCCCCCGACGGCATCACCGCGCCGGTCGAGATCTCTGCCGCCTGCCCCTCGCCGACGTCGACGCCCGGTTTCTCCCCGGCGTGTACCTCGCCGACGACCTCGAGGCGGACGGGTTCGGCCTCGTCGGCCCCGAACGTGTCCCGCGCGCGCAACGCGTAGCCGTCGAGGCTCGCCCGGTCGAAGCCGGGGACGTCGAGTTCGGCGTCCAGCCGTGCTACCAGTACCCGCCCGCGCGCGTCAGCGAGCGGGACGCGGTCGATTCCGCCCTCGAGGGAGAGCGATCGGATCGCCTCTCGTGCCTCCGCCGGCGAGGCGAGGTCGCGAAACTCCTTGCGGTCCATGAACGTCTTTCGAACCTCGAGGGCAAAAACGTCCCCCGAACTCGCGGCTCCCTAGACGCCGAGTTCCGCGGCGAGGTCGTGAAACGTCTCGACGGTGAGACTGGGATCGGGACCGAACGATTCCCACGGCTCGCCCTTCCGGTCGGCCCGGACGCCCTGCATGCCCGCGTGGATCGCGCCCTGGACGTCGAACCAGAGGGCGCTCACGTGGGCGATCTCCCCGATCGGCGTCCCCGTTCGCCCGGCGGCGTGGCGATACAGTTCGACGTCGGGTTTGAACGTCTCGACCTCGTGGGCGCTGATCACGCCGTCGAGGAGGTCGCCGATCCCGGCGTGGGCGACCATCGACTCGAGCATCTCCGGGTTCCCGTTCGAGAGGACGTAGACGTCGTAGCCGCCCTCGCGAAGGCGCTCGAGGCCGTCTCGTACGTCGTCGAAGACGTCGAGCTCGTGGTAGACCGCCAGGATCTCGTCGCGTTCTGCAGTGGAGACGTCGGCGTCGTGGGCGTCCAGCGCGTGCTGGAGGGCGTCGCGGTTCATCTCGTAAAATGGCTGGTAGGCGTCGAGGTGGTTGGCGACCATCGTGTACTCGAGCGAGCGGGCGCGCCAGCGCCGCGAGACGGGTTCGGGGTCGTCGACGCGGTCGGCCAGTGCGCGTTCGGCGGCGTCGACGTCGACGAGCGTGCTGTAGGAGTCGACCGTGATCGTCGAGACGCGATCGGGTTCGAAGCCCATGTTCGTCGGTATCGCACACCACGACCGTAACCGCTCCGGTACCGGCGACGGGTTACCGCGGGGTCGCCGTTTCGTACGGACTACTGTACGTCGTTTCCGGTGCAACTGCAGGGTGGTCGCGGTTGCACCGGTAAATCGGTACAGCAGACCGTATCAGGCAGGCGGCTCCCAGTCTTCGACGGCGACCGTCTCGCCCGTCGGAATTCCCTCGCGGGACTCCTCGACGACCACCCAGCCGGCCGCGAGCGCGACGCTCGAGAGCACGCCCGACCCGCTCGCCCGCGTCGGGATCGCCACGCGCTCGCCGTCGCGCTCCTCGAGTCGGACCCGCGCGAACGTCCGGGTGCCGGGTTCGCTCGGAATCTTGCGCTCGAGTCGAGCCCGCGTCGTCGGGTGTGGTTCGAGGGGCGCACCCTCGAGCCACCGGATCGTAGGCCGGAGGAACTGGACGGCGTTGACGATGCAGGCGACGGGGTAGCCCGGCAGCGCGAGTACGGGCGTGTCCTCGACGATGCCCAGGCAGACGGGGTGGCCGGGTTTCAACGCGACGCCGTGGACGAGCACCTCCCCGAGGTCGTCGATCACCTCGGGCATGAGGTCGCGCTTCCCGACGGACGAGCCGCCGGTGGTGACGACGACGTCTTTCGTCAGGTCGCGCTCGATCGCGACCCGCAGTGCCTCCCTGTCGTCGGTCACGACGTCGCGGTAGGTCGCCGCCCCGCCCCACCGCTCGACCAGTCGCGAGATCGTCAGCCCGTTGGTCTCGATCACCTCGCCCGGGTCCGGATCGTGGCTCACGAGCTCCTCGCCGGTCGGGACCACGCCGACGGTCGGCCGCTCGGCGACGACCACGCGCTCGCGGCCGACCGACCGGAGGAGGCCGAGGTCGGACGGTCGCAGTCGATGTCCCGGGTCGTACAGGTGCTGTCCCTCCTCGACGTCCTCGCCAGCCGGCGCGACGTTCTCCCCTTCGGCGACAGCGTCCGTGATCTCGACCTCGCCCGTCGCCTCGAGCGTCTCGGTGTGTTCGATCATCACGACGGCGTCGCCGCCCTCGGGGACTTCGCTGCCGGTGTGGACGCGAACCGCGGTCCCGGGCGCGACGTGGTCGCTCTCTGCGTTTCGAACGACGGCGGGGGAACGATCGTTCGCGCCGAACGTGTCGCTGGCCCGGACCGCGTAGCCGTCCATCGCCGCCCGATCGTAGTGGGGGACGTTCCGGGCCGCCGTCACCGATTCGGCGAGCACCCGGCCGTCCGCTCGCTCGAGCGCGATCCGTTCCGTTCCCGGCCCGTCGACGGCCGTCACTGCCTCGCGGAGGATTTCGCGGGCGTCAGCGACCCGCGTTCGCTGTTTGAAGCCCGCTTCCGTTCGATCCCGGTCGGCTCCTTCCATACCGTATCTCGGGTGTGCCGACGGCAAAAACGTGCGGGACGTTCGGTGGCCGTTCGCCATCGTCGGCAGTGCGTCGCGACCGAACCGAACTCGAGACCTGTTGGACGAATACACTTTTCACGAGAGCGTACGACGACCGGGTATGCGAGTCGGACGTGCCGTGGGGATCGTCCTGTTGAGCGTCGTCGACGCGTTCGTGCCGACGGCGGTCGTCGCCGGTCTCGTCTTCGTTTTCGTGACCGAACCGTTCGTGAGCGTCGACCGTCCGGTGGTCGTGACGGCACTCGTCGCCGCCCTCGTCTTCGCGGTCACGATCGGCTTCGGACTCGCCAGCGCCGTCGTCCGGGATCGACCGTTCCCGGTGACGAGAGCCGTCAAACGGGCCACAGACTGGTGGCCGTTGCGCGCGTGGCCGTGACGCCCGCCACGGTAGCTTCGACTCGTCGCCGTGATCGCCCGCTACCGCGGCCTTTTTCGTATCGGCGACCCAATCTGTGCGTATGTCAGCACTCCGCGATGCCTTGCGGAACCTCTCGGACGCGGTGTTTTTCGATCTCCTCGAGAGTGACGACGCGTACCTCCTCGTCCTCGACCTGCCGGGCGTCTCCGCGGAGACGCTCGACCTCACCGTCGAGGACGGGCACATCTCGATCGAGGCCCAGCGCGAGAAAGACGTCCCCGGCGACTACCGCTACCTCGAGGAGAACCGGTCGATGTTCCTCGAGGTCGACCTGCCGCTGCCGGCGGACGCGACCGAGACGGAGGCGGAGGCGTCGGTCTCCCGTGGCGTCCTCGAGTTGCGGCTTCCGAAACGCGGTACTGCCGAGGAGACGACGATCGACGTCGTCGAGAGCGAGGACGCCTAACGAGGTGAGTACGTCTGGCTCTCCTCCGCGCGTATCGACGGTTCGTCGTCGTCGCGTGGCACTTCCTCCCGCTGTTGCTGGCGTACGCCCGTGATCGCCGGCGGTTCCTGCTGTTCGGTCGACCGCGTCCGGTCGATCCCGAGACCCACCGCCGTCGCGCCGAGGTGTTACTCGAATCACTGCTGACGCTCGGTCCGACGTTCATCAAACTCGGGCAGTTGCTCTCGACCCGGCCGGACGTCCTCCCGCCCGCGTACATCGACGTGCTCTCGGCGCTGCAAGACGAGGTGCCGCCGGCCGAGTGGTCGGCAGCGAAGGAAGTCCTCGAGGACGAACTCGGCCCCGTCGGGCAGCGATTCGACGAGTTCGACACCGACGCGATAAGCGGTGCGAGCCTCGGACAGGTCTACCGGGCGTCGATCGACGGCCGGGACGTCGCGGTCAAGATCCGCCGGCCGAACATCGAGGACCTTGTCGAGGCCGACCTCCTGGTGATCCGGTGGTCGATGCCGATCCTGATGTACTTCGTCGACGAGTCGCGCGCGTTCTCGCTGGAAAACCTGGCCGACGAGTTCGCCAAGACGATCCGCGAGGAGATGGACTACGAGCGCGAGGCGACGATGCTCACGGAGATCCGGGCGAACTTCGCCGACGACGACCGCTTTCTGATCCCCGAGGTGGTCGACTCTCACTCCGGGCCGCGCGTGCTCACGATGGAGTACGCCGGGGGGACGAAGATCAACGACGTCGAGACCCTAGACGAGAAGGGGATCGACCGCGGGCGCATCGCGGAGAACCTCCAGCGGTCGTACCTGCAGATGATCATCGACGACGGGGTCTTTCACGCCGATCCCCACCCGGGGAACCTCGCGGTGACCGACGAGGGGCGGATCGTCTTCTACGACTTCGGGATGAGCGGCCGGGTCGACGAGTTCGTCCAGGAGAAGATCGTCGAGTTCTACGTCGCGGTCGCGAACCAGGACATCGACGCGATCCTCGACGCGTTGATCGAGATCGGCACGCTCAGCCCGGAGGCCGACCGGGCGGTGATGGCCGAGGTGATGGAACTCGCCATCGCCGACGCTCGCGGCGAGGACATCGAACAGTACCGCGTCCAGCAGATCGTCGGCCAGATCGAGGACTCGATCTACGAGTTTCCCTTCCGGCTGCCGGCGAACCTCGCGCTCGTCCTCCGGGTCGCCACGGTCGTCGAGGGCGTCTGCGTCACCCTCGACCCCGACTTCGACTTCATCGCGACCGCGACCGACTACCTCACAGAAGAGGGCTACCGCGAGGAGTCGATCCGCCGCATCCTCGAGGAATCCGGCCAGCAGTTCCAGCGGTCCGCCGAGGCGCTCGTCCAGATTCCGCCGAAAGTCGACCGAACCCTCGGCCGGATCGACCGCGACGACTTCTACGTCCGCGTCGACGTCGAGGACTCGCAGGGCAACTTCGACAAACTCGCAAAGCGGCTCATCTACGGCCTCTTGCTCACGATGGGGCTGTTCTCGATGGGCGTCCTCTACGCGCTCGAAGCACCCGAGGCGTCGGTCGTCGCGGCGGTCTTCTCGGCCGTCCTCACCGTCTTGCTGTACCGGTCGTTTCGCAGGCCGCGGTCGATCCGCGCGAAACCGCAGTTCACCAGGCAGAACCTCCGGCAGCGACGCGAGGAGGAGTGACCGACGCCGGATCGTCGCAACTCGGCCATTGCAAACCGCGGTAACGTTCTTCTCTGCTCGCACTCCAGTGAACCCATGGAGTACGACCGGCTCGCAGACCTGCCGCTATCGATCGACTCGGTGACCCTCGAGCGACGCGAACGGGAGACCTCGAGTGACTTTACCCGCGTGACGACGCTCGTCTCGCTCGCTGGCGACGGCGCAGTCGGCAGAGGCGAAGACGTCACCTACGACGCCGACGAACACGACGCGCTCGCCGAAACCGGCCTTCCCGACCTCACAGGGGAGTACACCTTCGAGTCGTTCTCCGCGCGCGTCGACGACTGCAACCTCTTTCCCGCGGGCGCACCGGATCGCGAGGCGTTTCGCAACTACCGACGATGGGCTCTCGAGAGCGCGGCGCTCGACCTGGCGCTCCGACAGGCCGACACCGACCTCGCGACGGCGATGGGCCGGTCGTCCGACCCGGTTCGGTTCGTCGCCAGCACGCGCCTTGGCGACCCGCCGACGAGCGACCGCGTCGACGCGTTACTCGAACACGTGCCGGGTCTCGAACTCAAGCTCGATCCGACTCCGGAGTGGGACGACGCGCTCGTCGCCGACCTCGCGGCGACCGACGCGGTTCGCATCCTCGACCTGAAAGGCCAGTACGAGGGGACCGACGTCGACGTCCCCGCCGACCGCGACCTGTACGACCTCGTCCTCGAGTCGTTCCCCGACGCCGTCGTCGAGGACCCCGCCCTGACCGACGAGACGCGACCGCTGTTCGAGGATCCGGCCGTCCGCGAGCGGGTGTCGTGGGACGCGCCGATCCACGGGATCGACGACCTCGAGGCCCTGCCGTGGGAGCCGTCGTGGTGCAACGTCAAACCCTCTCGCTTCGGCTCGCTCGAGTCGCTGCTCGAGACGATCGCCTACTGCGAGGAGCGCGAGATTGCCTGTTACGGCGGCGGACAGTTCGAACTCGACGTCGGCCGCGGCCAGAACCAGTTGCTGGCATCACTGTTCTACCCCGACGGTCCCAACGACCTCGCACCGCGTCGGTACAACGAACCCGACCTCCCCGAGACGTTGCCGGCGAGCCCGCTCGAGCCGCCTGCCGAGTCGGTCGGTTTTCGCTGGTCCTGACGTCGGCGTTATCGGCCGTCGAGTTCGGGCGTCGACGCCCGTTCGCAGGACTCGTCGTCGACTCTCTGTCTCGGGCCGCCGACGGTGAGTATTTCCCTCCGCGCTCGCCTACGACCTGGCATGCAGATCGAACCCTTCGGCCTCGAGCGGTGGTTCGCGAAGTACGAACACGAGGCGGACGTCATGCTCGCCGAGAGCGGGATCAGGAGCCTGCCAGCGAGTCGCTTCGACACGGACCCCGGCGACCTCGGCTACGTGATCCCGACGAACGGCGACCCCGACTTCCGCGCCGACGTCGCCGCGCGGTACGACCGCGAGGCCGACGAGGTCCTCTTCACCTGCGGGACCCAGGAGGCGAACTTCCTGGCGTTTCTGTCGCTTTTGACCGGCGAACGGGACCACGCGGTCGTCGTGACCCCGACCTACCAGGCGCTTCACGCCGTCCCGGAGGCCGTCGGCGACGTCACGCGGGTCGCACTCGAGCCTCCCGAGTGGGAACTCGACGTCGACGCGGTCGCCGACGCGATCCGCCCCGAGACGAGCGTGATCGTGCTCAACAACCCGAACAACCCGACGGGACGGTACCACCCGCTCGAGAACGTCGAGGCACTGTACGACCTCGCCGCGGACAACGACGCCTACCTGCTCTGTGACGAGGTCTACCGGCTGCTCGCCGAAGACCCCCTCCCGCCGGTCGCGAGCATGGGGCCACACGGCCTCTCGACGACCAGCCTCACGAAAGCCTACGGACTCGCCGGCCTCCGCTTTGGCTGGCTCGTCGGCGACCGCGAGGTGGTCGACGCCGCCTGGAACTGGAAGGACTACACGACCATCTCGCCCGGCCTGTTCGGCCAGCACGTCGCGAAACAGGCGCTGGGCGACCAGGAGGACGACGTCCTCGCGGAGAACCGCGCGCTCGCCGCCGACCACCGCGACCGGGTTCGGGCGTTCCTCGAGGAACACGACCTCGAGTGGTACGATCCCGTCGGCGTCAACGGCTTCGTCACCGTCCCCGAAGGGTTCGAGAACGGCCGGGAGTTCTGCCGGACCGTCGTTGAGGAGGCGAGCGTCGTCCTCGCGCCCGGGGAGTGTTTCGGCTACCCCGACCACTTCCGGATCGGCTTCGGCCTGCCCACCGACGAACTCGAGGAGGGCCTCGAGCGGGTGGGGCGGGTGCTCGAGGGCTGAGTCGAGTCCGACATCGACCTCGATCGAAATCAGGACCAGCAGTTCGGCTGGACGCCGACGACGCTCTATCGGGACTTAACAGGGATTTTATATCACTCGATCGAACATACAGTCGAAACCGATGGACGGACTGACGGTGCTCGTCGCGGTGCTCGTGGTATTTCACGTCGCAGTGTTCGCGCTGGCACCGCTTTTGAGCGAGCACCGACGGCGAGCGTTCCGTCGGCGATTTCGCGTCCCGATGCGGCCGCTCGCGATCGCGTGGACGGCGACGCTCGTCGCGTGTATCCTCTTTGCGGCCGTCGGCGAACTTCCACTCGAGGTCTCGATGGGACGGCGGGAGACACGCGCCGTCGGAACTGTCGGACTTCTGCTCGTCGCCGGGAGTACGGTCGGCGTCACCGGCCTCGTCGCCGGAGCACTCGTCGGTCGGCGCGTACTTCGGCTCCGGCTGGGTGGGTCCGAACTGCCTGGTGAAATCGTCGTGACCGGGCGAGCGTTCCCGACCGGAGACGGCGAAGCGGAGCCAGGTCCGAGTCCGGTGTTCGAGCGGCTGGCCGTCTGCTGGGCGTGGACGCTCGAGGCGTACGACCGGGGCGGCGGCGATACCGGGTGGACGACCGCCAGAGCGGGGTCCGGCGGTACTTCGATTCGGATCGAATCCGACGACGACGTCGCGGTGACGGTCGAGGCCGATTTCGACCGCTCGCACGTCGACGTTCCACTGTCGGACTCGACGATTCAGCCGCCGGACGCGCCGGCTCCCGGGCGACTCGAGCGTCTGACGGACACCGACGTCGGCGGCTCCGAGCACCGATACAGCGAGGGCGTGGTCGCTCCCGGCGAGACCGTCACGGTCGTCGGCGAGGCCGACGCGGAGGGTCGAATTCGGGACGACGGCTCGCTCGAGCCGTGGATCGCCGCGGGCGATCGGTCGACGGTCGTTCGGCGTCTGGAACTCCTCGCGTTCGGATACGCCGTCGGTGGCGCGGTGTGCCTTTTCGTGTCCCTGCCCCAGTACCTGTCGTGGCTTCACCTTCGCTGAGGGTGCCGGTCGTCTCTCGTCGCGGGTCGGTTCGGGGCGGTCGGCCGGGCCGTCCCAGTTCGTATTCGAGTGCCACGGACCGGTCCGCAGAGACGTGTTAGCGAATCGAACCCGTCCGGGCGGTCAGTTTCAAACGGTTTATGCCCCTCGGTTGATTACCCCGGGACATGGCGAAACAGCAGCAAGAAGTTCGCGACCTCCAGGAAGGTGGCTACGTGATGATCGACGACGCCGCGTGCAAGATCAACGCCTACTCCACCGCGAAACCAGGTAAACACGGCAGCGCCAAGGCCCGCATCGAGGCCAAGGGCGTCTTCGACGGCAAGAAACGATCGCTCTCCCAGCCCGTCGACGCGAAGATCTGGGTCCCGATCATCGAACGCAAACAGGGCCAGGTCGTCTCCGTCGACGGCGACGACATGCAGGTGATGGACCTCGAAACCTACGAGACGATGACGATGCGCGTCCCCGAGGACAAAGACGTCTCGCCCGACGACAACATCGAGTTCCTCGAGATGGAAGACCAGCGAAAGATCGTCTAATGTTTCCCGGGGCGACCGCCGACCGTGAGGGCGCGAACTTCGTGGTCGTCGGTGCGCCCCTGGACGTATCGACGACCTTTCAGCCGGGAACCCGTTTTGGCCCCCGGCGAATCCGGACTTTTGGAGAGACGTACGACGACTACGACTACCGGACGGACCAGTACTTCTCGGAACTGGGCGTCCACGACCACGGCGACGTCTACGCGTGGGACGACGCCGCCGAGTACCTCGAGTTCCTCGAGGGAACGCTGCGCGACGTCGTCTGGGACGACGCCGTCCCCCTCGCGCTCGGCGGCGAGCACGCGATCTCCGCCGCGGGCGTCCGCGCGGTCGACCCCGAGGTGTTCGTCTGTCTCGACGCCCACCTCGACTTGCGCGAGGAGTACGACGGCAACCCGCTGAGCCACGCCGCCGTGACGCGGCGGATCCTTGAGGAAGATGGCGTCGAGGAGGCGATCGTCCTCGGCGCACGGACGGGCAGCGAAGAAGAGTGGAACCGCGCGGCCGAAGACGACGTGACCGTCGTTTCACCCGAGGACGTCGCCGACGTCTCGCTCGGCGACCGACTCGAAGGCCGCGAGGTCTACCTCAGCGTCGACATCGACGGGGCGGACCCGGCCTACGCACCGGGAACGGGGACGATGGAACCGTTCGGCCTGACCCCACGTGAGATGCGCGACGTCGTCTGCGAGGTCGCCCCGCACGCGACCGGCTTCGACGTGGTCGAGGTCAACGACCGCGACGACGGCCAGGCCGCGGCGCTCGCCGGGAAACTCCTGCGGGAGTTCGTCTTCTCACACGCCGACGCACGGTCGTAGGCGACCTCGAGTCGGCCGCCGTCGAACCCACCTCGAGTCGGCTGCCGATCAGCCGGATACAAGCCGCTCGAGCCCGCACCGACGCCCATGGAGCTTTCGGAGTTCGTCGACCGACTGGACGCGGAGCTGCACACCGCCGACTACGCCGACCTCGACGCGAGCGCCAACGGGCTGCAGGTCGGCCCCGCCGAGGGGACCGTCGAGCACGTCGCCGTCGCCGTCGACGGCGTCAGCGAGACGTTCGAGGCGGCAATCGAGGCGGACGCCGACGCCCTCGTCGTCCACCACGGCCTCTCCTGGGGTGGGTTCGATCGCGTCACCGGCCGGACCTACGACCGCCTCGAGCCGCTTTTCGAGAACGACCTCGCGCTGTACGTCTCGCACCTTCCGCTGGACGGCCACCAGGAACTCGGCAACGCGGCTGGCGTCGCGGACGTCCTCGAACTCGAAGAGCGCGCCCCGTTCGGCGAACTCGGCCCCGAGTACGTCGGCCAGCGCGGGACCGCCGTCGACTCCTACGCGCCCGCGGAACTGCGCGAGCGCCTCGAGGCCAACCTCGACACGGGCGGTCGCCCGGTGCGAGTCCTCGACTTTGGCCCCGACGAGATCGAGGACGTGGCGATCGTCACCGGCAGCGGGGTCGACTGGCTCGACGAGGCGGTCGAGGCGGGCGCGGACGCGCTCGTGACGGGCGAAGGGAAGGGGAAAGCCTACCACGAGGCGAAGGAAGCCGGGATCAACGTCTTCCTCGCCGGTCACTACGCGACCGAGACGTTCGGCGTCCGGGCGCTCCAGGACCTGATCGAGGAGTGGGGACTCGAGACGACGTACCTCGACGTGCCGACCGGCCTCTAGGGCGTATCGGTCTCGTTGTCGTGTCACACTGCTCGTCGCATCTGACGTGAGTCGACGCGTCCCGTCGGGTTACGCTCGACGAGCGAACGAGCGCGACACTGCCCACGAGTTCGGCCTCACTGTCGATTTCCAAGCAACTCCTGCTACTGCCGGATATCAGTCAGTGCATACCCGATCGCGTCTCGACGGCTGTCGCCGTTGCCGAGGGCGTCTCGAGTGCGATCGACGTCCCAGCCGTGTTGTCCAGAAGTATAACCCTACGCTCACCGATGATTCTCGTGTATGCCGAGCGATTTCGACATCAGCATTCGTCTCGTACGGAACGCCACCCTCCTCGCGACCGTCGGTGAGACGACGTTCCTCGTCGATCCGATGTTCGCGTCCCCGGGCGACGTACCGCCCATCCCGGAGACGCCGAACGATCGTGAGAATCCGCTCGTTCCGATGCCCGACGTCGAACTGTCCTACGACGCCGTGGTCGTCACCCATCGTCACCTCGATCACTTCGACGAGGCGGCGAAAGCCGAACTCGACGCGGACGTCCCCGTGTTCTGTCAGCCCGAAGAGGAAGGCGACTTCCTCGAGGAAGGCTTCACCGACGTGCGACCCGTCGACGACGAGTCGTCGTTCGGCGACGTAACCATTCACCGGACGCCCGCCCGACACGGACACGGAGAGCTAGCCGAGGAGATGGGACCGGTCTCGGGGTTCGTCTTCGAAGCCGACGCGACGCTGTACCTCGCCGGGGACACGGTCTGGTACGACGGGGTCGAACGGACGCTCGAGCGCTTCGAGCCCGATCTCGTCGTCCTCAACGGCGGCGAAGCGCGATTCAATCGGGGCGAGCCGATCACGATGGGCGTCTCTGACGTCGACGCCGTCCGCGACGCCACCGACGCCACGGTCGTCGTCGTTCACATGGAGGCGATCAACCACTGTCTTCTCACGCGCGACGAACTGCGATCGGAGACGGAGGACGTCCACGTTCCCGAAGACGGGGAACGAATTACTCTGTGACGTCGATCAGTAGGTCCGGTACGCCCCGGAGCCGACGTCGATGCGAACGAGCGCGTTGTCCGCGTACGCGCCCGGCTCCGCCCCGTACTTCGCGTTGATACGACGGCGGGCCTCGCGGGTCGCCGACTCGTCCTCAACGACCGTCGCGGTGCCACGCAGCGTCACCATCCACCGGGCGTCGCCGCCCTCGTCTTTCTGAATCGAGAGAGCGACCCGCGGGTTCTCGCGGACGTTCGCGAGTTTTCGGCCCGTGGTCACGATCTCGACGGTCCCCGCGTCGTAGCGGTACCAGACCGGCGCGACGTGTGGTCGATCGTCGACGCTGGTCGCCAGGTGAGCCATCAGCGGTTCGCTCTCGAGCAGTCGTTCGGCCTCGGACGGGAGTTCGGTCACGATCCACGTAGGGCATCCGACGGCAAAGCTTTCACCGCCGTCACTCCGGGAACAGCTCCTCGGTGCGCTCGATCCCGTCGATCGACTCGAGATCTCCAGTCTCGAGGTCCAGCTCCCGTGCGGCGAGGTTCGCCTCGAGGTGCGCCCGACTGCTCGCTTTCGGGATCACCACAACGTTCTCTTTCGCACACAGCCACGCGATCGCCACCGCCTCCGGCGTCGTCTCGTGTTTCTCCGCGACCGCGACGACTTCCTCGACCTCGCGGACGCGGCCGCCGGCCAGCGGCGAGTACGCCACCAGCGGGTAGTCGTGCTCGCGGGCGTGCTCGAGCGCTCCGTCGGGCTGGAACAGCGGGTGGAACTCGACCTGATGGGCGGCGATCGGCGACTCGAGGATCTCGCGGGCGGTCTCGAGGTCGTCGACCGAGAAGTTGCTCAGGCCGACGCTGCGAATCCACCCCTCCTCGCGGAGCGCGTCGAACGCCGGCAGGGTCGCCGCCGGTTCGTAGGCCTCGATCGGTCGGTGGACGTACAGCAGGTCGACGGACTCGAGTCCCAGTCGGTCGCTGCTCTCGTCGATCGTCCGACGGACGTCGTCGGGTGCGAGGCTGTCTGCCCACACTTTCGTCGCCACGACCAGCTCTTCGCGGGAGACGTCGCTGCGAGCGATTCCCTCGCCGACGACGGCCTCGTTCCCGTAGATCTGTGCCGTATCGAGGTGCCGGTAGCCGACCTCGAGTGCCGTCGTGACCGTGGCCGGGTCCTCGATCCCCATCGTCCCGAGCCCGACGGGTGGGAAGTCCATGGGCGTACTCCCGGTGGCGTGGACAAGAAGCCTCGCGTTTCGACACCGGTGGCGCGCGTCGCCGTCGACGGTTCGTGATTTGGGGCTAAGACGAACGGACACCCGAACTGTCTTCTGGAGCCCGTCCGTAGTTCCGCCCGGCCGATGACGATGCACCCGTTCCGAGCCGGACTCGGCATCCGGTGGTGACGAGCCCTATGAGTGCAGAGGCCACCGATTCCTGCGTTGCAGTCTGGGCGTCACTTCCAGTTGGCCGCACCGAGATGGAGTAGTAGAGGCACAGTCCTGGAGAGTCGACGCACGCCGACTCGAGCAGCCACCTCGGCCCGCCTCGAGCGGCCCGATCGGTCGCCTCGAGAACGTCACGTGTGAACACGACACGCTATTCGACCGACCCGCCGTCGTCCCGTCGAACCGCTTCCCGTGTCCCGATTTCCGTTCGACCCTCCGGCCGTCGATAGCCGGTTCGTCGATTATCGAGAATGCGATCGAAAGAAGATGAGTTATCCGTCAGGAGCGCACTGGTCGAGATAGCTACCGAAAAACAACCATGTCTGGCAAGTACGACCTCGTGATCGTCGGGGGCGGTATCAGCGGTGCGTCCCTGCTTTACACGACCGCGAAGTTTACCGACATCGACTCCATCGCACTGATCGAGAAGGAATCCGAGATCGCGGCGATCAACTCTCATCACACGAACAACTCCCAGACGCTTCACTTCGGCGACATCGAGACCAACTACACCCTCGAGAAGGCCGAGGAGGTCAAAGAGGGCGCAGAGCTCCTGGCGGGCTATCTGGAGAACTACGACCCCGACCGGGAGATGCACGCAAAGCGCAGCAAGATGGTCCTCGGGGTCGGCGACGAGGAGGTCGCGAAACTCGAGCGCCGCTACGACGAGGAGGGCTTTGGCGACCTCTTCCCGAAGCTTCAGCCGATCGGCCGCGAGGAGATCGCCGACCTCGAGCCCAAGGTCGTCGAGGGTCGTGACCCGAGCAAGGACCTGCTCGCGCTCCAGACGCCGGACGGCTACGTCGTCGACTACGGCGAGACCTCCAAATCGTTCGTCGAACAGGCGGAGGCGGTCGACGGCGTCGACGTCTACACCGGAACGGAAGTCACGGACATCACGCCGACGCTCGACGGCTACACGATCGAGACGACCCGCGGCCGGTTCGACTGTGACGCCACGGTCGTCGCCGCCGGCTCCCACAGCCTCCAGATCGCACAGGAACTCGGCTACGGGCAGGACAAGGTCTTGCTCCCGGTCGCGGGCAGTTTCTTCCTCGCCGACGACCTCCTGAACGGGAAAGTCTACACGCTCCAGATGAAGAAGCTCCCGTTCGCCGCGGTCCACGGCGACGCGGACGTCCACGACTCCTCGATCACGCGGTTCGGTCCGACCGCGAAACTCGTCCCCGCCCTCGAGCGCGGTCGCCTCTCGACGGTCAAGGACTTCCTCGACGTGTTCGGGCTGAACGCCGCGTCGTTCCTGAGCTACGGGAACATTCTGGCGGACCGCATCCTCCTGCCGTACGTCCTCCGGAACCTCGTCTACGACGTCCCGAAGGTCGGCGCGAAGGAGTTCCTCCCGCACGTCCAGAAGGTCGTCCCGAGCGTCGACCTCGAGGACATCGAGCGCGCGAAAGGCTACGGCGGCGTCCGTCCGCAGATCGTCGACCTCGAGAACAAGTCGCTGGACATGGGCGAGGCGAAGATCGTCGGCGACGACATCATCTTCAACATCACGCCGTCGCCGGGTGCCTCGACGTGTCTCAAGAACGCGATGCGAGACACCCACAAGATCGTCGAGTTCCTCGACGGCGAGTACGAGTTCGACGAGTCGGCGTTCCGCGAGGACACTATCGACAACTTCCCGCGTGCGGACGCGGGCGGTGTCGCTCCCGGCGTGGCCGACGACTCCTCCGATGCGGACGACGCCGACGACGCGAGTACGGACGACGTCGACGACTCCCCCAGTGTGGATACCGTCGACGACGTCCCTGCCGCAGACGACTGACCGAGGTCGTCGGACGCCCGACGAACTGTTCTGCTTCGATGCGTTAGGTGACTCGAGGTCGAGACGTTCGCCTCGTCGGCCGTTCGCGCCGGTCAGCGGGTGGAGCGATCCTGCGCCGAGTGGAACGTCCGGATGGTATCCCGCTTGCCCGATCTGGCGTCGACCTCGAGAAAGCCCAGGTCGGTGAAGACGCGATGCCAGTCGCGGTAGTACAGGGGGACGTCGTCGTGGACGTATTTCACGTCGGGTTCGGCCGTACCGGGCTCGCGTTCGTGCTCGCTCTCGACCGTGACGAGGACCTCGTCCGTGATCCGGGCCAGTTCTGCAAAGACCCACTCGACGTCGGGGTGGAGGTGCTGGAGGGTCTCCACCGAGTAGACCGCGTCGAACTGGCCGTCGTCGAACTCACGGACCACGTCTTCGATCGCCTCGAGGTAGAACGTTCCGTCGGCGGCGAGGTCGGGGTAGGTTTCTTCCATCACGTCGAACGCGTCGTCGTTGACCTCGATCCCGGCCAGATTCTCGAAGCCGTGGTCGTAGAGGTGCGAGAGGTGTCGGCCCGAGCTACAGCCGAGTTCGAGGACGGCCGCGTCCCGGTCGACGAACCGCTCGAGAAGAGCGCGAACCGTCTCGCTCGTTTCGTCCGGGCCGTAGTAGGCGTAATACTCCGGCGAGTACTCTCCGGACCGCTCTGCCCACTGCCGGCGAACCTCGTTAGAATTCACAACTAGGAACTCTCGCGTACACGCATAGTCTCGTCGGACGTCGTCCGGTCCCTGCAGGCCGTCGGTAGCCCTCTGGGGCCGGCCACGAGGTCGATTCGAGAAGTGTGGCTTCTGCGAGAGTTCCCACACGTTGTGACGAATCGGAACCCACAGCCGCCACGACCCGACGATTGTAGTCGAACGTCCACGAAAACAGATTTCATAAAAACGATCGAACTCGAAGATACTGTTTTGGAGTACGAATGCGGAACCTTTAACCGTGTACCCGGTCTCGAGTTAATTGCAATGGCAAACGGTAAGGTTGATTTCTTCAACGACACTGGCGGCTACGGTTTCATCTCGACGGACGATGCGGACGACGACGTGTTCTTCCACATGGAGGACGTTGGCGGTGAGGATCTGACGGAAGGGACCGAAATCGAATTCGACATCGAACAGGCCCCCAAGGGCCCGCGCGCGACGAACGTCGTCCGCGTATAATCAGGTCGTACTGTCGCCTCGAGGCGACATCGCGTCCCTTCGTTTCTTTCGACGATCGACTCGAGAGACGCGTCACCGCTTCGGGTGGCGTTCACTGGGCTCGAGCGGTCGGCCTCGTCCCTGCTGCACGCGAGCCTTTTTGTCCCGTCGGCGACGTGGTTGCCCCGATGGCAACGACAGTCACTGGCACGGTTCGGGGGATGGGGAACCGAGCGAATCCGGCCTTCGCTGCCGGCGTGATCGT
Organism: Natribaculum breve; assembly: GCF_023008585.1. Lineage (GTDB taxonomy): Archaea > Halobacteriota > Halobacteria > Halobacteriales > Natrialbaceae > Natribaculum > Natribaculum breve. Next base: position 2,503,128 of record NZ_CP095390.1, on the reverse strand, counting down.
CGCGCCAGTCGCGGCGTTGCTGTACGCGATCCAGTTCGGATCGATCCAGCACCACACCTACGTTCACGTCGTGACAGGCGTGCTCTGGACGGGGATCGACCTGTTCATGGCGCTGGTCCTCGGACCGGTCCTCGGCGGACTCTCGGTTTCGGAACGCGCCAGCGTCTTCGAACGGTTCACGCCCAAGATGACGTTCCTGATGCCGACGCTGGCGTTCGTCACGATCCTCGGTGGGATCACGCTCGCGATGCGACTCGCGATCTTCCCCCACGCACAGCCGTGGATCGCACTGTTCTCGACGGTCGCCGTGATTCCGTCGCTGCTCCTGATCGGCGCGCAGTTCGACGCGTTTCGCGACCGACGGTGGCAGGCGGTCTTCGGCGTCGCGGGAGTCGCCCACGTCGCCTACCTCGCCGCGGTGCTGCCCGAATTCGCGCTCACGACGCCGTCGATCGCGGTCGCACTCGTGATCGTCACCGTCCTCACCGTACTCGGATTCGGCGTGTTGCTTCCCGGCGAAGCCCGCATCTACCTCGAGACGACGTCTACCGATCCCGACCCGGACGTCGTCAGCCGGTACGGGATGCGAAACGCGAAACTCAGCGGGGTCCAGGGCGTCTTTCAACTGGCGATCGTCGTCGTGATGGTGTACATCCGGTGGGGCGGGTTCTGATACTGCCGGACGTAAGTCGTGAAAGATTCTCGCCGTCCCGGGGTGGCGAGAATCTTCACACAGTTACGTCCGATAGTATGAGGACGTCCCGACCGGCACGCTTCGTTCGCGACGTCGAGTGCCCGATCAGTTGTGGCCTCGTGCGTCGTCGCCGCTCGAGAGAAGGACGTCGTCGCCCGTCCGACGTCGAGAGCCGAGACGCAGTCGCTTCAAACTGTTTATATTAATGATAATTCGTGACCTGGTTCGACGAACGGGCACTGATACTGTCGATCTACGTGTGGTTTTCGAACCCACGTCGAAACGTTGAAAACCGGCTCGGACAACGCACGGGTATGGAACGAAGGTTTAGCATGGATCGTCGCGCGTATCTGCGGACCGTCGGCGTCGCGGGGGCGTCCGCCGCCGTCGCCGGCTGTCTCGGCGGGAGCGGCGACGACGTCATCGTCCCCGGCACGTCCTCTGGCTTCCCGCCGTTCGAGTTCACCGAGGACGGCCAACTGGTCGGCTTCGATATCGATCTGGCGGAGGAAGTCATCGAGCGTGCCGGCTACGAGGTCGGCGACTGGACCGACATCGAGTTCGACTCGCTGATCCCGTCGCTGACCGAGGGCGACATCGACCTCGTCGCTGCGGCGATGACGATCGAACCGGATCGCGAGGAGGTCATCGCCTTCTCGGACCACTACTACGAGTCCGATCAGTCCGTCCTCGTCACGGAGGACGGCGACTTCGCCCCCGAGAGCGTCGACGACCTCGAGGGCGTCCGCGTCGGTGCCCAGTCCGGCACGACCGGCGAGGGACAGGTCGAAACCCTCGTCGACGAGGGGACCGTCTCCGGGGACGACTTCCGCCGCTACGACAACTACACGCTCGCCGTCCAGGACCTGGAGAACGGCAACGTCGACGCCGTCGTCGTCGACGTCCCGGTGGCGAACAACTTCGCCGACAGCCAGGCGGTCGAGGTCGCGTTCGTCATCGAGACCGGCGAAGTGTTCGGCTTCGGTATGCGCCAGGACGACGACCGACTCGCGGACGTAAACGACGCACTCGCCGAGGTCCAGGACGACGGGACGTACGACGACCTCGTCGATCAGTGGTTCGAGTGAGATAGATGGACCCCGTCCTGTTGCAAGCCAGTGACTGGCAGTTCGTGCTCGAAAACTGGCAGTTCTTGCTTCTCGGGACAGTCGTCACGGTACTGCTGACCGCGACGAGTCTCGGACTGGGCTTTCTCACCGGATTTCCGGCCGGAGCCATCGAGGTGTACGGCTCCGGGCGACTGCAAGCGGCCGTCAGCACCGCGGGCGTCGTGTTGCGGGGGACGCCCATCGTCGTGTTGATCGTCCTGTTTTTCTTCGGGCTTCCCCTCCCGCGACTCGGCACGGTACCGCTGCTGGAGGTCGACCTGAAGGCGTTCGTCGCGGCGACGCTGGCGCTGGGGCTGCGCAGTGCAGCCTATCAGGCGCAGGTGTTCCGCGGCGCGATCCAGTCGATCGGCGAGGGACAGATGGAAGCCGCCCGTTCGATCGGCATGAGCGAACGGCAGGCGATCCAGCACGTGATCTTTCCGCAGGCGATTCGACGCTCGATCCCTGGCTTCCAGAACGAGTTTACCATCGTCCTCAAGGACACGAGCGTCGCCTTCGCGATCGGCCTTGCCGAACTGCTCACTCGAGCGGAACAACTCTATCTCCAGCCCGGTCGCGACACCGCGGTCATGGAGGTTCTCATCGCCATCAGCGCGGTGTACTTCGTGCTCACGTTCACAACGAATCGCACGCTCGACTACCTCAACGAGGTCTACGCCGTTCCTGGAGGAAACGAATGACCCTACTACGCGTCGAACACGTCGACAAGTCCTACGGCGACGAGGAAGTACTGCACGACGTCAGCTTCGAGATGCAACGACAGGACGTCGAAGTGATCGTCGGCCCCAGCGGCTCCGGCAAATCGACGCTGCTGCGGTGTGTCAACCGTCTCACCGAGATCGACGACGGGGCGATCTACCTCGACGGCGAGGAGATCCACGCTCTCGACGAGAACGAACTCCGTCGTCGCGTCGGCATGGTGTTCCAGGACTTCAACCTGTTTGCCCACCGTACGGCTCGAGGGAACGTCACGCTCGGCCTCCGTCAGGTGCTCGGCATGCCCCGCGAGGAGGCCGAGGCGACGGCCGACGACTACCTCGAGCGCGTCGGCCTCGCCGACCAGGCAGAGTCGTACCCGGCCGAACTCTCCGGTGGCCAGCAACAGCGGGTCGGCATCGCCCGCGCGCTGGCGATGGAGCCGGAGCTCATCCTCTTCGACGAACCGACGAGCGCGCTCGACCCCGAACTCATCGGCGAGGTGTTGAGCGTGATGCGGGACCTCGCCGACGAGGGCACGACGATGCTGTGTGTCACCCACGAGATGGGCTTTGCCCGATCGGCAGCCTCGCGGATCACGTTCCTCGACGACGGTCGCATCGTCGAGCGCGGACCACCAGAAACGCTGTTCGAAGACCCCGAACACGAGCGAACGCGCGCGTTCCTCGGCGAACTGGCTGGCATCCAATGACGACGACGGACGTAGACCAGACTGCAGTCGGCGAACTCCCCGGGCGTCGACGGCTCGCGGTCGGTGCCGTCGGCGTCGTCTTCTGGGCGTGGCTGCTTGCCCGCTGGGCCTCCCACAACACGCTGCTGGACCGGCTGTTCACCGCCCTCGGCGCGCCGAATCTCGTCCAGTCGGAACTGGGCGTCCGCCAGCGCGAGCCGTGGCTCCCGGCCGAACCGTTCCAGGCCGCTTCCGACGGCGTCGCCGACGTCGCCGCGTCGCTCGGCCCCGCGAGCGTCTTGCTCGAGTGGCTCGCCTGGCTGTTCGACCTCGCGGCGTTCGCGACGACGATCGGTCCACAGCTGGCTGCCGGTGCGTTCGTCACGGTCTACCTGACGGTCCTGTCGATGCTCCTCGGCCTGCTTCTCGCCGTCCCGCTGTCGGTCGCCCGGGTCTACGGCGGGCCCGTCCTCAGTCGCATCTCCCTCGCGTACACGGAACTCATCCGGGGGACGCCCCTGCTCGCCCAGCTATTTTTCCTCTACTTCGGGCTACCGCTCGCGGGGTTCATCGACAGCTTCGGCTTCGTCGGCAGCGGCGGCGTCCCGAGAGCGGCCGTCTTCGTCGCCATCGTCGGCTTTACGATCAACTCCTCGGCGTACCAGTCTGAGTACATCCGGGCTGCCCTCCAGTCGGTCGACCCCGGACAGCTGACCGCGGCGCGCTCGATCGGGCTCTCGAAGCTCCAGGGAATCCGGTACGTCGTCCTCCCGCAGGGACTTCGCTTCGCGATTCCGGGGTGGACCAACGAGTTCGTCTACCTCATCAAGTACTCCTCGCTGGCGGCGTTTATCACCGTTCCCGAACTGTTCCGTCGCGCCCGAAACATCGGCTCGGACACGTTCCAGTTCACCGACGTCTACGTCATCGTGGCCCTGTTCTACCTCGCGCTGGTGTTGACGACGGCGCTCGCGATGGGCAAACTCGAGCAGGCGGTCGCGATTCCGGGGCTCGGACGGGGTGCCGACCGCGACTGACCGCTCGCTCGACGGTCGAACGCCCGAAATCGACGCCGTAACGACGACGGCCGTCCTCTCTACGGCGGTGAAGTACGACCGCATCCGCGCGAAACGACCGACGCACGACCTCGAGGCGTGGCAGGTCGGAACGATCGAGCGCGTCGACGACCGCGACGGCCACTGCGCCGTCGACGTTTCGACGCCGGACGGGCAGCGAGTGACGCTGACCGTTTCGCCCGAGCTTCGGGACCTCTTCGTCCGTCGGCTCGACCTCGAGCCCGGCGAAACGCCCGTCGGCGAACGAGTCTGGTACAGGCGGCGGACGTGACTCGAGTCACCCGGGTTCCCGTCGCGTCCGCGCTCACCAGTCGAACTCCTCGTGGATCGCCCGCCCGTCGTCGTTCAGCACCGGCCCGACGACGTCGGTGACGCCCTCGAGGATCTCTCCAGCGCGGACCTGCGTCTCTCGCCCGGTGAACGCGGCGATCTCGTCGCCACCGACGCTGTAGACGATCCGCCCGAGACCGGCGTACCGGAGCCCGCCGGCACACATCGGACACGGCTCGGTACTCGTGTACATGACGGTCTCGGCGCGCGTTTCGGGCTCGAACTCCCGCCGGGCGCGGTACGCGAGGTGGAGTTCGGGGTGGCGGCGGACGTCGTCTTCCGTCACGACGCGGTTCGACGCCTCCACGACGATCTCGTCGTCGCGGACGAGCACGGAGCCGAAGGGTCGATCGCCGCGAGCGACGGCCTCGCGAGCCAGTTCGAACGCCCGCCGCATGTGCGATTCGTGGTCGAACGTATCGAAACTCGAGTCGGTCACGCTTCGGACGACGGCCCGGAGAGACAAGTACACTGGTGGCGACGGCGGGCGCTCGACGGGACGTGACCGAGCATCGTCGAGCGTCGCTGGCGTTCTCGGTGTCGACGGCACCCGATCAGTTCCACGGCGCGTCCTCGAAGTCGACCTGCCGCTGCTCGCGGTCGATGGCGTCGATCCGCGCCAGGTCCTCCTCGGGCAGCGTCAGCCGTCGCGCCTCGTAGTTCTCCCGGATGTGCGCCTCCGAGGTCGCTTTCGGGATGACGACGACCTCGTCTTTCGACAGCAACCACGCGAGGCCGACCTGCGCCGGCGTCGCCCCGTGTTTCTCGGCGATCTCGACCAGTTCCGGGACCTCGGTCACCGACCCCTTCGCCAGCGGCGAGTACGCGACCAGGTGGTGGCCGTGCTCGCGAGCGTACGCGCGCAGTTCCTCCTGCTGGAGCAGCGGGTGGCACTCGACCTGATGTGCGAAAAGCGGCGCGTCGAGGTATTCGAGTGCCTCCTCGAGCAGTTCGGGCGTGAAGTTCGAGAGCCCGACGTGGCGGATCAGTCCCTCGTCGTAGAGCCGGTCGAACGCCGCGAGCGTCTCCTCTCCGTCGTACGTCCGTAGCGGCCAGTGGACGTACAGGAGATCGACGACGTCGACGCCCAGCCGATCCCGACACGCGCGGACACGCTCGAGGACGTCGTCGTACGCGAGGTTGCTCGAGTGGAGCTTCGTCGCCACGAAGACGTCCTCGCGGTCGACGTCCGCGGCGGCGATTCCCTCGCCGACGGCGGCTTCGTTCTCGTACATCTCGGCGGTGTCGACGTGCCGGTACCCGAGGTTCAGCGCGGTCTCGACGCTCGCAGCACAGACGTCGGGATCGGTGTTCTGGTAGGTTCCGAGTCCGATCGGAGGCAGTTCGTCGCTCATCGATAGACTCGTCGGCCGACTGGCTAATGGCTGTTCCGCCGACCGGACGGGTTCGGACGACGGTCCCGTCACTCGTCCTCGAGGTCGCGCAGGATCCGATCCGCCTCGTCTGTCGTCACGTAGTAGGTGTGCTTGCGGTGGGTCTCGGTCTTCGGCTTGAGCTTTCGCTCGGTGCCCTTGATGATCGACCCCTCGTAGGTTCGCACGAGGCCGACCCGCTGCATGGCCGCGTAGAGCCGCCGGACGTACTCGAAGTCCATCTCGAGTTCGTTCGCGGTCATCCGCGGGTAGTCGGGTCCGCCGCGAGAGAGGCGGCGAGCGAGCGTCCTGGCGTCCTCGATCCACCGCAGGAAGTTCTCCTTGCCCTCACGCTCGTCGAGAAAGCGCAGCAGGTGGTCACCCTCGCGAGAGAGTCGATAGTAGGTGTGGTGCTGGTGGGTCTCGAGTGCGCGCTTTAACTTCACGTCCCGCCGTTTCAACATCCCGGACTCGATGCGCTCTATCACGCCGCTTTCCTCGAGGTCCGCGCACGTCTCGGCGGTCCGCTCGCGGTCGGCGTTCAGGTGGCCCGCCATCGACCGCGGGTAGTCGCCTTTGACGTCCTTGAGGTGATAACAGATCAGAAACGCCAGCGGTTCGGGCGGGACCTGCGCCAGTTCGCCCGCGACGGCCTCTCGCTCCTCCAGTTTCGCCTCGAGTTCGGACGCGCGTTCGTAGCGTCGCTGGGCGTTCTCGGCGGCGTCCCGGTCGAGGTCCAGCGTGACCTCGATCTCCTCGCCGGTCGGCGTCTCGAGCGCCAGCGTGAGTTCGCCGGTCTCCCAGTGGTCGCCCGACTCGTTTCGGGCGCGCTCGAGGGCCTCCGTGACGGTCTCGATGCGGGTGAATATGGTGTCTGCCTCCGTGCGAAGCCGATCGATCTCGGCTCGTGACACCACCATCGTCCCAGAGAGTACGGGTTGGTGACGTATATACTGTCTGCTGTCCCCGTCTCCCGGAGCCTGCCGGACGGCTCGCGGGTACGCCGGAACTGACTACAGTCGACGGTATCCGTTCGTCGCTAGAGTTCGAAGACCTCGCGACGCCACTCCGCCGCGATCCGATCGAGGTCCCGTTCGACGCTCGAGGCCGAGAGCGTGTCGCCCGTTCCGCTCCACTCGATGGAGAGCTTCGAGATCGGTGCCAGTGCGAGTCCACCGACGGTGATCGGTCCCTCGGCCGTGTGCACGACCCACTCGGTTCGGAGCCCGGTCGACGTTCGCGTGACGTCGTCGATCTGGGCGTCTGCGGCCGCCCACCGTTCGACGAGTCCGTCGGTGAGCCGGCGAAGCCGGCGTTGGCCGAGGAGGTGACTGCCGATTCCGCCGCCGGCGAGCACGCCGAAGGCGACGACCGCCACGACCGGCCCGCCGTAGGGAAGGTTCAACGACGCCGCGACGGCGGCGATCACGACGACGAGCGCGACGACTCTCGCGTCGTGTGCGCTCGGGACGGTGCCGTTCCAGTCGGCGTCCTGTGACTGCTGGTCGAGATGCATATCGAAGCGTGTGCGGGAGTCACGACAGCGTCGGGATAACGGTTCGCCTGCCTCACTCCTCGCTTTAGGTCGTGACTCGCCCTCGATCGGTGTCTGTCATCTCGCCCCGAAGAAGGATACTCGTGGTCCTCGTCGGGTCGCGTATGGACGACGAGCGCACGTCGCGAGCGCGCAGCGACCTCGTCGACCACCTCCGGCGAACCGGTCGAATCCACTCGAGTAGCGTCGCGGCGGCGGTCGAGGCGGTCCCTCGCCACGAGTTCGTTCCGGAGCCGGCCCGCGACCGTGCCTACGAGGACCGACCGCTCGAGATCGGCCGGGGACAGGTCGTCACCGCGCCACACCTCGTCGCCCAGATGACCGAACTGCTCGAACTGGATCGGGGCCACCGGGTCCTCGAGGTCGGGACGGGAAGCGGCTACCACGCGGCCGTGATGGCCGAGATCGTCGGTCCGGAGCGCGTCTTCTCCCTCGAGCGGTTCCCCGACCTCGCGACGCGGGCGCGGGACGACCTCGAGCGGACCGGATACGGCGACGTGACGGTGATCGTCGGCGACGGCTCGCTGGGGCTCCCTCGCGCCGGCCCGTTCGACCGGATCAGCGTGGCGGCCGTCGCGCCGTCGGTACCCGATCCGCTCGGCGAGCAACTGACCGACGACGGGACGATGGTGATCCCGCTGGGACCCCGCGAGGGACCACACGAACTCCACCTCGTCGAGCGCGTCGACGGCCGACTCGAGCGGACGGCACACGGGCGGGTGCGGTTCGTTCCGCTGATCGGTCGGTACGGATTCGAGCGGTAGCGACGTGCCGTCGGCTACTCCTCCCACGACGTACTCCTGTCGGCGGGACGGGGCGGTGCCTCCGGATCGGCCATCGTCGGCCGGTCGTCGGGAATCGGCGCCTCGCGCCAGTCACCGACGGGGACGTCGCCGCGTTCGGCGCGGCGCTCCTGTCTCTCGAACACCTCGGTGACTCGCTCGTCGCCGTCGCTCGCGTCGCGTTCGACGTCCTCGGGGAGACTGCTCGAGAACGCGTTGTCGACGAACCGGTTGTCGTCGCCGGCGGGAGTCCCGAGTGCGAGGTCGGCCGTTCCCGACCTCGAGACGTCGTTTCCCCGGACGACGTTCCCCGCCGGTTCGACGACGTTGTGCTGGACGACGATCCCGAAGTGCTCGTGGTCGCGGACCTCGTTGTCCTCGATCAGGTTTTCTCGGCCGCCCCAGACGAGGATTCCCGCGCCGAACGGCGCGTAGATCGACGGCGCGTCGCGTTCGTCGTTCTCGTACACCTCGTTGCCCACGACGTGTGCCGCTCGCTGTGGCGAATCTCGCTCGTCGAGCGTGTTCGGGACGATCCCGAGTCTGTTGTGTCGCCACGTCGAGTCCCGGACCGTCAGGTTCCCGCCCGCGCTCGTCCCCGAGTAGCCCATGTCGTTGTACTCGGCGACCACGTTCGAGACGACCGCGTCGAACGGGTGGTTCCGTCCGAGGTAGAAGCCGGCGTCGGGGTGGCCCGAGGCGTAACTGCGTTCGAATCGGCCGTCTCGAGACCGGTAGGCGTAGATCCCGTACGTGCCGTCGTTGTACGCCGTGAGGTAGCTCCCCCGGAACCCCTCGACGTCCGTCCAGTAGAAGGCGGTGCCCGTGTAGTGGCGGGCGGTCATGTTCTCGAGGGCGACCCCGTCCGCCTCGACGTGAATCCCGTAGGCTCGCTCGAACGCGCCGTCGAGGACGACGTCGTTGCGGTCGCCGCCCCGGATCGTGAGCCCCGGCGTCGTGACGTCGACGGTCTCCTCGTAGGTGCCCGGCTCCACGAGGACCAGGTCGCCGGCCCCGGCGGCGTCGACGCCGTCCTGTACCGTCGGCTGGTCGTCGGGAACGCGAACGGTGTCGAAGTCGTCCGTGTCGTCCTGCGTCGTCGACGGCATCGTACAGCCGGCGACGCCCGCGAGACCCCCGACGGCCGCCGTTCGAAGCATCCGTCTCCGCGTTCGTTCCACGTCGACCACCTGATCCACGACCTACCTCGAGCAGTCGCTTCGTTCTTGGGGGTCGCTCGAACTCGCGACGGATCGAGTCGTCGCCCTCGAAAACGGGACTCGAGGCGCTATCGTTTTCTGAGTTCACTCGCTACTGTCACGTATGCCCGATAGCAGTCCACACGTGGAGGGTCGTCGCGTCGGTACCGTCGGTGACGCGACGAGCGCTTTCCGGTCTCGCGTCCGGACCGATCTGCAACGGCGACGGAGGGACGGATGGTAGACGTCGCGCTCTCGATCACTCGAGTGCTCGTCGCGCTCTTTCTCGTCTTCCTGAACGGCTTTTTCGTCGCCTCCGAGTTCGCGTTCGTCCGGATCCGTTCGACGTCGGTCGAGACGCTCGTCGACGAGGGGAAGGCGGGTGCGGACACGCTCGCGGAAGCCGTCGAGAATCTAGACGACTACCTCGCGGTCACGCAACTCGGCATCACGATCGCCTCGCTGGGTCTCGGGTGGATCGGCGAACCGGCCGTGGCGGCGCTTCTCACGCCGGCGCTCGCGCCGGTGCTCCCCGAGGGAGTCATCCACCTCGTGTCCTTCGCGGTCGGCTTCAGCGTCATCACGTTCCTGCACGTCGTTTTCGGGGAACTCGCGCCGAAGACGATCGCCATCCAGGAAGCCGAACGGATCGCGCTCCTCGTCGCGCCACCGATGAAGCTCTTTTATTACCTGTTCGTTCCCGGTATCATCGTCTTCAACGGCACTGCCAACTTCTTTACGCGACTCGTCGGCGTCTCCCCCGCCTCCGAGACCGAAGAGACGCTCACCGAAGAGGAGATCCTGATGGTGCTGACGCGGTCGGGGAGAAAAGGGCAGATCGACATGGAGGAAGTCGAGATCATCGAACGGGTCTTCGAACTCGACGACACGACGGTTCGCGACGTCATGATCCCACGTCCGGACGTGGTGAGCGTCCCGTCAGACCTCCCCCTGTCGGAACTCCGTGCGCTCGTCGTCGAGGCGGGCCACACCCGGTATCCCGTCCTGGACGCCGAGAACGACGACCAGGTCGTCGGCTTCGTCGACGTCAAGGACGTCCTGCGAGTGAGTGAGGTCGGTGGCGACGCCGATTCTGTGGTTGCCGGTGACGTCGCTCGCGAGGTCGCGATCGTCCCGGAAACTGGCCGCCTCGACGAACTCCTCAGGGAGTTTCAGGACGAGGAGTGCCAGCTCGCGGCGGTGATCGACGAGTGGGGCTCGTTCGAGGGGATCGCGACGATCGAGGACGTCGTCGAGGTGCTCGTCGGCGACATTCGAGACGTCTTCGACGTCGACGAAGGCGAGCCGTCGATCGACAGGCTCGAGGACGGCACCTACGCCATCGACGGGGCCGTCTCCCTCTCCGACGTCAACGACGCCCTGGACGCCGACATAGAGAGCGGTGAGGTGAGGACGATCGGCGGGCTGGTGCTGGATCGACTGGGTCGTGCCCCCGAGGCCGGCGACCAGGTCGACGTCGACGGCTACGTCGTCGACGTCGAGGACGTCGAGGGTACCCGGATCCAGTCGGTCGTCGTCAGCGAGAATGCGACGGAACGACAGCACGAAGAACCGGTGGAGTAGCCGTTTTCGCTGTATCCGTCGACGGTCGAGCACCGTCGACGACGCTACTCGAATCGTGGTCTCGAGTTCGAGAATCGACGATCGTTGCGCTAGTGCAAGCGACTACCAGAAAGGCGTCGAATCAGTCGATGTGGCCTTCGCGACGCAGCTGGGCGGCGTCCTGGCCCGTGTACCGCCACTCGATGGTGGCTTTCTCGTCCTGGAAGTCCCAGGGCTCGACGAGCACGACGTCGTCCTCGTTGATCCACGTTCGGTACTTCATTCGGCCTGGGATTCGTCCCATGCGGTTCTTGCCGTCTTCACAGCGAACGCGGACGTGGTTGCCGCCGTTGTGTTCCGTTACGACAGCGAACAGTTCGTCGCTGGAAGGCATACGGAGATTTCTCCGCTCGGATTCTTCACTCACACGCTGTCTACGTGGAGCACACGTTTAAGTGATTGGTGGCGATCGATACCGATTGACACGATACGGTTCTCGAGAGATCGAACCGCGGATCCACGATTTCGGTCCGTAGAGGGGGCTTTCGACTCGAGATCGGCCGACGGTGCACCGTCGGATTCGTGACAGACGGTAGTACGTGTCATCGTCGATTAAATCATGAACTTTTATTACGTATTGGGAAGAACGTGCGGGTACAGATGTCGGTCGTACACGTAGACGTAGCAGCCTGATTCTCCCCGCAGCGCACCGTCCGACGATCTTCACACTACACCAACGCGACCGACGATGAGCACCCGAAACTTGCCAACCCAGACCGAACCGACGCCCGAACCGCCCGCGAACGAACGACTGTCGACGCCGACGCCTGATCGATCGCCGACCGGCCGTGCGCCCGCGACGTTCTCGTACGGACGGACGAACCGGCTGCAAAATCTCGTCGACGAGTGGAACGCCGCTTTCGCCGATCGGAATCGGAATCGGAATCGGAATCGGACGTAACCGACCTCTGGCCCGTGCCGCCGGTCGATGCGATGCCGCCGACTAGTTCGTCGTGACGACCTCGATCACGTCCCGCGGCTCGACCTCGTAGTCTTTCCCCAGCTGACGGTTCGTCCGGCAGTCGATCGCGTGCAGGAAGCCGTCGCCGATGTCCGAGTGCAAGCTGTAGGCGAAGTCCTCGGCGGTCGATCCCGGCGGGATCAGGTAGCAGTCGGGCAACACCTCGCCGCGCTCGTTGCCCAGGCCGTTCGCGCCGCCGGGGAACACCGGCGTCACGCCGAGGACGTCGAAAAGCGCCGTCTCGAGGGCCGCCTGGACGCCCGTCGCGCCGTACTCGGCGAGGAAGTCGCGGATCTGCTCGAGGCCCTGCTCCTGATCGGCGGAGACGTCACCCGTGATCTCGAAGTCGTCGTCGCCGGGACGGTAGTCGACGACGCCCGCCTTCTCGGCGGACTTGAGCGCCTTCTCGGCGTGTGCGCTACAGGGGACGATCGTCAGGTGGTCGTAGTCGGGATCCGACGTGATCTCCTCGTAGTTTTCCTGTGCCTCGGGCGTGTCCATCTTGTTCGCCGCGATCACCATCGGCTTGGTCGCCTTGCGGATCTCGCGGGCGAGCTCGAGTTTGTCCGCCTCGTCCCACTCCTCGGGGTCGAAGCCGACGTCCACCCGGCGGATGAGGAGTTTGATCTCGTCTTCGTTCGTCTTGAACGCGCTCATCTGCTCGGCGAGTTCCTCCTCGATGGCGTCGTCCTCGGTCGTGTAGCCAGACGAGTAGCGTTCGATCCCCTTCTCCAGGACGTCGAGGTACCACTGGTCGAGTTCCTCCTCCAGGAACGCGACGTCCTCCCGTGGGTCGTGGCCCTCGGTGGGTTCGCCCTCGAGGTCCGTCTTCCCGGAGAAGTCGACGACGTGGACGAGCACGTCGGTCTCGTTTAAGTCGGTCAGAAACTGGTTGCCGAGGCCGTTCCCCTCGTGTGCGCCGGGGATCAGCCCCGCCACGTCGACGAGTTTCGTCGGCACGAAGCGCATCCCGTGATCGCAGAAACCGACGTTCGGGGTACACTCCTCGTCGAACTCGGGCGCTGCACACTCGACGCGGACGTACGCCTCGCCCACGCTCGGGTCGATGGTCGTGAACGGGTAGGCCCCTTCGGGCACGTCGTTCATCGTCGCCGCGTTGAAAAACGAGGACTTGCCGACGGAGGGTTTGCCGACGAGTCCGATCCGGTAACTCATTGCCCCCTCTCGGCACCTGCCGCCTAAACGGGTTACTGTCCGCCGCCGCAGTGGTATGCGACCGCGTACCGTCTGCCCGACTACTCGAGGGCCGCCTCGAGCGCGTCCATCGTCCGCTCGACGCGTTCCACCCTCGCGTTGTGACCCATGTGGCCGACGCGGAGGACGTCGTCCTCGAGGTGGGCGAGCCCCGTCGAGAGGACGATCCCGTGCTCCGCTTGGACCCGCTGCTGGAGGTCGGCTGCCCGCCCCTCGACGTGCAGCGCCGTCACCGTCGGCGAGGCGAGGTCGTCGCGCTCGGGGTACAGCGACAGGCCGAGTTCGCGGGCGCGTTCTCTGCACACCCGCGCGGCCTCCTCGTGGCGGTCGAACACCGCCTCGAGTCCCTCCTCGAGCAGGCGGTCGATCGCGGCGTCGAGTGCGACCAGGTTCGACGTCAGGTGCGTGTACGGGAACCAGCCCTCGTCGGCGGCGGTGCGCCAGGGCTCGAGGTCGGCGTAGAACGAGCGCGTCTCGGTCTCCTCGATGCGCTCCCAGGCGCGGTCGCTGACCGAGAGGACGGTCAGCCCCGGCGGTGCGCTGAAACACTTCTGGGAGGCTCCGAGACAGACGTCGATCTGCTCGGTCGGCACCGGCGCGCCCCCGAGCGAGGAGACGGCGTCGACGACGCTGAGGACGTCGTGCTCGGCGAGCAGGTCGAGGACCGGCTCGAGGTCGTTCAGGGTGCCGGTGGGAGTCTCGCAGTGGACCATCGTCGCGACGTCGAACGTGTCGTCTGCGAGCGTCTCTTCGATCGCCTCGAGGTCGAGCGGCCCCGTCGAGGGTGACTTGCAGGTCTCCGCCTCGCCGCCGTACAGGTCGACGAAGTCGGCGAAGCCGTCGCCGTAGATGCCGTTCGAGAGACAGAGCACGCGGTCGCCCTCGTCGACGAGCGATGCGACGGCCGCCTCGAGGCCGAGGATGCCCTCGCCGCCGAGGATCGCGACGTCGTCGCCGCCGTAGATCGCCTCGAGTTTGTCGGTCAACTCGCGGTAGAACTCGACGAACTCGGGTTCGACGTCGGGGTTCCAGGTCGGTTCGCTCATCCGCTCCCGGACGTCGTCGGGGATCTCCGTCGGGCCGGGCGTCATTCGCAGTCGGTCGTCGCTCATACCGGAGACGCCAGTCCGCGAGCGCATAAAACCACTCGAGGCGACGCCGTCCGTTCGCCTCCGTCCGTCGTCGAACGGACAGCCTCGAGCAGTGACGAATCGGGTGGGTCGGTGACGCGCTCAGAGCCGTTCGACGGTTCTGGCGGCGTTGATCCGACCTGCCCCGAGGTCCGGATCGCTCTGCCCGGTCCCGAGTTCGGCACCGTGTTTGATCGCCTGCTCGACCTGGTTTGCGTTCGCACTCGGCCGTCGCTCGCGGACGAGTCCGGCCAGCCCCGTCACCTGCGGGGCGGCCATCGACGTGCCGGCGAAGTGGTCGTACGGCACGCCATCGTAGAGCTCCGGCGGCACGCTCGAGAGGACGAGGTTCGTCGGGTACGGCCACGCCGTGTCGTCGGCCAGCGACTTCTCGAGCGTCTCGTATCCCCCGCCAGGCGCGCCGACGTCGATCTCGTTCGTGCCGTAGTTCGAGTAGAACGTTCGCAGGTCGTTCGGTCCGGTCGCGCTGATGCTCATCGCGCCCGCGGTGCTGTTGGGAACGGTGAAGAACCCGCCCTGCTGGAGGTTGGCGTCCGAGTTGCCCGCACTCGCGACGACGACCGTCCCTCGCCGGGTGGCGCGCTGGATCGTCCGCTCGTAGGCGACGCGGATCCCCTCGGCGTTGACCTGCGGCGGGAGCGGCGGCGTCCCGATGCTCATGTTCGCCGCGTCGGCACCGATTTCGGCGGCGTAGTCGATCGCCCGCAGGATGTCGGCGGTCGTGGTCGTGAGCACCTCCTCGCCGTCGATCTCTTCGAACCAGAACACCCGGGCCGAGACGAGCGTCGCGTCGGGGGCGGTGCCGACGATGCCCGTCCCGTACCCGTCGGCACCCTGATCGGGCGTCGCGGCCGCGATCCCCGAGACGTGCGTTCCGTGGCCGTCTACGTCCGTCGGTTCCCCGTCCGTGACCGTCTGGCCGTCTTTGAACAGGCGACTCCGCTCTTCGTCGACGTTCGGCGCGAGATCGGGGTGATCCGAGTAGATCCCGGTATCGAGAATCGCCAGCGTCGTTCCCACACCCGTCGCGTACTCGTGTGCCTCGAGGACGTCCTGGACCTGCTTGTCCCACTGGAGGTCGTACAGGTCGGGTACCTCCTCGAGCGTCGACTCGTCCGGTGTCGCCCGCAGTTCCGGCAGGTCGACCTCGAACCGGACGTCCGTGGCAGCGGCGCGAACCCCACGAATCCGCTGGAGGTCGCTCTCGGCGTCTTCGGGCCCGGAGACGAGCAGTACGTCCCTGTCGGCCAGTTCGGCGGTCACCTCGAAGCCCTCGCGCTCGAGTCGACTCCGAACGTCTGCTCCGCTCGCAGTGACGAGATAGCGCGTCTGCCCGCTCGCAGTCACCGTTCCGATCGCGACCAGAGAGAGTCCGGTCGCGGCCGTGCTGCTCAGGAATCGTCGTCGCGTCTGGTGTCGTCGGCGCATCGCTTGCCGACACCGATCACCATCATAATAGGAAAGTACCGCCTACTGACGTATCGTTCTGCCGGGTACACACAGACACGTGTGAACGATCACCAATGTATTTGAGTGGAACACGTGACTCGTACCGGTCCGCACGTCACTCCCTCGAGAAGCCGCCGCCTCGCCGTCGGTACAGTCGACCGCGAACGAACGGCGTCGCCGGGAAGACGCCCAGTTCGAGGCGTTCGACCTCGTCGACGCGAAACGCGTCGTGGGCCACAAATCGTTCGACCGTCTGGCGGTCGAGTTGACACCCCGCGGCGACGCGTTCCCACAGCGGGTTGAGCACCGCCTGCCCGGTCGCACGCCAGCCGTCGGCGTGGACGTGCTCGAGGAAGCGAAACTCGCCGCCGGGTTTCAGGACGCGGGCGACCTCGTCGGTTGCGGCGGCGGGATCGGCGACCGTACAGAAGACCATTCCCGAGAGCACGACGTCGAAGGCGTCGTCGGGATAGGGTAGCGACTCCGCCCGCGCCCCGCGGAGGTCGACCGCGAGTCCGGTCTCGTTCGCCTGCGTTTGCGCTCGCGTTCGCATGTGCGGGTCGGGTTCGATCGCGTGGTACTCGAGGTCGTCCGCCGCGGGCGCGACGTAGGGAAACGTGTTGCCCGTCCCGGCACCGAGTTCGAGGACGCGCCCCTCGAGGTCGGCGGCGAGGTACTCCCGGTGTGGTTTCAACAGCCGTTCCATCGCCCCCATTCTGTCGTACAGCGCCGCGAAAAGCGGGTGAGATATCTCGTCGTTCGTCATACAGGTTCTCGAGCGTGCGTCCGTAACTCTTCGTCGGTTCTGAGAACGGTCCGAACCGCTTTGTTCGTTCCCCCGGTCTAGTGACACGGAGAAATGTCGGGGACCAACTCGCCGCTCGAGGATCCGGTCTCGGTGTTCGTACTCGTCGCCGTCCTGCTCGGGCTGTTTTCCGTCGGGTCGTCGCTCGCACGGGCGGAGTCGGTCTCGGCGTGGGCGATCGGCGTCGGCTTCGGGCTCGGGTTGCTGGTCATGTACGCCGGTCGGTTCGACGCGCTCGCGAGGGTGGGACGACGGGTGAAGGCGCGCGGACGCGGTGTCGTCCCGGTCGTCGCCGTGGTGCTCGCGGGCGCGACGTTCGTGCTCACCTCGAGTCTGTCGCTCGAGTCGTGGCTGCTCACGAACACCTCGTTCGGCCTGCTGCTCGGGGTCGCCACCGTGGTGCTCGTCGGGCCGTAGCCTGCTCGCGGCCGTCGTCGGACGGGGAACGAGCGACGCTCAGTCTCCTCGCGGTTCGACGTTCTGATTGCGCCGGAACGTGTTCGTCGGGTCGTACTCGGTTTTCACCTCGACTACCCTGTCGTAGTTGTCCCCGAAGACGGTGCGCGCCGGGTCCTCGTTGAAACCGGGGAAGTTGCCGTAGCCGCCCGAGACGGCGGGTATCGCTCGGACCTGATCGATGCTCTCGCGGACCCAGTCGACGTTCTCGTCGTCGCCGTCGGGGTCGTCCCAGTTCGCCTCGAACGTGAGCATGTAGCGCCTGCCGCGGTGCCAGAACGCCGTCTCCGTCGGCTCGAGGTCGTCGATCGCACCGCCGAGTTGCCAGAGGTCGACGGTCGACAGGTCGGAGGGACTCTCCTGCCCGTGGCGGACGACGAGGTCGACGACGTCGTCGGTGAAGTCGTCGACGTACACCGACTTCCAGTAGTAACGTCGACCGTCGGGGTAGTCTTCGTCGAGCATTCGCTGGAGGTCGACGTACGTCGTCGGCCCGCCGAGGTCGACGATGGGGTCGGCCAGTCCCCGGAGCGGACGGAACTCCGCGTCGGCGTCGTCTTCGTCGCCGACGTGACAGCCCAGCAATGCGACCGCTGGCTCGCCCCACGCCGACTCCGGGAACTCCTCGAGCTCGGGCACGAACGCGGTGAACGCGAGCACGCTCGCCTCGTCGGACGCGTCCGCGGCCCACTCCCGGAATCGGGTCAGCACCTCGACCGCGTCGTCGCCGTGATACCACGGGAAGAGCGCGACCACCTCGGGGCCGACCTCGTGGAGGCGGTACTCGAAGGACGTGACGACGCCGAAGTTCCCGCCACCGCCGCGGATCGCCCAGAAGAGGTCCGCGTTCCGGTCCTCGCTCGCGACGCGAACCTCGCCGTCGGCGGTGACCACGTCGACCGACTCGAGGGCGTCGCAGGCGAGACCGTACTTCCGCCGGAGGTGGCCGACGCCGCCGTTGAGCGTCAGTCCCGCGATTCCGGTCTCCGAGACGACGCCGAGCGGTGCGGCGAGGCCGAACAGTTGCGTCTCGCGGTCGACGTCTCCCAGGGTCGCGCCACCCGCCGCTCGAGCCGTCCGTGCGTCCGGATCGACGCGCACGTCGTTCATCGCCGTGAGGTCGACGACGATGCCGCCGTCGCACACCGCGCTACCCGCGACGTTGTGGCCGCCGCCGCGAACTGCGACCGGCAGGTCGGCCTCCCGGGCGAACGTCACCGCGTCGACCACGTCGGCGGTGCCGCGACACCGGGCGACGATCGCCGGGTACCTGTCGATCATCCCGTTCCAGATCCGTCGCGTCTCGTCGTACTCGTCGTCGTCGGGCGTGAGCACCTCGCCCCGGAACCGCCCTCTGAACGCTCTCACCTGCGCTTCCGGCAGTTCGCCGAACGCGTCCGCCCCCGCGTGAGTACCAGCTTTCGCCATAGATCTAGCTCCGACGTGATCTCGAATAAAGCCGTATTGCGAATTCACCTGACAGACCGATTTCCCGACGCTCACTCCTCGAGGATCGGACTTTCGTGCCGTACTCGAGGACGCGTTTCGACGGCGCGAGGCTACTCGGGCGTCGGGTGAGACTCGAGTGCCAGGTCCGCGGGCTCGAGCGTGTAGTACCGTTCCCAGACCGGCGCGAGGCTCACGACCCGCGTGCCGGCGAGTTCTGCCTCGCGGTGTCTGTGGTGGTGGCCGACGAGACAGAGGTCGGGCGCTGTAGCCTCGAGCAGGTCGTTCACGTGCTCACAGCCGGGGCCGTAGCCGTAGGAGAGCAACCCCCTCGGGGCCTCGTGGGTGAGGAAGACGTCGACGTCGTCCAGTTCGGCGGCGCGGTCGACGTCCTCGCGGGTGAAGTGTCGCCGCCGGTCGCCCTCGAGTTCCGCCCTCGAGCAGTCGTACTTCGTCGGTGCGTAGTTGCCCGAGAGGCCGGCGACGCACACTCCCTCGACCGTCACGGCCGTGCTCGCGAGCAGGTGGGCGTTCCGGACGTCCGGCGGCACGTCGCCGTCCCGCAGCGCGTCGACGACGTCGAGGTCCTCGTTGTTGCCCGCGACGAACCACGTCGGTGCCGGCAGGTCGTAGTACTCGAGGTCGCCGACGTGCAACGCGGCGTCGGGGTCGACCGCCTCGTAGGCCGCGAGGAGGGCGTCGCGATTCTCCGGGTTGGTGGCGTGAGCGTCGCCGAGGACCAGCATCGGTACCGTCGAGTGTTCGCTTCGCAGCCGGTTAATCCCCGGCGTCGCCGATCGCGTCATCTCGTCCCTTCGGGAACGACACGTGGCGTGTAACAACAAAGGTGGTAGGCGTCGTAGTCGCCGGTCATGTTCGCTGATCGAACCGAAGCCGGCGAACGGCTCGCTGAGGACCTCGCTCGTCGCGACGTCGAGGCCGACGTCGTCCTCGGGATCCCCCGCGGTGCGCTCCCGGTGGCCCGACCGGTCGCGGACGAACTCGACGCCGACCTCGACGTCGTCGTGGCGTCGAAGATCGGCGCGCCGGGCAACCCCGAACTCGCGGTCGGTGCCGTCGCGAGCGACGGCAGCGTCTGGCGCAACGACGACCTCATCGCGCGACTGGGCGTCCCCGAAGACTACCTCGAGCGCGAACGAGAGCGCGAGGCCGAGTACGCACGCGAGAAGGCAGAACGCTACCGTGACGACGGTCACGTCCCCGACCTCGAGGGGAAACGGGTGGTCGTCGTCGACGACGGCGTGGCAACGGGTGCGACCGCACGGGCGTGTCTCAGACTGGTCCGCGAGGCCGGTGCCGACCACGTCCTCCTCGCGGTTCCCGTCGGCCCGCCCGATTCGCTCGAGGAGATTTCGACCGAGGCGGACGAGATCGTCGCACTCGAGCGCCCACGGAGTTTCGGCGCGGTCGGGCAGTTCTACCGGCACTTCGGACAGGTGTCCGACGAGGAGGCGATGACCTACCTCGAGTGATACTGCTGGACGAGGATCAGTCCGTTCGCCCGTCGTCGAACTCGAGTGAGACCGAGTTGATACAGTACCGTTTGCCGGTCGGTTCGGGACCGTCGTCGAAGACGTGTCCGAGGTGGCCGCCGCAGTTCGCACACAGGACTTCGGTGCGGACCATCCCGTGGCTGGTGTCGCGGCGCGTCTCGATGCGGTCGTCGTCGACGTCGTAGAAACTCGGCCAGCCACACCCCGACTCGAACTTCGTGTCGGCCTCGAACAGCGTCGCGCCACAGCCAGCACAGGTGTAGGAGCCGTCGGCCTCGTGGTCGACGTACTCGCCGCTGAAGGGCGGTTCGGTGCCGGCCTCGCGGAGGACGTGGTACTCCTCCTCGGAGAGTCGCTCGCGCCACTCCGCGTCGCTCGCCGGAAGGTCGTCGGACTCCTGGCTCATACGACCGCGTACGGTCGAGAGGCGTAAGTGTCTGTCTGCTCTCGTCGTCGGGGCCCTCGACTCGTCGGCTACCTGCCGGTGATGACGTTCGTACTGTTACAGTTCGGACACTGGGTCATCCGACCGAGCCCCGGTACGTCGATCCGAACCCACTCGTCGTCCCCACACGGCGCTTCGAAACCGCAGTTCAGACACCGGGACATCTCGACAGTGGTCGATTCGCTGGCCATACTCGACATCATGACTCGTGGTACCATAGAACTTTTCACAGGATATCGTCCCCGTCGCTGGAGCGATAGACCCACAGGAGCCCGACCAGCCCAAGAAGCACCAGCGTGTACGCGCTCGCAGCCAGCAACGCGTCCGCGACGGTGGCGTACTCGCTGGTCCGAAACGTGATGATCTTCCGGACCATCGCGATGACGCCAGTGTAGGTGACGAGCACGACGATCCGGCTCGTGTTCGATTCCTCGACGTACGCGATGACCGTCTGGTACACCTCGACGATGATCAACAGCAGCAAGCCGGTGTCGATGAAGCCGATCACGACCAGCGGATCCGTGATCGCGCCCGTCATCGTGGCCCGGACGATCTGTAACACGAGGTCGCCGACGCCGATCGCGAACAGGACGGCGAATACGGCTGCCGCGAAGATCTCGACGGCGTGAACGAAGCTCCCGATCCGGTCGATCGACTGCTCGGCGCGATCCGCCACGGCGTCGTCAGGTTCGGCCATCGGTCTCGAACGGAGAGCAGGTCCGGTACACACTACGCGTTGTGGTACCGAACAATGTTGTCTCTACCATCGCGCCACTATCGACTGGATTCGAACGTTACCGGCGGTTGCGTTCCGTCTCGACATCCAGGTCAGAACGGCGACGGTGCGTCGGGTCGTCTGGCGATCGGTCCGTCCAGCGATCGTCGAACTCGAGCGTCGACCCCTCGCCCTCCTCGCGGACCAGCACCTCGAGTCGGTCGAGCACCTCGACCGTCCGGTCGCCGTCGCGAGAGGGGGCGACGTGGATCAGTTCGTCGCCGCGGTATTCGGCGAGTGCCAGCGTCGGGAGCCGACAGACGTCGTACGATTCGCCGGTGATCGTCGACTCGACGTGGCGGGTTCGGAAGAACGGCTCGAGATCGCGCCCGGTTCGTTCGGCCCACGCGTCGAACGCCTCGAGCGTCGCGGCGATCCGCTCGAGGTGTGGGATACGTCGGTGGCGCGTTCGATCGAACGACCGTCCCCAGACGCCGACGGTAACCGCGTCGACCGACTCGAGGCGCTCGAGCTGTTTCACGCGGTCGATCGCGCGCTCGTGTTTCGGTTCCGCGACCGTCGGCGCGAACGAGCGGGTCCAGAGCTCGATCGTCGTGGTTGCTGGGTTGTCGTCCGGCACGTGTGACCTCCGTCGGTGCTGTCCACGGACGCCACAAAAAGCGTTGCTGGCACCTTCACGTTCGATTACGGTTCGATCCGGCCGGTTCCGATCACGGCGACGTTCGTTCGACCGGCGGCCCGCCGTCGTCTCCGTCGAATCGTCCGGCGAAAACGATAGTTCCTAGAAAAGAACTTTGGGCGTGGGCCGCGTCATCGATCCACATGACCGATCGAAGAACGTACGAGTTCGAGGGTACGACGCCGTCGATCCACGACGAGGCACACGTCAGTCGCGAGGCCACGCTGGTCGGCTCGGTCAGCGTCGAGGCGAACGCGAGCATCTGGCCGGGCGTGGTCTGTCGCGGCGACGTCGGCTCCGTCGTCGTCGGCCGATCCGCACACGTCGGGGACAACGCGACGTTGCACGCCTCGACGCTCGGCGAGCACGTGATGTGTGGTCACGGTGCGATCCTCAACGACGCCGTCGTCGAGGACGAGTCGCTGATCGGCTTCAACGCGACGCTCAACTCCGGCGTCCACGTCGGCGAGGGCAGCATCGTCGCCTCGGGAACGACCGTGCCCGAAGAGTACGACATCCCGCCACGCTCGTTCGTCAGGGGTGTCCCGGCGTCGGTCACGCCGCTTTCGGAGACGACGATCGATCCGGACGCGATCTTCGAGGAGTACTCCTCCGGCGCGTACACGAACCTGGCCGAGCGACACGGCGAGCTGTTCGAGTGAGCGACGGCGCGCTGGATCGAACGGAACGACCGGCTACGGCCCCCTCATACTACCAGACAACAGCCAGCGAATACTCGATCGCGTCTCGACGGCTGTCGGCAGCGACGACGGCGTCTCGAGTGCGATCGACGGCTGCACCGTGTCGTCCGGCAGTCTCACTCGAGGGCGGCCCCGATCAGCTTCGCCTCGATCCGCTGGAGGTGCTCGCTGACCGTCCCCGGCGCGATTTCGAGTCGCTCGGCGAGTTCGCGGTGGGTCGTCTCCCGTGGCACCTCGTAGTAGCCCTCGCGAACCGCGACCTCGAGCAGTTCCTGCTGTCGTTCGGTCAGCAGCCCCGAGAGCTGGCCGGCGGTCGGTTCGTACTCGCCGAGCCGTTCGAGAGCGAGGTCGATCCCGTCTGGCAGGTCGGCGGCGGCGCGCTGGATCGCCTGGCTCGTGCCGACCACCGTGAGCTTGAGCCCGCGGGCGTCGGGGTCGTCGACGGAGGACATCGGCCACTCGAGGACGATCTCGTGTTCCCGGAGGATCGCGAGCAGGTCGTCGACGAGGCCGGCCGTACGACACTGCACGTAGGCGACGCCCCGTCCGCCGTCGCCGGCGACGTCGTACTCGATGACGCCGGGCGCGTCGGCGAGGAGCGTCCGCGCCGACTCGAGGTCGCCGGCGAGCTCGAGCAGTTCGACGTACCGGCCCTCGTAGGCCGGACTCACGTACCGGATCGCCTCGACGCTGATCGCGTCGCTGCGGGCGAAGACGTCGTCGAGGGGATGGACCGGCTGGTCGTCCCACGTCAGGACGATCGTCGCGTATCTCATCGACCCCGTACCGTCGACCCGTTCCCGTGCTGGAGTGGCCGTTTCGACCGATTCGGGACCGTTCGAGAAGAGCGCTCGGTGCTGTACACAGCGAGGCTACGACGTGAACTTTTAAAACCACCTAGGATACTCGGATACAGAGATAGTGGGGTCGCGTTCGTTCGATACGGTACCGATGAGTAGCGACACGCCTCCGACGACCGGCGAAACGCCGCCGGGACCCGACGGATTGCCCGTTCTCGGCAACCAGCTTGCCTTCCTCCGCGATCCCTACGGCTTCATGACGCGGACGGCCCGCGAGTACGGCGACATCGCCTACTGGGAGGACCCCGGCGGGCCGGTCTACCAGCTCAACCACCCCGAGTACATCGAACAGGTCCTCGTCCAGAACAACGAGAACTACGTCAAAGGCGACAACTTCCAGAAGGTCCTCGGGCCCATCACGGGCGAGGGGATCCTGAACAGCGAGGGCGCAGTCTGGCGTCGGAACCGTCACCTCCTCCAGCCCGCGTTCCACCCCGATCGCATCCGGAGCTACGCCTCGATGATGACCGACTTCACCGAAGAGGCCCTCGAGACGTGGGAGGACGGTGAGACCCGTCTGATCCACGAGGACATGATGGAGGTGACGCTGAAGATCGTCGCCCGCGCCCTCTTCGGCGTCGACATCGACGGGTACGTCGACGCCGTCGGCGACGCACTCGAGGAGTTCATGGTCGCCTCGGAGAGCCTCTCGCACTTCGTCCTCCCGCCGGCCGTTCCCACCCCCTCGCGCAGACGGATCGACCGCGCCCGGGAGCGACTCGACGCCGTCGTCTACGAACTGATCGACCAGCGCCGGAAGAACCCGACCGACCAGGACGTCATCTCGAAACTGCTCGAGGTGACAGACGACAACGGCAACCGGCTCTCGGACGAGCAGATCCGCGACGAGGTGGTGACGCTTTTGCTCGCGGGCCACGAGACGACGGCCCTCTCGCTGACGCTGACGGCGTATCTCCTCTCACAGCACCCCGAGGTCGAACGGAAACTCGTCGCCGAACTCGAGGACGTCCTCGGCGGCGCGACGCCGACGATGGAGGACCTCTCTGAGCTGACCTACACCGAGCAGGTCGTCAAGGAGTCGATGCGGCTGTACCCGCCGGTGCCGGGGATCGTCCGCGAACCCGTCAAACCGGACATCATCGGCGGCTACGAGATCCCGGCGGGTGCGACGATCCGGATGCACCAGTGGGTCGTCCACCGCGACCCGCGCTGGTACGACGACCCGCTCGCGTTCCGCCCCGAACGATGGGACGACGACCTCGAGTCGTCGATCCCGAAACTCGCGTACTTCCCCTTCGCGGCCGGCCCCCGCCGCTGTATCGGCGACCGCTTCGCGATGCTCGAGGCGCGACTCATCCTCGCGACCCTCTACCAGCAGTACCACCTCGAACTCGTTCCCGGAACGGACCTCGACCTGATGGCGACGATCACCGCACGGCCGAAACACGAGATTCCGATGACCGTCCACCGTCGCTAACTGTCGTCTCCCGACCGTTCGTCGATCCGAGATATTCTTTCCTTTCTACCCGCCGTCTCGCGAAAACCTGCCTGGTGAGGGCTAGCTCTTTTGTACTCATCTGTCCAACAGTACTTATCGTATCGTTGCCAGGCTGGGCTGGAAAAAAGTGAGAATGCAACAGGAACACATCGAGGCTGGGAAGGAGATACAGAAGCGCACCGGGAAGACGTTCTACCTCGCGACGCGATTCCTCCCGCGGCGCGTTCGGCACGCGACGCACGTGCTGTACGCGTTCTTTCGCATCGCCGACGAGGTCGTCGACGACGCGGCCGACGTCCCGCCCGACGAGCAGGCCGCCCGCCTCGAGGAGCTTCGGGCACAGGCACTCGGCGAGGTCGAACCCGACGACCCGGTCCTCGTCGCGTTCCAGGACCTCCGGGAGCGCTACGGCATCGCAGACGAGGAAGTCGACGAGTTCGTCGACGCGATGAAGACCGACATCGACACGAGTCGGTACGAGACCTACGAGGACCTCGAGGCGTACATGCGCGGGTCGGCCGCCGCCGTCGGCGTGATGATGACCGCGATCATGGAACCCGACGATCCGGAGACGGCGCTTCCTCACGCCGTCAAACTCGGCGAGGCCTTCCAGATGACGAACTTCCTGCGGGACGTCCGCGAGGACGTCGTCGACCGCGATCGGATCTACATTCCACGGGAGACCTTGCGGAGCCACGGCGTCGCCGAGGAACAGATCGAGAACCTCGAGATGTCCGAATCGTTCGCGAGGGCGATGGCCGACGAACTCAGGCGCACGGAGGACCTCTATCGGGAGGGCGTCGCCGGCATTCGCTACCTTCCCGAGGACTGTCAGCTCCCGGTGTTGCTCGCCGCCGTCCTCTACGCCGAACACCACCGCCTGATCCGGGCACAGGGCTACGACGTGCTCACCGAGGAGCCGTCGCTGTCGACGACGCGGAAGCTGTGGTGTGTCGCGAAGACCCGCTGGCACTGGCACTGGAACCGCGACCCCGAGGCGGTGTTCCAGCGCGTCTCCGCGGTGCCCGCCCTCGAGACCGGCCACCCTGGACCGGGACCCGGCGAGCGCGTCCCGACGCGATAACGTTTCTACCGGCTCGCCACGGACGGCACGACGGTCCGGAGCATCTCCCGGTCGTACCGGCCCGTCCCGAGCAATCCGACGCAGAACGCGCCGGCGATCGCCGCCGCGATCCAGTTGCCGTAGAGGACGTTGATCGTCCCCCACAGCAGGACGAAACTCACCAAATCGTCGAGGACGAACTCGCAGGAGTGGACGCGCTCGAGCAGGGCCGTCCGGTCGAACGCGAGGTCGACGAGGACGACGGCGACGGTCCCCGAGACGAGCCAGCCGGCGTAGTTCGACGCCGGCACGCCGTAGTACGCGCCCGGCGGGAGGTACGCCCAGAAGCCGATCGCGACGGCCGCGGGATCGAGCACGAGGTCGATCGCGACGACGGTGGCGATGGCGGTTCCCAGCCGTGCGGCGACGTTGTCGGCCCACCCGCGGAGCACCAGCAGCGTCAGCAGGTAGGCGTTGAGCACCAGCGGGACGAAAAACAGCGGCAACGCGAGCGGGATCTCGCCGAACAGCATCGGCCCGAGTTGGATCGTGTACTCGAACGCGCCGTAGGGCCAGCCCGTGTCGACGCCGACCGCCTCGATCAGGTACGTGTAGGCGACGAGAACGCCGAGACAGCCGACCGCCCACCGGCCGATCCGCGGAAGGAGTCCGACGACCAGCGGTGAACGCATCACGAGCGTCCCGAACAGGATCAAAAGCGGGTTGTACGAGAGCGGTTCCGGGAGCAGGCCCTCGGCGCTCGCGACGAGCAGCGTCGCGCCGACGACGGGGAAGACGACGGCGATCGTAAACCGGTTGTCCCGGATCGCCGCCTCGAGCCGTCGCTCGACGTCCGTTCGCGTCGTCTCGCGGACCGACGTCGCGTTATCCATACAGCAGCCTCCAGAGTCCGCCCATCGTCAGCGCCGCGCCGACGACGGTGTTGATCACGGGGAACCACCAGTACGCACGGGAGACGGCGATACTCGAGGTCGCGACGCCGGCGACGAGCGCGGGGTAGACGAGCACGAGCGCCCCGAGTCGAACGTCGAGCGCGGCGAACGCGGCCGCGGCGGCGAGCCAGCAGGCTGCACAGTAGGCGTAGCTCCGTCGCAGTCCGAGGACGGTCGCGGTGGTCCGGATCCCCGCCTCGCGGTCCGGCTCGATGTCCGGAATCGCGGAGAAGGTGTGCATCGCCATCGCCCAGAGCCATCCGCCCGCGACGGCGAGCGTGGGCGGCTGACTGCCGGCGACGGCGGCGTAGGCGGCCGCACCGGGGGTCACGTACAGCCCGTTGGAGAGCGAGTCAAGCGGGGGCGTCGTCTTGAGTCGAAGCGGCGGCGCGCTGTAGGCCGCGCCGAGGACGAGAAACGCCGCGAGCCACGGCCACGCCTCGGCGGGGACGATCGGAAAGAACGCGAGTGGCACCACCGCGGTCAGCCCGACGGCGACGGGGACGAACGACTGTCCCTCGTAGCGTGCTTCTCGCCCTTCCTTCTTGGGGTTCTCGGCGTCGATCTCCCGGTCGTAGACGTCGTTGATGCCGTAGAGGAAGACGTTCGCCGGCAAGAGGAAGTACGCGAACAGGACGATCGCGGCGGGTGCGAACAGGTCCCCGACGTCCCCGGCCGCGTAGGCGACCCCCACGAGCACCGGTCCCGCGAGGTAGAGCCAGAATCGCGGCCGCGAGAGCGTCAGCAGGTACGAGAGCCTGTCGACGGTCCCGGCGTCTGCTCGAGCGGTTCGGTTGTCGGTCACGCGTACGCACCTCGGACGATCATCCGTGATCTTCGAACACCTTCTCCGCGGTCAGTTCGCCGCTGATGAGACACATCGGAACGCCGATGCCCGGCGTGGTGTACGAGCCGGCGAAGTAGAGGCCGTCGACTTCCTTCGAACGGTGGGGCGGGCGAAACAGGGCGGTCTGTCGGAGCGTGTGAGCCATTCCCAGGGCCGTCCCCTTGAAACTGTTGTACCGGTCGGCGAAGTCCTCGACGCAGAAGCTCTCCTCGAAGACGATCCGATCGCGCAGGTCGGTGCCCGTGTGCTCGGCGACGTCCTCGAGGATCAGGTCGCGGTACCGGCTGCGAAGTTCGGGCGTGTCCTCGAGGCCGGGGGCGATCGGGACGAGGACGAACAGGTTGCTGTGGCCGGCGGGCGCGACGCTGTCGTCGGTCTCGGAGGGGACACAGCAGTAGTAGGCCGGGTCGTCCGGCCACTGTGGGTCCTCGAAGATCTGATCGAAGTGTTCCTCCCAGTCCGTCGGGAGAACGAGGGTGTGGTGGGCGAGTTCCGGTACGTCGCCGGAGACGCCGAGGTAGAGCAGGAACGCCGACGGCGCGTAGGTTCGCGACTCCCAGTAGTCGGCGTCGTATCCGCGCCGTTCGGGCGAGAGCAGGTCCTGTTCGGTGTGGGCGTAGTCGGCGTTGCTCACCACGAGATCGGCCGTGAGCGGGCCGTCTGGCGTCTCGACTTTGAACGCCCCCTCGCGTCCCTTGATGGCCGTCGCCGGCCGGTTCGTCTCGTAGGTGACCCCCAGCTCCCGGCCGAGGTCGGCGATGCCGTCGATCACGCCGCCGAGACCGTCCTCGGGGTACCAGACGCCGAGGTTGAAGTCGACGTGGCTCATCAGGTTGTACAGCGCCGGCGTGTTCTTCGGCGAGCCACCGAGAAACACCAGCGTGTACTGCATGATCTGCTGGAGCTTCGGGTGCTCGAAGTAGTTCTCGACGTGATCCTGCATCGATCCCAGAAGCGAGAGACCGCGCGCCTGTCGCGCCACGTCGAGGTCGAGGTAGTCGCGCAGCCGCTCGCGGTCCTCGTAGACGAAGTGTTTCATCCCCACCTCGTAGTTCTCCCGGGACTTCGACAGATAGCGCTCTAGAGCCTCGCCCGCGCCCCCCTCGTAGGACTCGAAGATGCGCTTCGTCCGCTCGAGGTCGGCCGTGACGTCCACCTGGTCGCCGTCCTTGAAGAAGATCCGGTAGTGGGGATCGAGGTGGGTCAGTTCGTAGTAGTCGGAGGGCGTCCGGTCGAAGTCGCCGAAGAAGCGCTCGAAGACGTCGGGCATGAGGTACCACGACGGCCCCATGTCGAAGCGAAAGCCCTCCGCCTCGAGCGTCGACGCCCGGCCGCCGAGTTGCTCGTTTTTCTCGATCACGTGCACGTCGGCCCCTGCGTCGGCGAGGTAACAGGCGGTCGAGAGTCCTCCGACACCGCCGCCGATCACGACGATCGACGCACCGTCCAGCGATTCCATACCGGAATGGAGTATCGGCTCGTTGATAAACGTACGTCTTCACTACGTAGGGTTTCCGGACATTTCCGGTGGGTTCCTGTCGCTCGAGACCGTACGGGGGGTATGGACGAGACGACAGTCGTGGTAACCGGCGGAACGGGCGGCATCGGACGTGCGGTCGCCGACGCGTTCGCCACGGAGGGTGCAGCGGTCGTCCTCGGTGCTCGAGATACCGCCGCCCTCGAGGAGGCGGTCGACGACCTCGAGGCGTCGGGTGCGACGGTCACGGGCGTCAGGACGGACGTCCGCGACGAGTTCGACGTCGAACGACTGATGGAGACCGCCTCCCGCGTCGGCGACGCGGGCGGCATCGACGTCGTCGTCGCGGCCGCGGGCGTCTACCACGGCGACCCGGGTGAGACGCCGATCGACGGCGAGTCGTACGCCGCGTTCGACGACGCGTGGCGGACGAACGGTCGTGGCGTCTTCGCGACGATCGCGGAAGCGCTCCCGCACCTGAACGAGGGGGGCCGCGTCCTGGTCCCGACGGGTGCGATCGCCCGGAACGCGAAGCCGGGCTACGGCTCCTACGCCGTCTCGAAAGCCGGCGCGGAGGCCGTCGCTCGAGCCTTCGCCGCCGACACCGACTACGTCGTGGGCTGTCTCGAGCCGGGACAGGTCGCGACCGACCTCACGGGCGGGACGGGTCGCGATCCCGAGTCGATCGCGGAGATGTTCGTCTGGGCGGCGACGGCAGCCGACCCGGAGGCGATCGACGGCGAGATCGTCGGCCTCCGGGAGTGGAAACAGGCGACGCGCTGACGTCTACAGCGCTCGGTCGGAGTCCGGATTCTCGAGTTCCCACAGGAGTTCGGGGAGGAAGGCGTCGAGGTTGTCGATCACGCGCCGGTCGCTCACTCCGAGTCCCTCGCAGTGGTCGTGGGCCGAGTCGCGAACGTCGACGTGGAGGTCGCCGTCCTCGAGGCGGACGCCGAGCGGGAAGACAGAACAGCGAGTCGGCTTCCAGTCTTCCTCGAGGTGCAGCGAACAGAGGCCGTCCTCGCGCAGGAAGGCACAGGCGTGGCCGTCGTCGGCGACGTGTCCCTCGCGATCTTTCTGCTCGCGGCGGACGAACTTCTCGCCGCGGAAGTCCGTCGTCGTCTCCGCGAGGTTCGCTCGCCTGGCGAGTTCGATCAGGTCTTCGTCGTACAGCAAGACGCCGTGGTGACAACACCACGTGCAGTCCTCGACGCACTCGAAGGTGAGGTCGGGATCGAACTCGACGACCGCCTCGCGGCCGGGGTAGACTTCGACGCGGCGGGGGGCGTCGGTGCTCACGCTCGAGTGAAGCGGGCGGGCGGGAAAGTGCCTTTCTATGCGGACGACGGGCGGCGATCGCGCTCGGTCGGGAACCGGGACCGGGAACTCACGCTCGAGCGTCGTCGGTCGCGACGGTATTTCGAAGCGTGCCGACGCCCTCGTAGGTGATCTCGACCGTGTCGCCGGGTTCGATCAGTCCGGGATTCGCCGGGCTTCCGAACGCGACGACGTCGCCCGGCCGGAACGTGAACCGCCGCGAGAGGTACGAGACGACCTCGTAGGGATCGAACAGCATCAGTTCCGTGTTCGCCTCCTGTCGGCGCTCGCCGGCCACGTCGGTCCACATCTCGAGTTCCGTGGGGTCGACGTCGGTTTCGATCCACGGCCCGAGGGGTCCCGATCCGTCGAAGGCTTTTCGTGCAGTTCGTCCCTGCTGGTCGAGCGCGTCGACGTCGTTCATGATCGTGTAGCCCCGGACGACCTCTGGGACGTCCTCGGGTGCGACGTTCCGACAGCGTTCGTCGATCACGGCCGCCAGTTCGCCAGCGTAGGTCAACTCGTTGGTGAACGCGGGGTAGGGAATCGGCTGTCCGTGTCCAAGCAGTGACGTAGGCGGCTTGACGAAGAAGTCCGGCTCCTCGGGCCGTTCGTACTCCATCTGCTCCAGGGTCGCCGCGTAGTTCCGGCCGACGCAGTACAGCGCCGACGGCTCGCAGGGGGGCAACAGGCGTCCGTCGACGCCCACCTTGTACCGCCCGTCGGACGCGTAGACGACGCCGTCCTCGTACCGTCCGGCCACCGGTCCCTCGGGTGTCGAGAGTCGTGCGAGTCGCATACTCGCACTCGCGGTTGCGACGGATTAGGGGTGGCGGTTCGATCCTCGGACGCGAGCGGGGCAGACGTTGCCGCCGTCGACGACGCACTCGAGGTCGGTCTCGAGTCGACACGGAAGCGTGTTCTGTCCGTTCGGTCCCTGCCGAGCGAACGGGGTCGCGATTCGGCGCGCCTGACCGCCGCCGGCGGCGTCATAGAAACGGTGGAGATTTACCCCCGCTGCTAGCCTTTTGGGCCTGCTCGTGGAAGCGACTCGTGTATGTCCGAATACGATACCGACGTGCTCGTCTCGGCCGACTGGGTCGACGACCACCTAGAGGAGTTCCAGTCGGACGACCCGTCGTACCGACTCGTAGAGATCGAGAGTCCGAACCCACCGGACAACGACTTCCCCTCCCTGTACGACGAGGGGCACATTCCGGGGGCGATCGGCCTCAACTGGGACGAGGACCTCTCCGACGAGGACCAGCGTGACATCCTCAAGAGAGACGACTTCGAGGAACTCGTCGGGGAAATCGGCATCGACGAGGACTCGACGGTCGTCTTCTACGGCGACGGCCACATCCCCAACTGGTTCGCCGTCTTCGCCTACTGGGAGTTCAAGTACTACGGCCACGAGGACGCCCGCGTCCTGGACGGCGGGAAAGACTACTGGGTCGAGAACGACTACCCGCTGACCGAGGACGAACCCGACTTCCCGGCCCAGGACTACGAGGCCCGCGGCCCGTTCGAGAGCATCCGCGCGTACAAGGACGACGTCGACAAGGCCCGCGAGGCCGGCCTCCCGATGGTCGACGTCCGCTCGCCCGAGGAGTTCTCCGGCGAACTCATCGCCCCGCCGGAACTCGACGAAACTGCCCAGCGCGGCGGCCACATCCCCGGCGCGTCGAACGTCCCCGTCCCGACGAACCTGCGTGACGACGGCCGGTTCCTCCCGCCCGAGGAACTCGAGGACCTCTACAGCGAGGCCGGCATCGACGGCGACGAGTCGGTCGTCACCTACTGCCGCGTCGGCGAACGGTCGGCCATCGCCTGGTTCGCGCTGAGCGAACTGCTCGACTACGAGGACGTCCACAACTACGACGGCTCCTGGACCGAGTGGGGCAACCTCATCCGCGCCCCGATCGCGAAAGGCAGCGAGTAGGCCGCTCGAGTCCCCGGCTTCTACCTCCGGGCTGCACCGCTTTCGATCACACTCCCAACCTCCCACATCCTTCTCACGAACCACCGATGCCCAGAAACGCACTCGTCACCGGTCCGCCGAGAAGCGGGAAGACGACAGCGCTCGAGCGAACCGTCACCCTGCTTCGCGATCGCGGCTACGCCGTCGGCGGCATCGTCGCTCCCGAGATTCGCGAGGACGGCGAGCGCGTCGGGTTCGAGATCGTCGACCTCGCGAGCGGCGACCGCGAGACCATGGCTCACGTCGCGTTCGACGACGGACCCGCCGTCGGCACGTACCGCGTCGACGTGAGCGCCGTCGACCGCATCTCTGAACGGGCGATATCAACCGCTATCTACGACGCCGACTGCGTCGTGATCGACGAGATCGCACCGATGGAACTCGAGAGCGAGCGGTTCGTCCGCGCGCTCGATCGCGCACTCGAGTCGGCGGTGCCGGTGCTCGCGGCGATCAAATATCGCTCCGAGCGCGGCGTTCTCGGCGACGTGAAATCGAGAGCCGACGTCGAGGTCTTCGAGGTCACGCCCGAGACGCGCGACGACCTCCCCGAGGCGCTGCTCGAGTGGGTTCGCTCGGCGTGATCGACGGCTCGTATCGACGGTATCACTTCTCGACGAGGAGGTAGGTTCGCGCGCCGCGGTGCTCGAGTGAGACGCGCTCCGTACCGACGTTCTCGCGGACGTACTCCTGGACGCGTCCGGCCGTCACGTCGGTGACGTCGATGCGCCGCCGTCGTGGGTCGACCGTCGGCGTCTCGTCGGTCCCGTCTTCGGTTCGCTTCGCGCTGACGTGCATAGCTATCGATTCGACTGACAGTACGTCAAGTCGACCCGTCCGCGGTGAAAGTGAACGTGTGATAACGATCGCTGTGCGTCGTTACCGATGCAACCGCGAACCGTCTCGCGGTTGCGTCGGCAACCAGTCACAGCCATCATTATGAGACGACGACCCCCCGCCTACCCGAGCGTCTTGACGTCGACGTGGACCTCCGCCCCGTCGACCTCGAGGACGACGTCGTCGACGATCCGTTCTCGCGCTCGCTTTTGCCACTCCTCGAGTGCCCTCGCGTGTTCCTCGCGGACCCGTTCGGGGTCGACTTCGCCGTCGCCGGCCGCGAGGTCGTCCTCGACGCCCTCGAGCGCGGGGTACTCGTCGACGACCTCGCTCTCGAGGAGGTCGGCGGGGTGGACGTGAATCGCGCCCGTTAGCCTCGTATCGTCGACCTGGTAGACGTGGATGCGAGCGCGCATTCGCCCGTGAAACGGCGGCGTCGCACGGAGGACGGCGGTGCCGGGATTCTCTCGTCCGTAGACGAATGCGTTCACGACGTCCGCACTCGAGACGGCGAGCGAACGGATCGTAGACGGGTCGGCGTCTCCAGCCATCGGGTCCGGTTTGGATCGGCGCGAATTATATACTATCGGCCGCGGTCGACGATCGCTCGAGCGCGATTCGCCCGTCGACGTATCGAAGTCGTTATGCGTCGGGTCTCGGTAGCGTACGCAACCGAGTCGATCGATGACCCGCTTCGTTTCTGCCGTTCTGTCCGCCCGGACGGACGCCCGTCTGAGACGGACCGCTGTCCGTCCGTCCTGCAGCGACCGCGTCCCATCGGGCGGTCGCGGCGGCAAATCGGGACAGCAGACCGTATGACTGCCAGCCGCATCGAACACCGAACCGATCTCTCGAGTTACCATGAGTGACGACGAGGAGTCGACAGACTCCGAACCCCCGATCGAGCCGTATCGCACCGACGACTACACCCACGAAGCAGCGGACGGGACGGACCTCGCGATGCGCGTGTTCCGCCCGGAAGGGCGAAGCGACCTGCCGACGCTCCTCCAGCGGACGCCGTACGGCCGGCCCGACGACCCCGAGGGGCTGGGCGTCGCCGCACGCGCGCTCGACGCGGGCTACGCGGTCGCGTACGAGGACACCCGCGGCCGGGGCGACAGCGACGGCGAGTTCCTGCCCTGGGTCCACGAGGCGAGCGACGGCGCTGCGACCGTCGAGTGGCTTGCCGACCGCCCGTGGTCGAACGGCCGCGTCGGGATGTACGGCGGCTCGTCCCCCGGACAGGTCCAGCTGTTCGCCGCCGCCGAGCGTCCCGACGGCCTGGCCGCCATCGCCCCGATGTTCTCCCCGAGCGACCTCCACCAGGCCGACTTCTTCCAGGACGGCGCGATGAGCGCGATGACCTACGTCACCTGGTCGCTCGGACAGTCCGTCGCCGGCCACACGGTCGACCGACTCCACGAGGCCGGCCGTCTCGACGACGAGACCGCCGCGGCCGCACACGACGCCCTCGAGGACGCCCTCGACCGACTCGAGGCGACGACCGGGTCGCGGCCGCTGGTCGACCTCCCGGAACGCGTCCTCGAGGCGGTCGACCTGCCGGCCGACCTGACGCCGGGTGATCTCGTCCCCCACTGGGACGCCTGGACCACGCGACCGACGTACGACGGGTTCTGGCGCTCGTTCGACCCGGAACCCGAGTACGACCGGATCGACGTCCCCGGACTCCACGTCACCGGCTGGTACGAACTCTGCCAGCGCGGAACCGTCGCCAACTACGCCGGGTTGCGCGACCGCTCGCCCGCGCCCCAGCACCTCGTGATCGGACCGTGGGCACACCAGAACACCGCAAGCGAGATTGGCGACCTCGACTTCGGCGAAGAGGCGAGCGCCGACGCGTACGGCGTCTGGGACCTCCACATGGCGTTTTTCGACACGTACGTCCGCGGCGAGCCACGCGACCCGTTCGCGGGAGACGGACGGCTGGTCGAGACGCTCCGCACGACGGTCGACGACGACGGGGGCGACGGCGAGTGGACGAGACACGACGACTGGCCGCCGACGGCTGCCCGACCGGAACGCTGGTTCCTGCGAAGCGACGGGGCGGCCGCGACCGACCTCTCGGACGGCCGACTCGAGCGGACGCCGCCGTCGAAGTTCGAACCGGCGGACGCCTGGACGCACGATCCGACCGATCCGGTGCCGACCCGCGGCGGCCCGCTCTGCTGTGGCGACGTCGAACCCGGCGTCTACGACCAGCGCGAGGTCGAACGGCGCGAGGACGTGTGCACCTACACCACGCCGCCGTTTTCCGACCCGGTCGACCTCGCCGGCCCGGTGCGCGCCGACCTGACGGTCGCCACGGACGCACCGGACACCGACTTCACGGCGAAACTCGTCCACGTGACGGCCGACGGCCAGGCGTACAACCTCTGTGAAGGGATTCGACGGGCACGATATCGACACGGCCGCGACCGCGAGGTCGAAGTTCCCGACGGGCCAATGTTCGTCCGCGTCGACATGTGGAACGTCCACCACCGCGTTCCCGCCGGCGATCGGCTCAGACTCGAGGTCGCGAGCAGTAACGTTCCCCGGTTCGATCCCCACCCCGGAACGACGGACCCGTGGCTGGCGACCGACGAGGACGTCCGGCCGGCCCGGCAGAAATTGTTCCACGAGTTCGACCGCGAGAGTTCGCTGACGGTAACTCGCCTGTAGGCGTCCGGCACCGATCAGCGTTCGACCCTGCCTTCGCGCTCGCGTTCCGGGCAGAACACCTCGGCGCGGACGTCCGTCGAGACGCCGTAGGTCGCCGCCGAGACGGAGTCGGGAACCGCCGTCCCGGTCTCTGCGTAGCGCGAGGCGAGTGCGGCCCGGAGCGCCTCGCGCACGCAGGCTCGCGTCGCCGCCCCGACGGGCGTCGCACTCCCGGAGAACTCCTCGAGCGGGCCGTCGGGGTCGTGACCGGCGACGACCGCGTCAGTCGTGGTCCCCGGAAAGCCGGTTTCTGCCAGCAGGGTCGTCGCCTTCGCCTCCGCCGCGACGGTCAGCAGGTTCGCGAGCGCGCCGTCACCGAGCGCCCGCGTCGTGCCGACGATCAGGTTCACCGTGCCGACCGGCTCGCCATCCGTTCGATCCCAGTTCGGTAACTCGCCGCCCGGCGGGTCCATCGGCAGCCCTGCTGGATTCGAGACGCCGGCCGTCGCGTAGGCCGTGACGGGACCACGGCGCGCCCCGCGGGCGTGCTCGAGGTCGACGCCGGTCAACAAGACCGGCCCGTCGGCGTCGAATCCCGCCCGCTCGAGGCGGTCGGACACGTACTCGCCGATCTCGTCGTCGCTCCACCCCTCGGGCACGGAGACGTTGTAGACGCACTCGCTTACCCGACGACCGCCGTTCCAGCCGGTCGAGAGCCACTCCGTTCCCGGCCGTCGGACCCGGAGGACGCCGTCGACGCGCGTCGCCTCGTAGTCGATCTCACACACTGCACAGCACCTCGAGCAGTCGGTCGTTCGCCTCGCGGTCTTTCACGGCGACGCGGACGTGCGAGTCCAGACCGCGGAACGTCCGCGCGTCCCGGAGCGCGATTCCCGCCCCGCGGGCGTGTGCGAGCAGGTCGTCGACGTCGCGGTCGCCGACCGCGAGCAGGAGGTACGGCGCGTCGGACGGGTACGCGCGGAATTGCGACTCGAGTTGCGCGCACATCCGGTCGCGCTCCCGGTCGACCCGCTCGCGCGTCTCGCGGACGAACTCGCGGGCGCGCATGCAGTGTGCGCCGACCGCGGCGGCCGGCGTTCCGAGGCTCCAGGCGGGACGCGCCGTCTTCAGTGCGTCCCGCAGGTCGCCGGTCGCGACGGCGAAGCCGGCTCGTAACCCCGGGAGGCCGAACAGTTTCGTCAGCGAGCGCGCGACGACGACGCCCTCGCGGCCGGCCATCGACGGCAGGTCGGTGAACCCGAGAAACGCCTCGTCGACCAGCAGCGTCGTTCCGCCCTCGACGCAGCGGTCGGCGAACGCCGCGAGCGCGTTCGGGTCCGCCGCCTCGCCCGTCGGGTTGTTCGGCGTGCAGACGATCGCAAGGTCGTACCGGCCGGGATCGGTGTCGAGCAGTTCGTCGTGACGGACGAAAAACTGCGAGCCACCCTGCAGGCGAACCTCGCGGGCGTACTCGCCGAAACTGGGGTACGGCACCAGGACCTCGTCGCCGGCCTCGAGGACCGTCTCGAGGGTCAGCCGGATCGCGGCGAGGCCGCCGGGCGTGGGGATCACGTCCGCCGGATCGCAGTCGACGTATTCGGCTGCGGCCTCGCGGTAGGCGGGGTAGTCGTCGTCGGGGTACCGTCGCGACTCCCCGAGCGCCATACCGTAGATCTCGGCGACTCCGTCGGGATAGCGCGGGTTGATATTGGCGCTGAAGTCGAGCACTTCCGGGTCCGTCTCGCCGCCGTGGGGGACCCGCTCGCCCGACCGTATCGCGTCAGGCTCCATCGTCTCCGTCCGCGCCCGTCTGGCCGCCGTCGGCGTCTATGCCGAGGCGATCGCAGACCACCTCGAGTCGATCCCGAACCGCGCCCAGCTTTCCGTCGGGAACGAGCGAGAGCGTCCCGCCCATCGCGACGCCTTCTTTGGCCTCGCCGGCACAGTAGCGTTCCATCGCCACGTGCTCGCCCTGCTCGAAGCCGGGGTCGGTGGCGACGACCTCGAGGTCGAACCGCTCTGCTGCGGTCTCGAGGTCGACACCCGGATCGTCGGCGACGAACGAGGTGGTCGCGAGCGTCAGCGGCCCGTCGACGTCGGCGTGCCGGAGCAGCGCCGACACCGCGACCAGTTGCGTGCCGCCGGCCAGCGTCACCGACGCGCCGTACTCGAGCGCACCCGCGGCGACGCCGGCCACGGCGGCCTGGACGGGGTCGCCCACGCTCGCGACGGCCGCGAACGGGTCGCCGGCGCAGTCGCCCGATGCGAGGTCGCTGGCCGCCAGCGCCTCGTCGACGACCGCCCGTTTTCGCTCGAGCGGGTTCTCGGGGAGCGACGAGGAGACGCCGAGCGGTTCGCCGAGGGCGGTGAGGACGCCGAGGGCCGTCGTCGTGCCGCCCGGGATCGTCTCGCCGATCAGCACCTCATCGTCGGGGAGGCTCGCGCCGTAGTCGTACGCGCGATCGAAGATCGCCGCCGCGTCCGGCACCGCCGTCGGTTCGCGGACGTCCTCGCCGGGACTCGCCCCGAGGTCGACCGTCGGGGCGGCCGTCGGTTTCGCGAGGCCGGCGTCGAGGATCGCCACGTCGAAGCCGACCACCTCGCGCACCGCCCGGGTGATCGCTGCGGGCGTCGGACAGCCCGTCGGACTGACGGGCGTCACGGGCGTGGCGGTCGGCTCGCCGTAGACGACGATCTCGGCGTCCGCCGACGGCGTGTGCGCCATCAGTTCGGGGGCCGCGCCCGCCGCACTGATGCCGTCGATCAGCGCCGTCTCCGTCGTCCCCGTCGCCAGCACTACTCGCATCGTTCCTCCGCGAGCCGCGCGTCTTCGAGTCGATTCACGTTGAGTGCCAGTCGTGGGTCGTAGTGTACGTACGTCATCTGTCTCTCGGTCGATGCACCGACGACGTTCACGCCCGTCGGTGCGAGGTGTGGAGCGAGCGTCGCGTCGACGCTCGCCCCGAGGCGTCGTTTCAGCGCGACCGGAACGCACACGGTCGCCGAACCGTCGTCGTGTCGCTCGAGCACGCGATCGATCGTCGCCGCCTCGAGCAACGGGAGGTCGGCCGCGACGGTGAGCACCGGCGGCGTCACCGCCTCGGACTCGAGGGCGACGCCGAGGTCGCTGACGTAGCCCTCGCCGGGCGTGTCGATCAGCGCCGGGCCGTCGTCGCTCGCCAGGTAATCGCGCGTCTCGGGTGCGTTCGGCGAGACGACCGCGTGCGTCGTCTCGACGGCGCTCTCCGCGAGCGCCCGCAGGACGCGGTCGACCATCGCCACTCCGTCGATGGGGTACAGCGGCTTCTCGCGGTCGCTCTCGAGGCGCGTGCCGCGTCCGCCACACATCAGGAGAGCGTCCACGCGATCACCCCCGCGTGCAGGCCGGCGACCCGGCCGAGTTCGTTCGCCGCACCGAAGACGTCGCCGGTGACGCCCTCGAGTCGCCGGCGCGCCCAGAGCCAGGGAACTCCCGCGCCTGCGAGCGCGCCACAGAGGGCGACCGCGGCGGCGGGGTGGGGCCAGGTGAGCGCGGCCGCGGGGACGGCGAGCGCCGCCGGGAGGGCGAACGCCGCCGGTCCGACGCTGTCGGTAAAACTCGAGCCCATCCCCTCGTGGGCGGCCGCGCCGAAACACGAGAGTGCGGCCATGCCGAGTTTCGCGCCGACCTCCGCCGCGACGGCGACGCCGACGGCGACGAGCGCCGGCACCCCGGCGAGCGAGAGACCGCCGAGTCCGACGCCGGCGACCGTGACGCTCACCGCGAGTAACGCGCCGACGCCGGTCGTCGTGTCCTTCAGGACCTCGCGTCGCCGGTCGGCGTCGCCGTGGACGACGAGCGCGTCGCCGAGGTCCGCGACGCCGTCGAGGTGGTGGATGCCGGTCACGAGGTAGACCGCGAGCAGGTACGCGAGCGCGACCGTGGGCGCTGGCAGCGCCGACCCCGCGAGCAAGGGCAGCGCCGCGAGGACGCCGACGACGAACCCGACGACGGGGAAGACCGCCGGCGTCTCGCGGAACGCCTCCCAGTCGCCCCCGCGGCTGCCGACCGGCAACCGCGTGAGGAAGGCGACGGCACCCCGGAGCGCGCGCAGCGACTGCGTCACGGCCCCACCCCCGTCAGCCCCGTCGCGACCGCAGGCGAGACGACCGCGAGGACGGCGGCGAAGACGACGACGACCGCGCCCGCCGCCCCGACCAGTCGGACGGCTCGCTCGCCGTCGTCGACCGTCGGGAGCGCCCCGTCTGCACACAGCACGTAGGCGTCGGGCTTCTCGAGGCGCACCTCGAGCGCGCAGGCGAGCGTCGCCATCGGCCATCCGGAGTTCGGCGAGGCAGGGACGCGCGCCCACCGCCGCGCGCGTCGGATCGCGCCCGGATCGACGGCGGCGACGGCGATGGCGAGTGCGGCGACGCGAGCGGGGAGCCACATGACGGCGTCGTCGAGTCTGGCGCTCGCGGTGCCGATCGGCTTCGATCGGTAGCCGAGCATCGAGTCGAGCGTGTTGACGCCTTTCACCCACGCCGCGGCGGCGGCCGCAGCCGGAAGCGAAACCGGCGCGAGCACGGCGAAGGGGAGCACGCTCGCGACCAGTCCGTCCGCGAGGTTCTCACCCGCGCTCTCGACGGCGGCGCTTCGAAGCAACGCCGGCGAGAGCGCCGTCGCGTCCCGGCCGACGAGGCCGCGGACGACGCCGCGGGTCTCCTCGAGGTCCGACGCGCTCCCCTCGACGACCGTCCGGGTGAGCTCGAGGAGCATCCGCAGGCTGGTCGTCAGAAAGAGGACGAGGGCGGCCGCGACCGCGCCGGCCAGCGGATCGGCCGCCGACGCGACGAGAACGAGACCGCCGACGACTCCCGCGGCGGCCAGCGGGAGACAGACGGCGACCGCGACGCCGACCAGCCGCTGGCCGCGCTCGCTTTCCGTCCACTCCCGGTCGACGAGGGCGACGACGCGACCGAACCAGGCGACGGGGTGGACGGCGTCGGGCGGTTCGCCGACAGCCAGATCGAGACCGAACGCGAGGCCGATAATCGCGAGACCCGTAAGCATCTCCGGAAACGTCACTGAATCGTCGCCTCCACTCGCCGTCCGTTCATCCGTCGACCGCCTCCAGTCGCGCCGGCACCTCGTGCAGTGGGACCTCGGCGAGCGAAATCGCCGTTCCGCCGACGCCTTCGATGCCGCCGTCCGTTCGCGGGTCGTCGCCGACGTGGACGAGGTCCTCGACGGCGACGCCCAGACGGTCCGCCGTCACCTCGAAGATCTCCGGTGCGGGTTTGCGCCAGCCACAGCCAGTGCTGGTCACGATCGCGTCGAAGTCCTCGCGGTCGAACGCCGACCGGACGAGCGTCCGGGAGACGAGTTCGGGAACGCTACAGTTCGAACAGATCGCGACGGGGCCGTACTCGCGAGCGGCGGCGACCGCCTCGCGTGCGCCCTTTCTCGTCTCGACGTCGGGGTCGAACGCCGCGACGACCGCCCGCCGGACTGCATTGTTCTCGTAGTCGATTCCTCGACTCGAGAGCGCCGCGCCGACGTGTGCCGGCAGCGGCACTTCGGCCCCCTCGGGCGCGTCGACGTGTCGCCGGCCGTAGAGCGCGTCCCAGTCGTCCGGGACGGCGACGTCCCGGGCCGCGAGTTCCGCTGCGACGGCTGCAGCCGGATCCGCCGGCTTCTCGATGCTGACGAGCGTCCCGAAGAGGTCGAACGATACTGCCACGTTCGTGTGACTAGCACAAGTTGACTTTAGACTAGCGGAAGCGACGCTGTACGCCCGTCGCGTTCCGTCTGCGTCACTCGAGTGCGATCACGTTCCCCGCGAGGTCACGCGGGAAGTACGTGAGCCACTCGACGCCGTCGTCGGTGATCGCGATCGTATCCGAGTGGCGGTAGCCGTAGGTGTCCGTGTAGATCCCCGGCTCGATCGTGTAGATCTGGCCCGGACGCATCACGGCGTCGTCTTCGTCGTACGCCGTGTGTGCCGACTCGCAGTGGTCGCCCCAGCCCCGGTCGACGTACGGCGGTTCGTGGCCGCCAAGGCCGATGTTGTGGCCGACGTGGTGCTGGGCGAGGTCGGCGACGCCCTGCTCGTCGAAGTACGACCACACCGCCTCGTCGACGGACGCGATCGGGACGCCGGGACCGAGCGCGTCGATCGCGATCGACTGGGCCTCGCACATGAGTTCGAAGTAGTGGACCTGCTCGTCCGTCGGTTCGCCGAGGAACATCGTCCGCTCGAGTTCGGAGTAGTAGCCGTCGACGTTCGCCGTCGCACCCGTGATCAGGACGTCGCCCTCCTCGAGTCGGCGGTTCGCGGTGTGGCCGTGGGGAAGTCTGGTCTGCTCGCCCGTGATGTACCCCGCGTGGACGGGGCCGGTCCCGCGCGTGCGGGCGACGTACCGGTCGCCGAGCGCGTCGAGCATCGCTCGCGAGGCGTCCATCGAGGCGCGCTGGCTCACCGTCACCGGGTGTGCGCCGGGTTCGGTGTAGTCGGCGAGGTAGCGATGGCCCAGGTTGGCCCACCGCGCCGACTCGCGGACGAGGTCGACTTCCGCCGCCGACTTCTCCCAGCGCATCCGACGGACCCAGTCCTGGGTCTCGACCTCGAGGTCGCTCACGTCCGACAGCGACGGCCCCTGGTAGCCCATCGTTCCCGGCGCGCCCTCGGCGTCGGCCGCGACGGCGTCGACGCCGAGCCCCTCGAGCACCTCGACGGCGACCCCGATCGGATCGCCGCCGGGGTAGTCTCCGTAGTGGGAGACCGCGTCGATCCGCGGATTCGCGCGGACGCGCTCGACCTCGAGGCGGGGGACGGTGATCTCGACGCGCTCGTCGGTGACCGCCAGGACGACGGGCCGTTCGGTCTGGATGTGGTCGAAGCCGGTGAGGTACTCGATGCTCGTCGCGTCGAACCAGACGCCGGCGTCGGCGTCGGTTTCGGCGAGGCGGTCGCGAACGCGCTCGAGTCGAGCCTCGAACTCGCGGTCGGGGAGTCGGGGTGCCATGGTGAGCCAACGCTCGAGGACGGTGAAAAGCGTTTAGACCGCGGAAATTCCGATCGAACGGGTGACACCTGCCGCTATCGTCTCACGTCGCGGCGAAAATTCGAAGCGTCGAAAACCCCTCTACGCGAGTCGAGCGAACGCGAGGTTGCCGGAGATGTTCTCGATGTAGATCTCGACGACGTCGCCCTCGTTCGCGCCCGGCACGAAGATCGTGTACTTGCCTTTCTCGGCGACGCCGTCGCCCTTGCGGCCGGTTCCCGTGATCTCGACCGTGTAGGTCTTGCCCTCCTCGACGGCCTCGCGTTGCTGTTGTTGCTGCTGGCTCGAGGAGCGTTTGGTCACCGGTCGGAACGCCCCGCAGGCGTCACAGCGCAGCATCGGCGTGCGGTCCTCGCGGACGAGACGCGTGTCGGGCAGGCCACACTCCGAACAGAGGACGTACTCCTCGACGTAGGCGTCGACCGCCGCGTCGAAGTCCTGCTGGGAGAACGACCCGTTGTACCGGCCGCGGCCGTTCTCGAATTTGCCGCTGGTCCCCAGTTCGCGCTGGATGAACCGGTGGAGGTGTTCGTCCTCTCGCGAGAGGACGTCGGCGATCTCGCCGAGGTTGGTAAATCGCGTGAACGCACCGTCTTTCTGGGCCTGTGCGTCCGGAATCTGCAGTCGCTCTTCGTCGCCCCCGATGTCGGGAACGCTGTCCATCGCTCGGTCGAGACTCGACTCGTAATCCATACACGAGAGAAGTGCCCCGCGACGTAAATCCGTTCTGCTATCGCTTTCGGGCCGCTCCGGCGGTTACCGCGTCCGACGCGGTCACAGCGCGTCGCTGCCGCTTTCGCCGAGCGATCCGCGACTCTCCTCGTCGAGTCGCTCGAGGTCGCGCTCCGGATTCACCTCGTGGACGTCGCCCGCCTCGCCGGTGATCTCGCCGTAGATCGCCTCGCGGGCCTCCGCCGGCGACTCGAACTCCTCGTTCGCCAGCCGATCGAAGACGCTCCCGAGCGACTCATACTATCGGACGTAACTGTGTGAAGATTCTCGCCACCCCGGGACGGCGAGAATCTTTCACGACTTACGTCCGGCAGTATCAGTCTCGTTCGGCAGGTCGAGCGCCTCCGCGCCGTACGACGCCGCCAGCTCCTCGCCGCGAACCGGGTACTCGACGTCGCCGAGGTGGCGTTCGACCTCCTCGAGGACGGACTCGATGGTCGACGCACGCTCGGACTGTCGTCGTTCGGCTCGATCCTGGACGCGATCGAGGTCGCTGTCGTCGCTCACGACTCGAAACTACCGCCACCAGGCGGAAAAACGGCCGGCCGGCGAACGCGTGACCGGGACTACAGGGTACTCACGTGTGCTCTATAGTTCTCAATCGAGATATTATACAGCGTTTTCCGTCGTCGGTGTCGATCCCCGCGTGGCGCGTGATAGACGCCGCCACCGTCGAACTCGCTGGTCGCAGGCTTCGCCGTCCGTGCCGGCGAACGCCCCGCTGCCAGTCTCTCCGACCATATCCGTGCTATCCGTTCGACGCCCCGTCTGTCACTCGCTGCCCGTGACCCCTTTTCCGGACTCGAGTCGTCGG
The DNA here is from genome assembly GCF_023008585.1 of Natribaculum breve. Classification (GTDB taxonomy): domain Archaea; phylum Halobacteriota; class Halobacteria; order Halobacteriales; family Natrialbaceae; genus Natribaculum; species Natribaculum breve. The sequence goes on along the minus strand of NZ_CP095390.1, from coordinate 2,458,379 downwards.
GCCGTTCGTCGGTTCGCACCCGATCGAACGCGATCGGCCTGGAGTCTGCCTTCGACTTCGAACCCGTCCGCTCGCGCCTTGCCTCGGCCGCCGAGGCTTACGTACCCTCGAGGCGGACTGCCTCCTGCGGTAGCGGCACCACCACTCGACCCCACCACCTACCGTCGCTACCGCGCGGGTCGACTACGGTCGACCGAGTCGCGTCGAGCCTGTCTCGACGCCGACGATCGACGCGCTCTCGACCGTCCTCGCCGTCGTGATGGCCGTCGCAGCGTTGCTCGGTCGCTACCTCGAGTGAGTCCGGGGCAACGCCGTTTTCGACCGATCGCACTCGAGCGACCACCAGGGCGGCGACCTCGAGGTGCGCTCAGCCTCCTGCTCGCTGGCCGAGATCGCTGGCGTCCCTCACCGACCCGCTTCGCTCGACGTGCAGTTGGCGCTGTCACAGCCGAGTGACCGATAAGTATATACTTCCTGGATGGAAGTCTGGTTGTGGGAGAGGGAATACCACGCATACGACCGGCACCTCTGCATGTTTCCCCTCGACCCTCTCCTGGGGGGACAGTATTTTTCACTCGACGAGCAGCCGCGCTCGAGATCCGTCGCTATCGCTCGCCCAGCCGGGCGACGCGCTCGACGACCTCGAGTTCGACAGCCAGCCGCCGGTCGATCGGACGAGAGCCAAGCCGTGCAGTCAGTCGATTCGATTCGACGACCGATCCACGACCACGAATTATTGGCAATGCAACAGTTTTTAGAGGGGACGCACGTAACGTACCACCGGGGAAGGCGGCGTTACAGTCCAACCACCCATCCGATCATCGCCCTTTCCCCGTTCGTCACGACGTGAACCGCGACGGCGACCCCGAGTGACGGCTCGTGTGTCGGGTAAAGCGGTTCAGATCTCGATCGAACTCGAGCACCAGAGACGAGCTACGCTGTGTACTCTCGATCGTTATCTACGCCACCGCGAAAACCAAGTCCGCTCTCCCCGATTTGAACGGGGGACAAGCCGATCTACAGTCGGCTGCTCTACCAGGCTGAGCTAAGAGCGGTCACTCATACGTAGCAGACGGAGCCGACATAAGGGTTATTATTCGAGCCGGCAGAGTATGACACCTGTCACACAACACCGAATGATTGATGTGGATGTAATTAAAAATACGAGAAGTATCCAGACCGCCTATGGGGAAGATCACGTTCCGCGCCGACGACGACCTCGTCGACGAACTCGAGGCTCTCGACTCGTCGAAGAGTGAGGTGATGCGAGAGGCGCTTCGCGAGTACCTCGCTGCGTCAGCGAGCGACGACCGCGACGACCGCGACGAGCGTCTACGAACGGAACGGCCGGCTGATCCCCAGACGCAGACGACCCCCGGACCACCGACACGCCGTCCCAGCATCGACGACCTCGTTCGCGAGTGCGTCGACGACGTCCTCGAGCAACGGCTCGCCGAGCGGCGCAACGACACGACGGACGTGAACGTCACGATCGCGCTCGAGGGGGTAGAGGGCGACGTTCGTAAGACACCCGCCGACGGGACCACGCGTCGGACGGCGTCCCGATCGGACCAGCGCCCGGTGGAGTCGGCGACGTCGGACGACAGCCGCCAGTGTGACCAGTGTGGCGACCCACTCGACGACGACCACGTCTACTGTCCGAACTGCGGCGAGAAGGCCTCGAGGCGGCTGTTCTGCGAGTGTGGTGACGAGATCCGCTCGGACTGGTCGTTCTGTCCCGGCTGTGGTCGACGGACGCCGGCAGCGGACGTCCTGGAGTCGGGCTGAGACTTCGTATCAACGAAACTGACTTACGTAATACGGAAAAATTCACGTCTTACGAAAGTTTTATTGCTCATGGCAGAGTTGCCACAATCGCGTAAGACGGTTTGTCTTACACACCGGATCGGTGGCCGGCTAACCGGCGAACGACCGGGGTTCGGGTGTAAGACACGACGTGTCTGACAGGGGCGCGCGCCGTCTTACCCAACAGGGGAATACAACCATGGAGCGTGTGACACTGCGGATTCCGAAACAGCAGATCGAAGAGGTCGAACAACTGGTCGACTCTGGCGAGTTCCCGAACCGGAGCGAGGCGATCCGGTCGGCCGTTCGCGAGATGATCAACGAACAGAACGACGGCCGTCACGAACAGTCTGGTAAACGCGGCTGGGCCAAGGTGTAACGATGCAGGACATCGTTCAGGAGGCCCTCGAGAACGCCGAAGAAGAAGCCCGCGAGATGGACGCGTCGCTCGACGACGACGAGTTCGGTGATCCCCGCATCGTGATCATCGGCTGCGGTGGCGCGGGTAACAACACGATCAACCGGCTGTACAACATCGGTGTCGACGGCGCTGACACGGTGGCGATCAACACCGACAAACAGCACCTCAAAATGATCGAGGCCGACACCAAGATCCTGGTGGGCAAGTCACTCACGAACGGACTGGGTGCCGGTGGCGATCCGTCGATGGGCGAACGTGCGACAGAGATGGCCCAGAGCACCATCAAGGACGTCCTCGGCGATGCGGACCTCGTGTTCGTGACCGCGGGGATGGGCGGTGGCACCGGCACGGGTGCCGCGCCCGTCGTCGCGAAGATCGCGAAAGAACAGGGTGCCATCGTCGTCGGCATGGTCTCGACGCCGTTCAACGTCGAGCGCGCCCGCACGGTGAAAGCCGAAGAGGGCCTCGAGAGACTGCGCGAACAGGCCGACTCGATCATCGTACTCGACAACAACCGACTGCTCGACTACGTCCCGAACCTCCCGATCGGCAAGGCGTTCTCGGTGATGGACCAGATCATCGCCGAGACCGTCAAAGGAATCTCCGAGACGATCACTCAGCCGAGCCTGATCAACCTGGACTACGCCGACATGTCTACGATCATGAACCAGGGCGGCGTCGCCGTCATGCTGGTCGGCGAGACCCAGGACAAAAACAAGACGCGCGAGGTGGTCAGCGACGCGATGAACCACCCGCTGCTCGACGTCGACTACCGCGGCGCATCCGGCGGTCTCGTTCACATCACGGGTGGACCCGACCTCACGCTGAAGGAGGCCGAGGGCATCGCGGACAACATCACGGAACGACTCGAGGCCAGCGCAAACGTCATCTGGGGTGCTCGAATCCAGGAGAACTACAAGGGCAAGGTCCGCGTGATGGCCATCATGACCGGCGTCCAGAGCGCCCAGGTGCTCGGCCCGACGACGCAGAAACAGGCCGACAAGTCCCGCGCCAGCATCGAGGGGCTGTCCGACGCCGACTTCGACGCCAGCAACAACGTCGAGACGTCGACGCCGAACCTCGGTACGCAAAGCGACGGCGGCCGCGACGAACTCGAGCGGAACAACGGCGTCGACGTTATCCGATAGCGGCCACGTCGCGGTTCGACTGTCGTCTGCCGATTCTCCCTCTCGTCGCTCACTTTTCGCCGAGTCGGTCGTGACGAACGAACTAACGAAAACGTCCCGTAAACGGGCGTGAAACGGCGTTCTGGTGGTTACACCGCGTGGATCGACTCGAGTAACGCACACTTCCGACAGCGTTCGCGCGTGGTCGTCGCACCACACTCGACACACTCCTGGAGGTCGTCGCGCTCGTCGTCACCCGCGTACTGGTCGGCGACGATACCCGCGAGCTCCTCGTACCCCGAGAGGATCGAGTGGCGGGTCCCGGGGTGATTCTCCTCGAGATCGTACAACAACTGCTGGATCTCGCCACGGTAGGCTTCACTCGAGTGGGGACACTCGGTGATGTGGGCTGGCAGGTCCGCGAGGTGCGCGTAGAGGGCGACCTCCTTTTCGGGCACGTCGCGCAGCGGCTTCGCCCGGGGGACGAACTCCTCCTGTTTTTCGCGTTCCGAGAGCGGGCCGAGACTCGCGTCGAAGTGTTTGGCGATCTGGGCGACGTCGCCCTCGAGGAAGTTCATCAGCGCTGTCTGGGCCTCGTCGTCTAGGTTGTGGCCCGTCAACAGGAGGTCGGCGTCGAACGCCTCGGCGTACCGCGAGAGGAGGTCCCGTCGAAAGACGCCACAGTAGGCACAGGCGGCCATGTTCTCGGGATCGTCCTCGACGACGTCGTCCATCCGGACGCCGAACTCCTCCTCGTAGCTGACGACCTCGTGGCGAATCCCCAGGTCGTCGGTGAGGTCGACGCAGGCTGCGAGTGACTCGTCGCGATAACCCTCGATCCCCTCGTGGATGGTCAACCCGACGAGTTCGATGCGGGGATCTTCGGCGAACGTATCGTGGAGGATCTTCGTGAGAACGACGCTATCTTTGCCACCGGAGAGGCCGATCACCCACGTCTGTGGGTCCTCGGGCGAGGCGTCTCCGGGGACGAGGTCGTCGCGCCTGACTCGCCGTCGGACGCGCCGTTCGACGGATTCGCGAAAGTGAGACTCACAGAGGTGCGCGCCGGAGTAGGCGGCGTGCATAACCGCCTCCTCGTCACACCGATTGCACTCCATCGCCGTCACGTAACGGCCTCGAGCGGAAACCCGTTTCGTTCTCGGGTTCGATCGGCGGTCAGACCGTGACTGGGTGCCGATCTTCGACGGCGGCGGCACCCTCCTCGAGTGCGGCCAGGACGACGTCGACGTACGTCTCCCGCTCCGGCGCGGAAAACAGTTCGTGGCCGCCGTCGTAGAGGACGACGTGCTCGGGCGGAATGCGCTCGCCGATGGGTCGCAGGCTGATCACCGGATCGCGAAGCGAACAGAAGACGACGGCGTCGTGGTCGATCGTCAGTAGTTCCCGCTGTGCACGGCGCGTCTCCCGGACGAACGCCGGCGAGACCCACCGCGGCAGCGTCGCGAGCTGGTGGTCCGTCGCCAGTTCGCCGAGCGCGTCCCTGTCCATCCCGCCGACCGGGACGAACGGGAAGGCGGTCGGAATTTCGGCGAGCAGATCGAGCGCGAGGTCGGGGTAGTCGTCGCTGTACCCCCACCACGGGCTCAGGTAGACGTGGTTCTCCGCACCGTCTAACGCCTGGCCGACCAGCGCACCCGCGCTGTGGCCAAGCAGCTGGTAGCCCTCGAGGTCGACGACGTGTTCGGCGATCGGCTCGAGCCAGTCGGCTTTGAAATCGTCGACGTTGGTCGGCAGTTCGAAGGCGTGAACGCGATAGTCGGCGTTCGCGAGCGTTCCGATCAGCCAGCTTACGTTCTCGTGGGTCCAGCGGTTACCCCAGCCCATCACGAAGACGAGGTCGTTCTCGCCGTCCTCGTTGAAGATCCGGTGTCTCATACCGGTTCGTTCACCTGCAGCGACCAAAAATGTGGTCGGTTGACACGAGTCGTCGGGAGCGATGGCGACTAGACGAGAAACCGTTTTCCCCGCACCGAACCAAACGTCGCCGATGAGCGGATTCGATCGCGAGGCGGCCGTCGACCGGGTCGAAGAGATCGTCGACACCGTCGAGAACGAACGGATGCCGGTTCCCGTCCGCGAGGTGTGGGTCTACGGCGACGTCGCGCTCGGCCTCGATCCAATCGACCGACTCGACGTCTACGTCACGAAAGACGTCCTGCTGCGCGACGACCCCGGCGGCGAAGGCGAGTTCGTCCAGTCACACGGCGTTCGAGGTGTCGGCAAGTCGGTCAGAGCCGACTGGGCCGCCGAGTATCCCGAGTACCTCCGGGCGAACGCCAACGGCCACGCAGCCCCCGAGAAGTGTCTCGCTGCCCACCTCCTCTCTGACGACGAGCCGGTCCACCTCGAGGTCTGCAACGCCTCCTTCGAGGACAACGTCACCCAGCGTCTTCGCGGAGCACAGTTGCGCGAGGACTACACGCAACTGCTCGACCCGCGCGGGGTCTGTCTGTGGGTCGACGGCACCCGCAGCGAGGAGGCGTTTCGCAAACTCCGCGAAAGCGAGTTCGCGCTCCCGACGCTGTCGGCCGCCCTCGAGATGCTCGGTATGGACGAGGAGGAAGCGACGGCCGCCGCCGAGGAGGTCCACGCCTGGCGCGACGAGCAAGACGGCGTGACGGTTCGTGGCGACGTCGTATGATGGCCGAAAATACACTGCAGGTACCGCTATCGAACGATCGTCCATAACCGTCTCCTATCGGTGGTGGGTGTGCCTTTCTGATCGGAGACACCGAACGAACCCGCGAGAACGTACGTCGTAGCCACTCTCGAGTATCGAAGTATGAGTGAAAGCGGCGAATCGGGGTTCCCAGAGGGTCGCCCACTCCAGTACTGACCGATACGCAGGCGAGCTTATCTTCCGTGTTCGGGATGGGTACGGGAGTCACCTCGCCGCTGTGGCCGCTGTAAGACCGACCGGCGGAATCGAACCGCCGTCAGACCACTATCGGTATCGATGATGTGAATATGAATGGTCGGCGGCGAATCGGAGTTCCCAGAGGGTCGCCCACTCCAGTACTGGCCGATACGCAGGCGAGCTTATCTTCCGTGTTCGGGATGGGTACGGGAGGTACCTCGCCGCTGTGGCCGCCGTAACGCCGATCGACGGAATCGAACCGCCGTCAACACCAGGATCGGTGATCTGACCGTCTGTACGTGTAGTCCAGTTAGCGCCTGGACCCGTTCGCGGGTCCTGTGATCCATGCGAAATGAATGGTGGCTCGACCGGTTAGTGCTCGCGGGCTCAACGCCTCGTTGCCTTGGCGCGTACACCCCGAGTCTATCGAACTCGTCTTCTACGAGTGGTCTCGGTGGTTCCTCGTTTCCAGGTGGGTTTCGAGCTTAGATGCGTTCAGCTCTTACCCGTGGTGCGTCGCTGCCCGGCACGTGCCCTCTCGGACAACCGGTACACGAGTGGCACCCATTCGTAGTTCCTCTCGTACTATACGAACGTTCCCGTCAGGAACCGTAACACCCCCAATAGATAGCAGCCGACCTGTCTCACGACGGTCTAAACCCAGCTCACGACCTCCTTTAATAGGCGAACAACCTCACCCTTGCCCGCTTCTGCACGGGCAGGATGGAGGGAACCGACATCGAGGTAGCAAGCCACCCGGTCGATATGTGCTCTTGCGGGTGACGACTCTGTTATCCCTAAGGTAGCTTTTCTGTCAGCAATTGGCCGCATCAAGCAGCCTAATTGGTTCGCTAGACCACGCTTTCGCGTCAGCGTCCGTCGTTGTGCCGGACACTGTCAGGCTTCCGTATGCTCTTGCGCTCTTTCCCGGGTCTCCGACCCGGGTGAGGAAACCTTGGGGCGCGCTCGATATCTTTTCAAGCGCGTACCGCCCCAGTCAAACTGCCCGGCTACCAGTGTCCTCCGCCAGGAGTGAGAGTCGCAGTCACCATCGGGTAGTATTTCAGTGTTGCCTCGGTGGCCCGCTAGCGCGGGTACCTGTGTAGCGGCTCCTACCTATGCTGCACAATGGCGACCACGTCTCAGTGACAGCCTGCAGTAAAGCTCTATAGGGTCTTCGCTTCCCCTTGGGGGTCTCCAGACTCCGCACTGGAATGTACAGTTCACCGGGCCCAACGTTGGGACAGTGGCGCTCTCGTTGATCCATTCATGCAAGCCGCTACTGAAGCGGCAAGGTACTACGCTACCTTAAGAGGGTCATAGTTACCCCCGCCGTTAACAGGTCCTTCGTCCCCTTGTACGGGGTGTTCAGATACCTGCACTGGGCAGGATTCAGTGACCGTACGAGTCCTTGCGGATTTGCGGTCACCTATGTTGTTACTAGACAGTCGGAGCGCCCGAGTCACTGCGACCTGCCCCTTTCCGGGGCAGGCATCCCTTATTGCGAACGTACGGGACGAACTTGCCGAATTCCCTAACGTCGGTTATTCCCGACAGGCCTTGGCTTTCGCCGCCACGAGTACCTGTGTCGGATCTCGGTACGGACAGTGTGCTCGCCTTTTCACGGGCTCTGGGTTGACCTGACTTGCGCTATCCTGCCATTCGTTCGCTTCGTGCCGTTACGGCTTCCACGAACTTCGACAGTTCGACCGGGCGATAGCCCGGCTCAGGCGGCCCCAAAGCGTCAGCTTTGAGTGCACACTGGCATAGGAATATTAACCTATTTCCCTGTTGTCTCATTCGAGTTGCGGTGAGACTTAGGACCGGCTAACCCTCAGCTGATTAGCATTGCTGAGGAACCCTTACTCGTTCGGCCGTCGGGGGTCTCACCCGACTCACGCTGCTACTATGACCAGGATTTTCGTTACTGCACGGTCCACACGAAATCTCTTCCGTGCTTCCGCCCGAACAGAACGCCAACCTACGGGATCACGATGTTACTCGTGCCGCCAGGTCTCGGTGGTGGACTTGAGCCCCGATCATTTTCGGCGCCCCGAACCTCGGCCGGTAAGCTGTTACGCTTTTCTTAGAGGGTAGCTGCTTCTAAGCTCACCTCCCGGCTGTCTAGGGCTCGGGACCACCTTCGATCGCACTTAGTCCACACTTGGGGACCTTAACCCAGCTCTGGGTTGTCTCCCTCACGGTGCACAGGCTTACCCCGCACACCGGACTCCCTGCGTCAAACGGCGTCCGTAGGTTCGGAGTTGGACAGGGAGGCTCACTCCTCTCGGAGTGAGGGCTCCCAATCCGTCGCTCTACCCCACGGACTACCTCGGCAGAGGTCATGCTTCGACATGTTTCGGTTGGAACCAGCTGTGTCCGGATTCGATGGGCCTTTCACCCCTAGACGTAGGTCACGCGAGGGTATTGTAGGACACCAACGCTATCGGGCCTCCACGTGCCTTTCGGCACGCTTCACCCTGCCCACGCCTAGATCATCCGGTTTCGGGTCGTGCCCGTTTGACTCCCCGCGCTTGAACACGGTGGCCCTCGTCGTAAGACTGCGGCCATATCGGTTTCCCTGCGCCTTCCTCGATGATCGAGTTAGACTCGTCAAACAGGCACACTCCCTGGTTCGTTTTTCAAAACGTACGACAGAACATCGGCTTCCACCGATTCTTACTACGGGTTCGCACCCGATTCATTTCTCGGCGGACCTTGTATGCCCTGTCGCTCTATCGCCAACTGATTTCACGCACTATTTCACCTCCCTGTTGGGGGTGGTTTTCAGCGTTCGCTCACGCTACTTGTTCGCTATCGGTCTCGAGGAGTGTTTAGTCTTCGCGGTCGATGCCCGCGAGATTCACGAGGGATATCCAACCCCCGCTACTCTGGAGCTGACGCGTCCCGTACTACTCTTCGATACGGGGCTGTCACCCTGTATCGCGCTCCGTTCCAGGAGACTTTTCGAAGAGGTTCTGGGAGTGAGAGTCAGTCCGAACACCACATTGCCCGAAGGCTTCGGTTTGGACTGCGTCGCGTTCAGTCGCCCTTACTAACGACATCGCGGTTGCTTTCTTTTCCTGCCGGTACTGAGATGTTTCAATTCCCGGCGTTCCCCATTGCGCGAAGCAATTGCGGTGGGGATTCCCATTCGGAGATCCCAAGTTCTTCCCCTCCGTGCGGGTCCCTTGGGCTTATCGCAGCTTGGCACGTCCGTCATCGGCTCTCGAGCCGAGCGATCCACCAGCTGGCACAGTAGCCACGTTCGTCGGATCATAGTGACCCGGGAACGGGTCCAGTGGACGCCTGGACTACACGTACACACGGTCTCATTTGCACCACCAGTAGACGGCTGGCGTGCATCAACCCTTCCCAGCCACGTTTACACGGGCTGGTGCATCGGTTTCAGTTGGGATCAGATCGTTGCGCCGTCCCCCACTTAAGGGGCACGGTTCCCGATCGTCACCCAGTGATGGACCCACAGGGATTCGAACCCTGGGCATCCTCCTTGCAAAGGAGGCACTCTACCACTGAGCTATGGGCCCACCCTCGTCGGGCCGAGATCGGCTCGACGAGGAGCATGTGTTAGCCTCGACAGTTCAAAGGTGCCCGGTCGGCCACTCGCTGGAGTGGCGACCGAACGCGGACCGCTGGTGGGCCACCCACGTCGGGGTGGTCCCGGTCTGTGGAGGTGATCCAGCCGCAGATTCCCCTACGGCTACCTTGTTACGACTTAAGCCCCCTTGCGAAGCCCAGATTCGACCGCCGGATGGCGGCCTCATCCGGACCTCACTCGGGTGCTTTGACGGGCGGTGTGTGCAAGGAGCAGGGACGTATTCACCGCGCCCTTCTGAGGCGCGATTACTACCGAATCCAGCTTCATGAGGGCGAGTTTCAGCCCTCAATCCGAACTACGATCGAGTTTCGGAGATTAGCGTCGCCTTTCGGCGTAGCATCCCACTGTCTCGACCATTGTAGCCCGCGTGTCGCCCAGCACATTCGGGGCATACTGACCTACCGTTGCCCATTCCTTCCTCCAGTTTGGCACTGGCAGTCCTCCTAATGTACCCAACCACCACGAGGGTGTTGCTGGCAATTAGGAGTGTGGGTCTCGCTCGTTGCCTGACTTAACAGGACGCCTCACGGTACGAGCTGACGGCGGCCATGCACCTCCTCTCAGTAGCTCCAATAAGCTCATCACACTGATCTTCACGGCTACTGTCGGTGCTGGTGAGATGTCCGGCGTTGAGTCCAATTAAACCGCAGGCTCCTCCGGTTGTAGTGCTCCCCCGCCAATTCCTTTAAGTTTCATCCTTGCGGACGTACTTCCCAGGCGGTCTGCTTCACGGCTTCCCTACGGCACACCACTGGCTCGTAGCCAGTGGCACACCTAGCAGACATCGTTTACGGCTCGGACTACCCGGGTATCTAATCCGGTTCGTGACCCGAGCTTTCGTCCCTCACCGTCGGATCCGTCTTCCAGAGGCGCTTTCGCCACCGGTGGTCCGTCCAGGATTACGGGATTTCACTCCTACCCCGGACGTACCCCTCTGGTCTTCCGGTCCCAAGCCAGGCAGTTTCCGCCGGACGCCCGCACGTTGGGCGTGCGGATTTCCCGACGGACTTGCGTGGCCGGCTACGGACGCTTTAGGCCCAATAATAGCGGTCATCACTCGGGCTGCCGGTATTACCGCGGCGGCTGGCACCGGTCTTGCCCAGCCCTTATTCGTGTACCTCCCTACGGTACACAAAAGCGAGGACGATATGCCCTCGCACTGGGAGTCCCCTTATCGCACTGGCGTGCAGTGTAAAGGTTTCGCGCCTGCTGCGCCCCGTAGGGCCCGGTATCTTGTCTCAGATACCGTCTCCGGGCTCTTGCTCTCACAACCCGTACCGATTATCGGCACGGTGGGCCGTTACCCCACCGTCTACCTAATCGGCCGCAGTCACATCCTGTCGCGCCGGGGCGTTTCGAGCTCGCGCCACTCCAGGCAGCGAGCCGTATGCGGGATTAGCCTCAGTTTCCCGAGGGTGTCCCGCTCGACAGGGTAGTTTGACCACGTGTTACTGAGCTATTCGCCACGAGTCTGAACTCGTACGACTAGCATGGCTAAATCGGACTCCAATAGCAATGACCTCCGGCAGGATCAACCGGAATGCTATTCCCTGGCAGAGCCAGGGAGGTTTGGCGGTGAATGTAGGTACACACTCACACTATGGGTCCACGTTCGGCGACTCCAAATCGGATGACCGATCGGGCGTCACCGAACTGTCGAGGCTAACATCAGATCCCATCTGTACGGCGGACCGCAGGGGTGAGATCCTCATTTCCTTCGGACGTATTCGTAAGCCCCGAGGGGTACTTAACCCCTTCGAAGCGGACGTCCAAGATGACGGAGCGAGTTGAACGCCCCGTCGATCACGCGTTCGTTGCGTTTGCATCCGAGTGCCCTCGTACACTTAAGGGCATCGGATCGATCCCTCGCCGAAAACCGCATCCGGCGAGGGTCTTCGCGTACTGCTAGATACGCACCCAGAGTATATAAGGGCAGCGTATCGAAGAGCCGGGATAACCGACTCAGTCGCGTTCTGATCCGAACGCCCCCGAGTACGTAACGGCGTCGGAGCGAACCGACGACAGACGTCGAGGGGGAAGGATGCAATTCCTGCCTCCGTGCCGGGAAACGACCGGAGGGGACGTGGCGGCGTGGGCCACGTCGTTCGCATTAGTTTCGAGGAGAGGGTCGATACATAAGGCCGTCGAACGAAACCGCCATCGGAATCGCCTACCATGGGTTTGTATTCCATCGGCCAACCAGTTCGACGACACGAATAACGAGCAGAGAAGTATCTCGAGAGAAGTGATATCGCGCGGGCGGAGGTCGATCGGTCATCCCGTCCTCGCAGATGGGGTCGGATCGGATGATACCCGCGCACTCGTCGGGTTGGTTGCGCACGCGCATGAAGGTGTTGCGTTCGGGTGGGTCGAATCGAGCGACGACGGGTCGTGACAGTGCCCGTGGGGACTCGAGGCGTTCGGCCAGTTGTCACAGATCACGCGGAGAACCGGGGTCGTCGGAGGATCAGGAACCGGCGACGACTCGAGAAACCGACGGACGGCCGAGATTTCGCCATCGATGCGTCTAAATCGGGTGCGTTACAACGTCTGCACGAATGGTCCGGGACCCGATCGCTTCGGAGTCGGCGCCGTCGGCGGAGGAGATCTGCTCCGCACTCGACGATCCCGACTGTCGAGAGATCATCCGGAATCTCGACGAGCCAATGACCGCCGCTGAGCTCACGTCACGTTGTGATATCCCGCAGTCGACGCTGTACCGAAAGCTCGAGCTGTTGACGGAGTCGACGCTGCTCGAGGAGTCGACCGAGATCAGACGTGACGGACACCACGCGAGCAAGTATTCGGTCGCGTTCGACGAGGTGACGATCTTTCTCGACGACGATCGATCACTCGCGGTGAAGATCGAACGACCTGCACGGACGGCCGACGAACGACTGGCGGAGCTGTGGTCGGAGGTTCGAAAGGAGACATGAATCTGTACCACGCATCAGGAATTGAAGTCGCAGTCGCACTGGCTATCGTAAAGACGCTCGTTCTCGTCGTCGGCGGGATCATCACCTACTTCGCGTTCAAGGCGTACCGTCGGACTCGCCAGCGGGCGCTCGGCTATCTGGCGACGGGATTTGGCATCGTGACGCTCGGGTTCGTGCTCGCTGGACTGGTGTACGAGATCCTCAACGTCTCGCTCGAGACCGGCGTCTTGATCGAGAGTTTGCTGGTGCTGATCGGCTTCGGGATCATCGCGTACTCGCTGTACGCCCAGTAACGGCCGCGTTGCGGGTTTGACGTCTGGTCCGCTCGTCGTGTGGCCACGACGGCAGGTCTCGAGTGGCTGCAGGCGGCGAGGGGGTGTTCGTGGTACGGAGAACCGACCGAATACGATATTTATGTTCTGCCGGTTCCCGGCAGCCGGGAGGAGGTAAGAGAGATAAAAGGACGGGACCGAACGGTACAGTAGGGAATGACCGCGAGGCACGTAACGAGACGGTCGGCGTTGAAACTGGCGAGTGGAATCGGCGTGGCGGCGCTTTCGGGTTGTATGGGCAGCGGCGGCGACGAGTACGACGTATTCGAGGGCGAGGAGTTCGTCGACGAAGAGCCCGATTACGACGGCTGGCTCTCCGATGCGGTCGGCCACGAGGGAACGGTCGACTGGACCGGCGAAGACGAGGTGACCGTCCTCGTGGGCGTCGGCAGCGAGTGGATGGGATTTGGCCCCGCGGCGATCAGGGTCGACACGGGGACGACCGTCGTCTGGGAGTGGACCGGCAAGGGTGGCGGTCACAACGTCGTCGACACCGACGGTGCCTTCGAGAGTCCGATGGAGATCGAGGAGGGCAAGACGTTCGAGTATACCTTCGAGGAGACGGGTATCTACACCTACTTCTGTCGTCCACACCAGCATCGTGGTATGAAAGGGGCAGTCGACGTCGTCTGAGGGTGGCGGCGGCGACTCGGTGGGCGTGACGACGGCCACCTCGAGTCATACTATCGGACGTAACTGTGTGAAGATTCTCGCCACCCCGGGACGGCGAGAATCTTTCACGACGTACGTCCGGCAGTATCAGACATGGTGAGGTCGAACAGGCGAAAACCGGAGGGAGTATACCGCGAGGGCAATTACCTGCGAAACGAGACATGGCCACGAACGACGGAGTGACGCGACGGACGCTTCTGAAACGGACGGGCGCAGTAGCGATTCCCGTCGCGGTCGCCGGCTGTTTGAGCCACAAGAGCGATGGCATCGAGGAAGACGAAAGCTGGGAGTACGTCGACGACGAGGCCGACTACGAGGGATGGCTCGACGAGACGGAAAGTTACACCGGAACGGTCGACTGGACCGGCAGGGACGAAGTGACCGTCCGCGTCGGCACCGGCAACTACGGCTACCAGTACAGTCCTGCAGCGATCAGGGTCGACGAGGGGACGACCGTCGTCTGGGAGTGGACCGGCGAAGGTGGCCCACACGACGTCGTCGCGACCGACGAGCGATTCGAAAGTGACAACCACCGGCGTGCGGGAGCGACCTTCGAGTACACGTTCGAGGAGACGGGCGTCTGCACCTACTTCTGCCGTCCGCACGAAGCAGTCGGGATGAAAGGGGCAGTCGACGTCGTCTAACCGCCGATCTGCCGCCCGACGGACGTCGACGCGAGCGCACTCGAGGTTACCGGTTGAGCGTGTGGATCGCGTGTCCGAGTGCGTTCTCGGCGGCTTCCATCACCGATTCGGAGAGCGTCGGGTGCGTGTGGACAGTCGCGGCGACGTCCTCGAGTGTCGCCCCGAGTTCGATCGCGAGTCCGAGTTCGGCGATCAACTCGGAGGCTTCGGGACCGACGATCTGGGCCCCGAGGACGAAGCCCGCGGCCTCGTCGGCGACGATCTTGACGAAGCCGTCGGCGTGGCCGGTCGTCAGCGCGCGGCCGCTGGCGCGGAAGGGGAACTTCCCGACGACCGGTTCGAAGCCCTCTTCGGCGGCTTCGGCTTCGGTTAGCCCGACGGTTCCGATCTCGGGTTCGGTGAAGACGGCTGCGGGCATCGCCTGGTAGTCGATCGCCGACGGCTCGCCGGCGATCACTTCGGCGGCGACCTGTCCCTCCATGCTGCCTTTGTGTGCGAGCATCGGTTCGCCGGCGACGTCACCGATGGCGTAGATGTGCTCGACGTTCGTGCGCGCACGGTCGTCCGTCGGAATGAAGCCGCGGTCGTCGGTCTCGACGCCCGCTTCCTCGAGGGCGAGCGTGTCGGAGACGGGGGCGCGCCCAACTGCGACGAGGACCTTCTCGGCGTCTAGCTCGAGTCGATCCATCTCCTGGGCCTGCGTGCCGCCGTCGGCGGCGGTCTCCTCGGCGGGGTCGGCGACGACGCGGATTCCCTCGCCGTGTTCGTGCCACTCGGCGGCGGTGTACCCGAAGTGGAAGTCGATGCCGAGTTCGTTCGCGCGCTGTTTGACCGGGCGGGCGAGGTCGGTCTCGTACCCGGGCAGGACGTCCTCGAGCATCTCGACGACGGTGACGTCGGTGCCGAGTTTGGCGAAGACGCCGGCCAGTTCCATCCCGATGTAGCCCGCCCCGACGACGACGAGCGAGTCGGGGACCGACTCGAGCGCGAGTGCTTCTCGCGAGTTCAAGACTGGTTCGTCGTCGTACGAGAAGTTCGGGATCTCGATCGGTCGCGAGCCGGTCGCGACGATGGCGTGTTCGAACTCGATCGATTCGCTCCCCTGGCCGTCGCCGTCGTGAGAGACCCGGACGGAGTTCTCGTCGGCGAAGTGAGCGGTCCCCTCGACGAGGTTGACGCCGTTTGCCTTGCAGAGTTTCTCGACGCCGCTCGTGAGCTGGTCGACGACGCCGTCTTTCCAGTCGACCATCCCCGCGAGGTCGACCGCGGGGTCGGCGTGGATCCCCATCTCCTCGGCGTTACCGGCCTCGTGTGCGACGTTGGTGGCGGTGATCAGCGCCTTCGAGGGGATGCAGCCGTGGTTCAGGCAGGTCCCGCCGTAGGCGTCTTTTTCGACGAGCGTTACGTCCAGGTCGAGCTGGCCGGCGCGGATCGCGGCCACGTAGCCTGCGGGTCCGGCGCCGATTACCAGCACGTCCGTTCCAGTTGTGACGTCTCCGACGACCATCGTTATTCCAGTAGTAGCAGTTCGGGGTTTTCGAGGTACTCCATCACCTTGTTCGTAAAGCGGGCGCCGACGGCGCCGTCGATCAACCGGTGGTCGAACGACAGCGACAGCGTCATCACGGATCGCGGCTCGATCGACTCGGTCCCGTCCTCGTCGGTGACGACTCGCGGTTTGCGCTTGATCTCGCCGACGGCGAGGATGCCCGCCTCGGGATAGTTGAGGATCGGCGTCGCGTACTCGCCGCCGATTCCGCCGACGTTCGTGACCGTGAACGTCGACCCCCGAAGTTCGTCGGGGCCGATCGTACGCTCGCGGGCCTTCTGGACGAGTTCGTTCATCTCCGAGGCCAGCTGTAGCATGCCCTTCCCGTCGGCGTCGTCGACGACCGGGACCATCAGGCCGACGTCGGTCGCCGTCGCGATACCGACGTTGTAGTAGTCCCGGTAGACGATCTCCTCGGCTTCCTCGTCGATGACCGCGTTCATCTCCGGGTACTCCTTCAGTGCAGCGACGACCGCCTTCAGGATAAAGGGCATGTACGTCAACCGGATGCCCTGCTCCTCGGCGACGGGTTTGAGTCGCTCGCGCGTCTCGACGAGGGCGGTGACGTCGACCTCGTCGTGGTGGGTGACGTGGGGCGCGGTGTACTTCGACTCGACCATCGCGTCGGCGATAGTCCGTCGAACGCCTTTGAACGGCTCGCGCCGTTCGCGTTCGGTCGGCTCGCCCGCTTCGATGGCTGCAACGTCTGCTTCCTGGGCCTGGCGCTGGGCGTCTGCGTACTCGCGGACGGCCTCGGGCGTGACGAACGCCTCGCCGTCGCGCTCTTCGACCGCCGGGACGGCGTCGATGTCGACGCCCTCCTCCTCGGCGAGTCGTCGCGTCGCAGGCGCGGCGAGCGTTCGGTCGCGGTCTGCAGATTCGACGTCCCCGGGCGCTTCGGTGCCGGCGGGCTCGACCGTCGAGGTCTCGGACTCCGTGGCCGCGGGCTCGGCCGCCGCCGGTTCGGGTTCCGTCGGTTCTGCGACGTCGGCACCGCCCTCGGCGACAGCCCGGACGTCGCCTTCGGTCACGCGACCGCCGGGACCGCTTCCTGCGACCTGCGAGAGGTCGACGCCCTCCTCGCGGGCCAGCCGTCGGACTCGAGGCGGAGCGAAGACGCGCCCCTCGGGCGCCGATACCTCCTCGGCTGCCGCCTCCGTCTCCGTCGGCTCGGCCGTGCTCTCGGCCTCGCTCGCCTGCGTCTCCGCTTCGGCGGTGGCTTCGTCGGCCGACTCGCCCTCGACGTCGAACGTGATGATCACGTCGCCGACGGGAACCATCTCGCCTTCCTCGGCGCGCAGTTCTCGCACGGTACCGTTTACCGGCGCAGGCACCTCGACGAGAGCCTTGTCGGTCTCGACTTCGGCGACGGGCTGGTCTTCGCTGACCGTGTCGCCCTCGTCGACGAGCCACGTGACGAGTTCGCCTTCGGCGACGCCCTCGCCGACGTCGGGCAGTTTGAACTCGCGGACCATGCTAGAACTCCATCGCCTCCCGGATGCCGTCGACGATGCGCGCCGGTTCGGGCAGGTAGTAGTCCTCGAGTGCGTACAGCGGGAACGGCGTGTCGAAGCCGGTGATGCGTTTGACCGGCGCTTCCTGGTAGAGCAGTGCCTCCTCCTGGATCGTCGCGGTGATCTCGCCGGCCAGCCCGCCGGTCTTCGGCGCTTCGTGGACGACCGCCGCGCGGCCGGTCTTCGTGAACGACTCGAGGATCGCGTCGGTGTCCAGCGGCGAGAGCGTCCGGAGGTCGACGACCTCGACGTCGATCTCGCCCTCGAGTTCGTCGGCCGCCTCGAGCGTCGGTCGGGTCATCGCACCCCAGGTGAACACGGAGATGTCGGATCCCTCGCGGCGGACGGCGGCCTCGCCGAGCGGGACCTCGTAGGACTCGTTTGGCACCTCCTCGCGGAAGGCCCGGTAGATGAGTTTCGGCTCCAGGAAGAGCACCGGGTCCGGATCGCGGATCGCGCTGGTCAGGAGGCCCTTGGTGTCGTAGGGCGTCGACGGAACGACGACTTTGAGACCGGGCTGGTGGACGAACATCGCCTCGCTCGACTCGGAGTGGTGCTCGGGTGCCCTGATGCCGCCGCCGTAGGGAGCGCGGACGACCATCTGACACGTGTATCGTCCGCGCGAGCGCGTGCGAAGGCGCGCCGCGTGGGAGACGATCTGGTCGAACGCGGGGTAGATAAAGCCCAGAAACTGGATCTCCGGGACCGGCTTCATGCCGTAGGCGGCCATGCCGATCGCGGTACCGACGATGCCGGATTCGGCAAGCGGCGTGTCGATCACGCGATCGTCGCCGAACTCCTCGTAGAGCCCCTCGGTGGCACGGAAGACGCCGCCGTTTCGGCCGACGTCCTCGCCCATCACGAGGACGTCGTCGTCGCGTTCCATCTCCGAGTGCAATCCGTCGCGGACAGCCTGTACGAGCGTGAGGTTTTCCGATTCTGCAGCCATGTTAGTCCTCCAGCAGTGCGTCGTCGCCGTGTCGTTCGCGGATCGATTCGAACCACTCGAGTTGTTCCTGGAGTCGACCGGGCATCCCCTCGTAGACGTGGGCGAAGATCTCTTCGGGGTCGGGTCGTTCGACGCTCTCTGCGGCGTCGATGGCGTCGGCGACCGCCGTCTCGATGCGCGACTCGATCGCGTCGACGCGCTCGTCGTCTAGCATCCCGTTGTGACGCAGGAACGTCTCCATGCGGGGAATCGGATCCTTCTGTTTCCACCGTTCGACCTCCTCGTCGTCGCGATAGACGGACGGGTCGTCCGCCGTGGTGTGGGCACCGAAGCGATACTGGACCGCCTCGATGAGGGTCGGCCGGCGTTCGTCTGCGTCGGGATCTTTCGCCTTCTCGACGGCGTCGCGAGTGACCTTGTAGACGGCGAGTGGGTCCATTCCGTCGACCTGGACGCCCTCGAAGCCGTACGCCGTGGCCTTCTGGGCGAGCGTGTCGCTCGCGGTCTGGCGCTCTCGGGGAACCGAGATGGCCCACTGGTTGTTGTTACAGAAGAACACGTTCGGCGTATCGAAGACGCCGGCGAAGTTGAGCCCCTCGTGGAAGTCGCCCTCGCTCGTGGCACCGTCGCCGAAGTAACAGAGGAAGGCCTTCTCCTCGCCGCGGAGCTTCGAGGCCCAGGCGGCCCCCGTCGCGTGGGGAATCTGCGTCGCGATGGGGACCGCGACGGTGAAGATGTTCGTCCCGTTGGGGACGTAGTTGCCGTCCTCGTGACCCATCCAGTACAGCAACGTCCGCTTCAGCGAGATGCCACGCACCAGCGCCGCGCCGTGTTCGCGATAGCTCGGGAAGATCCAGTCGTCGTCCTCGAGTGCGTGAGCACTCCCGATCTGGGCACCTTCCTGTCCCGACAGCGGGGGATAGGTCCCCATCCGCCCCTGGCGCTGGAGACTCACGGCCCGCTGGTCGAAGTGCCTGGCAAGACGCATCTGTTCGTACATCTCGACCATCGCGTCCTCGGAGAGATCGGGCACGTCAGCACCGTCCAGGACGCGACCGGTATCGTCGAGTACCTGTACTCGTTCCTGGGGGTCGTGCTGTAGCGTACTCACGGGTGTACCCACCTGCGCATACCTAATGGTCTATCGCTCGCGTTATAGGAGTTTCGTAAATAGCTTACTATCAATGCTATTCTTGCGAAAGCACAACGAAACCCTGGTACGATAGACGATAATCTGGACGATTGAATTCGATATTCGAGTATATAGCCACGTCTTTTAATTCCATATTATGTGTTATAGATTTAAATCGGAGATGGCCAGGCGGCGGCGACCTGGCACGCCGATCACGCACGTTTCACGCTCGAGTGGGAGCGCTGACTTTCGTTCGAACTGTTCGGTCCGAGGGGAACGGCGTCCGATCGAAATTCGGATCGTCGAACGGACGGTACGGACGAGCTACCGGCGGCGTCCGTCAGTTCGTCGCACTCGTTATACTGCCGGACGTAAGTCGTGAAAGATTCTCGCCGTCTCGGGGTGGCGAGAATCTTCACACAGTTACGTCCGATAGTATTAATTGGAAGCGCGACTTCGGCGGGTCTCGCTTTTCGCGGGTCGACTCACTCCCCGTTAGTTCGAGACTCGCCCCCGGCGAGCCTCGCTTCTCGCCTCTTCGATCGTCTTCCCCTCCCGCAAGACCGCGTCGACGAACAGCTCGCCCGCCTTGTACGACGAGCGAACCATCGGGCCGCTCGCACAGTAGAGAAAGCCGAGTTCGTCCTCGGCGACCCGCCGCCACGTCTCGTACTTGTCCGGGTGATCGTAGCGTTTGACCTCGAGGTGGCTCCGGGAGGGCTGGAGGTACTGGCCCAGCGTGACGATGTCGACGCCGCGCTCGCGCAGGTCCGCGAGCGTCTGGTAGACCTCGTGGTCGTACTCGCCGTGCCCGAGCATGATCGAGGTCTTGGTGTAGATGTCGGACTCGCGCTCTACCTGCTCGAGGACGCGCAGGCTCTGCTCGTAGCCGGCCCGACGATCCCGGACGGGAAACTGGAGTCGTTCGACGGTCTCGACGTTGTGGGCGATCACGTCCGGTTCGGCGTCGATGATCTTCCGGACGAGGTGCGGTTCGCCCTGGAAGTCGGGGATCAGGACCTCGACGAGGATGCCGGGGTGGCGGGCTTTGATCTCGCGGATCGTCTCCGCGAAGTGGCCTGCACCCTGGTCTGGAAGGTCGTCGCGGTCGACGCTCGTCAGGACGACGTAGTCTAACCCGATCTCGGCGATCGCGCTCGCGACGTTCGCCGGTTCGTCGGGGTCGAGCGGTTCCATCCCGCCGGTCTCGACGTCACAGAAGTTACAGCCTCGAGAGCAGCGATCGCCCATCAGCATGAACGTCGCGGTGCCGCCGCTCTCACCGCCTCGGCCGGACCAGCACTCGCCCAAGTTCGGACAGTTTGCCTCCTCACAGACGGTGTGCAGGTCGTGGTCCCGCAGCGTCTCCCGGATTCCGGCGAACTCCCGGCCCGACGGCGGACGGCTCTTCAACCAGTCGGGCTTTCGCGAGCGACTCATACCCACTACTGGGGTCGCGTGTGCAAAAATCGTGGTGGTTCTCCGGACTGGAGACCGATCACGGCGCACACAGACACGAACTTATATTAGAGATGAATTATCAATGGTAATCATCTAACAGGTCATGCTCGACATATCTCGAGAGGAAATAACCGACGGTTCGCTCACGAAGGCGCTGGTCGTCCTCGCGACACCGCTTCTGGTCCAGAACCTCGTCCAGGTACTCCAGCAGGTCGTCGACATCTTCTGGCTCGGACGGCTGAGTAGCGACGCCGTCGCGGCCGTCGGGCTGAACTTCCCGATCACCGGCTTGCTCGCGACCGTCGCCGTCGGAGCCAGCGTCGGGACGCAGGTCGTCGTCTCCCAGCGTGCCGGTGGCGACGACCTCGAGGCGAGTCGGCGTGGCGCGATCAACGGCGCGGTTCTCGGACTCGTCGCCGGGTTGGTCGTCGGTCTCGTCACCGCCCTGTTCGCACGGGACGTCGTCGGCCTGTTCGGCGCGAGCCCGAACTTAGGGGAGATGGCCGCCGCGTACCTCGCCGTCTACGCCCTCTCGATGCCGATTCTCGCGACCAGCGACGTCCTGGAGGCGAGTTTCGTCGGCTGGGGCGACTCCCGGGCGGCGCTGTACATCAACGTCGTCGCCGTGGGGCTCAACGTCGTCCTCGATCCGTTGCTCATCTTCGGGTGGGGGCCGTTCCCCGCCCTCGGCGTCGCCGGGGCCGCCCTCGCGACCGCGACCGGCTACGCGGGCGGACTCGCGCTCGCGGTCGCGATGGCGGTCCGCGGACGGGACGGCTTCGTCGTCGATCGGACGGTGATGGAGTTTCGACGCGACGACGTCCTCGAGATCGTCGGCGTCGGCTGGCCGAACGCCGGCCAGTTCCTCGTCAGCCAGTCGGTCCGCGTGGTGATGGTCGCCATCGTCCTCGTGGCGGGCGGCGACGCAGGGCTGGCGGCGTACACGATCGGCGCGCGCGTCGCGAGCATCTCGTTTATCCCCGCGATCGGGCTCCAGCAGGCCGCACAGAGCGTCGTCGGCCAGAACCTCGGCGCTGGAAAGCCCACCCGCGCGAGACAGGCCACCTGGACCGGCGTCGCCATCGCTGGCGGCGCACTCACCGTCGTCGGCGTCGTCCAGTGGATCGTCCCGGAGCCGTTGACCCACGTCTTCGTCCCCGACGTGACCGCGACCGAACTCGAGTTGACCGTCGAGTACCTGCGGATCCTCGCGTACGGTTACTGGGCCATCGGCGCGATGTACCTCCTCCAGGGCGGATTCAACGGTGCCCGTCGGACGCGGACGAGCCTCGTGGCCAGCCTGCTGCAGTACTGGGTGGTTCGCCTGCCGATCGCGGCCGCCGGCGTGTACGTCCTCGAGATGGGCGTCTCGGGCGTCTTCTGGGCCGTCACGCTCTCGAACGTCGCCGCCGCGGTCGGACTCGGCCTCTACTACTGGCACGAGACGACGAACGGCATGAACGCTCGAGCGGCAGACGAGGCGACGGCGGCGGCGAGCGATTGAGACCGACGGACACGTCCGTATGCGGACGTCTCGAGACCGTCGCGTCGTCGTCTGGCGCGATAGCTTTACAGACGCCAGTGAGAAACGATGAGCCATGGACGACGGGTCGACGCCTGACTGGGTCCACCTCGGGGAGGGTGAGGCGATCGTCTGGGAAAGTCGACCACACCCCGTCGCGATGGGGTCGAGACTGCTCGTCGGCGTGTCGCTCGTGCTCGTCGGGTTCCTGGTCGCCGTCTGGGGAGCGGCCGACGGCGTCGGCGTAGTGACGGCGCTCGGAGTCGTCGTCGCGACCGTCGGTGCCGGCCTCGCGGGCGTCCAATACGTCCACTGGACCACGACCCGGTACGTCATCACAACCTCCGAACTCTACGAGAAACGCGGCGTCGTCTCGCGGGACGTCACCCAGTTTCGCCTCGATCGCATCCAGAACACGAGCCTGCGCCAGTCGGCGCTGGGGCGACTGCTCGGCTACGGCGACCTGACCGTCTACACGGCGGGTTCGGGCGATCCGGAGCTGACGTTCCAGCGGCTCTCGCGCCCCCACGAAGCGAGTACCGTCCTCTCGGAACAGCTCGACGACCTCGGGGTTCGCTCGTCTACCTGATCGACGCCGTCGGTCGCGACAGAAACGCCTTTGACCGGGCGCTCCCCGTCTCCGTGTGATGGAGGTCGCCGAGGTTCTGCCAGAGTTCGCCGACGCGTTCGCCTTCGAGGAGTTCAACCGGATGCAACGCGAGGCCCTGCCCGCACTGCTCGAGCGCGAGGAGAACGTGGTCGCGAGCGCGCCGACCGCGTCCGGAAAGACGGCCCTCGCGGAACTCGCGATCTGCAAGGCGCTCGCCGACGACGGGACGGCGCTGTTTATCGCTCCGCTGCGGGCGCTGACCAACGAGAAAGAAAGCGACTGGGATCGCTTCGAGGACCTCGGCTACTCGGTGTACGTCGTCACGGGCGAACGCGAGTTGAACCCCCGGCGAGCGCGACGCGCGGACATCCTCGTGATGACGCCGGAGAAACTCGACTCGGCGACCAGGAAACACGACTCGCGACGGTACGACTTCGTCACCGACGTCGACGTCTGCGTCATCGACGAGGTCCACCTGCTCGACGCCGACCGGCGGGGGGCGGTACTCGAGGTGACGATCTCGCGGCTCCGGCGGCTCTGTTCGCCCCGGATCGTCGCGCTGTCGGCGACGATGCCGAACGTCGACGACGTGGCGGCGTGGCTCGACGCCCCGCCGGCGTGTACCTTCGAGTTCGGCGACGAGTACCGCCCGGTCGACCTGAACGCCGGCGTGAAGACCTACACACACGGCGAGAACTCCTTCGCGGACAAGTACCGTCGCCTGTATCGAGCGCTGGATCTGGCGGAACCTCACCTGAGAGAAGACGGCCAGGCGCTCGTGTTCGTCGCCTCGCGCCAGGACACGGTACAGGCGGCGAAGAAGGCCAGAGACGAGATCGCCGAACGCGACGTCCCGATGGGCGCACGCGGCGACTACGACTTCCACACGGAGAGCCAGGAACTCGAGAACGACACGCTGCGCAACTCCGTGCTCGACGGCGTCGCGTTCCACCACGCGGGCCTGTCGAAAAACGACAAGGACCTCGTCGAGGCGTGGTTCAAGGAGGGCAAGATCGAACTGCTGTTTTCGACCTCGACGCTCGCGTGGGGAGTCAACCTGCCGGCTCGCTGCGTGGTCATCCGCGACACGAAACTCCACGACCCGCTCGAGGGCGAGGTCGACATGAGCCCGCTCGACGTCTTGCAGATGCTCGGCCGGGCCGGTCGACCGGGCTACGACGACGTCGGCTACGGCTGGGTCGTCTGCGACGCGGCGGAGGCGGACAAGTACCGCCGACTGCTGCGCGACGGCAAGGAGATCGAGTCGCGACTGGCCGATAACGTAGACGCTCACCTCAACGCCGAGATCGCGATGGGCACCGTCACGGATCTGGAGGACGTCGTGGAGTGGCTCGAGACCACCTTCTACTACGTCCGCGGGCAGTCGAAGCCGGAGGCGTACGACTTCCCGAACCTCCGGGAGAACGTCCGGGACACGCTCGAGGGACTGGTCGAAGAGGGGTTCGTCGAGACGGGCGAAGACCTCTCGATCGAGGCGACCCCGCTCGGCGTCCTCGCCTCGAAGTACTACCTCAGACTCGACACCGCCGCACGCTTCGCTCGACTGTGCGAGCGCGACCAAATCGGCGACGGCGACGTCCTCGAGGCCGTCGCGACCGCCGCGGAGTTCGACTCGGTGTCGGCCCGGCAGGCCGAACGGGACGCGATAAACGCGGTGCTCGTCGGACAGGAGACCGGCGATCTCGAGGCTGGCGAGCGGAAGGTGCTCGCCATCCTCCGCGGGGCGGCGAGCGGGACGACGCCCGCCGAACTCAGAAGCGACGCGTGGGTGATCCGCCAGAACGCCCTGCGACTGCTCGCGGCACTGCGGGCCTTCCTCGACCGATTTCACGGGCCACACGCGGCGAACCTCGCCCGCCGACTCGAGGCCCGGATCGAAAACGGCGTGGCCGACGACGCCGTCGGACTGACCGGGATCGACGGCGTCGGCCCCGGACGATCGAGCAAACTCTCGAAAGAGGGGCTCTCGACGCCGCGGGACGTCGTCGACGCGGGCGTCGCCGGCCTGGTCGACGCCGGCCTCTCGGAGGGCGTCGCCGAGCGCGTCTACGAGGGTGCACAGTCGCTACCAGCGGTCGACCTCGAGTGGGGGACGTTCCCCGAATCGGTCGCGACGGGCGAGAGCGACGTCCACGAGGTGACCGTCAGAAACGTCGGCGAACCCGCCCGGGCCGGAATCCGTGTCACCGTCAACGGCGTCGAGATGACGAGTACGAGCACCTACCTCCGCGACGAGGAGCGCGTTCCCGTAGGCGTCTTCGGAGCGAGCGAAGACGAACTCGAGTTCACCGTCAGCGTGGCATTCCCGGAGGAGCCGCTGGTCCCGTACGAGGAGACGCGCACCGTCGCGGTGGAGTAGTCACCCGCGAGTCGACGACCGCGTCCAGTCGTAGGTGTCGAAGAGTTGTTCCGCACCGTCGTGTTCGCCGACGAGCCACAGCGTCGTCTCCTGGCCGCACGCGCGCAGTTCGTCTTCAGAACGGAGCGTCACGGCGTTTCCGGCGGTCGCCTCGAGGTGGACGTCGACGTCACAGTCGGGGCTGCGAATCGAGACGCTGTCGACGCGTTCGGCCGACTTGACGACGAACGTGACCGCGTTTTCACGGCTTCGGTCGTCGATGCCGATGCCGACGTCGAGTGGCGGTCCGGCGTTGCCGTCGTAGCTCGTCCCGTAGGCGTCGACGTTCCAGTCGTACGAGGCGACCGTCCGTTCGGTCTCTCCGTACTCGCCGACGACGTCGATGGTCGCCTCTCTCTCGCAGTCGGCGAGCTCGTCGTCGGCGGTGAGCGACACCGAGGCGTTGAGCGTGGTCTCGAGTTCCGCCTCGACGTCGCAGTCTCGTCCCTCGATGCGAAATCGGTCTGCCCGGTCGAGTTTCATCACGGAGACGCTGAGTCCGTCGCCGTAGTCCTGAAAACGAACCGTCGCTCGAGGACCCCGATCGGCGTCGTCCGCAGGCGCGTCGTCACCCCCGTCGTCGGCGTTGCCGTCCGAACGGAGTTCAGTTCGCGAACTCTCGCGTTCGTCGCCCAGACAGCCGGCGAAGACGGCTGCCGCGGCGAGTCCCCCGAGCAACGTCCGTCTCGCGAGCATACCAACCGTTGCGAACAAAAGTATAAAAAAGGAGAGTATGAACGACCGCTCGAGTCGACGGACGACGGGCCGAGTCACTCGAGCAGTTCGAGCACCGTCCGCCAAAGCCCGTCGGGGTCGTCGACGACGACGTCCGCCACGGAGAGGTCGGGATCGTCGTGGGCGTCGATCCGGTAGGCGACTGCCGTCGTTCCGGCTCGAGCGGCGGCCTCGACGCCGTGTTCGGAGTCCTCGACGGCGAGACACTCCTCGACGGGAACGCCGATCGCGGCGGCGGCGTACTCGTAGACGTCGGGTTCGGGCTTGCCCGCCCCGTCGATCTCCTCGGCGCTGACGACCGCGTCGAATTTCCCCTCGAGGTCGAACCGCTCGAGGACCACGTCGATCCAGTCGTGGGGCGACGAGGAGACGAGACCGACCGCGACGCCGCGGTCACGGAGCGTCGCGAGGAGGTCGTGAAAGCCCTCGAGCAGCGAGACGCGTTCCGTATAGAGCGTGGCTGCCGTCTCGTCGAAGATCTCGAGAAACTCCTCGCGCGAGACGGCCGTACCGTATTCGGACTCGAGGTAGTCGTAGATTTCGCGGTAGTTCATCCCGGTGATCTCGGCGACGGCGACCTCGGCGTCCGGGACGACGCGTGGCAGGATCGTCTCGCGCTCGAGTTCGACCCAGTAGTCTTCGCTGTCGACGATCACGCCGTCCATGTCGAAGAGTACGGCACTCATGACGTGTCCCCGATATTTTCCGGGGGTCTATAGCCGTTCGGTCTGCGGCAGAGCGGCGGGTTCGCGACGCAGTCATCGGGCGGGGAACGAGCGACCGACGCCGACGGTCGTACCGGCGGGTGCGAGTCGGTGCCAGGGAACCCGTGATACGGACCGCTGTCCGTCCCGCAGCGACCCCCCGACGGGACGCGGTCGCTGCGGCAAAGAGGGACAGCAGACCGTATGGCCCGTCGTGGGGTTGCCCCGGAACACAGTCAGCCATCAGTATCACCGAACGACCTCGCCGCGACGCTCGTGTTCCATCTCGCGGGCGACCCGATCGGCCACGTTCGCGCCGTACTCGCGCTCGAGGAGCCACAGCGCGAGGTCCAGTCCGGAGGTGACCCCGCCCGCGGTGAGGACGTCGCCGTCGTCGACGACGCGGGCGTCGGTTACGTCCGCAGTCTCGGCGAGGTCGTCGATCGCTCCGTGGTGGGTGATCGCGGGCCGACCCTCGAGGAGCCCGGCCGCCTCGAGGACCATCGCGCCGGTACAGACGGACGCGACCGTCGTACCCGCCTCGTGGACGGCGGCGACCGCATCGGGTAGTCGCCCCCTCTCGACGACCCGTCGAACGCCGCCATCGCCGGTCGTCCACCCGCCGCCGGGAACGAGAAGCAGGTCCGGTTCGCCGAGAACGCCGTCGGGACCGACCCGGAGGCCGTGGCTCGCCGTCACGACCGCCGTCGGCTCGAGGGTCACCAGTCGCGTCTCGAGGTCGGCACCCGCTCGCGCGCCGTTCGCGAGGACCTCGTAGGGGCCGATCGCGTCGAGTTCGTCGAACCCGTCGAACAGGACGACCTCCGCGGTATCGCTCATGGGAGTTCCTGACGTGGGGTACGTAAACGCTTTTCGTCCCGGTGTAGGCCACAGCTATTTTTCCCGCCGGATCCAGGGCCGAACCGATGACGAACATCGGTATCGTCGGCGCGGGCACGGCGGCGAGCGCGACCGCGACAGTGCTCGATCGGACGGTTCCGGAGGCGGACGTGACGATCCTCGAGAAGTCGGGCGGGCTCGGCGGGCGCGCCGCGACGCGTCGCCGCGGCGACGTCACCTACGACTACGGCGCGAACTACGTCAAGGACGACGACGAGCGCGTCGTCGAACTCCTGACGGAGACGCTCGAGACCGACGGGCTCGTGGACGTGACCGAGCCGATCTGGACGTTCGACCGCGATGGGAACGTCTCGCCGGGTCGGGACGCCGACGTGCACAAGTGGAACTACCGTCGGGGACTCACCCAGATCGCCAAGCGGCTCCTCGGCGGGACGGACGTGGCGGTCCACCGTCGAACGCGGGTCGAGGGAATCGCTCGCGACGGGGATGCGTGGCGGCTGACCGACGCCGACGGGAGCGAGTGGGGGCCGTTCGACGTCCTCGTGTTGAACCCGCCCGCACCGCAGACGGCAGCGTTGCTCGCCGACGCCGACTGGGACCACCATCTCCGGGACGACCTCGCGGCTGCCGCCGCCGAGGTTCCGTACCGGACGATCTGGACCGCCGTCCTCGGCTACGGGTTCGAACTCGAGACGCCCTACTACGCGCTCGTGAATCCGGGGAAAGACCACGAGATCGGCTGGATCGCCCGCGAGGAGTGCAAACCGGGCCACGTCCCCGACGGGGAGTCGGTGCTGGTCGTGCAGGCGAGCCACGAGTGGTCCGTCGAGCACTACGACGCCCCGCCCGCGGAGAACGTCGCCACCCTCGCGTCGACGACCGCCGACGTGATCGGTGACCAGCGCCTGGCCGACCCGGCCTGGACCGACCATCAGGGCTGGCGCTACGCGTTACCCGAGGGACGCGCTCGTGCCGGTCCACTCGAGTCCGCCGAGGAGCACGACCTCTACTTCGTCGGCGACTGGGTCGTCGGCGAGGGTCGCCTCCACGCCGCAGTTCGCAACGGCCTCGAGACGGGCGAGCGGCTCGTCGATTCCCTCTGATCGCTCCCGGTGGCCCGATCGCGAGACCGCCGCGGGTTTAAGTACGAAAGCGAGGCCATCGTCCCTATGATCGACGACGCAATCCGCGTGCTCGCAGGCGACTGTACGGTCATCACCGACGGGACGGACCGCGAGGAGTACCGCGGTCGCGTGACGACCATCGTCAAGCCGGACAACACCGTGCTCGTCCACGACGTCGACGGCTACCAGCCCGTCGCCTGGCTCACCCGCGCCGACAGCGTCTCGAGCGACCGCGCGGACGGCTTCAGCCTCGTCGCCAAGAAGGGCGGACAGAGCCTCCGTATCGCGGCCCACGACCAGGACGGCTTCGCCAACTACCCGTCCTCGGCGGCCGGAACGCCGGTCGGCGACTGTCCGAACTGTGGCGGGGCCCTCGTCCGGTCGTCCGGTGGCGTCGGCTGTGTCGACTGTGACACCCGGTACAGTCTGCCGGCCGACGCGACGGTCCGCGACGAGCGCTGTGAGTGTGGCCTCCCCCGCATGCGCGTCGAGCGCGGCCTCGCGTTCGACGTCTGTATCGATCGCAACTGCGAGTCGCTCGACGACGCCGTCCGGGAGGCGTTCGACCGCGAGTGGACGTGTCCGAACTGCGGCGGCGACCTGCGAATCCTCCGCCGTGGCGGCCTGATCGCCGGCTGTGAGAACTACCCCGAGTGTGACACCGGCTACGCGATCCCCGCCGGCGTCGTCGACGGCGAGTGCGGCTGTGGCCTCCCGACGTTCGAGACCAGGAGTGGACGGCGCTGTCTCGACGCGACCTGCGAACGGCACCTCGAGACGCCGACCGAGGCGAAGCCGGATCCGTGAGCGACGCGGTCGATCCGGACGGTCTGTCGTACCGATTTCCCGGCACGACCGCGACCCGTCTGCGGTCGTGCCGGAACCGACGTACAACGGTCCGTATCACAGCCCATATGTGCCGGGCGACCGAGGGTCGGGTATGGCACTCGAGGGACGGTTCGACGACGGCGTCGTCCGCGTCACAGGGGACGCACGCCAGCGCTACCACGACGCACGCGGCTACGGCTATCCACTCGAGGGCAACGAGATCGCGCTCGCGCCGGTCGAGGCGGCCCACCTGCTGTACCGGGGCGACCTCGAGGCGGTCGTCGACGACGGGCAGCGGCTCACGTTCCGGGAGTTCGCCGCGCGCGAACCGGGCGAGGACTTCGGCGTCGAGTTTCTCGTCTACGCCGACCTGCGCTCGCGGGGCTTTTATCTCTCGCCGGCCAGCGAGCCGTGGATCGACGACCCGCCCGACGCCGACTTCGCCGTCTTCCCCCGCGGGAAGGGGCCAGGAGACGGCGAGATCGCCTACGCTCTGCGGGTGATCGGCGAGCGGACCGACGTACCCGCCACCGATCTACAGCCGGGCGTCCTCGCGGTCGTCGACGAGGAAAGCGAGATCACGTACTTCGAAGTCGGTCGCGAGGAGATCACGGGCTCGTCGACGACGGCGCTCCCGACGGGCGTCGAAGCCGATCTGCTGGCGGATCGCGTCGTCCTCTGGGAGCCGCCACACGAACTCTACGAGCGGACGTTCTACGGCCAGCCCCTCGAGGGGCGGGAGTACGACCGGCCCACGCTGCAGTGCTCGCTGCTCGAGGCGGCCCACCTCGCGAAAGCGGGAGCGATCGACCTCGACCCGGAGACCGTCACGGAGCGCGGCCGCGAAGTCGAAGGCGAGCGATTCGACCGACGACTGCGCGTGTACACGACCCTGCGCGAGCGCGGCGTCGTCCCGAAGACGGGCTACAAGTTCGGTGCCGACTTTCGGACCTACGCCGACGTGCAATCCGTCGACGAACTGGGACACTCCGAGCTGTTGATCCGGGTGCTCCCCGCAGATCACGTCTTCGAGCCGCGGGACCTCTCTCTCGACGTTCGACTCGCTCACGGCGTCCGCAAGACGATGGTGTTCGCGCTGGTCGGCGAGGCGGGAATCGAGTGGTGGGCGCTCGAGCGACTGACCCCCTGATCGGTGGAAAGCGAAGGTTTTTGCGCCACGGGGGGCGAAAGCGGGCATAATGACCGGAGACGACCCACTCGAGGAGGGGACAGCACCCCAGGCAGACGGCGGCGAGCGAGCCGCGTCCGAGCCGCGCACCGACGGCGGTGTCGCGGGCGCAGACGACGTGACGCTCGACCCGTGGGGGTCGTCGACCGTCTCCGACTACCGCAAACTGTTCGAGGAGTTCGGCATCGAGGAGTTCGACGAGATCCTCTCGGAAGTGCCGAACCCACACTACCTGATGCGTCGCGGCGTCATCTTCGGCCACCGCGACTACCGACCCGTGGCCGAGGCGATGCAAGAGGGCGAGCCGTTCGCCGCGCTGTCGGGGTTCATGCCGACCGGCGACCCCCACATCGGACACAAACTGGTGTTCGACGAGATCATCTGGCACCAACGACAGGGTGGAGACGCCTACGCGCTGATCGCCGATCTCGAGGCTCACTCCGCTCGCGGCCTCTCCTGGGACGAGATCGACGAACACGCTCGCAACTACCTCCTCTCGCTGCTGGCGCTCGGGTTCGACCCCGAGGAGGGGACCCTCTACCGGCAGTCGGAAAACCGCGAGGTCCAGGATCTGGCGTTCGAACTCGGGATCGAGGCGAACTTCTCCGAACTCGGGGCGATCTACGGCTTCGACGGCGAGACCGACGTCTCGCACATGCAGTCGGTCGTCACGCAGATGGCCGACATCCTCTACCCGCAACTCGAGGAGCCGAAGCCGACGGTGATCCCGGTCGGGCCGGACCAGGACCCACACGTCCGGCTGGCTCGCGACCTCGCCGCCCGGATGCGCTTTTTCAAGGTCACGAAGGCGTACGCGAGTTTCGAGTTGACCGACGACGAGCGTGCGCTCGTCGCCCGGGCCTACGACGCTCGCGAGGAGTACGCCGAGGACCCCGAGATGCCCCGCTGTGAGGGGGCAGCCACCTGGCTCGAGGCCGAGAGAGCGACGGCGGACGGCCTCCCCGCCGACGACGTGACCCTCGAGTCGACGGTCGAGAAACTCGAGAACGGCGGAAAAGAGCCGCTCCGACCGCGGACCCGCTTTTTCGATCGGCAGGCGACCGACGAGGCGTTCGAGGCGCTGATCGACGCCGTCGAGGGCGAAAAGCGGGTCTACGAGAGCCACGTCGACGCCTTCGACCTCGAGGTCGCCGAGGCGGAGGAACTCGCACGCAGACTCGAGGTCGAGCACGGCGGTTACGGCTTCCTCCCGCCGTCGTCGATCTACCACCGGTTCATGACCGGGCTGACCGGCGGCAAGATGTCCTCGTCGATTCCGGCCAGCCACATCTCGCTTTTGGACGACCCCGAGGAGGGGTACGACAAGGTGAAGTCGGCGACGACCGGCGGCCGCGAGACCGCAGAGAAACAGCGCGAACTCGGCGGCCGAGCCGACGAGTGTCCGGTCTACGAACTGTACGCCTACCTGCTCGCGGGCGACGACGACGAGTTCGCAAAGCGCGTCTACGACGAGTGCGTCGGCGGCGAGCGCCTCTGTGGCGACTGCAAAGAGCAGGCAGCCCAGCTCATGGAGGAGTTCCTCGAGGAACACCAGGAGAAACGCGCGGAAGTCGAGGAGCTACTCGAGGCGGCCGACGTCACCCTCGAGTCGCCGCGCCGCTAATTTCACAGTTTAGTTCACGCTATTTTTCGTCTGACGGAAGACGTAAACCCGAGTCCGTTGAACGGACGCGTATGAAGCGGTCTCGAGAGGACGTGCTGGTGTGTGCGGACGTCCTCGGCGCGTTCGGCGTGACGCCGGCGGACGTCCGGTCGGCGGATCGACCCACCGAGACGTCGCTCGAGACGGCACTCGAGGACGCGCTCCGCGACGCCCGCGACCGGACGGCGTTTCTGCGCCAGACGATCTGTCGATCGGCCCGCGGCGTCGACTGTTCTGCACGCTACTCGAGGGAGACGCTCCGGCGG
This sequence comes from Natribaculum breve, assembly GCF_023008585.1. Lineage (GTDB taxonomy): Archaea > Halobacteriota > Halobacteria > Halobacteriales > Natrialbaceae > Natribaculum > Natribaculum breve. Next base: position 2,425,418 of record NZ_CP095390.1, on the reverse strand, counting down.
GAGCTGACGGCGGCGTTCGCGGCCGTCGACTGGTCGCTCTCGATCGCCGGCCACGGCGGGGAGCTCCGACTCGAGGCGACCGACCCGGCGGGACGGAGCCGCGAGACGACGATCACCTATCCGGAGACGCCGCTCGGGACGGACAACCTTCCGGCCGTCCTCTACGCGATCAACGAGCGGGTACTCGGCGGGGTCGGCGCTCGCTTCGTGCTCCTCTCGTCGGGCGTCGACCGCTGGCGGGCGGCGCTGATCGAACCCGACGAACTCGAGCGCGTTCGAGAGCGGTACGGCGACCGCGTCTCGGCGTTCGACCGACCGTTGCTGCCCGAGTACGACCCGATCGCGTACGTCCCCGACGAGCGGGAGACGGCGTGTGACCCGTGGCCGCCGTGGACGGCCGATCGACGTGGCCGAACCGGCGTCGACGCGAGCGCGCAAGCGGGGACGACTGCGGCCGGCGGGGACGGGGTCGAATCGCTCATCGACGAAGCGGAACCAACTCGAGAAGCGGCGTCGTCACCGACGGCGGAAGCGAGCGACGCGGCGAAACCGGACGGACCGGGCGAACGCGGCGGACTCGAGATCGTGGGCGGTTCGCCGACGGTCTCGCGACGGCCCGCCGACCCGGTCGGCGACGCTGGCGGTGAATCGGGTGAGGGCGACTCGAGCGTGGGCGACCGGTCGGGCGAGACGGCGACTGGACCCGGATCGGCGGGCGATCGAAACGATCGGGCGTCGGTCGTCTCGCGGCGAACGAAGCGATCGACGGACGCCTCGGGCTTTGGCACGCTCTCGGGGAGCGCGAAGACGGCGCGGGTCTCGAACGACTCGTTCGGCGCGGGCGTCGAGAGCCAGACGGAAGACGACCGATACCGGGCGCTCGGCGCGGCGCTTGGGACTGGGAAGAGCGTCTCGGTGAAGGGACTGCTCGACGACGACGAGTTCCTCCCGGAACTCCCGGCGTCGGGGCCCGACGAGACGCGCATCGAGTTCGAAGACGAGTTCGATCCGGGCGCGATGTCGGAAGCGAAGGCGGCCGCCGAGGAGTCGGGCTTCGTCTGGGTCGACGCCGGGTCGGTCGAGACGACCCGCGTCTCGAACGGGTAGCGGCGAGCCACCACGGTTTTGCCGTCGGCCCGCGAGTCGTCGCGTATGGAGGTCCACCACGTCACGGAAGACGCCGAGACGTTCACGTGTAACGCGTACCTGGCCGTCGGCGAGCGGACGGTGCTCGTCGACGCGGGCACCTACGGTGGCGTCGTCGACGAGGTCCGCGAGCACGCGGACGACGTCGACGCCGTCGTCCTCACCCACCAGCACGGCGACCACGTCGAGCAACTCGAGACCGCCTGTGAGGCGTTCGACCCCGAGGTGTACGCCTACGCGGACCACCCGCTGCGGACCCACTCGATCGACGACGGAGAGACGGTCGCGATCGGCGACGAGTCGTTCGAGGTCGTCTACACGCCGGGCCACGCCGACGACCACGTCTCGCTGGTCTCCGAGACGACACTGTTCTCCGGCGACGTGGTCGTCCACGACGACGGTGCGTTCGACTACGGGAGCTTCGGCCGGACCGACATGCCCGGTCAGTCGCGCGAGCGGCTCATCGAGAGCATCGAGGACCTGCTCACCCGCATGCCCGACTCCGTCGAGCACATGTACGCCGGCCACGGCGACGTCTTCCACGGCGACGTCCGCGACGTCGTGGCGACGGCACTCGAGCGCGCCGAGAAACGCGAACCGAAGTACCCCGACGAGTAGACTCGAGTCCGTCGACGCCGTTCGTCGCCGACGCTACGTACGGAGTCAGGTCGGGAGAGAGTCGAACGGATCGAAGCCGAGAATCGATTATGCGCTGCGGGCTTCCTTCGCCTTGGGACGGAGTTTGTCGTAGCCACATTTGCGGCAGCGCTCGGCTCCCGGCGGGTTGCGAGCGTTACAGCGCATGCAGATCTGTTTCTCGAGCATTCGCTTTTCCGCGGCGTCGAAACTGGCCATATCGGTGCGTTCGCCCGTGGTGCATTTAACCGCTGTGATCCGCAGGTCGGACGCGCCTCGACCGGCGGTCGCGATCACTCCTCGTCGGCCAGGTAGTCGTCCTGGACGGCGACGACCTCGCTCGAGTCCGTGCAGTCGGCGTACCGTCGAAGCGGTTCCTCGTTGAGCGTCAGGAACGTCTCACCCCAGCGAAACGGCTCGAGGAGGCGTTCGGCCTGCTCGCGCTCGCCGAGGATGACGAGGCCGGCGGCGAGCGCCTCGGCCGTCGTCAGCCGGAACGGGCGACCGTAGTTGACCGGGTTGGCGGCGACGAGGAAGGGCAGCGCGCGGTGGACGCCGCGCATCGAGAAGGCGGCTTCGCCGGCGGACTCCCAGGAGCAGTCCAGCGCGACGAGGGTGTCGATCGCGTCGTCGACGTCGGCCGGCGAGAGCGCCTGTTCGGCGTGGGGGTTGAGCACGACGCCGTAGGGGACGCCCCGCATCGAGCGGTGGAGCGTCGCGCGGTCGAAGCGCTCAAGGCGACGGGCCGTGCACTTGTCGGGGTCGTCGTCGCCCTCGTAGTAGACGTGGACTTCCACGCTCGGATCTAGGAGCGGACTCGAGAAAAGCGACCCGACTCGCCGTCACGGCGCTGGTCGCGAGTCAGTTCCGGTGTGACTCGACGCGACGAGTTACGGTCGCACCGAGAGGCGGTTTCGACCGACTGTCAGCCCTCGTGGATCGCCTCGCCGCGGTTGAGGCGGGTGGCGATGGTGAACGTCTGTTCGGCCTCCCGCCGGGTGGGGAAGTGGGCGGCCATGTAGCGGGCGGTGGCGATCATCGGGATTCGGCGGGTCCGCACGGCCCGCTCGCTCGCGGCGTCGCCGAAGCGCCGCGTTGCGTCGTCGAACTGCTGGAACGCGGCTTCGACGTTCTGGAGCGTGTGGAAGCCGGCGTCCTCGCGCAGGAGGCCGTGCCCGAGGGTCCGCTTCAGCGCGGCGGGGTCGCCGCCGCAGTCGAAGAACTCGCCGACGAGGCGGCCGGCCTCGTCGACGCGTCCATCCTCGTCGAGCGTCTCGAGGAGGTCCTGCCGGACGGCGTCGGGGTCGCGGCCGGTGTCGTGCTCGGCGGGATCGGGAATCGGCGCTGGCGGCGTGTTGAGGAACCGATCGAGGTAGACGCTCGTCGCGCCGTCGAAGACGCCCCGGTAGAGTTCGACGGCGTCCGTCCGCCGCGTCGCCTGGTGGACCGCGTTGGCGTACGTGAAGGTGTGGTGGACGGTGTTCCAGTCGTCGAACTCGTTTGCCGTACCGAACTGCGCGACGCGGGTCGCGGCGGCGGAGGCGACTTCCGCGGCGAGGTCCTCGGGTGTCGCTCCCGACCGGACGGCGTCGGCGAGCGCGTCGACGATGGCCTCGGGGTCGTCGGACAGCAGCGTCGCCCGGAAGTCGTCTGGGACGGTCCACTCGTCGCCGTCGCCGTCGCTCGCGAGGGTGGCGAGGCCGCTCGTCTCGGTCACGTCGCCGCCGTAGACGTCCTCGAGCAGTTCCACGAGGTCGATCGGCTGTCGCCACGAGGAGAGTTCGTCGCTGCGGGTCGCGTCGGTCAGGGGATCGACGAGACTCGCGAGCGCGTCGGCGGCGAACTCCCAGCCGACGTGCTCGAGGCTCTCGAAAGCCGTGTTCGCGAAGTCGAGGACGTGACCGGCCGTGAGGTAGGGGTGGTCGGTCGCGGCGGCGAAGACCATCTCGGCGACCTCGGCCTCGGAGCGGCCGGTCGCGACGGCGGTGCGGAGACAGCGCTCCGCGCCGTCGGAGTCGCGAACCTCGACGCAGTCGCGAAACCACCGTTTGAGGCGGTCGAACGAGACGTCAGCGGTGGAAAACGACGGCTGGTCGAAGTTCGGCGGTTCGTCGGCACAGTCGCTCGCGACGTGGCGAACGCCCGTGTACAGCGCCCGCTTTCGGTCCTCGGGCTCGAGGTCGTCGATCACGTTGGCCAGACAGCCGAGGATCGTCAGTCCCGGCCCCCAGCCCGTCTCCCGGTACCGCGTGCCGAACTCGAGCGTCGTCGCCATCGGGTCCCGGTAGTCGACGTCAGCGTCGAGCAGCCCGATCGTCGACTTGGCGACGACGAGTCGGAGGTTCTCCTCGAGACCCGTCTCGAGTCGGTCGGCCCAGTGTTCCGCGGGCGGTCGATCCCGCGTCGGCGAGGGGTCGACGTACACCGCCCCGTCGCGTACCTCGACCGGATAGGTCGGGACGTCGTCGGCCCACGGGTCGAACGTGTCCCCACAGGAGAGTTCGAACCGGGCGTGGTGCCAGTGACAGGTGAGGATGCCGTCGTCGACGGTCCCCTCGGAGAGGGGAAAGCCCATGTGCGGACAGCGGTTGTCCACCGCTCGCACCTCGCCCTCGTGGTAAAAGAGGGCGATCGCCGTTCCGTTCGCCGAAACCACTTTTCGGCCCGCTTCTCGCAGCTCTTCGAGGTCCGCTACCTCGAGGAATTCGTCCGACATCGTTGCCATGGTCCGACGTAACACGGCGGGCGGCAAAACCGTTCCCTGAAACGAGTTTTTGTCCGCGTTCCGAGACGTCGCTCGACGGCATCGCTTTTGGCGCTGGCGGCCCCGACGACGACCATGGACGCCGACGCAGTCGTCAGACGGTACTACGACGCCCTCGACACGCACGCCTACGACGCACTCGAGTCGGTGCTCGCACCCGATTTCGTCCAGCGTCGACCCGACCGCACGTTCGAGAGTCGGGCGGCGTTCGTCGCGTTCATGCGCGACGAGCGCCCGCAGACCGACACGCGCCACGAACTCCGTGAGGTGATCACGGGCGAGAACAGGGTCGTCGTTCGCGGCCGACTGCTCGACGCCGGAGGTGAGAAACTGTTCGCGTTCGCGGACGTCTTCGAACTCGAGGACGGCCTGATCGCCGGCCTCGAGACGTACACTCGATAACCGGATCGGGATCGACCCGACCCCGATCAAGAACGGCGTGCGAAGAACAACGTTTCGAGAGGCGACTCGTTTATTCTTCCGAGTGAAGCACGCCTCGATTCGCTTTTTTCGGGAGTACTACCCCATGCCCAACAGTTGCGTAGGGCTGATCTATCGGGTAACCAGGACGACCCCGAGAACTGCGAACGCTATCCCGACGAGTCTCGTTATCGTAACTTCGTCGCCGAGGACGACCATACCGATGAGGGCCGCGACGACGAAGTACATCGCACCGAGAGTAGAGACGATCGTCGTCGACCCTCCGGAGAGGCCGACGTACATCGAAATCAGGCCGATTCCGGTGAACAGTCCGGCCGTACCGGCGAGCAGTCCGCCCCTCGCAGTAACGGCGAGCGAGGCGTCTGAAACGAGGATGAATCCGAGTGCGAGGGGTCCCGCAACGAGATAGGAGATCGCGGCGGCCGTCCTCGGGTCGATGGACTCCGACGCAGCGTTGCCCAGGACTACCCAGATTCCCCACGTTACCATCGTAATCGAACCAAAGAAGACAGCCGAATCTATCTCGGGGAAACCCATCAGTGTACGATCTACATCGCCACTGAAAAACACCTCTCCCTTCATTATCTGTGACCCTTAAACAGCCTCAGAATAGAGCGTGCGAGTGCGCTGTAGATGCAACACGACTCGACAAACATCATCGATAGCCGACAGACGTTTCGCCGTTCAGTCCGCACGACCCACGTATCGGTCGGCTCACCATGGAGGTGGGTGAACCGACACCGTGGAACGGTTCTGTGTCACGCTCGAGTCGTAACGATGGCTGTGTCTGGTTGCCGTGTGAACTGGTTTATCATACGATCTGCTGTCCCCATTTTCCACAGCGACCGCCGACGGGACGCGATCACTGCGAGACGGACGTACAGCGGTCCGTATCAGACGGTATCAGGCCGAGCAGTTGTTCGGCCCCATCTCGAGTTCGACCCGCTCTTCGGGGGCGACGTCGCGGACGCCGCGGTTGCGCTCGATGATCTCCTCGTAGTTCGCCGGTTTCTCGCCGGCGTCGGCCAGCCGATCGACGAACGCCTCCTCCTCGAGGTCGAGGAGGTCGATCCCCGTCCGCGCGTCGCGGACCGTGGTCGCGATCGGGTCGCCCGGGTGGCCGTAGCCGAACTCGCCGTCGGCGGTGACGGTGACGTGTCCGGGCAACACGACGACGCCGTCGGGTTCCGCGAGGAGCGTCCGGTGGAGCGTCTCGTAGAGCATCCGTGCGCCCTTCTCGCCTTCGTCCTCGCCGAACTCGAGTTCGGTCCGACCGACGGAGTCGGCGTGAAGCGTGTCGGCGGTCAGGAGGGCGCGGTCGTCGACGAGCAGGTTGATCGTCTCGCTCGTGTGGCCCGGCGCGGAGAGCGCCTTCACCTCGAGGTCGCCCACCTCGAGTACCTCGTTGCGCTCGAGCGGACGGTAGTCGAACGCGAGGTCGCGTTCGGCGGCGCGATCGCCGAGATAGTAGGGGACGTCGAGGTCGGCCGCGAGGTCGCGACCGCCGGAGACGTGGTCGGCGTGGACGTGCGTGTCGATCACGCCCTGGATCGTCAACCCCTGTTCCGCCGCGGCGGTTTCGAACTCGTCCGTGTCGGCCGTGGGGTCGACGACGACGGCGTCGCCGGACTCGCTCCCGACGACGTAGCCCAGACAGCCCTTGGCCCGGCGCTGTACCTGCACGATCACCAGATCGTCGCCGGCGTCGATCGGGACGTGATCGTAGACGCCGCTCCAGGCTTCCATCCCACCGTCGACCGCCTGGACCGCGAACTCGTCGGTCGCCTCGTCGAGTTCCGTCGCGAAGTTGCCCGACGAGATCCCTTTCGCGCAGATGGCGACGACCCTGTCCGCGTCCCCGACGAGGTCCCGGACCTCCTCTACGTCACCGTCGAGTTCCTCCTCGGAGCCGAAGGGGTAGTTGAGCGCCCCCTGGACGTGCCAGGCCTCGTAACTCTCCTCCGGGCGCGTGTCCACCAGCGCGAACGCCTCGTCTGCGTCCTGGAGTTCGGCGAGCCGATCGGCCGTGATCGTATCGACCATACCGTCTTTCGTACGCGCTCGAGACCCCTAAACGCGGCCGTTGCGACGGCAACGTTTATTCGCGCGTGTCGCGCCACCGCGCGGCGAGGTCGTCGCGCTCGACGGAATCGAACTCGCCGTCCCGGAAGACCGTCACCCGGCCCGTCTCCTGGCTCAGCGTGAGCGTCGCGACGACCGACTCCCGTCTCGAGGTGTCGAGGGCGCTCATGTGTCTCGAGCCCATCCAGTCGGCGTAGCCGGCGTCGGTATCCGGCAGGTCGCGAAAGCGGACCATCCGCTCCTGGATCACGCCGTCGACGCTCACCACGACCGCCCCGTCGTTGCGGACGGCGACGTCCGCGGCTGCCTCGTAGAACCGATCGAGGTCGGCCAGCGGGTGGCGACACGTCTCGACGGGCCAGCGGTTGTCCCCCATCGGGTCGGCGTGGTCGGCGATCGACCGACCCGCGACGACGGCGAGGTACATCCCCGGCCCCTTCGCTCGCGAGTCGTCGAAGGCGTCGAACTCGAGGCTCAGTCCCTCGAGACAGTACCTGAGCACGTCGGTCAGTCGCCGGACGCGGTCGTGGCGCTCGTAGGCGATCGAGAGTCCCTGGTCGTCCATCGTCGGTCGATACGGACGGCGCTGGCAAATAGGCTGTCGGCCGTGGGCCCGCTGGAATCGTGTCCGTCACGTCGGCCGGAAGTGCCACCGCCATCCCCTCGACGACGCGTCCGTCCCGTTTGCCGGCGATTTCCTCCTCGAGCGAGCCGCGACGAGTGTCGGCCGCGCAGCGGGTCGCCGAAGAACCGACCGTCGAGTAGTATCTTCTCGTGTCCCGTGCAGTAGATTTATCTCGCTACAGGTCAACGATCAGAACGGAAGCCGCTCTCCGACGGGGGCACGAATCGAAGTGCCCCGGGTGCCCAAACACCCGAGACGTGGCTTCCAACCCGAGAGGGTCCGAAAGCCATGCTCGGATTCGTCCCGCCGAAACATAAACGTCTCGCACGACCGACGTATCACCGTCGAGTGACGACGCCGAAGTCGGGTTCGACGCTCCTGTCGGCGTATCCACGCCGTGACACACTGCTCGCTGGCGGAGTGGCGACTGGACCGACGGATCGACGCGACCGGTGCTGTGGCTCTCGGACCCCCGTGGGTCGACTCGCATCGAGCGACTGACCACCTCGAGGGCGACGACCACCACCATCCACCGTTCGAAGCCTCGTCCTCGAGTCCGCTTTTACCGTTTGGGATGCTACCAGTACGAGGAACGAAGGTTCATCATCAGAGCCACACTGTTATACTGCCGGACGTAAGTCGTGAAAGATTCTCGCCGTCCCGGGGTGGCGAGAATCTTCACACAGTTACGTCCGATAGTATATTACGTCAAGAAATTGTGTGATAGGTCGGATACCTTTTATGTAGACTGTGGGTGTGCGATGAGTGAGTCGGCTCCGACAGTGCTGCCGTGGGCCGCTCAGAGAGGCAGGATCCATGAACAACGAGCCACGCCACACGGTGGAATCGGACTTCGAACCGATGCATGCAACGCGCCGAACAGGGCTTCGGAGGGCAGCTCTCGCCGGCGTACTCGCGCCGGGCGTCGGCAGCGCGAGGACTCACCAGGGAACCCTGCATTCGGACAGAGCAAACGACGGAGTGCGCCTGTTCCGTACTCGAACGCTGACGCGCCGCGAGGCGCTCCAGAGAGGGGGACTCGTCGCAGGCGGACTCACACTTGGTGGATCGACGGTGACGCGGACAGTCGCCGCCGACCGAGAGTCCGAAGCGAGCCAGGACGACGGAACGGAGACCAGTGTGGCATCGATCGCACAAGAGGCGTACCTCTACGGACTCCAGCAGGTCATCTTCTACGTGACGCGGTTCAACTACACGCAAAAGGAAGACAGCGACGTCTTCGTTGGCGTCAATCGGCTGTACTATCCCAACGAGGGTCGACCGATAACTGCCGATTTCAGGGCTATCGTCACCCCGAACGCCACCACCCTGTACGGGATGGGCTTTCTCGACCTGCAGGACGACCCCATCGTCATCGAGATGCCCGAGGTTACCGACCGCTACTTCTCGCTGCAGTTGATGAACCAGTACGGAATCTTCCCCCTCTACGCCGGGAATCAGTTCAACGGCACCGATGCGCGGTCGTACCTGATCTTGCCGGACGGCTACGAGGGCGAGATCCCGGGCGACTTCGCCGCGACCGACGTCGTCCAGGCAGGGACGAAGACCCTATTCACCCTCGTCCGGTATGCGCTGCGCGATCCCACGGACGAATCCGAAATCGCCTACGTCAACGACCTGCAGGACCAGACGACGATCACCCCGCTCAGCGAGTGGCTCGAAAACGACCGTACGGGCGTTCCACGGGCGGAGCAGTCAGTCGTCCCCGGCGACTACGAGACGATTCCGCGAATGGCAGAGCTCACAGAGCAGCAGGTCGAAAATCAGACCCCGTCGGACTTCTTTACCCTCCTCAACCTCGTCCTGAACGACCCGAGTATGTCGCTCATCGACGACTCCCTCAAGGAGGCTGCGATGCTCGAGCGATTAGAGCGGGTCGGAATCGGCCCGGGACTGGAGTTCGACTGGTCCACCCTCGAGACCGACGTGCAGGAGGCACTGACCAGCGGGTTCGAGAGCGGGTTCGAGCGCGTCAGAGCCACGGTCTTGGAGGGCAACAGCGACGTCGTGGTAGACATGAATGGCTGGAATATCGTGCAGAACACGGCGGACTTCAGAACCGACTGGTTGACCCGGGCCGCCATGGCCTACTTCGGCTTCGCGGGCCCCGATTCGCCCGCATCTCACGTCGCTGGGTTCAGATTCACCGACGCGAACGGCGACCTGCTGGACGGGTCGACACAGTACACCATCACGTTCGACCTCGATAACCTCCCGCCAGTCACCGAGTTCTGGGAGATTCCGATCTACGACGCGCAGGGCTACTTCGTCGAGAACGAACTCGACCGCTACAGCATCAACAGCTATCTGCTCGAGGAAGGACTGTTACACACCGACGGCAACGAACTCGTCATCTACGTGCAGAACGAGGAACCTGACGATCCCGAGCAGGCGACGAACTGGCTGCCGGCTCCCGACGGGGGCATGCGCTTCGCAGCGCGGTTCTACGGTCCCCACTGGTCGCTGGTCGACGGCTCCTACGACATGCCCGAAGTCGTCCCTGTGGAGGGGTGACGACGCTGCGGAGGGGCGACGACGTCGAACTTCGTCGGCCGTTTTCGACGGGTATCGCAGGGAGTCGACCGCGACGCCCCCATCGAAACGCTACTCGCGTTCGCCCGCGCCGAGTGCGCTCTCGCCGACCTTCTCGTGGCCCTCGACGACCTCCTGGCCGTCCATGTACGGGCGCAGCGCCTCTGGGATCGTGACCGTGCCGTCGTCGTTCTGGTAGTACTCGAGGATCGCCACCATCACGCGCGGCAGCGCCAGCCCCGAGGCGTTGAGCGTGTGGAGGTACTCGGCCGACTCGTGGCGCTCCGGGCGGTACCGGAGGCCGGCGCGGCGAGCCTGGAACTCCTCGAAGTTCGACGCGCTCGAGACCTCGAGCCAGCGGCCGCCCTCCTCGGGGCCGTCGGCCATGTCGTCGGCCGGTGCCCAGACCTCGATGTCGTAGGTCTTCGCCGACGCGAAGGTGAGGTCGCCGGTGCAGAGTTCGAGGATGCGGTAGGGGAGTCCGAGTCGGCGCAGGACCTCCTCTGCTTCCTCGAGCAGTCCCTCGAGGCGGTCGTAGCTGGTCTCGGGTTCGACGAAGTTGACGAGTTCGACCTTGTTGAACTGGTGGACGCGGACGATCCCGCGCGTCTCGGTGCCGTGTTCGCCGGCCTCGCGGCGGAAGTTCGGCGTGTACGCCTGGTGTTTCAGCGGCAGGTCGTCGTCGAGGAGGATCTCGTCGGCGTACATGTTCGTCACCGGCACCTCGGCGGTCGGACAGAGCCAGAGGTCGTCGTCCTCGTAGTCCTCGTCGTTACTGCCGCCGAGCCGGTAGGCGTCGTCGGCGAACTTCGGGAGTTGACCGGTGCCGCGCATCGACTCGCTTTTGACGGGCACCGGCGGGAAGACGTCGACGTACCCCTGCTCGCGGTGGACGTCGAGCATGAACTGGATCAGCGCGTGCTCGAGCCGTGCGCCGTCGCCCTTGAGGAAGTAAAAGCCCGCGCCCGTGGTCTTCGCGCCGCGGTCCTCGTCGATGACGTCGAGGTCCTCGCCGAGGTCGTAGTGGGGGACGACCTCGTCGGGCAGGTCGCGCAGGTCGTCGAAGCCCCAGCGGCGACGTTCGACGTTGTCCGACTCGTCCTCGCCGACGGGGACGCTCTCGTGGGGCACCTGCGGGAGTTCGTACATCGCCGCCTCGAGTTCGGCCTCGAGTTCGCCCGCCTCCGCCTCGACCTCCTCGAGCTCGGCCTTGAGCGCGCTCGACTTCTCGATGGCTTCCTCGGCCGCCTCGTCTTTGCCCTCCTGTTTCAGCTGGCCGATCTGCGAGCTCACCTCGTTGCGTTCGTGTCGCAGTTCGTCGCCGCGGGCTTTCAGTTCGCGCCACTGTTCGTCGAGGTCGAGCACCGCCTCGAGGTCGACGTCGGCACCTCGGTTGTCGAGGGCCTCGCGCACCTCCTCGGGGTGCTCGCGTAGATAGGTCCGGTCGAGCATTCGTACGCGTCGGTTCTTTGCGCCGCGGCAAAACCGTATCGGAAGTGTGCCAGACGAGCACACGACGTGTCGTGTGAACGTCCGCCACTCGAAGCCGCGATCAGGGCCAGAGGCCGCGTGCGTCGTGTGCCGCGGCGAGTCGCGAGAGCGCGACGACGTACGTCGCGTCCCGCCAGGTGAGGTCGTCTGCGCCGTCGACCTCCCGTGCCACGTCGTTCCAGGCGGCGAGCATCTCCGTCTCGAGCTCCTCGCGGACCCGCTCGAGCGACCACGACCGGCGGTTGATGTCCTGGAGCCACTCGAAGTAGCTCACGGTGACGCCGCCGGCGTTGGCGATGATGTCGGGGACGACGGGGACGTCGCGCTCGTCGAGGATCTCGTCGGCACCGGCGGTCGTCGGGCCGTTCGCCCCCTCGACGACGAGGTCGGCGCGGACCTCGTCGGCGTTGTCGGCCGTCAGGACGTTCCCGACGGCCGCGGGGACGAGCACGTCGACGTCGAGCGTGAGCAGGTCGTCGTTGGAGATCTCGTCGCCCGCGTCCTGTCGGGTGACGGCCTCCGGTTCTTCCTGGTGGGTCGGGATCGCCGAGACGTCGAGGCCGTCGGGGTCGTAGACGCCGCCGGTGACGTCGCTGACGGCGACGACGTCCGCTCCCCACTCGTCGAGCAGTCGGGCGGCGTTGGCTCCGACGGAGCCAAAGCCCTGGACGGCGACGGTGGCTCCCTCGAGCGATCGATCGTAGAAGTCGAGGGCCTCGCGCGTGACGATGGCGACCGAACGGCCGGGCGCTTCCTCCCGGCCGTAGGAGCCGCCGATGACCGGTGGCTTGCCGGTGACGACGCCGGGCGTGGTCTCGCCTTGCTGCATCGAGTAGGCGTCCATGAACCACGCCATCTCCTGGCTGCCGGTCCCCATGTCGGGTGCGGGGATGTCGTGTTCGGGACCGACGACCGTCCGAAGCTCCTGTGCGAGCCGGCGCGTGAGGCGTTCGGTCTCGGCCTCGCTCAACGCCTTGGGGTTGACGACGACGCCACCTTTCGCCCCGCCGAAGGGCAGATCCATCACCGCACACTTCCAGGTCATCCACATCGCCAGCCCGATGCACTCCGCCTCGGTGACGCCGGGGTGGTAGCGCATGCCGCCTTTGAATGGGCCGCGAACGCCGTCGTGCTGGGCGCGGTAGGCGGTGGCGATCTCGACCGACCCGTCGTCGCGCTCGAAGGGGACCATCACGCGGTGGACGCGAGACGGGTGTCTGAGTCGCTCGAGCGTCGTCGGGTCGACGTCGACGAGCGCGCTCGCTCGCTCAAGCTGTGAGAGCGCCGTCGAGAGAACGTCGTCCTCGCTTCCGGCGTCGTCACGCCTCGTGGCGATCGACCTGTCCGGGGCCATCTCACTCGAGTGGCATCGACCGATTACGGAACGTGGCGCCGCAGACGGGACACTCGCCAGGGTGTGTCGTCGAAAGGACCGTATTTCCACAGTCGAGGCACTCGTAGGTCGATTCCGTCTTGGGGTCGTATTCGGCGTCCATCATGGTGCAGGCCGGCCACCGGCGGTGTCGGTGGTCCGTGTGGCAATTTTTGCTACGGTAACGAAAGAAGACAGTGGTTGAATACGCCACCCGTAACCGACCGGGTGGGTTCAGTATTCAACCCCCCGGGCGACGGCGGCGTCGTCGAACAGCACCGAGAACAGTTTTCGCTGGACCGTCCGGGTGTGGTTCGAGAACGCCGTCGACGAGATACCGAGCGAGGACGCCACCTCCTCGCCGGTCTGTCCCCGCGGCGACTCGAAAAAGCCGGCGTGGTAGGCCGTCCGGACGACCTCGAGTTGCCGATCGGTCAGCGACCCGAGGACGTCGTCCTCGAGTCGGTCCCGGGTCGTCGGCGTGCCGCCGCGCTCCCGGCGGGAGACGAGCGTCGCGTCCGCGTAGGTCGTCCGGACGAGGTCGTCGACGGCGTTCGTCTCGACCGACGACGGCACCTGGATCGTCATCGTCGCGCCGTCGGGATCCGCGACGAGGTTCCGGACGACCGCCCCGTGTTCGACGAGGCGGGTCGCGACGAACGGCCGCGAGAGCAGCAGTCGAATCAACCCGCCGTTCTCGCCGCGGTTGACGACCCGTGCGTCTTCGACGGCCATGAACGAGGCGGCGCGATCGACTACCCGATCCGGATCGCCGCCGGAGACGGTCGCGAACGCGAGGACGCCGTCTGTCACCCGCTGGAGCCCGCCCTCGAGTTCGATCGTACACGCCCGTTCGCTCGCGAGCCGAACGAAGACGTCGCTCGAGTCGGTCGTCTCGTAGGTGAGTTCGACGACTCGACCGCCCATGAGGGCGTTTTTCCGCTCGACGGAACTGATCCCCGAGGCGATCGTCTCGCCGAGTTCCCGGAGGACGGATCGCGCCGTCTCGTCGAACGCCGCCGCCCGGTCGGCGTACACCGTCAGCGCGCCGTACCCGACCTCGTCGTACGACAGCGGCACGCTCACGGCAGACTGGAAGCCGCGGGTGAGCGCCTCCGAGCGCCAGGGTTCCTCGCGCAGGCCGTCCGCGACGTTCTCGACGACCGCCGGTTCGCCCGTCTCGAGCGTCCGCTCGCCCGGGTCGGTCCCGGCCGTGTCGGTGCCGAGCACGTCGAGGTAGCCCTCTCCGTCGCCGGCCCACGCGCGCGGGTCGACGGCGACGTCCGCCTCGCCGATCCAGGCGAACGCGAACCGGTCGGGGCCGGTCAGCCGGTCGCAGACGGCTCGTTCGATCTCCTCGCGCGTGTCGGCCTGGACGACGTCCTGGCCGATCTCGCGGATGACCTCGTTGATCCGGTTGAGTTCGGTCAGCTGGCGGTTCCGTCGCTGCAGTTCCCGGTCGCGCTCGCGCAGCGTCGACTCCCGCTCGACGCGATCGAGGGCGGCTTCCGCCGTGGCGGCGAGCAGGTCCGCGACCTCGCCCGTCACCTCGTCGATCTCGTCTGCCGTCTCCGAGCCGACGAGGAAGACGCCGTGGTCGCCAAGCGGCGCGACGACGGCGCTTCGGACCTCGTGTGCGGTGGTCGTCCACCGGCTGAGGTCGTCGAACGTCCGGGCGTCGTTGTTCACGAACGTGGTCGAGATCACGCTCCCGTCGCCGGGCCACCGGGGGCCGGGCTGGCCGTCGAACGTGGCCATCGACTCGGTGTACGCCGTCGGCCGGAGGACGTTCCGCCCGGCGTCGAAGAGGTAGATCGCCGCCGTCGGCAGGTCGAGGACGTCCGCAGCGTCGTCGACGACGCGGTCGGCGATCTCTCCTTTGCTCTCGGCGTACAGCAGTTCGCGGGCGGTGTCCTGCAACGACGTGAGCGCGCGCTCGCGCTGTTTTCGCGTCGTCACGTCCCGACAGCTAAACAGCGTCGTCCCGTCCTGGATCGACACCTCCCGGACGTTGACCAGCAGCGTGTGTTCGCGACCGGCTCTGTCGGTCGCCGTACACTCGAGGTTCGTGAGGACGCCCTCCGATTCGAGGGCGGCCTCGTCGTAGAGGTCGTCGCCGAGCAAGGCGTCGATCGTCCCCATCTCGTGGATCTCGTCGGCCGTGTAGCCGAAGATGAAGTGGACGTTCGGGCAGACGTAGGTGAACTCGCCGTCGTCGTCAGTGAGCAACACCGTGTCGGTCATGTTGTTCAGCGTGACCCGGTGGAGTTCCTCCGAGCGACGGAGTTCGGACTCGAGTCGCGCCCGTTCGGTGACGTCCCGGCCGCGGACGACGACGCCGTCGACGCCGTCCGCGAGGATCGGCCGGAACGACAGCGACAGCGTCGTCTCGCCGTCGGCGGCCGTGACCGTCCGATCGAGGCGATCCTCGTGGCGGGCGCGCTCGAGGGCGGTCTCGAGGGTCTCGCGGGCCGGTCCGCTCCAGCAGTCGAGCGTCGCGAACTGCCCGCGAACCGGACCGAATCGGTCTCGAACGGCCGCGTTCGTCTCGACGACCGTCCCGTCCGACGCGAGTACCCACAGGAACGTCTCCGAATCGGCGGCGAGCGCATCGAACCACCGTGCTCGCTCGCGTCGCTCGCGCTTGCGGTCGCCCCGGTCGATCGCACCGTCGATCCGATCGACGAGCGTCGACTCGCGGTCGTCGAAGGGGACGTAGGCCGTCGCCCCAGCCGCGACGGCCGCTCCGGCGAGCGCCTCGTCGCCGTCGCGCGGGACGAAGACGATCGGGAGGTCGGGGCGCTCCCCGCGGATCCGCTCGAGAACGGACAGTCCGCGATCGTCGGACGTCGACGCGTCGCAGACGAGACAGCGCACGTCGCCGTCGAGGGTCGCGTTCGGCGACCGCTCGACGAGGTCGAACGCTCGATCGGCGGCGGACAGCACGGACCGAACCGCGTCGGTCCAGTCGCGATCCCCGACCAGGGCGACCGCGGGCGTACCTCCGGTGGCAGGCATCGATCTACCTATTCGATCGCTGGCAAAACCGTTGTCGGCCGCGTTCCGTGCGCACCTCGCGCAGACGACAGTATTTATCACATCGGGACTCGCGTTTCGGGTATGGAAGCTGGCGACGTCCGAAAAGTCACGAGCGGCGACTGTTCGGACCTCTACTACGTCGACACCGGAATGTACGGCACCAGCGAGTACGGCGCGGCCTACGTCCTCGACAGCGAGCGCCCCGCCGTCGTCGAGACCGGGATCGGGACGAACTACGAGTACGTCCTCGACGCACTCGAGGAGGTCGGCATCGACCGCGACGAACTCGAGGTCGTCGCCGTCTCGCACATCCACCTCGACCACGCCGGCGGCGCGGGCTTTCTCGCCGACGCCTGCCCGAACGCCGACGTCTACGTGCCGGCAGTCGGCGCGGCCCACCTCGTCGACCCCGAACGGTTAGTCGAGGGGACGAAAGCGGCCGTCGGCGACCAGTGGGAGTTCTACGCGGAGCCGAAACCGATCCCCGAAGAGCGGATCGTCGAACTCGAGGACGGCGACGCGATCGACCTCGGCGACCACGAACTCCGGGTCCACGCGACGCCGGGCCACGCCCCCCACCACGTCGTGTTCGAAGATCCCGCGAACGACGCGATCTTCGTCGCCGACGCGGCGGGCATCTGGGTGCCCACGCGCGAGGAGATCGTCGAGACCTCGCCGCCCTCGCAGTTCAACTTCGACCGGTGTCTCGAGGACGTCGAGACGCTGAAATCGCTCGACCCGGACGTCCTCCTGTACACCCACTTCGGCCCCCGCGAGGTGGGCGACGACGCGGCCGCGGCACTCGAGGAGTACAAGGACGTCCTCACCGAGTGGGTCGAGGCGGTCGAGGCGAAACGCGAGGAACTCGGCGACGACGAGGCGGTGATCGAGTACTTCGCCGACCACCCACAGATGGGAGACGTCTGGGGTGAGCGCAAGGCACGCGAGGAGCGCAAGATGAACACCCGCGGCGTCCTCGGCTACTTAGACTGGCGCGAGGAGTGATACTGCTGGCCGACGCGGGCCAGACGCCGATCGTGCTCGAGCGGGTCGAAACGCTCGCGGCGTGTCGAGCGAAATAAACGGTGTGTCGCGTGTTACGAGTTCCCTCACCTTTTATCTCGAGGGAGGTGCTGTCGGGGAGATATGAACTGGTGGGACGCGGAACGCGAGTACACAGACGAGGTCATCGGGGAGACCACGCTCGGGCGGATGTTCGAAGAGAGCGCCGAGCGGAACGCGAACCGGCCAGCACAGCGGTACAAGGGCGGCGTCTACGACCGGTCGCTGACCGAGTCGGTGCTTCCGGAAGCCCCGCGCGGGGAGTTTCAGTCCATCTCCTACGCCGAGATGCGCGACGTCGTCCGCAACCTCGCGGCCGGCTTTCGCGACCTCGGCGTCGAGACCGGCGACCGCGTCGGCGTGTTCTCGAACACCCGGATGGAGTGGGCCCAGACCGACTTCGCGCTCCTCGCGGCGGGTGCCGTCGCGACGACCGTCTACACGGGTTCGTCGCCGGATCAGGTCCGCTACCTGCTCTCCGATCCCGGGGCGACGGCCGTCGTCGTCGAGAACGAGGACGTACTCGAGTCGGTCCTCGAGGTCGACGACGACCTCGACCTCGAGTTCGTCGTTTCGATCGATCGCCTCTCGCGGTACGGCGACCGCGAGGACGTGCTGAGTCTGGCGGACGTCTACGAGCGCGGGGCGGAGACGTTCGACCTCGAGGCGTACCAGACGTGGGTCGACGACCCCGAGTTAGACGACCTGGCGAGTCTGATCTACACGAGCGGGACGACGGGACAGCCCAAGGGCGTGCGGTTGACCCACTGGAACTTCCGTGCGAACGTCAACCAGATCCGCAAGCGATTCGCACCGCGGCCGGACAAGCGTCCGGACCTGCCGTCGATCGACGAGCAGACGCAGACGGTCTCGTACCTGCCGCTGGCGCACGTCTTCGAGCGGACGGCGGGACACTTCCTGATGTTCGCGAGCGGGGCGTGTGTGGCCTACGCCGAGAATCCGGACACGCTCCAGGAGGACTTCAGCGCCGTCGAACCGAACGCGGCGACGAGCGTTCCGCGAGTCTACGAGAAGATCTACGACGCCATCCGCGAGCAGGCCAGCGAGTCGCCGACGAAACAGCGGATCTTCGAGTGGGCGACCGACGTCGGCCGGACCTACCAGGAGACCGACTCGCCGGGACCGGCCTTGCGGGCCAAACGGGCGATCGCCGACAGGCTCGTCTTCTCGCAGGTCAGGGAGGCACTCGGCGACAACGTCGAGCTCCTGATCAGCGGCGGCGGCAGCCTCTCGCCGGAGCTGTGTACCCTCTATCACGCGATCGGGCTGCCGATCTACGAGGGGTACGGGCTCACCGAGACGGCACCCGTCATCACGGTAAACCCGCCCGAAGAACCGAAGATCGGCACGATCGGTCCGGCCGTGGTCGACGTCGAGTTGAAAGTCGACGAGCGGGTCGTCGACCAGAGTGCCTTCGACGACCCCGGCGAGGTCGGTGAACTGCTCGTGCGCGGACCGAACGTGACCGACGGCTACTGGAACGATCCCGACGCGACCGCGCAGGCGTTCACCGAAGACGAGGACGGCAAGCGGTGGTTCCGGACCGGCGACGTCGTCCACCTGCGCCCGGACGGCTACGTCGAGTTCCGCGAGCGCGCAAAGCAGATCCTCGTGCTCTCGACCGGCAAGAACGTCGCCCCCGCGCCGATCGAGGACGCGTTCGCAGCCAGCGAGGTCGTCGAACAGTGTCTGGTCGTCGGCGACGGCGAGAAGTTCGTCAGCGCGTTGCTCGTCCCGAACGAGGACCACGTCCGCGAGTGGGCCGACGAGGAGGGACTCGACCTCCCCGACGACTCCGAAGCGCTCTGTGAGGACGAGCGCGTCATCGAGTACGTCCAGGAGGAGGTCGACCGGATCAACCAGCAGTTCGAGAAACACGAGCAGATCAAGAAGTTCCGACTCGTTCCCCGCGAGTTTACCGAAGAAAACGACATGCTCACGCCCACGATGAAGAAGAAACGACGCGTGATCATGGACCGCTTCGAGGACCGGGTCGAGGAGATGTACGCCGAGTAGGAGCCACGTTCCGTCGCTCGTCGTCCCGCTCGAACGAGACCATCGAGAACGGGACTATCGAGAGCGAGGAAGTATCCGATAGAGTAAGGAAACTACGAGAGAAGCCGCCTACTCGAGCGGATTTTTACTCACCGTTACCCGATAGAAGTACAGTAATATCACGTTTTTGGCCATAACCATCCCTATAATTCATGAGAGTGTAGTTCCATGGCACGCCAACCCATGGAACGACGGGAGTCAGAACGAGCGTTCGACGACGACGTGATCGAACTCGAGACGCTCGGACGGACGTTCGAGCGGAGCGCCGAGCGAAACGCAAACCGACCAGCACAGCGGTACAAGGGAGGCGTGTACGACCGAACGCTCGCCGGGACGGCGTTCGAGTCGGCACCCGGCGGCGAGTACGCGACGCTTTCGTACGCCGAGATGCGCGAGGTCGTCAGGAACCTCGCGAGCGGGTTCCGAACGCTCGGCGTCGAGACCGGCGACCGCGTGGCGATGTTCGCGGGGACGCGGATGGAGTGGGCCCAGTCCGACTTCGCGCTCCTCGCGGCGGGTGCCGTCGTGACGACCGTCTACCGGAGCTCCTCGCCGAACCAGGTTCGCTACCTGCTCGACGACCCCGGGGCGACGGCCGTCGTCGTCGAGAACGAGGCGCTACTCGAGCGCGTCCTCGAGGTCGACGACGACCTCGACCTCGAGTTCGTCGTCGTGATGGACGAACTCGGGCCGGAGTACGACGGAATGGCGGACGTCTACACGCTCGCGGACGTCTACGAGCGCGGGGCGGAGACGTTCGACCTCGAGGCCTACCGGTCGTGGATCGACGAGACCGACGTAGACGACCTGGCGAGTCTGATCTACACGAGCGGGACGACGGGACGGCCGAAGGGCGTAAAGCTGACCCACCGCAACTTCAGGGCGAACGTCAACCAGGTGTACCGACGCTACGGCCCGCGACCGGGCAAACCGGACGGGTCGCCGTCGATCGACGAGGAGACCGAGGCGGTCTCGTACCTGCCGCTGGCGCACGTCTTCGAGCGGACGGCGGGGCACTTCGTCATGTTCGCGAGCGGGGCGTGCGTGGCCTACGCGGAGAGCGCCGACACGCTCCAGGAGGACTTCCAGCTCGTCGAGCCGACGACCGCAACGAGCGTCCCGCGGGTCTACGAGAAGATCTACGACGCCATCCGCGAACAGGCCAGCGAGTCGCCGCTCAAAGAGCGCATCTTCGAGTGGGCGACGGACGTCAGCAAGGCGTACTACCGATCGGACAGCCCTGGCCTGGGCCTGAAACTGAAGATGACGGTCGCGGACAACCTGGTGTTCAGCCAGGTCAAAGAAGCGCTCGGCGGGAACGTCGAGTTCCTGGTCAGCGGTGGCGGGACGCTGTCGCCGGAGCTGTGTACCCTCTATCACGGGATGGGACTGCCGATCTACGAGGGATACGGACTCACCGAGACGGCACCGGTCGTCACGACCAACCCGCCCGAGGAGCCGAAGATCGGCACGATCGGCGTCCCGGTCGAGGGCTGTGAGATCACGGTCGACAAGTCGGTCGTCCCCGCAGAGACCGCAGACGACACCCTCGGCGACCTCGGCGAGTTGCTCGTGTGCGGGCCGAACGTGACCGACGGTTACTGGAACGATCCGGAGGCGACCGAGCGAGCGTTCACCGAGGACGAAGACGGCAAGCGGTGGTTCCGGACCGGCGATATCGTCAACGTCCGGCCCGACGGCTACGTCGTCTTCCGCGAGCGCGCAAAGCAGATCCTCGTGCTCTCGACCGGCAAGAACGTCGCCCCCGCGCCGATCGAGGACTCGTTCGCCAAGAGCCAGGTCGTCGAACAGTGTCTGGTCGTCGGCGACGGCGAGAAGTTCGTCGGCGCGCTGATCGTCCCCAACTTCGAGTACCTCGAGGACGCGGTCGACGGCGACGTGGCGAGTCGCGAGCGGCTGGTCGACCACGAAGAGGTACAGCGTCTCGTCAAGCGGGAGGTCGACGCGGTCAACGAGAACTTCGAACCCCACGAGCGGATCAAGGAGTTCCAGCTCGTGCCACGGGAGTTCACCGAGGAAAACGAGATGCTCACCCCCACGATGAAGAAGAAACGTCGGGTCATCCTCGAGCGCTTCGCCGACGAGGTCGCGGACATCTACCCGGAGCGCGGACGCGAGTCGCAGGCCGAACCGGCCGACTGATCGGGACACTCGAGTCGGCCCGTCCGATTCGTCGCCGATCGTGACGACGAAGAACGATGTTTAAGCCCCTGTAGTCACTCTCTCCCGACAGGGAATGAGTCCGAAAGACGCACCCGGCAGGCGAACGTCGGTCGACGATCAGGAGTAACTATGGCTACGGAAGCGACCGGCGACCTGATCGTCCTCGTCGCCGCCATCATCGGACTCGGCGTGCTCTCACAGCTTCTCTCGGCGAAATTGCAGATCCCGAGCGTCCTGTTTCTCATCCTCTCGGGCGTCGCGATCGGTCCGGAAGGACTCGGTGTGCTCACGGTCGAGTCCTTCGGCGGCAGCAGCGGGCTGTCGACGATCGTCGGACTGAGCGTCGCGATCATCGTCTTCGAGGGCGCGTTCCACCTCAAATTCGAGAAAATCAGGGAGGCACCGGCGGCCGTGCTGCGGTTGATCACGATCGGGGCGGCGATCGCGCTGTTCGGGACGGCTACAGCCGTCCACTTCCTGCTCGGCGCAGGCTGGGACATCGCACTGCTGATCGGCGCGCTGCTCGTCGCGACGGGACCGACCGTCGTCACGCCGATTCTCAAAGTCGTCCCCGTTCGCGACCGGGTCGCGGCGGCCCTCGAGACCGAAGGGATCGTCAACGACGTCACCGCGGCGATCCTCGCGATCGTGATGTTCAAGGCGATGACGGTTCGGGAACTCAACGCCGGCATCTACGTCCGGCTGTTCGCCGAGCGTCTCGGCACCGGCCTCCTCGTCGGCCTCGCGGTCGCGGCGGTCGTCTGGTACGTCCTGCAGTACGTCGACGTCTCGCCCGACGACGCACCGCGAAACGCCCGGCTGCTCACGCTCGCGGGCGCGGTCGTCGCCTTCGGTGCCGCAGACTGGGTGTTCTCCGAGGCGGGCGTCGCCGCCGCGGCGACCGCCGGGTTGATCCTCGGCAACGCCAACCTGCCGTACGAGGAGGATATCGAGGCGTTCAAAGGCGACGTGACGCTGATCGTCCTCTCGTTCGTCTTCATCACGCTCGCGGCGCTGCTCGAGTTCGACCAGCTGTTCGCGCTCGGCCTGGGCGGCGTCGCCGTCGTCTTGATCGTAATGGTCGTCCTCCGGCCGTTACTCGTCTTCCTCTCGACGATGGGAGAGCGGTTTACCACCAGGGAGAAACTGTTCGTGAGCTTCGTCGGCCCGCGGGGGATCATTCCGGCGTCGGTCGCGACGCTGTTTGCGATCCGCCTGCAGGCACCAGAGGCACCGACCAACGAGACCGGCGCGGAGTTGCTCGTCGGGACCGTCTTTCTCGTCATCTTCGTGACGGTCGTCCTCGAGGGCGGCTTCGCCCGGCAGATCGCGGAACGACTGGAAGTGATACCAATGCGTGTACTCATCGTCGGCAGCGGCAGAGTCGGCCGCCTGCTGGCAGAACGACTGGAAGCGCGCGGCGAAAACGTGGTCCTGATCGAGAAGGACAGAGACTCCCTCGAGCGGGCGCGCGAGGACGGGTTCACCGTCCGAGAGGGTGACGGAACCGACACCGAGGTGTTGCGCTCGGCCGGCGGCGAGAACGCCCGGATCATCGTCGCGGCGACCGGCGACGACGACACGAACCTCCTCATCGCCCAGCTCGCCAAATCGAAGTTCGACGCGGAGACGGTGATCGCCCGGGCGAACAACCCGTCGAACGTCGACGCGTTCGAGGAACTCGGCGTCCGCACCATCTCCGCGGCGGAGTCGACCGCGTGGGCGATCGACAACGTGATCGAACGCCCCGCACTCTCGAACTGGATGACCGAACTCGGTCGCTCCGGTGACGTCCAGGAGGTCGAAGTGACGGACGACGCCGTCGTCGGCGAGAAGATCGCCGACATCGACGACAGGTTGCCAAACGGCGTGCTCATCGCGCTCGTGAGCCGGGACGGCGACAACGAGGTCCCGGATCCGAACCTCGAACTCGAGCGCGGCGATCACGTGACGTTCATCGGTCGAACCGAAGCGGTTCGCGAAGCGATCGAGCGCTGCGGTGCGCCGGCATGATACTACCGGACAACAGTCAGTGAAGACTCGATCGCGTCTCGACTGCTGTCGCCGTCGGCGACAGCGTCTCGAGTGCGATCGATGTCTGAACCGTTTTGTCCGGCAGTATGAGAGACAGCGGTAGAGCGTTTTTGTTCGCCCGGTACGTATCCCGAGTGTGACAGTCACCAGCCTCTACCGCCTGAACACCGCCGAGTGGACGTTCGACTACAGCGCCGCCGTCCAGCTACAGAATCCCGGCGAACCGTACGTCGGCTGGTGTCCGTGCTACCTGCTCGAGCACCCGGACGGGCTGGTGCTGTTCGATACGGGGATCAGCCGCGAGATGGCCGACGACCCCGAAAGCTACGGTCCGAACGGCGCACCCCACATGGTCGACTTCCTGGAGACGCTCGACCTCGACGTCGGCCAGTCGCCGACCGACCACCTCCACGCGCTGGGGTACGAACCCGAGGACGTCGACTACGTCGTCCTCTCGCACCTGCACACGGACCACGCGGGCAACGTCGACTCGTTTCCCGACGCCGAGGTGGTCGTCCGGAAAGAGGAACTCCGGTACGCCTTCTGGCCCGACGGCGTCCAGCGGCTGTTCTACCTCGAGGGCGACATCTCCCCGCTCCGCGCGCCGTCGCGTGACGTGACCGCGATCACGGGCGAGTACGACCTCTTCGGCGACGGGAGCGTCGTCGTCTTCCCGACGCCGGGACACACGCCGGGCCACCAGTCGCTGTCGGTCGAACTCGACTCCGGGAACGTCCTCCTCGCGGCCGACGTCGCAAACAGCCGGGCCGGCTACGAGCGGGACCTCGTCCCCTCGTTCGCGTGGTCGCTCGAGGAGTCGCTCGAGTCGATCCAGACCGTGCGAACGCGGGCGCGGCTCGACGACGCCGAGGTGATCGTCCACCACGACCCGGACGAACAGGCGAAGCTGCCGGATCCGCCGGATTCGCTCGGGTGATCGGCACCCGCGAACCGCCGGGTCGCTCCGATCGCGACGGACTCGAGCACGTCCGTCACGGACATCGACATGTGTTAATATTTGTCGCAGGTGAAAGCGATATTCGAACGGTCGGTGTACGGATCCCAGACTCATGACAGACGCCTACGTCCACGTCGTCGTCGACGCGGGAGCCGTCTCACAGGCTGCAAACGAGATCGCGGACCTCGAGTCGGTCGAGACGGTTCACATCGTGACCGGCGACTACGACCTCATCGCCCAGCTCGACCTCGACGACGTCGACGACCTGCCGACCGTCGTCGCCGACGAGATCCACGCCGTCTCGGGCGTGATCGACACGGTGACGAACGTCTCGTTCGAGCCCTGATACTACCGGACAACAGTCAGTGACTACTCGATCGCGTCTCGAGTGCGATCGACGTCTGAACCGTGTTGTCCGGCAGTACGAACGCGAGGCGATCTGGCTAGAGGACGATCCAGACCACAGTAAAGAGAATCAAGACGCCGGTGACGTCGGAGACGTTGGTGACGACGGGGATCGTCGTGTCGTCGGGGTCGTACCCCAGGCGATAGGAGACGTAGACGGCGACGGAACTGACGATCACGACCCAGACGGCCAGCAGCATACCCGAGACCATCGTGATGAACAGAAGCGTCCCGAGCCCGAGCGAACCGCCGAGCAGGCGGCCGATGGCCCACGACGCGACGCCGAGCAGGAAAAAGACCGTCACGGCGAGACCGAATACGGCCGCGACGTTCGCCCGCACGTTCGGATTGTCGGGCGAGAACTCGAGGACGCCCAGGTGAAGCTGGGTCGACAGCCGCGCGCACATGATCGACCCCAGGTTGCCCGCGGTCCCGATCATCACGGGGACGAGCACGAGCAGCGAGGGCTGGGTGAGCAGCTGTTCCTCGAAGCGCTCGAGAACGGAGCCAGAGCCCATCTGGAGCACCGAGAGGACGGCCAGAAGCGGGA